>CAZRPJ010000051.1:0-19852 GCA_964601965.1 uncultured Croceivirga sp.
GTTTATTCCCTACCTTTAAAAGACAAGTACTTTTTATGTCTGGCCTTTCCTTTCTTCCTAAAAAGATATTTCCCATTTTATTGGTCAATTTCATTGGTATTCTAGGCTATAGCATTGTGGTACCTATCCTAATTTTTATTGTTACAGATTTTGGGGGTAATGGTTTTATTTATGGAATTTTAGGAGCGATGTATCCCTTTTTCCAATTTATTGGGGCGCCAATTTTGGGGCGGCTTTCTGATAAAATTGGTAGAAAGAAAGTTTTGGTAATAAGTCAGCTGGGTACCTTTGTGGCTTGGATGCTTTTTCTTTTAGCGTTTCTTTTGCCAAAGACCCAACTCTGGCAGCAAAACACAGAGCTTACGGGAACCTATGCAATGACTTTACCTTTAATCATCATATTCATTGCCCGAATTTTTGATGGCTTTACAGGTGGTAATGTCTCAGTGGCCAATGCGTACTTATCTGATATTTCTACAGATGAAGATAGAAATGCCAATTTTGGTAAAATGGGAGCCTCTACTAGTTTAGGATTTGTATTGGGTCCAGCTGTGGCAGGGGTACTGGCGTCAACTGCACTAGGTGAAGTAGTACCACTCTTATTAGCTGCTTTAATTTCTTTGCTAGCGATATTTGTTATTAATACCCAGCTAAAAGAAAATAATCCTTGCGCGGTGGATACTGGGAAATTACGTTTAAAATCCTTTCGCCGATTTTTTCAGGTAGAACATAAAAATTGCTATGAGAATCAGCCTCCATCCCAGAAAAATACTTGGGCTTCTATTTTAGCAATACCTGGAATCCCATTGTTATTTCTCGTGTATTTTTTGACCTTTTTAGCTTTTAGTCTGTTTTATGCTGGCCTACCCATTTATGCGAATGCACTATTAGAGTGGTCTGCTACGGAATTAGGATTGTTCCTTGCCTATTCCAGCGGTATTATGATTCTAGTGCAAGGGCCTTTGTTGTCGCGCTTGTCCAAAAGTGTGTCAAATGAATTTCTTATACTTTTCGGGTCACTTTTATTGGCGGGTGGGTTTTATCTCTTAGCGTCTGATGCGATTCTTCTTATCTACTTAGCGAACACCATTTTCTCGATTGGGAATGGCCTCATGTGGCCCAGTTTTATGGCCTTATTAGCCAAGAAAGGAAACAAACAAAACCAAGGGGCCATCCAAGGCTATGGAAACAGTATGGGCAGTATTGCTAGTATGTTTGGTCTGATCATTGGGGGAATTTTATTTGAGTATATGCAGACAACGGTTTTTATTATTGGTGCTGTTATTTTTTTAGGAATTACTTTATTAATGGCAGGTCAATTTTTACAACCTTTTAAAGTACGTCCTGCTACCTAAAATTTCGCTACCGCGGCCATTTAAGATTTTTTCACCGCACTAATGACCACATCGTTCTCCTTTCCCATAATTAATAGATCTACATAGTCTAGAAATAAACCAGTTTCTACGATGCCCGGAATGGCCAATAATTGAGTATTCAATTCATATAGCGTTTTGGGAGTGCTTTGTATGGAACAATCAAGAATAACATTGCCTTCATCGGTATTAAACACCTCCTTGTTTTTGATTCGAAGCAACGGAGATAGGCCTATCTTTTCTAATTCTGCCGTGACACTTTCCAAGGAAAAAGGAATCACCTCGATGGGTAATGGAAAAGCTCCAAGCGTAGGTACTTTCTTGCTGCTATCCACTATTATAATCCGTTGTTTGGCGTTATGGGCTAGGATCTTTTCACGGAGCAAAGCTCCACCACCACCTTTAATCATCTGAAAATCAGGATCAATTTCATCGGCACCATCAATATAAAGATCCATTTGTTTCACCTCGGCTAACCTGCGAAGAGGAATATCGCGGGCACTGGCCAACTGGTGAATTCGCTCTGAAGAAGGCACCGCCTGGATCTTCAATCCCTCCGCTACCAGTTCTCCCAACGCTTCAACCATATACTCTGAAGTAGAGCCAGACCCTAATCCAACAATCATCCCGTCTTTGACATAACCAACAGAAGCCTTTGCGGCATTTCTTTTTTCTAAATCGCGTTGTTCCATGAATTTTAACTATTGCATTTAAATGTAGGTATTTCTAAGCAGGCCAGTATCAACCTTTTGTTATCAAGCGCTTTTTTATTTTTTGATGTCAATTTATTCTGCTAGCTTCATGGGCATCATGCAATAAAACCCTATGATTAAAGCGGTGATTTTTGACCTGGACGGGACCTTAATACAAACCGAAGTATTAAAAGCCCAATCGTATGCGCTGGCAATAAGCCAGTTAGCACAGCATGAAATTACCGAGCAAACGGTCTTAGATTGTTTTAATGAATATGTTGGGTTGTCACGGCAAGAAGTGGTAGCAGGTTTAGCAATGCGTTTTAAAGATGTTTTGAGCCGGCATCTAAATACGAACGATTTAGAACAAATAGGTCAGCAACTAATAAATAAACGGTTAGAGGAGTATCGAAAAATATTGGATGATTCTAAACTGTTGGCCAAGCATTTTTGTTCGTATACCTTAGGTTTATTTCATCAATTATTGGAGGACGGTTTTCAGGTGGTATTGGCCACGATGTCTCACTTACCGGAAGCAAAGAAGGTTACAGAAACCATGGGTATTTTTAACAAGTTTCATCATGTATTTACACGGGATGATGTGCTAGAGGGAAAACCTGCGCCGGATATCTATAATTTGGCTAGGGCTACTTTAAAACTTGCACCGAAAGAGTGCTTGGTGATTGAAGATTCCGTGAATGGAATTCGTGCAGCCCAAAATGCCCATATGCCAGTTTTTGCAGTGACTAATTCTATTACAAGAAGGGCAGTGCATGATTGCCAGTTATTAGAAGCATCTTTTATCGTGGATGATTTAACTACATTACAAACCCGAGTATATCACTACATCAATACTGTAACTTCTTAAAGAATGAGCCATTACAACCATCTTATTATTGGAACGGGCCAAGCTACCGGAACCTTGTTAGGAAAATTAATTCCTACGCAGGAAAAAATAGCGGTGATTGAAGCAAAAAAAGTAGGTGGGAGCTGTGTAAATTTTGGTTGCACTCCTACAAAAACCTTGGTAGCTTCTGCCAAAGCATTTTATATGGCCAAAAGAGGCGAGTTTTATGGTTTTCAGTCAGATAACCTAAGCCTGAATTTTGAGCGTGTTCGAGAACGCATGAATAGCATCCGGAATGGCAGTAGCAATGGTCTAGAAGCTTGGATGAAGAACACCCCCAATGTAGACTTAATTTATGGACAGGCCCATTTTACAAAGCCCAAAGAGATCGAAGTAAATGGTTCTAAGATCACTGCAGATACTATCTATATTAATGTGGGAACGAGACCTTTTGTGCCCACTATTGAAGGGATTGATGAGGTAGATTGGTTAGATAGTGGAGGACTTCTAGATTTAGAAGAGGTTCCCAAACATTTAATTGTAGTGGGGGGCGGATATATTGGAGTGGAGTTTGCACAGGTATTTAGGCGTTTTGGCGCAAGAGTCACCATTGTACAACGAGGAGAACAGCTCATGCCTAGAGAAGACCATGATGTTGCTATGGCGGTGGCTGATTTCTTGAAGGAAGAAGGCATTGAAATACTTTTTAATAGCACTACCCTTAAGGCATCCCAAAAAGAGAACACAAAACAATTAGAAATTTCAGTAGACGGTATTACACGGACCATTGAAGGGGATGCCTTATTAATGGCGGTAGGGAGAATCCCAAACAGCGATACGTTGCAACTGGATACTATTGGAATGCAAACAAATGAGCGAGGATATATTGGAGTGAATGATTATTGCGAGACCAATATTCCAGGTGTTTTTGCATTGGGTGATGTGAATGGTCATGGAGGTTTTACCCATACCGCCGTGAACGATGCAGAAATTGCCTTAGACCGATTGTTTGGAGGGGATCGCACACTTAGTATGCGTACTACGGTGTACGGATTGTTTACAGATCCTCCTTTGGGACGTGTAGGGCTCTCCGAAAAAGAAGCACTTAAACAAGGGAAAAAAGTATTAATGGCAACCAGGCCTATGAGCAAGATTAGTAGGGCTAAAGAAATGGGAGAGACCAAGGGTTTTGCAAAACTCTTGGTAGATGCGGAGACCGATTTAATCCTGGGAGCTTCAATTTTAGGAGTAGGAGGGGATGAGGTAATTAATATGTTTGCTACCATCATCCATTCTAAAATACCTTGCAGACACTACAGAAAGGTGGTATTGGTGCACCCTACCGTTTCCGAACTAATGCCTTGGATTTTAGATGGCATTCAAGAGGCCAAACAGGCTATGGAAGACCAGGGTAAATGAGCGGAGCTACTTGCGCAAGCGAATTTCTTTCTCAATTCCTAGCCGTTTCATTTTAGCAAAAAGCGTCTTATCCTTCATGTCTAAAATCGCAGCAGCCCCCTTGGGTCCGCTAACACGCCAGTTCGTCTTTTCCAGAACTTTGATAATATAATCGCGTTGCATAGCTTCTAACGATTTAAAATCTTCTTTGAGTGATATGGATTCCCCGTTTGGAATCCAATTACCAGGCTGTAAAGTGGTGCCGTTTTCAATTATTACAGCCCGTTCAATAAGGTTTTCAAGCTCTCTAATATTGCCTGGGAAGTTATATTTCATAAGTGCCGCGGTGGTTTTTTTGCTAAGGCGCTTAAACGCTTTTCCAGCTTTGGACGCGTATTTTTCTAAAAAGTACTGTGCCAAGAGTGGAATATCCGATTTGCGCTCTCGTAATGGAATATTATGAATGGGGAACACATTCAATCTGTAAAACAAATCCTCACGAAACTTCCCTTCTTTTACCATTTTTTCTAAATCGCGATTGGTAGCGGCGACTATACGCACATCCACCTTGGTAGTTTTTGTACCTCCAAGACGGTCAAACTCTCCTTCTTGAAGCACCCGAAGGAGTTTTGGCTGCAGATCAAGTGGCAGTTCACCTATCTCATCCAAAAAAATGGTTCCCCCATCAGCCAGGCTAAATTTGCCTACTTTATCTTGGATTGCCCCCGTAAAAGCTCCCTTTTTATGTCCAAAGAGTTCACTTTCGATCAATTCAGAAGGAAGGGTGGCCGCATTTACTTTAATCAAGGGCTTTTCTTTACGTCTACTATTGTCATGAATGGCACGTGCCAACAGTTCTTTTCCTGTTCCAGATTCACCTGTAATTAATACAGAGGTGTCTGTTGGCGCCACCTGGTTCACTTTTTCCAGAACCTTTAAGTACTCGTCGCTTTGGCAGATTATATTTTCAAAATTGAATTCCAGTTTTAGTTCTTCCTTTAGGTATTCGTTCTCTCTTTCAAGTTGATTTTTGAGAGTCTTTATTTCTTCTAGAGCCTCAAAGAGTTCCTTGTCTCGCTTATTCTTTTGGGTGACATCTCGTATGATGGCACAATTTAAGTTCTGCCCTTGATAGGTTAAATGGTTGGCAATAATATTAGCGGGGAATTTGGTATGGTCTTTCCTGGTGATCAACCAATCTAAATGGAGTACTTTTTTTTCAATAAGTTCCATAAAATGTTCCCGCCACCACTCGGGGGTAATGTTTTCATCTAAGTTGTAGATATAAAAATCATTGAGTTCGGTAGAGGTATAGCCAAGATTCTTGGCGACAGCCTCGTTATAGTGAACCAATTTTCCGTGTATATCCCAGATATAAATCAAATCGGGGGCATTGTCAATAATCTCCTTATAGAGTTTTAAATCCAGTTCGTGCTCTTTTTGAGCGGTTACATCTTGATAGGTACCAATTATTTTGACGATTTTATCTTTTTGAACAATTGGTTCCGTCACACAACGAACATATTTTGCGTGTTCTGTGTCACCTTTCAATGTTAGAACTACGTCGTAGGATGCTCCATTCCTAATGGCTTTTGCTAACAAAGTCTTTAACTCTTCGCTTTCTTGAAATAGATGGATGACCTTTCCGGGTAGCAAATCCTGCTTGTCGTCAGTTTCAAAAATTTTAAGTGCTTGCTCTGTAACTACCAACGAACCGTCCTGCAGGTTTAGTTTCCAACCGCCTACATTGGCCATTCGCTCTGCATGATGCAATAAGTTTTTGTAAAAACTAGACTCAGAAATATCATTCACAATGGCAGCGATGATATTTTTTCCATTATTTGAGAAAAAATGAGAAGAAACCTCTACATCGTAAAACTTTCCACTTTTGGTTTGGTGTACTGCCTTAAAGCTGTACACATGTTCCTTGCTTACCTTATTCCAGTGTTCTTTCCAGCTTTCTGTAGTTGCCGTAGGATTAATATCAAAGATGGTTAATTTTTCAACCTCGCTACGAGAATATCCCAATCGCATTAAAAAGTTCTTATTCGCATAGATAATGTTCCCGGGTTCGTCCATCCACATCACCTTGTAAGGTAGATTCTCAAAAAACTGCTCCCTGAAGACCTGAAAAGGTAATTCCGCACTCATTTGTTTAAGCTTTTGGCTGTTAAAATAGCTATAAAATTTCTCATATAATAGAAAATTCTATAAAAAGGGATAAAAGATTTCTTAACATACGAGTCTTATAAAATTGAAAATGAGATAGATACATTTTTGGCACAAGAATGGCCTATAGATAGACATTAAAAAAATAAAACGTGAAACGAAAAGAGTTTTTACAAAATGTGTCTTGGGGAGGAGTACTAGCGGCTTTAGGGCTTGGTCATTACCTAAAGGCCGCATCAAATTCTTCTTCCAACACCAAAAAAGAAGTCAAACAAATAGGATTTAATCACATTAAAACGATGGAAACAAAAACAGCAACTTCCGTATTACATAAAGCAGAAACCAGAGGAAAAGCCAATCACGGTTGGTTAAACTCGCATCATTCTTTCAGCTTTGCAAATTACTACAACCCGGATAGGATGAATTTTGGGGTACTACGCGTATTAAACGATGATGTAGTATCTGCAGGAATGGGTTTTGGTACCCACCCGCATAACAACATGGAAATTATTTCTATTCCCCTAGAAGGCGATTTGGAACACAAAGACAGCATGGGCACCGCTGCCGTTATTAAACAAGGTGATGTGCAAGTAATGAGCGCTGGAACCGGAATTCTTCACAGTGAGTATAATGCGAATAAAGACAAAGAAGTAAAGTTTTTGCAAATCTGGGTAGTGCCTAACAAAGAAGGAGTGGAGCCTAGATACGATCAAATTACTTTGAATTTGGACGATCGTAAGAACAAATTACAGCAAATTCTTTCTCCTAATGAAGCCGACGCTGGGGTCTGGATTCATCAAAATGCATGGTTTAACATGACCTCATTAGAAAAAGGGAAAAGTTTAAAGTACGCATTGAACGATCCAAAAAATAATGGCGTGTATGCCTTTGTAATAGAAGGAGCCGTGACCATTAACGGACAATCCTTAGAGAAGAGAGATGGATTTGGTCTTTGGGATCTAGAAAATCTAGAAATCACCGCCGATTCTAATACGGAACTCCTGTTAATGGAAGTCCCAATGAACATTGCTTAAGACTATTAATAATCAAATTAAAACATTCAATAATGACACTAAATAATGCTAAAATGAGAACTATTACTGTAACTATGATTGCACTTTTAATGAGTGCCTTAACTTTTGGTCAATGGGATATGTATAATCCCAATCCAAACAATGATCCAGCGAATGCCGCGGCCCAATTACTAAATCCTACCAATCACGTGGTTTTGATGATTGATCATCAAAGTCAGATGGCATTTGCGGTAGAATCACAGCCTATTGAAGAACTTCGAAATAATGTAGGCTTGCTTTCTGCAGCGGCCAAGTTGTATGAAGTGCCAACGGTGATTACCACAGTGGCAGAAAAATCGTTTAGCGGGCCAGTATTTCCTGAAATCAGGGAGCACTTTCCAAATAGCGATGAATATATAGATCGCTCTACCATGAATTCATGGGAGGATACCCGTGTTGTAAAAGCCATTGAAGCAACTGGTAAAAAGAAATTGGTTGTTGCTGGACTTTGGACGGAAGTATGTACACTTTCTGCTTCATTGTCTGCCTTAGAAGATGGTTATGATGTATACGTGGTAGTAGATGCTAATGGAGGTACTTCTCAAGAAGCACATGACATGGCTATTACCAGAATGGTTCAGGCGGGTGTAAAACCAATTACATCTCTTCAATATTTGCTGGAAATTCATAGAGATTGGGCACGTAGCGACAAGTACAATGAGATCGTAGCAATATCTAAGCGTTACGGAGGAGCCTATGGTTTAGGAATTGATTATATAAAAACCATGAGCAAGTGGATGACTGGCAAAGAAGCAAGCGAAGCGGAAGGTCATAAAAATTAATAATTCATGTAATGCCCCCAGTTCTGGGGGCCTAAAACTCCAATCAAGATGAAAAAAGTTAGTACACTGCTTATTGCAGCGATGGCATTGCTTGCATGCACCCAAAATAACAAGCAAACTGAAACCGCAGACATGGTAGTCACTAATGCCAAAGTGGCGGTGATGGACGCAGATAGAACTATTGCAGAAGCTATAGCAGTAAAGGATGGTAAGGTGCTTGCAACGGGTACTGCGGATGAAATAAACGCACTGGTGGGTGATAGTACCCAAGTTATTAACGCCCATGGAAGAACCCTAATTCCCGGGTTAAACGATTCGCATTTACACCTAACAAGAGGGGGCCGATTTTTTAATGCTGAAGTACGTTGGGATGGGGTAAAAACCCTGAAGCGTGCGTTGGAAATGCTAAAAGAACAAGCGGCACGTACTCCTGAAGGGCAATGGGTACGCGTTATAGGTGGTTGGAGTCCTTTTCAATTTGAAGAAAAAAGACTCTTTACTATGGAAGAATTAAACGAAGCTACCGGTGATGTGCCAACATATGTGTTGTTCCTATACAGCCAAGGGTATTTAAACCAAGCGGGATTAGATGTTCTAGGAATAGATGAAACTACCCCTGCACCTCCGGGATCTGAATTTGAAAAAGGTCCTGACGGTAAATTAACGGGAGTACTTATTGCCAATCCCAATCCTACAATTCTTTATGCGCGTATTGGAAGTTTACCGCCATTAACCCAAGAAGAAATGGAAAATGGTACCAAGCAATTTTATAGAGAATTAAACACCTTCGGAATTACCAGCGGTATCGATGCTGGTGGCGGTGGGCATAAATTCCCAAAAGACTATTCTGGAACCAAAGCCTTAGCAGATGCTGGCGAAATGCCAATCCGTTTATCCTACTACCTCTTTCCACAAAATAAAGGGGCAGAATACGAAGAGTTTACGGAATGGATGGAAACCAATGAAGTAGGTCATAATGGAGAAATTCATTTAGATCATGGGTACGAGTTAGAAGGGGGTGGTGAATTTTTAGCATGGAGTGCGGGTGATTTTGAAAACTTTCTAGCCCCACAACCACTTTTGGACCGTGATCGCCCTACTTGGAGAGCAGATTTAAAGCGCATTGTACGTCTTCATGTAGATAATGGCTGGCCCTTTAGAATACATGCAACTTATGGAGAGACTATTTCACTAATGTTGGATGTTTTTGAAGAGGTCAATGAAGAAACCAATGGCAAATTAGCTTCTAAACGCTGGTTGTTTGATCATGCAGAAACTGTGCAAGTTAAAGACTTGGAGCGCATAAAAGCCCTCAATGGCGGCATTGCCATTCAGGCGAGAATGGCCTATGCAGGAGAATATTTTGTAGAGCGTTACGGAGCAGAAAAAGCCAAGCAAGCCCCACCCGTGAAGAAAATGATGGAAATGGGATTGCCTGTAGGGGCGGGTACAGATGGTACTCGTGTGGCGAGCTATAATCCTTGGCCGGCGCTGTACTGGTTAATAACCGGTAAGACAGTAGGAGATTTTCAATTAGCCGAAGAAGCCAATAAACTTAGCAGAGAAGAAGCCTTACACTTATATACGCAAGGAAGTGCCTGGGTTTCTAATGAAGAAACCGTAAAAGGAACTTTGGAGAATGGCATGTTCGCAGATTTTGCCATCCTTTCACATGACTACTTCACTATTCCAGAAAAAATGATCAACGACCTAACATCTGTGCTCACAGTAGTAGGTGGGAATGTAGTTTATGGTGACAAGGAATACGCCGAAATGAGTCCACCCATGCCAGAAGTTATCCCAGACTGGTCTCCCGTGAAATATTTCGGAGGCTACCAGAAATAAGATACAATCAAAGTAAAATTAAAATAGAAATGGAAACAGCAGTAAAAACAACATGGAATTTAGATACCGCCCATTCAGAGATTGGGTTTAAGGTAAAACATATGATGATCTCTACCGTGTCTGGTCACTTTGAGGACTTTAATGCCACGGTTACCACAGAATCAGATGATTTTAACAACGCACAATTTGATTTTGTAGCGACTATTGCGAGTATCAATACAAAAAACGCCGATCGTGACAACCACTTAAAATCGAACGATTTTTTTAACGCAGCGGCCTATCCAGAAATGACGTTTAAATCTACTGAGTTTGATGGAGAAACCTTAGTGGGAGATCTAACCATTAGAGATATCACTAAAAGTGTGCGCTTAGCTGTAGATTTTAATGGTATCGCTGTAGACCCTTACGGACAGACAAAAGCCGGTTTTGAAATCTCAGGAAGTATTAATCGTAAAGATTTTGGTCTTTCATGGAGCGCCGTAACCGAAGCCGGTAGCGTGGTAGTTGCTGAGCAGGTAAAACTTGTAGTAGATCTACAATTCATAAAAGAGTAATAATACCAAAGCGGATGGTGCATCACCATCCGCTTTTTTTAAACCAATGATCATGAAAACCAAACCCTCCCAAAGAAGGGATTTTCTAAAAAAAATGGGCTGGTCTACAGTGGGCCTCTCCGCAATGCCTTTGGCAGCATCTTCTTTAAATTCTTGCCAAACAAAGACAGAAGGAAAGCCAGCAGTCACTACTTCGAGCAATCTAGTAGTTCGAAAAAACATCGCAGATATACCCGTAGATGATCCCGAAATAAAGCTCTTTAAGGATGCCGTTAAAATTCTAAAAGATCGATCAGAAATTTCACCCTTAGATCCCATGGGATGGCAAGCACATGGTGCCCTACACACTACTTTTTGTGCTTCAAGCATCTATGCCAATCAAGTTCATTACAATTGGTATGTATGGCCTTGGCACCGATTGTATTTATGGTCTATGGAACAAAAATTACAAAAGGCCGTAAATGAGCCAAAATTGGCTTTACATTATTGGGATTGGACCAAATCTAATTTTATTCCCGCGCATTACTGGGGAGATGAAAGCAATCCGTTGTTTAATCCTAACAGAGAAGTATCTCAAACAGACGAAATTCCAAAAGACTTTATCAACGTTGGCGCCGCTTTTAGGGCTTCAAAATACAAGACCTTCGGGGGCTATCCTGCTATTAAAGAACGCAACGAGGCCCAAAAAGATGGTATAGCAGAACAGTCTTTTCATAACAATATTCATAACTGGATAGGTGGTCAAATGGCCACTTTTACAGAGTCTGGATATGAACCTATTTTTTATGGACATCACGGGAACTGCGATAGAATTTGGGAAGCCTGGCAAAACTACGCACCAGAAAATGTGCTTCCAGATGCGGAGGAGTGGTTAGAAAAGAAATTGTATGCCACTGATGGAGAGGGGAGACCGGTTGAGTTTAAAATTAAAGAACTCTTAGATACCGAAGCCTTAGGCTATCGTTTTAACGATCTTAATTTAAACCCAGCCTTTTGCAACCCTTTTGAAGAAGCTGATAAGCCGCAACGAGAGGCATCAAAACAAGATTGTGTAGAGCAATTAAATCTAGCAACTTCCGATACTACTTCTATTTACAAAGAATTCAATAATAAAGAACGTGCACACGTTATGTTGCATTTTGAGCGTGCTCAGTTGCCGTATCAACCGTATTGTGCGCGAGTGTTCTTTGAATATGATATGGACGGCCAGCGCAAGAGTAGTTACTCAGGCACCTTTACCATTTTACCCATCTTAGGATTGGATACCTTTTTCTTACAGAATGGGGTGCATCTGCAGATTGAAATCGAAAAAGAGATCGCAGATGCTATTGATGCAAAAAAGGACATCCAAGTAGTATTTCAACCGGTGCCGTTACCGAATAGAAATATTCCCGATGAAATTTTAAAACTAGAAAATATCTCATTGGTTACCCATTATGAAGAGGCCTAAGTTTTTAATTCTTTTGGTCGCTGTTGGTATACTCTTCTTTTCATGTAAAGAAAAGAACGCCAAGCTTGAGAAAGCTCCCCCCGTTTTGGGGGAAGCCTTTCTTGAAGAAGGGAAGGAGCAAGAAGCAGCAGCTTTTTTAAATCAGTTTGGAACCTTTTCGAGCACGGCCGCTGAGGGAAAAATACAAGTAGTAGATTTTTTCTTCACCTCCTGCCCAACTATTTGTCCTAAAATGACTCGGCATCTAAAGGAAGTACAGGAACATTTCTCTGGAAATATGCAGGTTGAAATTATCTCTTACAGCATTGATGGATTGAATGACACCCCAGGTGTTTTAGCAAACTATGCTGAAGCTTATGGTATCGATTCTGCACAATGGAAGCTACTAACTGGCGATCCCGAACTCATTTTTGAGAGGTCTAGAGCCTACAAAGTAATGGCGGTTGATGATAAAAGTGGCGAAGAACGAAACCTCATTCACGATGGCACTTTTGTGTTAGTAGATGCACAAAAAAGAATACGGGGTTATTACAACGGATTGGACATTGCAGACACCCAACGACTTATTAAAGACATGGAATACCTTTTAAAAACACTATAAAATGAGCAGTATTACCTCTTTTTTTAAAGATTCTATTTCGGTAAATACCTCCGAAACACGCTTGGCAACAGGACTATTATTTTTACGATTTTTTGGAGCGCTTGCCTTACTCCGTACCCACGGGTTACCCAAAGCCCTTGATATCAAAAGCACTATGGAACATATTCCAGATCCTATTGGCATGGGGGCAACTTTTGCTACCTACTATGCCATTTTTGCTAATGTGCTCTGTGCCCTATTCATTATGGTAGGTCTTGGCACGCGTTGGGCGGCTTTGGCGATACTTTCAATTACCTTAAGTGGGTTATTTCTGGTGCATGCTACAGATCCTGCGAAGGTGCAAGACACTCCGCTTATTTATTCCATTGTATTTATCACTCTTGCCATTTTAGGATCGGGGAAATTCTCTGTGGATGCGCTTCTTCAAAAGAAATTAAACGCATGAAAACACAACTATTTTTTATCATTCTAGCGATTATTGCTGGAGCAGTACTGCCGCTTCAGGCTGGCTTAAATGTACAACTAGGGAAGTCCGTGCATCAGCCTATTTTTGCAGCTTTTGCCTCTTTTCTTATAGGTACGTTGGGTTTGTTGGTATACCTCATTGTACTAAAATTCGATTTTGGAACCATCGCCCAAACTAAAACAGTTTCTCCAGTGGTCTGGATTGCTGGTATTCTAGGGGCTTTTTATGTGGCTGCTGTTATTATTCTAGCCCCCCGACTTGGGGTGGCCTTAACCTTTGTATTAGTCGTGGCTGGGCAAATGGCGGTTTCATTACTAGTAGATCACTACGGTCTTTTAGGTTTGCCCGTAAAACAAATTAATTGGCAACGTCTAGTGGGGGTATTATTACTCATTGGTGGCGTACTCATGATTAGGAGGTTCTAAGAATGAAAGTGCGCAGCCCCATAGTATTCTTTTCATTAGTACTAACAATGATTGGTCAGGCCCAAGAGTCTAAGAATGAGCTAGATTTTAGTTTGCTACGCCAAAACGATGAAATACGCATAACCGATGGGGAGCAACGGTTGTATTACCGTTTAAAACAGCTTTCTCTAGGGAAGGCGTCCACCTTGAGTTTTGGGGGCAGTTACAGAACCCAGGCCGAAACTTTCATCAATGAACAGTTTGTCGCGGAAGAAGCGCAAAGTGACGTTTGGTTTTTGAACAGATTTCAATTGCATGGCCACCTAAAAATGGCTGATAGGTTTGAGCTATTTGCCGAACTAAATGCCAGTATAATTACCAGCAAACAAAATTTAGCACCCGTAGATCGAGACAAGTTAAGTTTTAATCAATTGTTTCTAAGATATCGTCTTAATGAGCAGTGGAATGTGTTGGTGGGCAGGCAAAATATGAGATTAGGAAGCGGTCGCTTAATTGATATAAGAGAAGGTCCTAACGTACGGCTTTCATTTGACATGGCACAGGTGCAATTCCAAGACAACAATTCTGCCGTAACGGGATTTTATGCTGTTCCAGTGCGAGTAGAAGAGGGTGTTTTTGACAATGAAGCCTTGGACTTTCAAGAGTCAGTAGGGGGACTTTATTGGACCCAACATTGGACCAAAACCTCTTCTACGGATCTGTATGCTTTTTATAAAGAAGAAGCCATGAAGACCTGGGATTCTGGGACAGCAGACGACAACCGTTTAAGTATTGGTCTGCGCCATTTTGGCTCATGGAAGTCTCTTACTTATAATAACGAATTTGTATTTCAGACAGGACGTTTTGGAAATCAAGATATTACCGCCTGGACAGCTTCTTTCAATATAGAATATCCGGTTTCTTTTCTTGGTCAAAATAGTGTCTTAGGGTTAAAGACGGAGGCTATTAGTGGAGATTCTAATGCAGATGATACTCGGCTGAATACGTTTGATGGGTTGTACCCAAGAGGGGCATATTTTGGGCGAGTGGCTCGAATAGGGCCTTCCAACCTTTTTGACATACATCCCTATTTTGAAACGCGATGGGGTAAGCTCAATTTTCAGTTCGATTATGTTGCGTTTTGGCGATTTTCTAGAGAAGATGGCGTTTATGGACCTCCTTTAAATTTGCAATATCCAGCAGTGAATGAGCGGCGTTTTATTGGCCATCAGCTGGGTTCGATCGCAGCTTATGAAGTTAATTCACATCTTAGTCTAGAGTTAGAAGCAAATGTGATTTTTCCAGGTGATTTTTTAAGTGAAAGCGGTTTAGATAATACCCTTTTTCACAGTGTTTTTACGGCAGAATTTAAATTTTAAACATGTTGACTCTAGATAAAATAATATTGGTTTTCAATAAGAAGCTTCTTAAATTCTACCTTTTATTAGACAGAAGGTTTTTTAATCATTTTTGGGTGGATCTAACAGCTCGAAAATCATAGCCGATCCATAAATCAAAATGCCATCAAATTTCATTTAAAATTGATTTTTGTAGCAAGAAACATGAACGATTTTTATGCAGCACCATATACTACTTAATTTATTTGCCATTTTTGGGGTAGCCACTGCAGTGATTGTAATCTGTAAGTTTTTAAAAATCAGATATATCATTGGGTACCTAATAACAGGGGTTTTATTAAGCCCAAATACTTCTACCTATTTCGCAGATATGGAAGAGGTGGAGGTCTATGCAGAAATTGGCATTATTCTTCTCCTTTTTACGGTAGGTCTTGAGTTTTCCTTCACCAATTTAAAGCGTATAAAAAATTACGTCTTAGGAGGAGGAACAGCACAGGTATTCTTTACCATTTTCCTTACAGCGGGACTGATTTGGTTACTCATGCGGCCTACCTTGGCAGAAAGTATCTTTTGGGGCTTTTTGTATGCCTTAAGTAGTACGGCTATTGTGGTCAAAGTGCTTCAAGATTCCAATAAAATAAATACACCCCACGGAAAATTTATTTTGGCGGTGCTACTTTTTCAAGATATCATGATTGTTCCGCTAATGTTGCTCACGCCTATTATTGCTGGGCAGGGAGATGGTAGCCCCGTAGAAGCTCTACTTTGGCTGGTTGGGAAATTAGTGCTCATGGGCGGATTGGCGTATGTTTTAGCTCGTTTCGTTATCCCATATTTTTTAAAAACAGTCATGAAGGTGCAAAGTCAGGAAGTGTTTTTGATAGCCTTGGTCTTTATCGTCACCGGAATTGCCCTATTAACAGAAAAACTGGGGTTGTCTTTAGCATTAGGAGCATTCATTGCAGGGTTGATAATTGCAGAAACAGAGTATAATAGAATGGCTATTTCCTGTTTTTTGCCGTTTCGCTACGTGTTTATGAGTTTCTTTTTTATATCCATGGGCATGCTGTTAGACTATCAAATATTTGGTTCGCAATGGCAATGGATTATATTCTGGTTCTTCTTTGCCTTACTCGTAAAAGCCATTGCAGGTATTCTTGCCGTAAAACTCATGCGCTTAGACTGGAAAACAGCGTTGGCGGTAGGTTTTTCCATTGCACAAATAGGAGAGTTCTCTTTTGTATTAGCACAAAGTGGCTTGGAATATGAACTTATTTCTGAAACCAACTATCAAATCTTTTTAGCGGTTTCAATTTTATTAATGTCTGTTACGCCGGTAATTGTGAGCCGTGCAGAACAAATACATCCTACATTTTTAAAACTTGTAAAACCGAAGGCAGATGTCGGATAAAAAACTAAAATTATACGGAGCCGATTGGTGCCCAAAATCAGCCAATCTTAGAAATTACATGCAGTCTATATGGGTGGAATTTGATGACCATAATGTGGAAACAGATCCAGAAGCAGAAGCTACGGTACGCGCCTTGTATGACGGAAAATTAAAGTTTCCAACAATCACCTATGGCGATAAGCATCTAAAAAACCCTTCCACTAGAGATTTAGATCAGTTCTTTAAAGAGAACAACATAGAAAGCTAAGACGCTTACTTAAAATTTAGGGCGGTTATAGTGCAACAAGAAAAGCTTCGGCATTTTTAAGATGCTGTTCTTTTTTTTCCGGATTCATCTTATCAAAAGTGCGCACTAGCATACCAAGGCGCGGATTCTTTAAAAAGAAGTCCCGATGCACATCCATAAATCGCCAAAAGAGGCCATCCCATGTGGATTGCCATTCTCCTTTTTTGTAGTCGCTCATTTTCATGAGATAGTTACTTCCACTAATGTAAGGCTTGGTGGCAAAGAGTCCTCCATCTGAAAACTGACTCATTCCATAGATATTAGGAACCATGACCCAATCGTAGGCGTCTATAAAAAGTTCCATAAACCAACGGTATACCTCGTCAGGATCAAATTCACATAACATCATAAAATTTCCGAGGACCATGAGTCGTTCTATGTGGTGGCAATATCCTGTTTTCAGCACTTTTTTAATGGTGTCGTCTAAGGGTGTAATTCCGGTGGAACCATCATAAAAAGAGGGAGGTATTTTTTTAGTAAAACCCCAGAAATTTTTGGTGCGTTCTTCACTTCCATGGAATTCGTAAATACCGTGTATAAATTCTCGCCAGCCAATAAGTTGTCTAATAAACCCTTCCAATGAATTAAGAGGTGTCTTGGCGTTTTCTGCAAAAGCTAGGGCTTCATCAATAATACGTTTGGGGGTTAGTAAACCCGTGTTAAGCATAGGGGTTAAGACACTATGATTTAATATCAATTCCTTGCTCACAATGGCATCTTCATAAGGCCCAAATTCTGCAAAGCGAAATTCAAGGAATTGTTGAAACCAGGCATCGGCAGTTTCAAAAGTGTTGGGATAGGTTGGATGTTTTTCTAGCGTACCAAGATTATTGCTAAAATTCTTTTCCACGTAAAGCACAGCTTCTTCATAAAAGGTATTTTGATCCGGATACTGTACGGAAGGTGGTGTTTTCTTGGCGGGGTATTTTTTCCTGTTTTCCGTATCAAAAGTCCACTTATCGCCCACGGGCTTTCCATTGTCTTGTAATAATATCCGCCGTGTTTTTCGTTGTTCTGTGTAAAATTGGGTTTGGTGATAGCGTTTTCTTCCTTTTTTAAAATAGGTGCCTAAAGCTTCTTTAGAATTTAAAAAACTAGGCGAAGGATATTCATGAGTTGCAATTGCATGTTCTTCGCATGCTTGTTGCAAGCGCTTTTGAAGCCAATTGTCTGCGGGGTCAATAAAATGAATGTCCTTGATCGTTTTATCCTTGAGAGAAGCAATAAATTCCCGAATATCTGCCGTAGACTCATTGGACGCAACGTAATGTACTTCCAATCCTAAACTCTTAAGATGATGCTCATAAAACTTCATACTAGCTCTATGATAGGCTAGTTTCTGTTTGTGGAAATTAAACTGGCTAAAAAAGAGCCATTCCTCTATGAGGTAACAAGGATTTCCGTTAGAATGTAACGGACTTTCTTGAAAGAGTTGATGAGGAAAAATGATATTGATACTTCCCATACTTATTTATTTCTGCGACAACGTTCACTACAATAGCGCACAGATTCCCAGTTTTTTTCCCATTTCTTTCGCCATGTAAACGGACGTTTACAGACTGGGCATATTTTTTCAGGTAAATGCGATTTTTTCATTTGTGCCACTTACCATTTTATCTCTTTTTTGCAGCGTTTCCAGAAAGCAAAGAAAGAAGGGAAATAACCTTCCACTGTGAACATCCAGTCTCTGGAGTCTTCGATTCCTTGGTAATGATTCGCAGTAGGATGTTCTTTAAAAAAGATCGATCCTGCTCCAACTTCCTTCTGTAGAGCGGCGTACTCCCCAACAAACACTTGTATACCATCAATATTCTCTGAAAGCCCTAGCATGAAAGCGAGTGCCTGTTTAGAGATGGGATATTTTTTAAAGTGGGAAGGTTCTAACAATAAGATTCTATTGCCTTTTTCTTCGGATCGCCAATGAGGATCTAAATTGTAATAGTTGTAAACGAAGGTGGGCAACGAAGGATTTAAAGAAAGCGCTCCTTGTTCTGGCAACTCAGTACTTAATTGAAAGGGAATGGTTTCTTCTAGCTCCGGTGGAATTGCTGCATGTGGCAACTCTTCATATGGCCGGTCTAGATAGGTGTTTTTTTGTTGAGTACGGCAGTAGGTATTAATATTCCCTTGATTGGCGTAGTATTTTTTTCCGCTATTTGCGCCCGCTACCCATTGCCAACTTAGAGCATTACTGGCCCAATCCCCATCTAAAAGATAGTAATACATCCATTTTGCAGGTTGCGACCAATGGGCATGTGCAATGTTGGTGCTTAAAGAGGCAACATACATCCTCAGGTGATTGTGTAAATAACCTGTTCTATAAAAACTCTCCAGTGCGGTATCTATGGCTTCAATACCAGTAGTAGCATCTAATAAGGCCTTGGGATATTCGCGGTGTGCCACATCGGTTTGTGGTCTTTTGAGATCACTATCTATGGCGTTCCCCTTGTGTTTCCAAACCTGTTGCCAATAATCACGCCAGGCCAATTCCTGGATAAATTTTTCAATGGATCTAGGTTGAAAACCGCGGTCTACTATTTTATGAAATACTTGTTTGGTAGACAGCACCCCCCTGGATATGTAAGGCGAAAGATAAGTGACGTCGCCATCAATAAAATTTCGAGTTTTCCCGTAGGCAACCGGATTTATCTGTGCAACTCGTTCTTCAATAAAAGACAACGAGGTTTCAAACTGTGGGTCTTTCAAAATCAGGATTTAGCGTTTACTAATTTTGTTACCGGTAATTTGGCGTTGTCGGGAACATTTAAATCTATCAATCTCAGGATTGCGTTTCTTTAAGTGTTTCTGACTTACACCACTGTTTACTCGTTTACGCCAGAGATTAAAACTGCTTCGCTTTAGTTCGCTCCGCATTATTTTTATGACTTCTTTTTCAGGGATTCCAAATTGGAATTCAATAGCTTCAAAAGGGGTGCGGTCCTCCCAGGCCATTTCAATGATGCGGTCTAATTCACGTTCTGTAAATTGATGCTCCATTTTATGCTAAGGCGTCAATTTTCTTCATAACCTCTTCGGCTTCCGCTACTTTTTCATCGCTTTGTTTGCGATTGGTGGTACTCAACTTATGAGCTTCTGCCATTAGTTTGGCATACTTGTCTTGTAATTTCTCTTTTTCTGATTTT
>CAZRPJ010000052.1:0-18816 GCA_964601965.1 uncultured Croceivirga sp.
AAGGTATATGGGTGACTCCTCTCTTATTTTCCAGTGCCAATTTTAGTTGTCCCTTGTCTTGCACCAATTGAATGCGGTGTGCCTCTAACAATCGTTTTTCTTGCTGGGCTGTAGGCCGTATAGAAATGGCGCTCACCATAGAAAGCGAGGCATCATCTGCTAAATAGGTACGCAACCTCACATTGGTTGCTTCATTCAGCGTTTGCGCCACACTAACTAAATCTGCCAAGTGCAATTCAAGGTAGTTTTGGGGAGGAAGGCTGTCTTGCACTTTTACCCCTTTTCGCTCTTGGGAGCGAACATAACTGGCCCATTGGTTCTTTGTAAAAGGTTGTAGTTGTAAATCTACGGGAACCTTGATGCTAAAGTTTGGTGTACTGACTGTTTGATAAGTCTTCTCAAACAATCCATCTTTAAGGGTACCTACCGCTCCTAAATCTGGAATGGTGGGAGTTACTGTTTGCAAGGATTTTAGGGTAGTACAAGCTTGCAGGCTTGCAAGGAAAAGAATACCAAAAACTAGGTGTTTCATAGAAAGGTTTGTAGACTTTAAGTAACGATAAAAAATGTGTTCTGTTGTGTATTTTCGATGAACGGACGTATGAAAACGGTGGCCAACCTCACTTTACGATTTAGAATTAAAATGCGTGCTATGGCCGAAGGAAGCGCAGCATTGGGAATCTTGATCTATTTAGAGATACCTTTTAGTAATATTCTTCTAAATTATTGTCTTCGAGGGGAAAGTGTAGTGTATGATAAAACCACTTGGAGAGTATAGCTACATATTTATCTCATTACAATTATTTCCAGTATTGCACCAAAAAAGCCAACACGCAGGGTGCTGGCTTTATTCTTAGTCTACCGCAGCAGTACAACTACTGCGGAGCGGGGGGGGTTCTTTTTACTATTAATTTTTATGATGTTTAAATGTAAAATTCAACTGTTCTCGGTAGTCCTTATCAATATCCACCAATTTACCAAGGTAGAATGTTCGAGCAGGCTCTATCGTGTACATTAGCTCCTTTGAATCTGGGTCGTATTTCTCAACTTTCCCTAATGTTTGTTCTAAATAAGCATAGGTCTTATCGTCACCATCGTTTTTGTCAAATATTCCGTCATTTTGTGTCATAACAAAGGGGATTCCCGTTCTTTCTCCTTCGCTGCTAACATAAAAGAAACTATGCTTTTGTACACCATAGTTAGGCTCAAACTGTGTTCTTAAAACTCCATTCTCGGGAATCCTATACACACGCTTATCGCCCTCATACTCTTTTGGCGCACCATCATTTTGATTAAAGATGATAAGTACTGAGCCTTCATAGCCCTCGGGTATCAACCTTATGGTATCTTCCGCTTTTTGCGCACAACTGAATACGGTAAGAAAAACTATTAAGTATGTTACTTTTTTTATCATTTGCCTCCAAATAATTGATTGTACAAATCTTTATGGTTCTTTTTGAGCTCGTCCACAGACATCGGCCCCGTGGAATCTTTATTCCATTGTTCCAATGATATCGTCTGGTCGCCGACCTTTACCCAGCTCCGCAGTAGTTGTACTGCTGCGGTACTTAAACGGTCTTCATAATTTGGGGGATTCTTACCACCTCTGGTAAAACCGACTCCATTTCCAAATAATTCGTGGCCGAAGAGTACAGCCAATGTTCAGGCTGCAGTACAAAGTTTTCGGCAACAGGATTATTATGTATGTAATTTATCTTATCCCATAAAAATTTTTCAGTGTAGAGCTCAATGGCATGGTTACCCGTTTTCCAAAACTTAAAGGTCCTATTCTTGGATTCGCCTGCATTCTCTTTCCTGAATATTGACATAAAATTTTCCCTTCTTGACTCTGGTTCATTCATAATCTGGTCCAAAATTGTACGCGCTGAATGTCTCTTGAAATCGCGTATGGCATCGCTCAGTTGAAAAGGTTCATTGCAGTTCGCGATCAAATGCAAATGGTTGGTCATGATGCAGTACGCGTAAACGTTCAGTCCCTTATGGGCTATACAATATTGCAATGATTCTATAAGGGCCTGTTTATGGCTCTTTCTAGTAAAAACATCGGCCCAACCAACGACGGTCATGGTCATATAATAAGACCCATTTGTCTTAATGGTGTGCTTCATGCCTTGTTGCATGCCACAATTTATAAAAATTGTGCCCAAGCCATTATTTTTTTAAAATACTGTGTGACTCGTTTACCGCAGCAGTACAACTACTGCGGAGCTGGGTGCTCACCTCTAAAAAGTTCAAGGACTTCTTCCAAAAAAATGTGACTTCACTGTAAAGCTTAAAAAAACCGCCTCAATGGGCGGTTTTCCTACTTTTTATCATTCTAGTATATAAGTATCTGGCAAATACAAAAAACAGACTCCAGAACAACCCGTTCATGAATATCGAGGACATACCCTTAATACCTAGAATGGATGATGGGAAGCCGAACACTCCTAAAATTAATTCCTGAGCGAATGTTAAGTTTTCAGAACCACCATAAGAAGTCCACGAGAATACCACTGGTATTAGCATTATTCTAAGAATAGTGTAGGTTGCAAAAATTAAAATCGCATATAAAATTGTTTTCTTCATTGATCTAAATATTTTATTCTACACCTTGTTGTCGTAACCATTGAATCACCGTTTGAATCAACTGATCTGCATCATTACCAGGTCTTGCCAAATCAAAATGGGGACCGTTATCACCTTCACCTCCAACACTTTCAGGTCCATTTTGAATACCTCCTTGTATAAATTCCAAAATACTTTTTGGATCGCTCAACAAATCATCCTTAATGTCATATCTAATTACTTTTCCTATATTCTTATTTCCCTTTAATTGTTCCATAAGATCGGATTTTTCAGAAATCGGGCTACCAATCAATATTAAATTGTCGATATACTGACCCTTATTAGCTAGACGTAATGCAACCTGAGCCTGAAGTACACTTCCATAGCTATATCCTGCCAAATTGAACTGCTCACCATCTTCTAAAGGACTATTAGCTATGTTATCCTCAATCTGTTCCACAGCTCTATCTATAGCATCGTGCTGAACTGCTCTTTCACTAAATGGATTTAAAGTTGCATAGCCATAGTGTTGAGGATCTCTGGGATAGCTGCTACTTGGGAACTCATACCCTGAATTTCTATATTGATGCGTAAATGCTATGTCCCCTGGTTTCCCATTTGAAGCATTGATTCTAACAAAATTTCTTATCCCTGCATCAGTCATGAAATTGCCCCATCTTGTGATATATTCCCAGCCATCTGCGTCGTTTCCAGCTCCACCTACAAAGAACAAACGTTTACCGTCCGGATCCGTAAACACATTGGGATTGTTTGCAGCATAAGAATAAGGACTTATTCCAACATATTCATGGGATGCAGGGTCAATGCTTGTCCACCTTCCCAAATCAGGTTGATAACTTCTGGCACCATAATCGTACATATTCAATCCCAAACTTTCATCCAACTCTTTCCCATTATACTTCCACTTTTGCGCTAGATCGTTGCCAAGGGAATTTGCACCACCTATATTGTACCCTTTATGCTTAAGGCCGAAAGGATAGTAGTTGCTTTCTTCAATGATTTCTAGGCTCCCCTGCGAGAGGCTAACATAATCCAGATAAAAATGGGTGTTTGAACTGGTATTAGTATTGTTCTTATCAATTCTAAGGATGATCCTGTTGCCAGTATTTGCCATGGTATGGTTAAACACATGGGTCCCGGTCTGTAGGTCAGAAGATTGTGAGTTCCAAGCAACGAGGTTGCCGTTGCTATCTATTTCATGCAAATACAACCGAACATTAGACTGTGTATTGCCTTTGTCAAAGACCAATCTTACTTGGAGCACTTCCCCGGCAGTTGTTAAAAATCCAGGGAGTTCTCGCTTCATTCCTTCCCAAGCAGAATTCACGTTGACCTTTACACGTCCATTCTCCAGGGTGGGGTTGGTAGAACCGTTTTGAGCCCAGCCATCAAGATCTGAAGTGAAATCACTGCTTACAAGGTCTTTGTAAGTGTCTCCCAAAGACTGGAAACTAAGCCTAACGTTCCCTAAATGGTCTTTATACTGATAGACATAGTCATACCCACCGTTTCCATCTGGACTTATATAACCTTCTGGATGCGAAAAGAACTGCAGATCATTGCCTTCATAGATAAAATTACCTGCGTATTCTGTGGTGATACTGCCCACTGTTTTCTTTAGTTTTTGGCCTGTAGCATCGTAAATATACGCAATGGATCCGGCATTTAGTGTAATTCCTGTGGGTAAATTTAAATGGTTGTAGATAATAGTACTAATGCCTTTATTGGCGTCTGAGGTCATGTTGCCATTGATATCATAGCCGTAATCATTACCAGATGTATTTTGATCATTAAAGCCATCTGTATGACCACTGTTATCTACCACAGACACTAATTTATTAGCACCATCGTAGCCATAGACTAGATTGTCGATTTGTTGGTAAGATCCACTGCCATTATCTGTATTTCTGGCCAAACTCAATAAGTTTCCATTCTTATCGTATGAATATGCGGAATTGTATTGCCCGGTGTATGATGCCATATTATCTGTAAAACGGGAAACCTTAAGACGATTCAGGGCATCATATAGATAGCCATTAGCTCTTTTAGTACCGTCATTAACAGTTCTCCAAAGCGTTTCACTTATATTGCCATTATATAACCCATCAACTCCTATTCCAGAGACTTCTGGGTTGTTATAATTTATTTTAAAGGAGAACAGATCATTGTCTAATTGTTCAATTTCATTGATTCCTTTTAACCATCCACGCACATTATAAGCATAATCCACCTCTTGTAATGGTACTGGAGTGCTAGGGGTATCACTATCGTTTAATACCAAATCCCTAATGGTACTGCCCGTATGGAAGAAACTAATATTTCCATGGAGCGGCGCAATAGTACTTATTGTAGACGTATAAAAGACCGATCCATTCTTTTTATAATAGATGGTGCTGCCTTGTCTTTCTACTCTAAAAGTATCCCCGGCGGCGTAGGCGCCAAAACTTCCACGATGTACACCATTTTCAAAAACGTGAATAATCCCGTCATGTCTCGTGTAGAGAGCGTAATCAATGGTGTTGTAATGCGTACTGGGGTTGTCTGGTGCGAGGCCTACCATCAGTGCTCTAGTAGTCTGTGGCACGATCCACTGCAAATAGCCGTCTCCTTCTATGGATTTACTGGTAATACCATCTGTATTATCCCAAGCAGCACCAGCGGTTGGCTTGCTAATGGTCTTGCCTACTTGAGTTACGTTTAGAAGATCCTTTAGTTGTGTTCTGGTATTGGCTACCAGCCCCCCGACTGCTTTTTGGATGAGCTGCCCACGTTCATCATAGCTGTTACTAGCGATGGTGCGTGTTTCTCCAGCAAGCATTTGAGAATGGGTAAGCAGGCGTCCTTGTCTATCGTAGGTGTAGAAGTCGTCTATTACCAGGGGATCTAAACTCCCTTTGGTATGGGTGGTACGCGTCCAAAGTGGTTTGCCTGTAAAATCAAGCTGACTTTCCACTACATCCGTGCTATTTAAATAATTGTTTTTACTAGCTGTATAGATGGCTCTGCCTTTATGGTCATAGCCGGTGATGGTGGTAATCCAATCATTAGTGGTTAATACACGTACTTTACTAACCGTAGCGAGGCCTTGCCATTGGTTGGTGGTAGGCTCTTCTAATACGGATGATGGCACAGAGAGTCCATCGGTATCCTGATAGCTATCATAATAGTTTACGGTATAGACCTCATTAAAACTAGTAGGATAGGCATTGCTGGTATAATACACGGCAGGCTGGCCGGGAATAGTCCCCGCTGATCTTCCTTCAAATTGGGTGCTGATAGCATTTGCCGCAGTTTGTTGGCTGCTTCTATTGGAACTATTTAAAAACAGTCCTGTGTATGCCACACGGCCAAAAGCATCGTATTTGGTAAAAAGCCACTCACCGTTTACTGCTTGTACCGCATCTTGGGTCATAATGGGCTGGTCTAATTTATTGTATACAATGGACTCTCTTCCCTTGCCTGGCAGTTGTTTCTCTACAAGGCGGTTGCGATCATCATAGACATATTGGTACCCCAGATCATCCATGTTGGTTGTTAGGGTACTAAGACTAGCCGTTTGTGCCTCCAGTAAAGGAGGTAATACATAGCTGAGATTGCCGTAGATATCGTACACATAAAAGGTGTCATGCGGGATCTCATTTTCATAGGTACGTTTTAAAATCACCCGTCCTAACTTATCCGTAAACTCTTCCGTAGTATGATTTTTGGTAGCAGTTCCTGGGTGATTTTCATCTTTGGTGATCGTTTTGCTAAGTTCACCGGGCTGATAATACCCTGACTCTTGCAAAGAAGGGGTATAGGTGTTGTTAGCAAAACTGGTAGAAACTTCAAACAGACGAACCTCTTGAGCGCCGTTGGATTGATAACTAAACTTAATCTCATGACCACTTCCCATCCCCCATATACTGCCGGGAGCCGCCTGCTTCTCTGCACGATTTAAGGGAGAAGCTTCAAAGGCTGTTTCCGAGTAGGGATTCGGATTTGTTGTAGTTATCTCTGACGAGAATTCTGTCATATAACGGCCGTTTACCATGGTTGCTGCATCTGATTTAAAACTGCCATCAGCCTCAAAGGCCACATAAGGTAAATATTCTTTGTGCTGTCTGCCATGGGCATCATAGCCTACCTGAGAAACAATATCTTTTGCTGCCTGTGCATTGGCAACACCAATAAGTGGTGTTTCCCCGCCATTGATCTGTTGAAAGTTGGGGCCATAGAAATATTGGCGGGCATTTACATCTGTACTGTAATAATAATAACTACGGAAACGGGTAGAACTCGTAGAAGTTCGCCATTTAAACTCTGTACCATCTATAATGCGATTCCCTTGCATGTCATACACCCCGCTTATTCCAGTATCACCACCCGTATAATTGTGTGGATGTACCACCCCAACCAATAAATACCAAGTATTTAGTTGCGGGAGATCTCCAGACCAGAAATAGGGATTATTATTGGCACTCCCATTTAAATTATCTACATTCTGTGTGCCGTGGTAGGTGGTTCCCGCATTTGAATGCGTTCGTTTTACCCATACGCTGTAGCGGTAGCTGGCTGTTATATCGATGTTGAAATAATCGGTATTCCAACCGCCATCTGGATCAGATTTTGTGTCGTTTCCACATTGCCATACCAAATCAGTAGTACCAAATGGCGTTGGGCTATAGATGCGTTGGTTTTCTTCGGTTTCTCCTATTCTATTATAGAAAGGAGTCCCACCGATTCCTTGGGTCCAATCCATTGCCCATTCGTTCACATTTGTTGGGATGTTTTGGGTGAGCACCCCAGAACCAGAGGCTTTTAGCGCCACTTCTTGTGTAGGGCGGCCCAAGCCATCCAAATAACTCACATGTTCTAAGACATCTCCATCATCTTTTATAGAAACCGCATTACTCATTGGCTGTTGATAGGTGCGGGTATAGATATAGTTTTCGTTACTTAAGGAAGGAGCACGGTATTGACATCCATTATTTGGTCCTGCTGCATTGGGACATTGGTCTAAGTTATTGGAAGCGTATCCATTAGGAGGGAAACTGGCATAAATACTTGCATTGCCATCACCAAAGCCATCTCCATCACGATCTTCATAAAAAAGTTGTGGTGCTAAATTGGTAATTAAAACGGTACTATCATCATAATCATTGCTATTAGAAACATATCCCACGGGTTGGGTGCAGGAAGTTAATATTGTGCCTGAATTCCCTTGTCCATCTTTGTCATTATCTGCATACCAGTTGGTAGGTTGGAGCACAGAATATGAAATGGTTCTAGCGGGACCCCAGCAACCGCTTGAATTACGGCCTCTTAAATAATAAGTGTTTCCATTAGCTAATGTAATGGTTGTATTTGAATCAGAAGTACTGGTACCTCCTGAAGTACTTTGCCAATACCAGGTAATTCCATTTGGTGGAGAAGTACGTGTAAGTATCGTATTGCCACAATTTTGAACTACTGACGGTGCAGTAGGGGTGACAATTTCAGCATAAATAGTAACTTTTATACTGCCGGTGTATTTCGTTTGCCCGCAAGAGATAACTCTTCTTCGAAACCATCTATCTCCACTAATTTGACCAGGTGGGATGTACGTTGTTGAGGTAGCACCTGAAATAGAAGACCAAGTACTATTATTTGTGGAAATCTGCCATTGATAACTATAACTTCCATTGCCGCCAGAAGCACTGGAATTATTAGTTAAAGAACTGGGGGTATCTGTATAACATAAGGTTTGTGCATTGCCAATGGAACCAGCTACCAAATTGGAGTGTACAGTGACTTTCACAGTACCCGTATATTTTGTTTGCCCGCAAGAAATTACTCTTCTTCTATACCAACGCGAAGTGGTTAAATTCGAAGGCGGATTATAGGTGGTTGAAGTAGCTCCAGAGATATTGGTCCAACCATTATTTCCATTACCTGAATACTGCCACTGATAGCTTTTTGTGCTATTACCGCCTGAAGCAGAAGAAGAATTTGAAAGAGTACTAGGATCTCCTCCATAACAGATGGTTTGGGTCCCAGAAATGCTCCCAGGATTTAAATTGGCATTCACGGTGACCTTAACGACATTCGTATACAAGTTTTGACCTGAACAAGAAGTGACTCTTCTACGATACCATCTAGAAGCCGTTAGGTTTCCTGGAGGATTATATGAAGTGGAGGTGGCACCACTAATATTTGACCAACCACTACTACCATTTGTAGATATTTGCCATTGGTAGGTATATCCTCCACTTCCACCAGCAGCGCTACCTGTACTAGAAAGTGTATTAGGATCGCCGGAATAGCAAATAGTATGAGCTCCTGTGATTGCCCCTGGTGTAAAATTGACAATGGTTACAGAAACCGAACCAGAAGATGAACTCCACTGTCCAGAAGCTGTATGGCGTGCTCTTATATAGTACGTACCATTTCCTTCGTTGGCAACGAATGTACTACCGTACCCCTTACTTGTACTAGTACCACTAGCATTTTTACCTTGCCAATACCAGCGTACACCACTGGGTGGACTGCCAGACCTTGTTAGAGTGGCATCTCCACAATTATTATTGCTAACAGTAGGATTGTTTGGGTTCCTAACCCCAACATTAACCGATCTGGTTAGATAATGGTAATTATACCAAGAATCCCTCACAGTAGCCGATACCGAGCGTTGACCTGTATAGGTGAATTTTGCAGATGCCCCGGTATTACTGCTACTGAGAATTGACCCATAACTAGAAGTACTCCAAGTGGTAGATGAAATACTAGATCCACTAATGGAAAAATACCCCGATTCATTCACATACATCTGTGATGGTCCATACATGGTATATCCTCCCCATTGTGCATGTATGCTAATTGAAGTCAATATGGTGGTGAGAACAAGTACTAAACTTGTTCTAAATCTCTGCTTTTGTGTATTCATGACTTAGTTGGTTTTAGAATAATACTGAATTGGAATCATGGGTCTTGTGCCTTGAGCAGTAGGCGTAATAAAGGAAAGTCTGTTTTGTTTTAGCTCGGCAAGTTCCATGGTATACACATTTCCCTCAGGATCTGTAATGAGGAGGGTATTCCCTTGCAATGCCCATCGGCCAGTTATTCGTATTCCTTGGGCAATTGTTTGAATAAACTCGCCGTTGGGATTAAAAAACATTTTTCTTCCTCCGTAAGCGGAAAATATTTCTTGTTTAAGACTTGGAATACTATCCAACTGCTGCTTAATATCTTGTGGCATATTGGCATAAGAAGGTCCTTCACTAAACACCCAGTTGCCAGTGATCATAGCTTCAGGACTTTTATTGGATTGCGCCTTAAGTTGTAATGAAATAGACATTGTAAATAGCACCATTAAAGCTATTCTCATCTTAAATATTGATTTACTATTTTTCATTTGGCGGGTGATTTAGTTTTTATAGTTGTATTGATAATCTTGCAGGAGATGACCATTGGTATCCTTTACCTCCTTAAGGCGGTTAAGGGAGTCATAGCTATAGTTTGTGGTATTACCGCGCGGATCCGTTGTGGAACTAATACCTACCCCCGGGAGATAAGTGTAGGTGCTGACCATGGCCCCAGGAAGTCCGTTTCGGATTTTATCAAGTTCTGCTTGTTTTTGAGCATCAGTACTGTTGACGTCTTGTAATACGGCACTATTAAACGAAATTGCAGTTACATCGTTATAGGTTGCATTTTCAATTTTGGCTACGGGATATAAATTATTGTAACCCCAAATTAGACTTATAGGGGGGCCATCTTCTTTTCTGTACTGGGTTATATTTCCCACAATATCATAAGAATCATATACTATTCTATCTTGTTCTTGAGCCCCTGCTTTTTTGGTTTTAGAGATTTTAGGTAATATCATAGTAACCCCTTGATTGGTTGGAAAATCATCGAAAACAGTTGTGGTAGATTGCAGGAGAACTTCTTGTGTGGCATTTTTAGGAAGTATGTAATTGTCTGTCTTTACAGGGATGGTTACCTGGTTTTTGGCAATTAAGTCGCTCATGAACGGTTCACTAGGCACATCTTCAGGATAGGTGTATCTGGTAATATACATTTCACCAGCACTATGATCTACGGATTGGGTACTTGTCAGTTTTAAGAAATCATCGTCCTGATATTTATAAAACTTGGTAGTTTGTATTGGCTGCTCTCCACTGTAATCAATAGCCGTTTCACTTCCTAATTGATACCACGAGTCTAATTCTTTATACACAATAAAATCCGATAGTTTCATAATCTCGAGCATTTCCTGGGAGCCCTGTGAAGCGTTAGCGGAATAGTTATAGAGATCCCACCTGACGACACGGTTTTGCTTTACGCTAACTATAAGACTTGGAGGGTGATTCGGATTTTGATCCTGCTGGGTATTTAGATCTAATAAATCTCTTTTTTGATTATAACTTTTTCTATTCAACAAAAGGGTATCTAACGTAATAATAGGGCTTTGAGTACTGCCTCTATTGGTAAGTACGCTTACTACCCTTCCTTTGTTAAAATGTTCCCCTTGAGGAATTCTATGCCAGGCAGGGGTATTGTAAAGACCAGTGTACGCATAAGAGGTAATGGTGTTACCATAGGTGTTTTCATTTTCTTTATATCGTTTTATCTGGTTGTAATACACTGGGGTGCCAATAGAGGGATTAAAGGCAGTGTAGCTTTCAAATAAATAGTTGTAGAATTCTGTATAAGTGACGCTGGGCTGGCTATTGTAATAGGCCGTAATACTCCCTATCTGCTTGTTAAGAGGCACTAAATTTAGTACCCCGGTAGAGAAACCATCACTATCATTGTATTCATAGTGCTGAGTTTCTACCAAAGACCCTGGAGCCGTATAATTTTCCGTTTTACTCACACGTAAGCCTCCAACGGGCTCATTAACATATGGCGGTGGACCCGATAGGTCACGTTGAAGAAACACGGAAAACTCAGCAAACCCATCCGTGGTATTATTAAAAAGGGTACTAATGTTAAAAACATAGGTTCCAGGAATTAGCAGGATCCTTCCCCCACTATCTCCAACAACGCTCTGGATACCCCCTTGCGCTGCGTATGGGCCATCTGGACCTATTTCGAATGCAAATTTTGGACAAATCGGAGGAACATTGGGATTTAGATTACTATCTGGTGTGGTTGAATTGTATGTTTGAATTTTTGCTCGTAGTGCATCTGCGTAAGTGTCATAATCGGTTTCTACAACGGGATATGCAAAATCTTCAGGATAATATGAAGTATAGGGGCACCCTCCATCTTCTCTATACATAGACATAAAAAAGTGCCCTGTTCCACTATTAAAATTTATGGAAGTTTCATGAGAAATGATAGCCACCATGGGCTCAGTGACCACAATACGCATTTCTTCATCCTTTGTGGCTGGTGCTCCGAAAACTCCTTGTTGGCCATCTACTCTTAAAATTCTTGGGTTCGAGCTTAATGCAACCGTATTATAATAGTCTGAGTTTCCTAGATTTTGTGTTTTAACTTCATTTCTCTCATAATAGATTCTAGTATATCCCTTTGTTGGGTAGGTAATACGGGTCATTGCTCCCAATTTGGTATGGGGAAAACTAGGTTCATTGTCGGCTGTAAAACTGCTATTGGGAATTCCTAGAGCAAACTGATTTCCGGCCCCATTGTAATATTGCCATTTATCCTTATCGCGAGCGACATCACTTTCACTATTTAAAAAATCTGGGATTCCAAAAGAAGAGAATTCGTCTGGTTCATTAATTCCAAAATATCTAAATCCATAGTAATCGATTCCATTTTTTTGGATCGAAATAAGAGCATCTCGATTGCCCTGGTAAGTAAAATTGAAAAGGTCTATAGTGGCAGTTTGGCTGTTTTTCACCTCAATAGAACTATATACGTCACGCTCTTGTTCTCTGAGAGTCCGATTCAATTCAATGCTACCTGCGGGGTAGTTAATACTGGTAAGTATTTTTCGGTTTATAATGGTCGCTGCAGTATTTTCTTGATATCCCGGATTGCTATAATGTGCGTTGGGATCGTTAAGAGGATCATCGACCACAGAATAGGTTGCTGTCCCGCTAGCAGAGAAATTATAAGTTGTATGCTGATCTGATACATATCCGAATGTAATTTTTTGTTGGTTGGGGTATTTTATTTCAGTAAGGAGCCATGACAAATCCACCTGAGCAAAGTCATATTGGAGCTCATCATCAGGTAGGCTTTCTTCCACCGCTCCAAAAGTATAGGTGATACCCTTGTCATCAATCACTTCAATACTAGATAGCCTAGAACTGCCACCCGGACCAGTAGACACCCATGTCAGATTAACGATATTATCGTGTTTTGACAGAAAAACAGGGTTTTGATTAACATCGACTTTAAAAGAGAAATTTAAGTCAGCGACGTTTACGGTATATTTATCGGGTTGACCGTCATAACGATTGTTTAAGAAATTATCATACTCTATGTATGTTAAATGACTAGCATCATTACCATTCTGTATATAAGTATTTATTAAGGCTCTTTTATGTTGACTTCCATAATATCCATATAGGCTTTCATCCGGAAGTCCCCGCACTTCTCTATTAACGGCTCCATTCGCAAACAAGTTCCAGCCAAGTCCAAGGAGTGAAGGCTTTCCTTCAAGTAAGAGCCCGCCATAATTATAATTTAATGTAACTGGCCATGAATTACCCGCTACTTCGATGTTTGCAATAGGAACAGAAAAATTCATTTGCCCCGTGGACGCATTTAATGGGACTTGTCCGAATCGACTAATCTTTGCCGCTTCAGGACTCCTTGGAATAAAGTTTGTCAACTCGTTCTGTCCATACCCAGAGTGAATGAAGAGAGCAAGTATCATTGCCATTTTGATGAGGGTTTTCATAATTTGAACTTTAGTTGGTTTTGCATTGAATCATTTGTCTTTTCTAATCTATACAACAGTTAATTGAAGCTATCTTCATAGGTTTTAAGCGCATATTTGGCTTACAAATTCTTGTTTTATCAAAATGCTAGAATTCAATTCTAAAACTAGAAGAAGTCAAAAGGAAAGTGCTAAGGAACGGCCTTAGCATCACTAAGGGAATTCCCTTAGTTTCGATAAAGTGACGTAAAAATTGGATGACGAACACTTTTTTTTGAAGAAATACAGAGTTTATTAATAGGATTACTATTAATAGCTACCGCTAATAAACTCAACGTTTAGTAGAATAGGGAAAGTGATTTTCCTATAGAATGACAACTTTGAAGCTCTATTTATTACGCCTATTGAAGTCCAATAGCAACGAATTAGAGGACATTTATTAAATAAGTTTAAGCTCATTACGAACATACTCAAGTAACTCCTGTACGTTGGAGGAAGTGGCTCCTAAGTTTTGGGCAATTCTACGTTTTCTATATTCTATTCCAGATAGAGATAATCCCATTTTACTTCCTATTTCTGGGAGGGTCAATCCTTTATCTAATAGATGAATCATTCTTAAATCTCTATCATCAAGACTCTTAAATGTGAGTGCTTTTTTCTTTATAAAGTCCTTGACCTTGCGGCTATATACCATTCGTCCTTCCAAAATTGCAACAATGTCTCTCTTAAAATTGGCGAGATCTATATCACTTTTTATTAAAAAACCTGCGGGTCTCAGTTCCTCCAAAATAGAATAAATGACATAATTATCTGAAATCGAAGTGATCATTAGAATTTTGCACTCTGGATATAATTCCTTCACTTTTTTACCTAGGTCTAAACCCGTAGAAGTTTCGTTTTCTTGACCTGCTAGCCGATAATCTAAAATGCAAAAGTCCAAAGGGGTTTTCGACTTTTTAAATTGAGCAAGAGCAAATAGTGCATCTTTAAAGCTAATGGCAATTTCGGTTGTAACCAATGGTATTTTATTATCCCTACTTAAGGATTCCAAGACGTTTTGATAAACACCACAAACCAAGGGCTCGTCTTCTACAATTAAAGCTGTGTACTTCATAAGATTTGGTTGGCTCAAGCCAAAAATAAAACGCCTTGTGCCTTTTTTTTATTGTACATAGACTACAACATTAACGAATATATATTCTAGTGAATATAATCGCTTAATTATTCTTATATTCTGATTATCAATAATTTATATATTTTACTTATAGAATATAAATGTATTTTTTTATTTCTAATATTCTATTGAGAAAGAAATACGCATAATTTTAGGTGTATACCTCAAAAATTGAAGCGTTCACAACAATAATTATTCTTTTGGAGAATTAAATGAGTTATTCGTGTATCAAATCTAGGACTGTCCCATGCGAATTTCACCCCTTACCGCACAAACATTTTTAAGAAGGCGTTTGATTGCTTTAAATCTTCAAGAAACACTTATTGTCTTAGCGATTATTGGAATTTTACTATTGCTAGCCTTGCCCAATTTAATGCCGCTGATCTCTAAAGCGAAAAGTATTGAGGCACAGACGCAATTAAAAGCGCTATACAACGCACAAACCACTTACCGGTATTTGAACAGTAAATACACTATTGATCTTAATGAACTAGACTTTGTGGCTCCAAAAACAGTTAAAGAAGAAGGAACCGCGAATTATAGGTATGAAATACTCGAGGCCTCGAATGCTAGTTTTAAAGCCCGAGCAGAGGCCGTAACCGATTTTGACGGTGATGGTATTTTGAATGTTTGGGAGATTGATGAAAATGGCAACCCAAAACAGCTAATTAAAGACTAATTGATGGTTTTTCAACTCTCAGCCATAGTATGTTTTGGCACCATTGCCTATCAAGACATCAAGGATAGAATGGTGTACGCCTTTCTTTTTCCTTTACTAGGAGTCTTTTTGGCAGTGGCATTTTATCAAAATACCACTACCCAACTCTTTTGGTATTATTCCTTCATGAACTTGCTCCTGGTAGGCACTATCTTACTCATTCTATGGTGCTACACCCGATTTATTTTGCAGAAGGCCTTTCTTAATGCAAGTTTGGGCCTAGGAGATGTGCTTTTATTCCTTGCCTTGGCATTTGGTTTTCCAACGATAACCTTTTTAATCACATTGTCCTTTTCATTTGTTTTTTCCCTGCTTTTATACCTAACATTTAAATACAAGGCAGGTATGGAAACTGTGCCCCTTGCCGGATTTATAAGCCTCTTTTTTGTCATGTTAATGGTAGGCTCCTTTTTACTCCCCACTATTGAATTGTATCGTTTGTAATGGCTCAATCCTTTCACATAGCACCGCACTTACAGCAAAAAATTTCCTCGGAGCAGGCATTTCATTACCGCATTGTTCCTGTAGCTATGGAAGAAGACGCCGTGGTTTTTAAAACAGATCAAAAAGATTTGCAAGGACTTCTGGCAGAGTTACAGATTGTTTTAGACCAAAACCTTCGTCTTAGCCCATGTGATGAGCATGATCTCAGTCGGTACCTAAACACTAACTACAGGCAGCAAAAGAAAGATAACGATCGTGCTCTGGGTTATTCTAATGACTTTTTAGAGAAGATTTTACTGAATGCCAAGCAACTAGGCAGTAGCGATATTCATTTTGAACCCTATGAAGAACGGTGCCGCGTGCGCTATCGATTGGATGGAAAATTATTAGAACAATACAGCATTCCGTTGACAGACTATCCAACAATGGTGAATAAGGTTAAGATTAGAGCTCATTTAGATATTGCCGAGAAAAGACTGCCGCAGGACGGGCGGATTACCCTTAAAACAGCTCAAGAAGAATTTGATTTACGTGTGTCTACGCTTCCAACCCTTTTTGGAGAAAAAATGGTACTCCGTATTCTTAATAGAGACAGTGGTGCAGTAGATATTACATCTTTAGGGTTTTCGGAAACGGAACTTCATACCTATTTGCAGGGAATAAAAAAGCCACATGGGATTATCTTACTATCAGGACCAACCGGTTCGGGTAAAACCACCACGTTGTACGCCACCCTAAAGCTCCTGAATACTGAAGCTGCAAATATCTTAACGATTGAAGATCCAATTGAATATACCTTAGAGGGTGTCAACCAAGTACAATTAAAAGAAGCAATTGGGTTAGACTTTGCCAGTTCCCTTAGAACTTTCCTGCGCCAGGATCCAGATATCATCATGGTGGGTGAAATACGGGATGTAAAAACGGCGAATATGGCGATTAGAGCTGCCCTCACCGGTCATTTAGTTCTTTCTACGATCCACACCAATTCCGCATGGGGCACCATCTCAAGACTTATTGATATGGGAGTTCCTGCATTTTTAATTGCTAGTACGCTCACTATGAGCGTGGCCCAACGGTTGGTGCGCAAACTTTGCAATCATTGCAAAACAAAAGAACCCCTAGAAGACAAAGACGCGGTACATAGCAGTATTGCACAAAAACTAACGCATCACTATAAAGCTAACGGTTGTGCCAAATGCCACCATACAGGCTATTCTGGAAGAAAGGCCGTATACGAAATTCTACCCATTACAGAAGAACTGGGGGAAGCCATGAAAAACAACGATTTAGAAATTGATGCCTACATCAAGAAAAGAGGCATTAGAACGCTCAAAGAGAATGCGCTTAGCATGATTCAAGAAGGTACTACCACTGTTGAAGAAGTATTCTCCTTACTTACAACTTAACATATGAAACACTTTTGTTACATCTTATTGACCCTTTTTTGGATGCATTATGCAACTGCTCAGGAAGGGCGTATACAGCAACTGAAGAATAACCTAGAAGTCCTAGCTGTAGACTACCCGGAATTTAATGAGCAGTTAAAAGTTGCAGTGAATGTAACCGACGTTACCTTGCCCAATTTTTTAATCGCAGTCTCTAAAATTCATCAATTAAATCTGAGTGTTTCTAATGACATTGCCAATATTACCGTGGTGAATAATTTTGCCAATGTCTCCGTAGCGGATTTACTCTTATTTTTTTGTAAAGAATATAAACTTACTATTGATTTCACCGGCTCTATCTTGGCGATTAAACCCTATGTACCTCCTAGCCCAGAACCAGAGATAGCGGTTTTTGAAGTCAATTATTCTCCAGTTAAAGGGGTTATATCGTTAGATATTAATGGGGATCCCTTAGACAAGGTTTTTAGAAAAATTATGGAGGTTTCTGGAAAGAACTTACTTTATTCCAATAGTCTAAAAACCAAGCCTTTGAATGGGTTTTTAAAGGAAGTTCCTTTTGATAATGCTTTAGAAAAATTAGCCGAAATGAATGGGTTGCTCCATTCTAAATCTAGAGATGGTTTTTACTTATTTAGTGCTCCGGAAACCTTGGAAGGAACCAAGGGTAGCAGAAACTTTCGATCAGGTATGCAGTATCAGGTTTTAGATACCCTTCATAAAATTCTAAATGTAGATTTAAAAGCAGCCTCTGTGGCCCAATTAATTAATGAATTAAGTGTAGACTTAAAGTTAGACGTATATACTGCAACTCCATTAGAAGAAGCTGGAATAGTGACTTTTAATGCTAAAAACATCAACTTTGACGATCTGCTCACACACATTTTTGAGAGTCAAGAACGAATGATCGCTTCTCCAGACGAAGGATCCCCAACTCCGGGAAATGGACGACAGCGAGCTACCGCAGAGAGGGTGGCTAATACCATTATCGCCTCCAATCAATTTACTTTCAAAAAAGAAAAAAACATCTATTTCTTTGGTACGGAAGATCAATTAAGCCTGCGCAATACTGAGATTATTCAAATGATGCATCGATCTGTAGAGTTACTTAGTGACCCAATGGGCGGTGGTAGGATGGCTGGAAGAACTAATACTGGTAGTGTTAATTATTTCTCTAATGGCACCACGGGTTTAGGGAGTAATCAAAACAACTTTAATACTCAGCGGCAACGCTCACTAAATACCCAAGACAATACTTTCGGCGATTATCAAAACAATGCTGAGGCCCTGGTAAATATTCTACCGGAAGAAATTAAAAAAGGACTGGACATAAAAGTAGATTTTGAGTTGAATAGTTTCTTTGTGAGTGGGCCTTCGAATAAGATTGAACGATTCAAAAGCTTTATTAAAGAGATTGACCAACCAGTCCCGGTTGTTTTAATAGAAGTCATGATTCTTGAAGTGCGAAAAACAGCTAGCATTGAGACAGGAATTAGTTGGGGAATTGGAACAGAACCCACCACTACTTCTGGAAGTGTTTTTCCAACCACCGACTTAACCTTAGGTGCCAATACGGTTAATAGAGTTATTGGGGGTTTTGATGGATTTGGATCTTTTAATATTGGCAAAGTAGTTCCCGAATTCTTTGCTACCATCAAGGCTTTGG
>CAZRPJ010000053.1:0-18620 GCA_964601965.1 uncultured Croceivirga sp.
ACCACTACTAGAATCTTTGGTGGCTCCGGTAACTGAGGCTAAAACATTCACTTCATTCCGGTCCCTGAGTACTCCCATAAAAGCAAAAACCATGGCCTCCTTGAAACCAATTAAGGTGCCCGAAGGTATTTCTACTTGGCAGATATCGTCTAATTTTTCCCGCAAACAGTGCACAAAAAAGTCATTGAATGCTCCGCCGCCGGTGACAAGTAATTTAGAAGTTGGCTTGGTACTAGTGCGCTTTATTACATTGGCGATTTGGTGTGCGTTATGTTGTATTAGGGTGTGCAACAGATCTGCTACAGGTAGATCATATGAGTCGATTAGAGGTTTCACAGTAAAGGAATACCATTCATAACCAGTGGATTTAGGGTAGGGTAGGGAATAGTACTCCAAGGCATTTAATTCATTGTAAAAAGATTCATGGAGTGTGCCGCTTTTTGCCAGTGCTCCTCCTTTATCATATTCTAAACCAATCCTTGCGGTTATGTCATTTAAAGGCATATTCGCTAAACCAATATCGAAGGCAATACGTTGGCCATTTGTTTCAAAAGAAATATTGCTTATTCCCCCAAGGTTTAAACAATAGTCGTAAGTGTGCAATAAGAGCCGATCTCCTATGGGAACTAAAGGCGCCCCTTGTCCTTGAAGAGCAACATCAAGTGTTCTAAAATCACAAATTACTTTTTGCCTACTGGTAGATGCCAGTGCTTGTCCGTAGCCTAATTGAAAGGTGATGCCCTCTTCTGGGCGATGGTGAGAAGTATGCCCGTGGCTTGCAATAAAATCAGGTTTTAGGCCGTGTTGATTTATAAAGTTGTATGCAGCTTCACCCAACCATTTTCCATAGTCTACATGTAAGGCATCATGAGCTTCTTTAGACAGGTGAATGGCATTTTTAAGTTGCGTTCGCCATGTTTTAGTGTAGTCTACGGTAGTGGTTTCTTTAATTTCATAATTCCACTGATTTCCAGTTCGCCAAAATTCACAGTACGCGATATCCAGACCGTCTAAAGAGGTTCCAGACATCATTCCAAGAACTTTGTATTTTTTATCCTCCATGATTTTGTAATTGTATGGGTAGTTTTCCTTTGGCCGCTTGTATTCCGTTAAAATGGGCAACCGCGTTTTTTTGAAAAACTTCGAAATCTTGATAAACTACAACCACCGCAACGGCCTTTGACCAAGGCAATAGGTTTAGTACAAATGGGTTTCCAAATAGATAGACGATCGTTGGATGTTGCGACAACACCTCTTTTATTGTAGCTAGTTCTTCCCTAGTAAATCCAAAATGATTTTTGGGTTTCACCTGCCTTGGAACAATACTTAGAAGGGTAGCATCATTCGTGGGCTGGTTATGATCCAAGGCTTCTCTAAAGGCTCCATCTGGTTTCCCAATTTGAAGAAATTGATAACCACCCTCTCTAAAAACTGTAATATCAGCAGTACTTCCTTGGAGCAACGTAAGACTTTCCTGCGCTATTTGGTGCATTAAGACTTCGTAGCCTTGCGAAGTATCCTTGGTTTTACCTTTTGCAACAAAGGACTTTTGTTTTAAATCCCAAAAGCGGTTAAAACTTTCGTTAATTCTTGATTCCGTGGCCTTTTCTAAGATTTTCTCTATGCCGTCATTAACATGGTCTGCAAAACAGAGTACATCATTACCCCCCACAAATGCCAAGGTTTCAATAGCGCCATCCCCTGGGTGGTCTTTAGTGAGCGCATGCATGTTTAAAGCATCTGAAATAATAAGACCTTCCCAGCCTAATTCTTGGCGCAAGAAAGATGTCATGATGTTTTTAGAAATCGAGGCGGCCTCTTTTTTGCCATTAGCAAGTGCGGGAACCGCCAAGTGCCCTACCATAATGGCATCGGCCTTATGCATTAATTTTAAATAAGGGTAAAGCTCCTCTTCTAGTAAGGTTGCCTTGTCCTTTTCAATAATAGGTAATCCCAAATGAGAGTCTGTGGCCGTATCTCCATGACCTGGAAAGTGTTTAATGGAATTTAATATTCCTACAGAGTTCATTCCCTCTAAAAAAGCATCCGCATATGCCGTCACTTTTTCTTTATTATCTCCAAACGACCGATATCCAATTACAGGATTCAAAGGATTTAAGTTAATATCCACTACAGGCGCTAAATTCCAATGGATTCCGGCATTTAAGCAATCTTCTGCGATGGCCTGGCCTACTTTAAAAACAAGTTCTTTTTGTTCCTGCATGGCTCCCAATGTGATGGCATAAGGATATTGATTGGTATTTTCGATACGCATGGCCAAACCCCATTCTGCGTCAATAGCAATTAAAAGCGGAATTTTAGCGGCTTTCTGATAGCGGTTAATAAGATAAAGCAGGCGTTCATAGCTTTTTTCATTGGTGATGACTTCTTTTTTGCCTTCAAAGTTCGTTGCGGCACTTGCCCGACTGTGAAAAAAGCAGATGCTCCCAATAGATCGTTTTTCGATTAACTGTTCGAGCCTTGTAATTTCTTCCTCAGAATCATTGATAAAAGCTGCGGGCATAAATAGTTGGCCAACTTTCTCTGCCAAACTAAGGTCATGCGGATTTACAGGTTCTAAGTTATTTGGCATCTTCCCTTCCTTTTTTACCATAATCTGCAGGGTATTTTAAAAATGGCATTATAAATAAGGCGGGTAATGCTGCAATGACCACCCAAATAAAGAAACCGTCATAGCCTAACCATTCCTGCATAAAACCACTTAGCATTCCAGGAAGCATCATTCCTAAGGCCATAAAACCAGTTGCTATGGCGTAATGAGAAGTTTTGGAGTTGCCTTCAGCAACATAGATGAGGTACATTAAAAAGGCCGCAAAACCAAAGCCGTACCCAAATTTTTCGAAGATAACGGTGGTGGTCACCGCTACAATATTCGTGGTTTGGGTCCAGGCCAGAATTGCATAAAGTATATTAGGAACGTTTAAGGATAATATCATGGGAAACATCCATTTTTTTAACCCGTCTCTTGAAATAAGAACGCCTCCTAAAATACCTCCAAGCGAGAGCATGATAACGCCCACGGTTCCAAAAATGGTGCCCAATTGTTCCGTTGTATACGCGAGTCCTCCTTCTTCTAAGGGATCTAATAAAAATGGAGCGGCCATTTTCACCAATTGTGATTCTCCAAGGCGATAGGTAAGGATAAATGCTAACGCAATGGCGATATTGGGTTTATTAAAAAAAGATACAAAGACGGCCAAGAAACCCGGCGGTCTTTCTTGAGTGTTTGTGGTAATGCTTTCGAATTTTGGGGTAGCGAAAAAATTAGAAACCGTCATTAAAAGCATTAAAAAAGCGGTAGCGAGCATTGTCATGCTCCAGGCTTTGGTATTGTCTCCATACCGCTGTTCAAGAAAACCGGCTAAAATTACTACGAGTCCTTCTCCGGTGACCATAGCCAAACGATAAAATGTACTCCGGATACCCACAAAAAAGGATTGCTTCTTCTCGGTAAGTCCAATCATATAATACCCGTCTGAGGCGATATCGTTCGTAGCAGAGGCAAAAGCTGCCATCCAAAAACAGGCCAAGGTGGTAGTAAAGAAATGGCTGGTTGGGACGGACATTCCCACTCCAAATAGTGCAAGAACTAGTAACAATTGCATCCACAGAAACCATTTCCGTTTGGTTCCCTTTAAATCAACAAAAGGACTCCAAATAGGTTTTAAAACCCAAGGCAAGTAGAGCCAGCTGGTATAGAGCCCAATATCTGCGTTGCTAACACCCAGTTTTTTATACATAATCACCGAGACGGTCACTACGATTACATACGGTAATCCCTGGGTGAAATATAAAATGGGTACCCAAGCCCAAGCCCACTTATCCTTTTGAATCATTTAGAGGTCTTTGGTACTAAAGTACCCATTTTTGTTTAAGAAAAATGGTATCGAACGAAGCCTTCCATCGCTTCGTATTCTGCCATGCCTAATGCATTATATTTATCGGCAGTCTCTTTGTTTCGTTGCTCGGCACGTTGCCAGAATTCACGTTCATCGTTCCCTGGAAACATAGCGGCATCTTTTTGCGACTGATGCTTAAAAATGGCATTTCGTTTGCGCGTCATGTCTTTTGGACCAATTGGCACGGCCATCTCAATGTCTGAAATATCCCATTCTTGCCAAGCGCCTCGATATAACCAAACGTAACAGTCTTTTAACCAGGTTGCACCTTCTCGTTTAAGTTGCTCTAGGGCAGAGAAAATGACCTGCAAACAAACTCTGTGAGTACCGTGCGGGTCCGAAAGGTCTCCTGCTGCAAATATCTGATGCGGTTGTACTTCTTTTAAGAGCGCTACAGTTAAGTCTATATCTTCTTGACTGTGTGGTTTTTTCTTTACAGTGCCCGTTTCATAAAAAGGTAAGTTCTGGAAGTGGGCATTTTTTTCTTCAACCCCACAGTAGCGACAAGCTGCTAGTGCTTCCCCTTTTCTAATGAGTCCTTTGTATTCCTGTATTTCCGGGCTATCTACATCGCCTGGTTTTTTGTTGCTTAAAAATTCCCGAACCTTCATAAAGCGTTGGTACAAGGGTTCGTCATCTTTTTCAATATCGGTGGCAAAGTCCATAAACCGGATCACTTCATCATCAAAAACTGCAATGTTTCCTGATGTTTGATAGGCAATATGCACCTGATGTCCCTGGTCTACTAGTCGTAAGAGCGTACCGCCCATAGAGATAACATCATCGTCTGGATGAGGACTAAAAATAAGCGAAGTTTTAGGGTAAGGCGTTGCACGTTCCGGTCTGGTGCTATCATCAGCATTTGGTTTGCCTCCTGGCCACCCAGTGATAGTAGCTTGTAATTGGTTAAATACTTTTAGGTTGATTTGTTCCGCTGAACCGATTTCGGCCACTAAATTCCCCATTCCGTATTCATTATAATCCTCATTAGTGATTTTTAGAATGGCTTTCCCAAGAGTTTCGGACAGCCAGATCGTAGCTTTTTTTATGAGTCGGTCGTCCCAATCACAGTCTCCTACAAGCCAAGGAGTTTGGGTTCTGGTTAAATGCGAAGCTGCCGCATCATCTAAGATAAAATCGCAATTGTTGTGATGCTGTAAAAAGGTGGCAGGTACCGATTCTCTAATTTCTCCTTCAACGGCTTCTTTAATAATTTGTGATTTTCCTTCACCCCAAGCCATTAAAATGATTCGTTGTGCAGCCATTATAGTACCTACTCCCATGGTGATCGCTCTGGAAGGCACATTTTCTAATCCAAAGAAATCACTGGCGGCGTCTAATTTGGTAACACGATCCAGGCGTACCAGGCGGGTTTTACTTTTTAAAGAGGACCCAGGTTCGTTAAATCCAATATGACCCGTACGTCCAATCCCTAGCACCTGAATATCTAATCCGCCAACAGCCGCTATTTTTTGTTCGTAATTCTCACAAAACTCTCTCAGTTCTTCTCTACTAAGGGTCCCATCAGGAATGTGAATATTTTCTTTGGGAATGTCAATATGATCAAATAAATGTTCGTTCATAAACCGCACATAGCTATGAATGGATTCTGGTTGCATGGGGTAGTACTCATCTAGGTTAAAGGTTACCACATTCCCAAAGCTTAATCCTTCTTCTTTATGAAACTGTACTAAGTAATCATACACTTTAGTTGGAGTTGATCCGGTTGCTAGTCCTAAAACTGCCAATCTGCCTTCTTTTTGGCGTTCTCGAATAAGAGCTGCAATTTCATTGGCTACATAAAAAGAGGCACTCTTAGAATCTTGGTAAATCTGTGTATTTACCTTTTCAAATTTTTTAATCTCTGGATTCCCTGGATCTAGTAACGCTTGTGTTTTTACTGAGGTTGTCATCGATTTTTAGCTTTTAATACGGTTAAAATCAGGTCAAAGATAAGTAAAAATTCAATATTTTGCTGTTTTTTGCTTTTTTTAATGCTGTTTTATGCTTTAAATAACATTTTAATAACATTAACTAGAAGAAAACGGCACTCATTTTAAATCTTTATCTTTGCGAAAGAATCCATGAAATGCTAAAAGAAGAGCGACAACGCACCATCTTAAATGAGGTAGAACTTCACAATAGAGTCTTGTTGACAGATATTGCTGAAAAGCTTGATGTCTCTATTGATACCGTACGAAGGGACGTTAAAGAATTAGACGCAGACAACAAATTAAGAAAGGTCCATGGGGGTGCGGTTTCTTTAGGTTTCGCTACCTACAGTCCTGCACGGAACAATGTATATGCATTAGAGCAAAAAACGGCAATTGCCCAAAAGGCCATTACACTCATTAAAGACCACAGTGTTATTCTTATAGATGGTGGTACTACCTGTCTAGAACTTGCCCGATTGCTGCCTGCAGAACGCCATATTACCTGTTTTACACTTAGTTTGCCAGTGGCAATGGAGTTATTAAACAAACCAAATGTAGAAGCGATTTTTATAGGTGGAGCCCTTTCTAAGGATTCACAGATAGCCATTGGTGCAAATACCATTCATAATCTTTCCCAGATTAAGGTAGATTATGCCTTTATAGGTACGGGGTATGTGGATACCAATTTCGGACTTACAGAATTTGATTGGGATATTGTACAAACAAAGAAAGCTGTAATTGGTGCTTCTAAAAAAGCAATACTGCTTTGTATCTCTGAAAAATTGAATTCGCAGCATCGGTATAAAACCTGCGATATTCATGAGATTGATACTATGATTACAGAGTTGGCACCTAGTCATCAACTTCTAGCAAATTTTAAACATCAAGATATTAAGCTGCTATAATATGAGCACTTTTAAAAAGATCACTGAAACGGCTTCCTTACATGACGATTTAGAGTTAAAATCTACTCGAGATCTTCTAGAAAAAATTAATGAGGAAGATAAAAAAGTAGCCTTAGCGACTGAAAAGGTAATTCCTGCTATTGAAGCACTGGTAGATGCCTTGGTTCCTCGCTTTCAGGAAGGGGGACGCTTGTTTTATATTGGTGCGGGAACCAGTGGCAGGCTAGGAATTTTAGATGCTTCGGAAATACCCCCAACATTTGGTTTGCCGCACGAACGGGTGGTAGGACTCATTGCTGGAGGAGACGGTGCCATTAGAAAGGCAGTAGAGTTTGCAGAAGACAATACCCTGCAGGCTTGGAAAGACCTTTCTGAATTTTCACCCACAGAAAATGATGTGGTGGTTGGGATTGCCGCGTCTGGAACTACCCCTTACGTTTTAGGAGGAATAGAAGATGCCAAGAAGCACGGGTTGCTCACGGCTGGTATTACGAATAACCCAGGGTCGCCTTTGGCATCGAATGCAGATATCCCTATTGCTATTGAGGTTGGGCCAGAATTTGTTACGGGCAGCACGCGAATGAAGAGTGGAACGAGTCAAAAATTAGTCTTGAATATGATTTCTACCGCTTTGATGATTAAAATTGGTCGTGTAAAAGGCAACAAGATGGTAGACATGCAGCTCAGTAACAACAAATTGGTTGATCGGGGTACTCGTTATTTAGTAGAAGCGCTTGCTATAAGCTACGAAGAGGCGGAAAAAGCGTTAAAAACGCATGGTTCCGTTAGGGAGGCCATTGCACAATACCAAAAGAAGGGTGTCTAATTTTGAAGAACGTCTTACGGGAGGTCATCCCAATTCCCTGGGGAATACAGTTGAAGTAGTAGGGGAGGTCCTAAGCCAACCAGAGCAGTTTGAGGAATTATTTAACTGTTATTTTTCTCAGGATGAAGTGGTTCGGTTGCGGGTTTCCAATGCTATGAAACGTATTTGTAAAGAAAACGAATCGCTCTTAATTCCTTATCTAGATCGTTTTTTAAATGAAATTTCAGAGATCGATCAAGCCTCCACGCAATGGACTTTGGCGCAATTATTTTTAAGTCTTGAGTTGCACTTATCCCATTCCCAAAAAATGCAGGCTAGAACATTACTTAAACATAATTTGGCTACTCATTCAGACTGGATCGTTCTTTGTCAAACTATGGAAACACTTGGGCATTGGGCTAGCCAAGATGACGATTTGCTGCTGTGGTTGAAACCGCACCTACATCGGTTAACAAAAGACTCTAGAAAAGCGGTTTCTAAAAAAGCAATAAAGACTATACAATCTTTGGAGGGCTAGATTATTTTGGTAACAAACGATATATTCCCTTTCCTTCAATACCAACATAGACATATCCATCAGGACCTTGATTTACACAGCGCACACGGCCCATTCCGTCTAATAATTTTTCCCGGTAAGTGACCTTACCTTTCTCCAAAACCAAACGTTCTAGGTATTGAAAGGACAAGGATCCCGCTAAAAGATTTCCTTTCCAATCTGGATAGCTATCAGAGGAAATTACCTCGAGTCCAGATGGCGCTATAGAAGGCACCCAGTAATAGACAGGTTGTTCCATACCTGGTTTGGTAGTTTCATCGGTGATAGTGGTTCCACTGTAATTAATTCCGTAGGTAATTACAGGCCAACCATAATTTTTCCCTTTTTTAATGATGTTTAATTCATCGCCACCGCGAGGGCCATGTTCGTGTACCCATATTTCGCCAGTAGAAGGGTGTTTTACCATACCCTGTGGATTTCGATGTCCGTAGCTGTAGATTGCGGTTTTAGCACCTTTTTCTTTTACAAATGGATTGTCTGATGGGATACTTCCATCTTCGTTCAATCGGTAAATTTTTCCTCCGTCTCTGGTAATGTCTTGTGGATTTTCATCCCTACTACCACGATCACCTACTGAAAAATAGAGATATCCATCGTTATCAAATTCTATACGAGATCCGAAATGATACGGCTTGTTACTATTTGGACTTGCCTTATACAGTTGTTTTTGGTTTGTTAAAGCATTGTTTTCTAGAGTAGCGCGCATTAGAGCCGTATTGGCACCACGGCCTTCTCCTTCAGGGGACGCATAGGTTAAATAAACCCAGCGATTCACTTGAAAATTGGGATGTAGTTTTACATCCATTAACCCGCCTTGTCCTTGTACTTTTATTTCTGGAAGTCCACTAATTTCATTCGTACTTCCATTAGAATACCGCAGAAGCTTGCCAGATTTTTCAGTAATTAATAAATCGCCATTAGGAAGAAAATCAAAACCCCAAGGGATTTCAAGGTTAGGGACTATTAATTCTGCCGTGATCCCTTCTTTTTCAGGGGTATTTATAGATGTATCTACACTTTGCCCACATGCTTGAGTAAGCAGTACAACGAAAAAATAGGGGTAGATCACACACTTTTTCATAATTTTACCGTTAAAATGAATGATATGTCTGTTGAATTGCACTTTTGTAGCGATTGATGGATGTAAAGATAATAAAGCGAAAGCTATAGGATTAGATAATTACAATTTGGAATATTAGGCTCCCAAATCCCGGTATTCCTTACAAAACCAGACTTAACCTATGCCTAAGAGCAATACAAGGCTACTGCTGTATTCGCTGCTATTGGTGTTTTCAACAGTAATAGTTTCGTCGGCAGTTGTAAATAATGATTTAGAAAAGATCATTGCTGGCTTCGGTTTGCCTAAATCTAAGGTTCAAAACGAAGATCGCTCCTCTGATATTCCTTTTGAAGCATCTTCCTCAGTACAGCAAAATACTGCTATACAACCTATGTTTACCACGATCATCTTGGGAGCAGATGAAGAAGTAGGTTGTAGTAATAATGGTTTTACAGTAGCTCGCTTTAATTTATGTGGTGATTCTGATGACAGAACTATTTCATTGTCTGGTGGACCCTACGGTTCTGTAGAATGGCAACTTCTTGGAGGTTCTTGTACTCCAGATATTAATGAAGATTGCCCAAATACCACAACATCTTGTTACACTACCATAGCCACTGGGGCTTCTTTTACCTTGGATGCCAGTACCATTCCTGCAGGCACAGGGGCTGAATTTAGAGTAGTGGCCGATGGACAACAGTACTTCTTTAAAGTAAAAAAGAGTACAATTACCCAGACCTATGTAAAAAGAGACTACATCTGTGGTGTAGACGGTCGTATTCAAATCACCAACCTTTCTAGTGCTTATGAATTTAGTATCGACAGCGGTAGTGGATTTGGACCATGGCAAGCGTCTCCCATCTTTGAAGGACTCGCTCCAGGAACTTATATCGTAAAGGCGCGATTAGAAAACACTCCAAACACCTGTGAGTATCCCTACGAGCCCATAGTTATTGAACAATTAGATATTGACATTGATGTTACTTTTATTGATGCGCAATGTTTTGGAGATACGGGAAGTATTACAGTAGCCGTTAATGATGTCCCTGGCCCTTATAGATATACTTTACTAGACGAGGTAGGCATACCTATCGAGTTTACCACTTTTATCACTACCAATCCTTACACCTTCAGTGCTGTAGGTTTTGGTACTTATAGCGTGCAGGTAGAAACGCAACAATGTACGGGAGATATTGCAAATGGAATTCCGCCACCAAGGCAGAGTTTAGATGTAAATGGTAACCCGATAACTATTGGCGATGGGATTGTTCCTTTATCAGCCTCTACAGAAGTAAATGAAAGTTTAAGTTCAGAACCTGGTTGTGGTTCTGCCAATGTAGATATCATCGTTAGAACGTCTGGTGGTACTGCGCCTTACACCTTTACCGTTAGTGATGGTGGAAATTCTGGAGGAAATTACACCACCCAGACCACCTACACAGTGAACACTGCTGGCACCTATGATTTTACCATTACAGATGCCAACGGTTGTATCATTAGTGCATCGGCCAACGTACAGGAGTTAACGCCGCCTGATGTCACTGTTTCAGGGATTGATGGAACCTGTACCAATGGAGGTGCAAGATTAGACATCAATGTTATTGACGCCAAAGGGTATAACTTAACTTTTAGAGCTACCCCTGCCGATCCTTGGAGTACCGATCCATTACTTTCTGTACCTGCAGGCACCTATAACTCTATTCAAGTTCGTTACGAACAAGGAGGTTTTGATTGTTTTATCACGCTACCAAATTCAATTACAGTAACAGAGAGTGGTGCCATCAACGGAGCAGATCCTACTTGGACAGATCGTACCTGTGATGGCTCTGGTGGTTTCAATGAGGGATCTATTACATTTCCAGGAACCTATACAGGCGCAGGAGGAGGACCTTATGAATTTAGTATCAACGGAAGTGATTTCTTCACCCAACAGAACTTTACCAATTTACCTCCGGGAACATATACTCCAGCGGTGCGAAACGCCTCAGGTTGTAGAAGGGATTTTACCGCTATAACCATCGCAGATGCAGATCCGCCGACAGATATAGATTTCGCTCAAAACAATACCAATTGTGCTGCAAATACTTCGGATGTTGTTCTTACCCCAACAGCTGCATTTGCCATTGTTACCTATGAAGTAATTAGTCCAGTGACCATAAACAATGGGGCTAGTAATACGTTTGTTGGTCTTACCAATAACGTAAATCACACCTTTAGGATTACCGATGCCAATGGCTGTACCTATGAAGAGAGCTTTACACCTGCTGTTATTAGTTCTATTAGAGCTCGCGTAAAATCTGGAGGTGACTTAAATGTATGTACCGGAGCTAGCGATGGAGACGGCGCTTTTATTATTGACGGTTTTACCAACAACTATACCTACAACATTAACGGAGGTGCAGAAAGTAGCCCTCAAAACGCTTCGGAAGTTGCAATTACAGGGTTGGGAGCAGGCACTTACACTATTACAGTTACAGACGCAGATTCTGGTTGTCAAGATACAGCTAGCCTTACCGTACAAGAACCTGCAACTCCAATTGCGATATCAGCCAATGTTACAGACATGAGCTGTGCAAACAATAATATTGGTAGGGTACAAGCCAATGCGTCCGGTGGTTTTGGTACCTATCGTTATGAGTTAGAATGGCCTACACCTCCTGGTATCACCCAAGGTCCTAAAAGTGGCCGTGTTTTTGGTAATTTAACGGCAGAGGGCACCTATACATTAACCGTGACCGATGCAGAAGGTTGTACCGCTTCCACCACTTTTACGCTTAGTGCAGTTTCTCCTCCCACGATTTCTTTGGGAACTGTAGATTATTGTTTTTCACCTACCAACGATGGTTCTATTACTGTGAGCTCCACAGCTGGTACCGCTGCATTAGGAACCCATCAATATAGAATTAACGGAGGAACCCTTCAAGGGAGTCCAACTTTTACTGGATTAACCCCCGGAACGTATACCGTAGAGGTGGTAGATGGTAACAATTGTACCGATCAATTGCAGGTAACGATCCCACCTCAAATACAGATCGCTTTAAATCTTATTACTGAGATTCCTTGTGGTGGTAATGGTGAAATGGAAATTGATGTTTCTGGAGGAGACATTTCAACCTTAGCGAGTACGGTTTACACCATTTACTTGGATGGAACTCCTGTGGTAGGGCATATAGGTCTTCCGCTACCTTCAAATCCATTTACTTATAATGTTCCTTTAGGAAGTGATGGAAATTATACTGTAGAAGTTACGGATATAAACGGTTGTACAAATACCTCACCTCCGCTAAACTTTTCACCACCCGCGAGCATTTCTGCTACTACGAATGTAGTGGGCCCCAGTTGTGGTGATTTAAGTAGTGGCTATGTAGAAATAATACCAGATGTATCCTTGGGGACACCTCCTTTTGAGGTGGCTTTTGCACCCTTAGGAACTGGACTGATAGACGATCCTTTTAATCCAGATCCTCTAGGGATATACAATTACAGTTCACAAACGGTTTATTCCGGTTTAGCTGCTGGTACCTACGAGTATATTGTAAAAGATGCTAGAAACTGTACCACGGGTGTACAAACGGTAACGGTAAATCCAGATACCACGAACCCTCCGGATGCCACGCTAACTCCTATTAATGCTACTTGTAGTACAGGGGCTTTATCTGGTGGGGTACAAATCACAGGAATCACTGATGGGGTGGCTGATTTTACCATAATCATCGAAGATAATTTTGGAAACGAATTAGTAAGAAGAGACAATGTAACCTTAGCAGATTTACCCTTGTCTATTACAGATCCTTCTCTAATTGAAGGAAACTATACGGTCATCACTTTGGATTCAAGAGGCTGTATTGATATTGATGCGCTTACTATAGATTCTGTGACCGATTTAGACATTGTTCCAGATTTTACAGCACCCTTGGTTTGCCAACGTGGAACTTTAGCACAATGTGTAGATATTGTAAATGGAACCGGACCTTTTGAGATAAGATTGGTTACTGATCCACCTTCGGCCTTTGTTTCTCCAAATAGCGGTTTAAGAAGACACTGTTTTGCGAATTTAGTGCCCGGTGCCAGCTATACCGTAGAAGTAGTAGATACTGCAACGGGTTGTACTACCATTGAGACGGTAGATGTACCAGACGGTCCAAATCCCTTAAACGTTGCACTTACCATTGACAATGGTTCTTGTAATGGCGATAATGTGGCCTTAGAGTATACAATTACGGGAGCTACCGGACCAACCTTCGATATTGTAATAACGAACCTAGACACTGGTGCCGAAATAACAAATACTACAACCAACGTTACTAACGATACTTTTTTAGTACCACAAGGACCTTACGGAATCTCTGTAATTGATAATGGCACAGACTGTACGGGTGGCGCCAATGCAGATGCTACCTTAGATATGCCACGGGTAGATGTTATTGATAATCAAAATGCGAATTGTAATGAACTGGGCCAACTAACGGTGCGTGGTAGCGGTGGAACACCGTATCCCCCAAGTGGTGCGGGATCATTACCAGACGGATCTCCGTATGAATATGCGTTTGTAGATGCAGGAGTGCCTCCAACAGCAGGAGATTATGGGACTGCAACTACCATTTTCTTGCCAGGAACCCTAGCTCCAGGAACTCCTTATGATATATGGGTAAGAGACTCAAGAGGATGTGAGTTCATGACCTCTGCAGCCATTGTTCAATTAGATCCAGATTTGCCAGTACCCACTATTACAGTAAACAATCAGTGTGATGTTACCCCACCAGTAGGAGGTTTCCAGATAGATGTTGAGATGCCTGCCAGCGTAGACAATCCTACCTTTACTTTAGCGGGTCAAACCCTGACCCCTGCGTATGACGGCATCAATCCTACCATTGCTAGTTTTAATGTGCCAAGCGTGGGTGTTTACAATGTGTATGTTATTGACGCGAATGGATGTGATGTGACAACCACCGCGGAAGTATTTCAATTACTTTCTGCCTCTGGAGGGTTCTCAACCGATCCCACCTGTGAAAATGCGGATGGTACCATAACCATTGTCGCCAACGGGGGAAGTGGCGATTTTACCTATCGTTTAACGGGAACCGATATGAATTCAAATGCGGTAGATATTACAGATCCTAACGCAGACGGAATTTTTGAAAATATTTTACCAGGAACCTATCAAGTACAAGTTACCGACAATCAGGTAACAGATGGTATAAACAATTGTACCACCATGGTTTCTAATATTATTGCAGACGCACCAGTTCTTCCGCTTATTGCAGACACTGGTGAAGCCAATATTAGTTGTAATGGTGCCAATGATGGAAGCATTAATGCGGTTTTAAGTCCAGGAACCGATAGTGATGGTATTGACGAATTTAGATTGTTTAACGCAAGCTTGCCTCTCACGGGTACTGAGACTCCAATTGCCACTAATGGTTCAGGATCTTTTAATGGGCTAGGTGCAGGCACTTATGTGGTGCAAGTGGTTACCGATAAAGGATGTACCGACCAAAGCGAAGTTACCATCATAGAACCACCGGTTTTTGAAATTACGGCCACAGACGAAACGTTAACCTGTGAAAACGGTGCTAACCGTTTTAGTACAGCAACGATTTCAGCGCAGCTCGTAAATCCAGGGAATGGCGGCCCTTATGGATATAGAATTGATCCAGCAGACAGTTATCAAACAAGTCCAGATTTCGACATTATCGATAACGGGACAGATCAAACCATTACAATTTATGCTATAGATTCCAATGGATGCGAAGACAGTGTTACAGTCACCGTCTTTACACCTACGGATGTAGTACCAAGTCTTGCCACCTTGAATGACTTGACCTGTGCAAATCCTGAGCGCGTCGAGATTACCGTGGTGGGTACCACCAATTTTACGGTGATCACTTCGGCGCCCTCGGGTACCACAGTTGCCAATGTCAACGTGAGCGGCGGTACTACAGCAACAGTAGAGCTCCCTGTAGCTGGAGATTATTTGTTAGAAGTACAAGATAACAGCGTCAATGGATGTAGTTATCCACTACCTCGCTATACGGTAGATCCTCCGGTAAGTCCAACAGTGGTTATTACAGAAGCCAGTCCAGTACTTTGTGATGGGGATGCCAATGGAAGCCTATTTATTGAAGTAACAGACTATAGTGGCGTCTTTAATTACGAAGCATTTTTGCTAGACGTGAATGGAAATAGGGTAGTACCCGCACAAGCAACAGGTAGTTTTGATACCGCTAATTTCCCAGATATTAATGGAGATCAAGCACGTATCACCGGACTTGTTGGAGGTAATTACGAAGTAGCGATTACTACCGTGGCAGATCCGCAGTGTCCTGGATTAAGTAATGTGGCAACCGTTAGGGCTCCCAACGGACCACTAGTTCCTGATGCTTTAGAAATAGGAAATGTAAGTTGTAATGATAACAGTGGTGTCATAGAAGCCAACCTTAATGGAGGTTGGGACTATGCCCCTTACGAATATCGCTTACTAATAGATGGTGATAGCGATGGAACGTACGAAACCGAGGTTCAAACTTGGAGCAACACCAACCGATTCGAAAATCTTTCAAGTGGCGATTATCAAGTAGAGTATCGCGATGTGGAAGGATGTGTAGTGACGTTTGCGATTACCTTAAATCCTATAGATCCTATTTTAGCAGGTATTAGGGAACCACAGGCTTTAGTGTGCCCAGATGGAAACAATGCCGTTTTAGAAGCCTTTGATACAACCACTGGAGATGCTATTACAGCGATTGCAGGGGCTAGTGGAGGTGTTCCTGGGGCCGGTTATAAGTATCAATTAATTTATTTAGGCAGTAACAATATTACAGACGAACTTTCTAGAAGTGGTCTGCAAGATTCACCTACCTTCTCTGGCGCCTCTGGCGGATTTATTAGCGAAGGCTGGTATGCTATTGAAGTTTCTTCAAGTTTTGGTTGTGTAGGAATCACAATACCCTACTATGTAGATCCACCACCCCCTATTATTCCCGATCTAGTACAGGTACGTGCACCCGGATGTGGTGGCATTGGCCAAATGCGCTTGCAAATAGAAAATCCAGAAGCCGGCTTTGAGTATGAGTACCGTTTGGCGGTTACTGCTGGTGGATTGGCGACCGATCCATTCATCCGTATGGAAGATGCTTTGGGCAACCCAACTTCGGAAGTACTCATTGATGGTGTACAAGGATTTTATCAATTCGAAGTACGAAAAATTAATGCTACCAATACCTGTGGAACGATCAACTCAAATGGACTTACCCTAGTAGATGCACAGAATATTGATTTAGTGGTTAATCAGCCAGATGATATCTCTTGCGCCAATGAAATTGATGGACGAATCGAATCTTTCTCGTCTGGAGGGGTAGGTTCCAATACTTATACGCTCTATTTGGGGGATCCAGTAGATGCCTTTAATCCGTCGCCAACAGCAACTATGGTGGCTAGTAATGATTTTGGAACTTTTGAAGGATTGTCAGATGCAACGAACTACTACATTGCGGTAACCAGTGGCGTAAGTTGTCAAGATATAGAAGGTCCCTTAGTAGTTAGCAGACCAGAACCCATTTATTTTGAAGGATTATCTACCCCAGTAAGCTGTAGTGGAGAACGTGATGGAAGTATTCGTGTGCAAGTAACTAGTGGGGGCGTGGGACTCATTCAATTTGCCATAGGTCCTAATTTCAATGAATTCTTTAACGACCCAGCTACACCTGGAGAGTACACCTTTGAAGACTTAGAAGGGGATGTAAATGGTAGAGAGTATACCATTCTTATTCAAGATTCCGAAGGTTGTTCTGAAACCGCTTTTGTACGAGTATTTGAACCGCAACCTATTCAATTAGGAGCAACAGGAACTCCAGAAATCTGCCTTGGTTTTGCAGATGGTACTGCACAATTAACGGTGAGTGGAGGAACTCCGTTCTTAGATCCTATGGGAGTGCCCTATTTTGAAGTAGCAGTAAACTCTTCGGATGATGCGGATTTTGTTAGAAACGATGCGTTGTTCTTTGATAACCTGGTAGGAGGTGAAAGCTATGTTTTCTTTGTAAGGGACCGAAATGGATGTATGGAGAACATTGTGGTACCTATTGATATTGGTGTAGACATCAACGCAGAAGCTCAAGTAGAATATGGTTGTGAAGGTATTTTTCCGTACAATACAACGACTATCGTGCCCTTAAATTCATCTTCGCTTTCAGATGTTTTAATAGCGCTGGATGTGGATGATATTACTATTGCAACCGAACAACGCCAATGGGCAGATTTACCGCCAGGGGATCATACGGCGTATTTGTACCACCCTAATGGTTGTACCACCTTTGTGACCTTTACTATTGATGCCTATGAACCATTGTCTGTAGAAGTTTTAAAAACTGCGGCTGATGAGGTAACAGCGACTGCAACAGGAGGTTTTGGAGATTATGAGTTCTTCTTTCAAGGAGAGTCTCAAGGCAGTAACAACGTCTTTAATATCATTTTTGACGCGACCATTGTGGTGCGTGTAGTAGATGCGCAAGGGTGTTTTGTAGAAGTAGTATTCCCCTTTAATTTTGAAGGGATGCCGGAATTCCCCAATTTCTTTACACCAGATGGCGACGGCTTAAATGATGAATGGTACCCACAGAACAGAGAGTTCTTCCCTAATATTGATGTTATTATCTACGATCGTTATGGTAGGGTGGTGGCCCGCTTAGATCAGGTCAAGAAATGGGATGGAAACTACGAAGGTAGTCCGCTTCCAACAGGGGATTATTGGTATGTTGTGAACGCCAACGACAACGAAAAACAGCAATTTGTAGGTCATTTTACGCTCTATCGCTGATGGACTAACGCTTTTAAAATTCCGCCTTATCCCTCCGTTTTAGGCACGCCGTACCAATTCAACCAAAGATTTGGGCTTTTCAATGGTTTATATGAGCTGTTGAACTAGTATTTGAATCCAGTCTCATTTTTGTTGTGTTATTTTGAAAGAAGAAAATTAATATCTTGTAAGATATTTTTTTAGCAATAACACTTAACCAATGGCAGACAATTCTTACGAAGATTCCGGATCCTTTTTATGTAACGATAACAAAGAGCTGGATGCTTCTTCCCTCATTAAGCTTACGTTATACTTAAACGCCGCAGATACCAGCTTAAAACCATATCAATTAGACTACAATGTATTGCTATTAAGTTATCAAATGTGGGGTGGAACGTCTTTGGAGGAGTTTTGCGAAAAGCAAACCTTGAGTTATTTTCTTTTTAATCCGCAACAAGATTCGGCAGAAGCTAGGGAAGCTATGTATATGGATATCCGAGAATTCTTAATGGGGAAGTAGCACCATATTTTTCTAAAATTATTCACCAATATTTCTATTTTTGCAAACCCATTCCGGGATGTGGCGCAGTCTGGTAGCGTACGCGCATGGGGTGCGCGTGGTCGC
>CAZRPJ010000054.1:0-2244 GCA_964601965.1 uncultured Croceivirga sp.
AAAGGTCGTATATTTGCCGATGGCAAGTCCTACACGACCAGCTCCTACAAAATCCCCCAGGGCGGGAACGCAGCAAGGGTATGTGGTTGTAGCGGTGCGATGTAGGTAGCTTGCCATTTTTTATGCACTTTTGTTAGCTGAGGCGCACTATCAATGGAGAAAAAAGTTGTTTTAATAACAGGGGGCTCTTCTGGAATTGGGAAGACCACCGGCAAGTATTTAAGTGCCAAGGGGATGCTGGTTTATGGCACCACTCGCGACTTAAAAAAATACCCATCTTTTACTGATTTTTCGCTGTTAGAATTGGATGTAAATACTCCGGAGACCATTACCAAGGCGGTGGCTACCTTACTAGAGAAGGAAGGCCGAATTGATGTGCTCATTAACAATGCGGGAGTAGGCATCACGGGGCCTATTGAAGAAACACCGGTAGACGCTATTAATCATGCCTTTGATACCAATCTTAATGGTCCCATTCGCATGATACAAGCGGTTTTACCGATTATGAGGGCCCAGAAAAGCGGACTTATTATAAACATCACTTCAATTGCAGGCTACATGGGATTGCCTTTTAGAGGGGTCTATTCAGCCACTAAAAGCAGCTTAGAATTAGTCACTGAAACCTTACGAATGGAGACGCGTGCTTTTGGCATTAAAGCAGTGAATTTAGCGCCTGGAGATTTCGCTACCAATATTGCTTCGGGACGGTATCACGCTCCTGTTCTGGAAGACTCTCCGTATAAAGCGTATGGAAAAACCTTATCGACCATTAATGAAGATGTTCAGGAAGCTCAAGATCCTATTCTGGTGGCTGTTAAGGTTTATAAGATCATTCAGACTAAAAATCCTAAAGGACATTATTTAGTAGGTACTTTTATGCAAAGGCTTTCGGTTTTTTTAAAGAAAATATTACCTGATTCCGTCTTTGAAAAGCTACTTTTGAATCATTATAAGTTATAACAGTAATTAAACCGTTTCACAGTTATGAAGTTTTTTATAGATACGGCCAATTTAGATCAGATTAAAGAGGCGCAAGCATTAGGAGTTTTAGATGGAGTAACAACCAATCCATCTTTAATGGCCAAGGAAGGTATTACCGGCCATGACAATATTTTAAAGCATTATGTAGATATCTGTTCTGTGGTTGATGGAGATGTATCTGCAGAGGTGGTTTCTACAGACTTAGAAGGGATCATAAAAGAAGGAGAGGCGTTGGCAGAACTTCATGAACAAATTGTGGTAAAGGTCCCTATGATCAAAGATGGTGTAAAAGCCTTGAAATACTTTTCAGATAAAGGAATTAAAACCAATTGTACTTTGGTATTCTCGCCAGGGCAGGCATTACTTGCAGCGAAGGCAGGAGCTACGTATGTTTCCCCTTTTATTGGGAGACTAGATGACATTTCTACAGATGGATTGAATCTTATTGGTGAGATTCGATTGATATATGACAATTTCGGATTTGAGACTCAAATTTTAGCGGCGTCCGTACGTCATACCATGCATGTGATTGATTGTGCCAAAATTGGGGCAGATGTAATGACAGGGCCTTTAAGCGCTATTGAAGGCTTATTGAAACATCCATTAACGGATATAGGATTAGAAAAATTCTTAGCGGATTACAAAAAAGGGAATTCGTAAGAATTCTTAAAAGAGCATAGAGAAAGCCCTAGCCGAATGGTTAGGGTTTTTTTATGGGGTAAAGGAAGCGTATAAATTGCCAAAGGCATTCACGATAAGCGTATCCTCAGAAATAACGCATTTGTTTAAGTGGTCTACGATAAGTGTGCTTTGTACTGTTTTGAAGTCTTCTCCTCGATACTGATGCGCTTCGTTTAAATTCGCCTCTTGCAGTAAGGAACTCCATTCCTCTTTGGTGGTTCTTAGGTTAATACCTACAAAGCGGTGATCTGGATGCATTTGCTGCAGTTTTTTAACCTGCTTCACCACGTTTCTAAAGTGCCTTTTCTGATCTGCCGTCCAAAAGTAAAAAACGGTATTTCCGTCACTAGCAATTTCTTTTAAGGTAGTGGTGTTCCCTGCAACGTCTTCTAAAACCAAATGAGGTAGGGAATTTTTAGGCTGTAGGTTTTTAATTCCTTGTAGGAGGTGTTTAATTTCAGCTACATGAGCTTCATTATTAGAAAGAGCCTCAAAATCATTGATGAACTTATCACAGTCTGGACTAGCCCTATGTACTTTAAGCAAGTAGTCCATAGTTACGTTACGCAGCAGATTGTCTCT
>CAZRPJ010000054.1:2344-17565 GCA_964601965.1 uncultured Croceivirga sp.
GCTTTTGCGAGGGCATATCCGTTTTCCGATATTTCTTCGTTAGCCATGAGTAAATCGAGCTCCTCTAATTTCTGTGAACGTAAGGAATCAATCTTGTCACTAAAATCTTGAGGGTCTAGTTTAAAATAGGAGTATACTACATTTTCTTCGTCCTCATGTGTTAAGAACATTTCAATCATAAAATTGTTCACCATCTCATTATCCCCAGAGAAAACCAAAGATTCATCGAAATAGGCAGGAGAAGCGTTTAGACGAATTAGAAGACTATCCCCTTTTTCTAAGAACACATATTGATATTGTGGCGCATGATCGAAATGATGAAGGCCTTCCTCCACATTTTCTAAAGTAAAAGAGAAGCGGTTATTCTCGTCAAGCTTGGCAGAATCTACCACTGCATCGTTCTTGTAAAGCACCACAAAATCACTGGTGGGATTTACAATTTCCCCAGCAAAATAGACCACTTCCGGGGCATTTTTCTGCTCCGAACATGCGAATAATCCAAGAAGGGTTGAGAATAGTAATAGTCGCTTCATACACTCATTTGCAAGAGCAAACTTAAGTATCGATTAAAAAGTGGGCTGTTAATGCGCAGTTAAATGTTGTTAAACTGCGTTTTCCAGCTGTCTAAATACATTTTTTGTTCACTATGCCAAGGTATTAATTTTAGCTACTTTTGCAAAAAATTTTCAATCGCTATGCTTTCTGTATCCAATTTATCAGTTCAATTTGGAAAAAGAGTTTTGTTCGATGAGGTAAACGTTGCGTTTACCCAAGGCAACTGTTATGGGGTTATTGGTGCCAACGGTGCTGGTAAGTCTACCTTCTTAAAAGTAATTTCAGGAAAAATTGATGCCACCTCCGGCCATGTGCATATGGAGCCTGGCAAGCGGATGTCTGTTTTAGAACAAAACCATAACTCTTTTGATGATTTTCCAGTACTAGAATCTGTAGTGATGGGGAACCAGCCCTTGTACAAGATTAAAAAGGAAATAGATGCCCTATATGCCGATTACTCAGATGAGAATGCGGAGAAAATAGGGGAGTTGCAGGTGTCTTTTGAAGAAATGGACGGATGGAATGCAGAGAGTGCTGCAGCAGCATTGCTTTCTAATCTGGGTATTACAGAGGATCTGCACTACACCAACATGTCTGATTTAGATTCTAAATTAAAAGTGCGGGTGTTGCTTGCGCAAGCCTTGTTTGGAAATCCTGATGTCTTAATCATGGATGAGCCAACGAACGATTTGGATTATGAAACCATTAATTGGTTAGAAAATTTCTTAGCCAATTATGACAACACCGTCATTGTAGTTTCGCACGACAGACACTTTTTAGATGCTGTTTGTACGCATATTGCAGACATAGATTTTGGGAAGATTAATCTATTTAGCGGGAACTATACGTTCTGGTACGAGAGCAGTCAATTAGCTGCAAGACAACGCGCACAGCAGAATAAAAAGGCCGAAGAAAAAGCCAAAGAATTACAAGAATTTATACAGCGTTTTAGTGCGAACGTAGCAAAAAGTAAGCAAGCTACTTCACGTAAGAAAATGCTTGAAAAGTTAAAGGTTGAAGACATAAAACCTTCAAGCAGGCGCTATCCAGCCATTATTTTTGAAAGAGAACGCGAAGCGGGCGATCAGATATTAAATGTGGAAGGATTAAGTGCCCTTTCTGAAGATGGAGATGTTCTTTTTGATAAGGTTGATATTAACCTTGCGAAGGGCGATAAAGTAGCGATCATTTCACGGGACTCGAGAGCTTCTACGGCCTTTTATGAAATAATCACAGGCAATCAAACGGCTAAAACCGGCAAATTTCAATGGGGGGTGACCACCACTCAGTCTTACCTGCCAGCGAATAATGACGCCTATTTTGAAGACGACATTAATTTGGTAGATTGGCTACGTCAGTGGACAAAAACTGAGGAGGAGCGTGAAGAAGTATACGTACGAGGATTTTTAGGGAAGATGCTCTTTAGCGGTGAAGAAGCTTTAAAAAAGTCAACCGTCTTGTCTGGAGGAGAAAAGGTGCGTTGTATGCTTAGTAGAATGATGCTTTTAAGGGCAAACGTATTGCTGTTAGATGAACCTACAAATCACTTAGACTTAGAAAGTATCACGGCCTTTAATAACTCACTTAACAATTTTAAAGGGACGGTACTTTTAACAACACATGACCATGCCTTCGTGCAGACGGTGGCCAATAGAATTATTGAGCTCACACCCAATGGTACTATAGATCGTTACCTAAGTTTCGATGAGTATATGTCTGACAAGGCCATTAAGGCACAACGTGAAAAGATGTATGCTTTGCCGGTGTAATTAGGCGTTAAAATACTTACTATTCCAAATGGCTGGGTTAAAGTTTTTACCGAGTGCAAACCCGTAAAAAATAACCACGGCTGCTATAGACTTAAACATAAAAAAGAACATCATCCAAAATTCAGCGGAGGTGTTGTTTTTGCTAAATAAGCCGGTAGGTACTAAAAGCGTAAGCAAATAGCTGATCACTAAGGTGGTGAGCGTTAAATTCACAATATTCTTAAAGGGCCATACCAACATTTTACGCAAAGGATGTAAATCGTTTCCCCATTTGTGAATGAGGTAGAAGTAGCCATTGCCAATAGGAGCAAACAATAAAGGATCGTCCTTATCTTCTAATTTAAAAAGTTTAGAAGGAGCCATGATTTTGTAACCCTCTAAAGTGGTATCATGTAAAGATTCTAAGCGTTCAATTTCTAAGAACGCTTGTTTTGGGATTTTCCCTTTAAAATATTTACTATCTAAAAACCGAAGTCGATAATCGATGCATATTTTTTGAATTTGACTAATATGAAAAATCCGCTCAGTTTCTAAGTGGTCAAACTCAAATTTGTTTGATGTGCTTTTTTTAGCGTTGATTACCGCCTCTTGTGAAAGCTTCTTGGGCATACGATCTTCTTTTAAAAGCTCGTATACTTCTTGCAACACTTTATTTTCGGATTGCGTGTGGGCCTTTAGATTAGCCAGTTTTTCTTCAATATTGGTCTTTTCGAAGATCATTTTTCTTTTTCTTTAGCAATTATCCCAAAGTTAACCAAAAGAAAAACGGGATGTAAAATTTTAAGCTTGAACATTATTGTTAATATTTTGTTAAATTCTATGAACGACCTCTTATGAAAATTGCATTTTTCAGAGAAAAGACTATCTTACCGATGTTTTATGCATTTCATCGATGAGGTGTTGTAAAACCTGATGTTCCAAACTACTTGAACTTATATTTTTAAATGAAAGTCCCCCATTTCTGCGTATGTTTTTGGCTCTTTGTTGGCTTCGTAGGTCAGGCACAGACCACTACCTTAACATCGCTCTCTTCTGGACTTTATTTAGAAAATTCTGCGATTACCACTTTACAATCTACTATATCTTCTGATCGACATACGATGCTTTATGAAGCCATTAAAATGGCAGATTTAGAAGAATTATTAAATAGAAAGGGTCCTTTTACTTTTTTTGCCCCCTCCAATACCGCCTTTTCCCGTTTTAATGATGAAGAATGGGATGCGCTTTTTAAAGAAGAGAACAAACAACAGCTAAAACAATTGCTCACCTACCACATGGTTGCTGGCAATTTAACAGCCTCGAAGATTTTACAAGCTCTGTGCAGGGGAGAAGGACAAACTTCTTTTACTACTATACAGGGTACTAAGTTGCATGCGTTTATCCGCGGTATTGATATCGTATTGCGGGATGCCAAAGGCAATGAGGCAATTATCACTTCAGCCGATGCCAGTCATAGTAATGGCGTGGTACATCAAATAGACAGTATTATTCTTCCTCCAGGAATGGATTAAGTTAGCGTAGGCTAGCTCCTAATTCGTTTACATAGGTTTGCTCTAACTTGGTCATGATCTTATCTATCTGTTTGTCTGTCAGCGTTTTGCTTTCGTCTTGTATCGTAAAACTAATGGCGTACGATTTTTTTCCTTCTGGTAGATTTTTACCCGTGTACACATCAAAAAGCGAAATCCCTTTTAACAATTTGCGCTCTGTTTTTAGCGCCAAGTCGTACAATTTTTTAAAGGGAATCTGCTCGTCTAATAACAAGGCAAAATCACGCTTTACCGCTGGGTATTTTGGTATTGGTTTAAACTGAATATTACTTTTACTTGCTATATTCAGTAACGCCTTCCAGTTACACTGCACATAAAAGACATCTTCTTTTATTCCTTGTGCGCTGGAAATTTTTTGCTTCACCAAACCAAGGTCTACTAAGGTTTCCTGTTGTCTTTTAATAGCAATCCCCTCAGACAAGGAAGCTAATTCTGTAGGCTCTTCAGAGGTTCCGCTCACTCCCAATCGTTCCAGTAGGGTGCTCACAATGCCTTTGAGGTAGAAGAATTCAGATTTTCCGTTGCTACCTTTCCAATGGGCGTCATTAAGATTTCCACTGGTGTAAAGGGCCAATACTTCTTGTTCATCGTACCCATTTTCAGTAGAATGGTACACTTTTCCAAATTCAAAAAAGCGGAGGTTGGTATGTTTTCTATTCTGATTATAGGTAATACTTGCCAAACCAGTAGGAAGCATAGAAGTACGTAAAACAGACAGATCTGCACTTAAAGGATTTAACATGCTAACTGCATCTGTTTTTGTTTCCCCCTCTTGGGCTACCAAACTATTGGTCATTATTTCGTAAAAACCGTTGGCAACCAAAATATCTCCAACGATGTTTTGAAGGGCATAACTTTCTACTGCCGAAGTTTTTGCAATAGAGGCATTTATCTTTTCCTTGAAATCAATATTGTTATAACCATACACGCGCAAGATCTCCTCAATAACATCTACTTCACGTTCTACGTCTGTTCGGTAGGAAGGAATGGTTAAACCCAATCCAGTTTCAGTAACATTGTTGATTTTAATTTCTAAGGAGGTCAGGATCGATTTTATGGTATCTCTCGGGATTTCTTGCCCAATTAGCGCGTTAATCTTATCAAAGGTTAATACTACTTGATGATCCTGAATTTTAACCGGGTATAAGTCAACAACTTCGGAGCTGATTTCGCCACCGGCTACTTCTTTAATCAAAGCAGCGGCTCTTTTTAGCGCATATTCCGTGGTTTCTATGTCAATACCTCGTTCAAAACGGAAGGAGGCATCTGTATTTAAACCGTGTCTCTTGGCCGTTTTACGAATAGAAACAGGATCGAAATAGGCACTTTCTAAAAAGATGGCCGTGGTATTTTCGGTGACTCCAGAATCGATACCTCCAAAAACCCCGGCAATGCACATAGGCTTTTCTGCATCACAGATCATTAAATCATCTTCATGCAGTTCGCGCTCTACACTGTCTAGAGTCACAAATTTGGTGCCTTTAGGGAGTCTTTTTACAACCACCTTATTTCCTTTAATTCTATTGGCATCAAAGGCGTGCAGGGGTTGCCCTAATTCATGTAAGACATAATTGGTAATATCTACCACATTATTAATGGGTGATAATCCTATGGCACTCAATCGGTTTTTTAACCAATCTGGTGACTCCTGTACCAAAAGATTTTTAATAGTAACCCCACAATATCTAGGCGCCAGTTTAGGATCAACCACATCAACGTCCATTTTTAAGGAGCGTTCATCTACCGCAAAATTACTAGTAGAAGGAGTTATTAATTCTTTTTTTACTTCTTGCTGCTCTAGCCCCGCTCGTAGATCGCGAGCCACTCCAAAATGGCTCATTGCATCAGATCGGTTGGGAGTTAAGCCAATTTCAAAAACAGCATCATTTTCTATCTGAAAGACTTCTGAGCAGGGAGTTCCGGGCACAAGTTTTTCGTCTAAAACCATAATCCCGTCATGACTGTTTCCAAGCCCAAGTTCATCTTCGGCACAGATCATACCCTGGCTTTCTTCGCCTCGTATCTTCCCTTTTTTAATTTTCCACGCTTCTCCTTCTTTCGTATACAGGGTTGTGCCTATGGTAGCTACTGGCACTTTTTGACCTGCCGCCACATTGGGCGCGCCACAAACAATTTGAAGATTTTCTGCGCCTCCAACATCAACCGTAGTGAGCTTTAATCGGTCTGCATTGGGGTGTTGCTCACAGCTAAGGACGTGCCCAACAACTACTCCTTGCAAGCCTCCTTTCACAGATTCAAAGGCCTCAATCCCTTCTACTTCCAACCCTAAGTCGGTTAAAAGTTCAGCGGTTTTATCGGCTTCCCAATCAATATTTAAAAACTGTTTGAGCCAGTTGTAAGAAATCTTCATTGCTCGATTTTAAAGTGAGCAAAGATAGGATTTTGGGTGGTTACATTCAACGGAGTACCTTTGGCTTTTTAGAACTTTTTGGTAAGGTTCTTTATTTAAATTCGATATAGATGATAAACCATTATATAATGAAGTCAAAAATAGGGGCGCTACTAGGGATATTCTTATTTATTTCCTGTGCAGAAAAACAAGAAGAAACCTTGTCTTTAGGGGTTTGGAAAGGCAGTATGCAGGTATCAGATACGGAGCAATTGCCCTTTAATTTTACCCTTTCGTACGATGAGGAAACTGGCTATGCCATGGAAATGCAAAATGCTGATGAGCGCATCACAGTTGATGAGTTTAGTATTGAAAACGACTCCATCCTTATCAAGATGCCCATTTTTGAAGGCTATATCGCTGGTACGTTTACCGGAAATACTATTGAAGGTGAATTCATAAAAGAGAGTTTAGAGCGCTATGTTCCCTTCAGCGCTGTTTACGGAGAATCGGAACGTTTTTCAGTAAAAGACCAAGCCAACTATGATGTATCTGGGATTTGGGAAACTACCTTTGATTTTGATACGGAAGATCCCTACCCGGCAAAAGGGATATTCTATCAAACTGGGAATCAGTTACGAGGAACCTTTCGCACAAACACTGGAGATTACCGATTTTTAGATGGGGTAGTTGATGGAGACTCTTTAAAACTTTCTGCTTTTGACGGTGCGCATGTTTTCCTTTTTACGGCCAAGGTGACCGACACCAGTATGCAGGGGACTTTTTATTCTGGAAATCATTCGGTGGAGCAATTTAAAGCGGTACGGAATAACGCCTTTGAATTGGCCGATGCAGATAGTTTAACCTACTTAAAAGAAGGGTATGATCGTTTCGAATTCTCATTTCCAGATCCATCTGGTAAAGAAGTGACACTGCAGGATGAGCGCTTTAAAGACAAGGTGGTATTGGTGCAGATCATGGGTACTTGGTGTCCTAACTGTTTGGATGAAACCAAGTTCTATGTGGATTACCTTAAGAATAATCCCCATCCAAATTTAGAAGTTGTGGGCTTGGCATTTGAATATGCTAAGACAGAAGAAAAGGCTTTTTTAGGTATTGAACGGTTAAAAAACAGGGTAGGTGTGGAGTACCCTATTCTACTAGCGCAAATTGGTACAAGTAGTAAAACCAAAGCCAATGAAAAGCTACCCATGTTAAATCATGTACTTTCTTATCCTACAACTATTTACATTGATAAAAAGGGCGAAGTGCGAAAAATTCACACAGGGTTTAATGGACCGGCAACGGGTGAAAAACACGAAGAATTTAAGCGAGAATTTACAGAAACCCTTGAAGAATTATTGGGGGAGTAATTAAATAATGGTGGACTTACCTAGTCCAATGTTTTCATCATTCATATTGAGGCGGTCTTCATCGTCTACGATCTGGCTGGCGATAAAATCTCCAACATGGGTGGTTCCGTAGCTGCTTTTAGGATTTAGATCGGGAGTTACAATTCCTTTTTTTAAGGCCTTGTCAACCGCTTCTCTAACAGCCATGGCTTCCTCGAACAACTGAAAATGCTCAAGTAGCATCGCTGCAGATAGAATGGCTGCGATTGGATTGGCAATATTTTCTCCTTTGGCCTGAGGATACGAGCCATGAATAGGTTCAAAAAGAGCGTTGTCTTCTCCTATAGATGCCGAAGCTAGTAAGCCAATAGAACCGCCAATTACACTGCCCTCATCAGATAAAATATCACCAAACATATTTTCGGTGAGAATGACATCAAACTGACTTGGATTTAAGATTAATTGCATGGCGGCATTATCTACAAAAAGATACTCCAATGCAACGTCTGGATAACTTTCTTGAATCTTTGTTACAACCTTGCGCCATAGGCGAGAGGACTCTAAAACATTGGCTTTGTCTACCAGTGTTACTTTGTTTTTTCTGTTCCGTGCTGCTTTAAAAGCGAGGTGAGCAATGCGTTCTATTTCTTTTTCAGAATACTCGCAAAGATCAGAGGCAACCGTACCATTTTCATTTACTTTTTTCTCTCCAAAGTAAATACCTCCTGTTAGCTCCCTGTAGATGGTAAAGTCTGTTCCTGCAATGCGTTCTTCTTTTAATGGAGATTGCTTCAATAAGCTTGGGAATACTTTGACGGGTCTAATATTGGCAAAAAGGGCTAATTCTTTTCTTAGGGCTAACAATCCCTGTTCCGGTCGCACCTTGGCTTCTGGATTGTTATCGTATTTAGGATCTCCAATAGCACCGAAAAGGACAGCATCGGAGTTTTTGCAAAGGGTTAACGTATGGTTGGGAAGGGGTGTCCCATGAGTTTCAATGGCTGTGGCACCAACGGGAGCTTCTTTGAAATTAAAGGAATGCCCGAATATTTCTTCAATAGCCTCTAAACTTGCTACAGCTTGTTGCAGCACTTCTGGGCCAATGCCATCTCCTGGAAGTAAGGCAATATTCAGATTCATACCTTCAGCGTTTTTGACACAAAATCTTTAGGTAAGCGATGAAATATTTACATCACTGGTTTCCACAATTTCGTGGATGTCTGAGTCCACAATTTCTTTTTTCCTATCAGCGAATTTCAAAAAGTTCTGATAGACTACGTCTAACTGAGTTTTTGTTAATTCATAGCCCACATTTTTAGCGCGATAAGCCAAAGCCGCTCTACCGCTTCGTGCCGTAAGAACAATAGAAGACTCATTGACACCAACATCATGCGGATCCATGATTTCATAGGTTTCACGATTTTTAATCACACCGTCTTGGTGAATTCCTGAGCTATGTGCAAAGGCGTTAGAACCAACGATAGCTTTATTCGGTTGTACCACCATTCCCATCTTATCAGAAACCATTAAACTGGTATCGTATAGCAATTTACTATTGATGTTGGTATCTAGATTTAAGTAAGGGTGCTGACGCATGATCATCACAACTTCTTCTAAAGAAGTATTTCCAGCGCGTTCTCCTATCCCATTAATGGTGCATTCTATTTGTCTGGCTCCGTTGATAACACCTGCAATAGAATTGGCAGTGGCCAGACCTAAATCATTATGACAGTGACAAGAAAGGATGGCTTTGTCAATGCCTTTTACATTTTCTTTTAGGTATTTCATTTTGGCACCATACTCCTCTGGTAGGCAATAACCGGTGGTATCGGGAATATTTAAAACCGTTGCCCCTGCAGCAATAACAGCTTCGCAGACACGCGCCAAATATTCGTTATCCGTACGACCAGCATCCTCTGCATAGAACTCCACATCTTCTACAAAGCTTTTGGCGTATTTTACTGCCGCCACTGCACGCTCCAAAATATCTTCTCTAGTACTTTTAAACTTGTGGGTAATATGGGAATCTGAGGTACCAATACCGGTGTGTATTCTTGGCCTCTTAGCCACCTTTATCGCTTCGGCAGCAACTTCGATATCTTTTTTCACAGAACGGGTAAGACCACATACGGTAGCATTCTTAACCAACTTGGCAATTTCGTTCACAGATTGGAAATCACCGGGACTTGAAATAGGAAACCCCGCCTCAATGATATCGACACCCAATTCATCAAGACGCTCTGCAATGACCAACTTCTGTTTGGTATCTAGTTTGCACCCTGGTACTTGTTCTCCGTCCCTGAGTGTTGTATCAAAAATATGTACCTTATCTTTACCCATGATTATAGTTCGTTTTACCTAATCTTTACGAAGTTAGGAACACACGCAGCAACCCCCGTTTTTATAGCGGTAGTGTTACAACGTTAAAGTGGCAAAAGGAAAAGGTAAACGATTAATTTTCAGGCCTATAAATAGATATTTTTACGATGGTTAGCACCCCCAAGGACAGTTTATTTGTTTTAGTGAAATCCTTGTCAAAATCAGAAAAGCGGCAGTTTAAGCTTTATGTAGGTCGTTTAGGGGTTAATACAGACGCCAAATTCCTTGCCCTTTTTAATCTTTTAGACAAGCTTAAAACCTATGATGAAGCGCAGATTTTATCAAGCGGCATTGTAAAAAAAGCGCAACTCTCAAACCTTAAGGCGCATCTCTACAAGCAAATTTTAATAAGTCTTCGGCTTAATCCTGTAAACCAAAACATACGCGTACAGATTCGGGAGCAACTAGACTTCGCTACCATTCTTTATCAAAAAGGGTTGTACAAGCAAAGCTTAAAACTCTTGGATAAGGCCAAGAATATGGCCATTGAAAACGAAGAAAAGAATGTTGCTTATGAGATTGTTGAACTAGAGAAAATTATTGAAACCCAATATATTACGAGGAGTATTCCTGATAGGGCAGAAGAGTTAGCCAAGCAAGCCAAAGATCTTTCAGACCATAACTTAATGACCAGCAAGCTATCTAACTTGTCCTTGCAGTTGTATGGGATGATGCTTAAGGTGGGGTATGTACGAAATGACGAGGATTTACGAAATGTAAAAGATTATTTCGATACGCATTTGCCTTCCTTTAAACTTGAAGATCTAGGCTTTCGAGAGAAACTTTGGTTGTACAAAGCACATCTTTGGTATAGCTTTCTAACCCAAGATTTTCTTTCTTCTTACAAATATTCCAGCAAGTGGGTAGACTTGTTTCATGAGCAAGAGGAAATGATTTCCTTAAATCCTGTGTTCTATCTCAAAGGGAACCACTATCTGCTAGAATCCTTGTTTTTTGTAAAGTATGGTTCCCAGTTTAAGGAGACCCTTCAACGTTTGGAAACAACGGTATCAGGCCCCAATTTCCCAAAGAATGACAACATTGCCTCTTTGAGTTTTTTGTATGTGAATAGCAATAAACTAAACTTACATTTTTTAGAGGGCACATTTGATAAGGGCTTGTATTTGGTGAATATCATTGAATACGGCATTAAAAAACATGCAGACCGCATAGACCAGCATCATGTCATGTTACTCTATTATAAAATTGCATGCCTCTATTTTGGAAATGGAGATAATAAGAATTGCATTGCCTATCTAAAAAAGATTATCAACAACAAGCAATTAAAAATGCGGGAGGATCTCATGTGCTTTGCTCGAGTGTTGAGCTTGGTGGCACATTACGAGGCAGGAATGGACTACCATTTAGAAATTCAATTAAAGAGTACCTATAAGTTTTTATTAAAAATGAACGACTTACAGGCCGTACAGCATGAAATGATCAAGTTCCTGCGTGGTTTAGGAGATATTTATCCCACAGAATTAAAAGGAGAATTTCAAAAGCTGTACAACGAGCTTAAGAAATACGAAGACCATCCCTACGAAAAACGTGCTTTTCTCTACTTAGATATTCTTTCTTGGTTAGAGAGCCACCTTCAAAATAGGCCGGTGGCAGAGATCATCCGGGAGAAAGCCTTGGCAGTAACTAGATAACGGGTAGGTGCAACTAAAAAAACAATCCTTAGGGAATTTTTTAGAGATTCATTTGGCCATGCTTTTTGTGAGCACTTCCGGGGCATTGGGTCGTTATATTAGTCTTCCTCCAGCTTTAACCATAGCGGTGCGCGCCGTGTTAGCCTTCCTCATATTGTATGTCTATTGCCGCTACAGGGGATTCTCTTTTAAAATTGCAAAAGAGCACCGGATTCCTATCTTTTTTAGTGGGATTTTATTGGGAGGACATTGGATTACTTACTTCTATTCCCTACAATTATCTTCCGTGGCCATTGGCATGCTATCGCTATTTACCTATCCCATTATTACGGCATTTCTTGAACCCATTTTACTAAAAACTACCTTCCAGAAAGTGCATTTGTGGTTAGGTATTTTAGTGCTTGCGGGTATTTATCTGTTAAACCCGGACTTGAGTGCCGCGAATGCCAATACAAGCTGGGCTATTGCGATTGGTATCTTTTCTGCCGTGTTGTATTCTTTGCGTAATATTCTTTTGAAAAACCGAGTATCTGATTATAATGGCTCTAGTCTAATGTGTTATCAAATGGGTATTATCGCCCTTGTTTTGGCACCGCTATTCCTCACTTCCAATTTAACCGAAGTGCCAGAACAGCTCCCTTGGATTTTTACCTTGGCATTGGTTACAACGGCTCTTGGTCATACCTTATTTTTAGGGTGTTTTCGGTATTTTTCTATTACCACCATAAGTATTTTAAGTAGTATTCAGCCTATTTACGGCATTCTTATCGGGGCGTTGTTTTTAAAAGAAATCCCTAGCTGGGGCACCATTTTAGGAGGAGGTTTAATTTTAAGTGCAGTGGTGATTGAAAGCCTTCGTACGCGAAAATCTTCAACTATAAACTAGCTTGCCAAATGACTTCCTTGGGCACCGGTGCTATGAAGGAAAGGGGAATTTTTTTTACGGGGTGTTCCAATGCCAAACTTCGCGCATGTAGATGTATGCTGCCATCTTTGTTACTTCTTGGAGCACCGTATTTAAGATCCCCTTTAATGGGACAACCAATACTGCTAAGTTGGCTGCGTATTTGGTGGTGCCTACCAGTTTTGAGTTCAATTTCCAACAAAAAATAGCGATCTAAGGCTTTAAGCATGCGATAGTGTAAAACGGCCTTTTTACTATTAGGCACTTCCTTAGAATGGGCGTAGGATTTGTTTTGTTTCGGATTTCGTACCAACCAATGTACTAATTCTTCCTCTTCTTGTGGAGGTGGTTTCCCAACCACAGCCCAATAAGTTTTTTTGGTCTTCCCTTCCGCAAACAGTTTATTTAATCGAGGTAGCGCTTTTGATGTTTTAGAAAACAGCACAATACCTGAAGTAGGGCGGTCTAAGCGGTGCACCACTCCTAGATACACGTTGCCTTCCTTTTGGTATTTCTTTTTTAAAAACGCCTTTACAACTTCAGACAAAGGGGCATCACCTGTTTTATCGCCTTGTACCAAATCTCCAGGGCGTTTGTTTACCACGATTAAGTGATTGTCCTCATAAAGGACTTCTAAATTTTCAGGAGTTGAATGAAGACTGTTTGGCAAGGTTAATATTGTTCATTTTCATTCGGGAAATCCTTGGATTTCACATCGGCCACGTAGTTGCTAATCGCTGCGCCCATTTCGTCATACAGATTCATGTAGCGGCGTAAAAAGCGAGGATTAAATTCATGTGTCATTCCTAACAAATCGTGTACAACGAGCACCTGTCCATCGACCCCACCCCCAGCACCAATACCAATGACTGGGATGGATACACTAGCTGCTACTTCCTTGGCCAACTCTGCGGGAATCTTTTCTAAAACCAATCCAAAGCAGCCAATCTTTTCTAGCATTTTAGCGTCGGCCTTTAATTTTTTAGCTTCAGCATCTTCTTTTGCACGAACGGTGTAGGTGCCAAATTTGTAGATAGATTGAGGTGTTAGCCCCAAATGTCCCATCACGGGGATACCGGCTTGTAAAATTCGTTTTACAGAATCCTTAATTTCTTCACCACCTTCTACTTTTACTGCGTGTCCACCGCTTTCCTTCATAATTCTAATGGCAGAGCGTAGCGCTTCTTTACTGTCACTCTGGTAGCTACCAAAAGGGATATCAACAACCACCAAGGCCCGTTTTGCAGCCCGAACTACCGAGGAAGCGTGATAAATCATCTGATCCAGTGTAATTGGGAGTGTTGTTTCATGACCGGCCATAACATTGCTGGCAGAATCACCCACAAGAATGACATCTACATTCGCAGAATCTACAATCTTGGCCATAGAATAATCATAGGCGGTGAGCATGGAGATCTTTTCTCCATTTTGCTTCATTTCAATGAGGGACTTCACAGTAACCCGCTTGTATTCTTTTTTGGCGGTAGACATAGTACATACGTTTGTGCCCTAAATGTAATTAGATTTGATTAATTTGACCGTAATCAAAACACGATTCACATGAGACAATTATGGATGATCGCCTTAGTTACTTGTTTAGGAGCTCAGCAACTATGGGCACAAGAGGCAGAAAAACAAGCTGTTAAAGAAGTGGTGGAAGGGTTTTTCCAGGCCTTTCACGCCCAGGATTCTTTAGGTATGAAACAGTATATGGCAGAAAATGTGGTCTTACAAACCACAGGCAGGAATAAAGAAGGGAAGACACAATTTAGAACTACCCCTATAGGAAAGTTGTACGAGTCCATTGTAAGTATTCCGGATTCTATTTCTTTCCAAGAAAAACTAACCTCTTGGAATATTCAAGTAGATCGCACCATGGCCAATGCCTGGGTAGGCTATGAGTTTTGGCTCAATGACACTTTTAGTCATTGTGGAATAAACTCTTTTCAAATGGTCAATTTTGACGGTACTTGGAAAATAATTTATCTGATAGATACCCGTGGGCGAGCCGGATGTCAAGAAGACTAGGGCTTAATAGGAAAATAAAAGCTAAGAGCTGTTCCCTCTGGGATTGCCTCCCATTGGGCAAAAATGGCTTGAAAGGTATCCCATATGGTTTCAATTTAATCAAGTAGAACTGCCATCAGCTCGCACACATTCTAGAATACTAGGCTTGGCATTCTTCTACTTCTTAAAGTAAATTTTTAACTCCAAAACAGTAGATTTTACCTAACAATCAGATAAGAATACGCCAACCGCCAAGCCCCCTTCTGAGGTCTCTTTGTACTTGCTATTCATGTCTTTTGCTGTTTCCCACATGGTATTTACGACCTTGTCCAAGGGCACAATGGCTTCGGTGGGATCTGCATCAAGAGCCATTTCTGAAGCATTTATTGCCTTAATAGCTCCCATGCAATTGCGTTCAATACAAGGCACTTGTACCAGTCCTCCTATAGGGTCGCAAGTTAACCCTAAGTGATGTTCCATGGCAATCTCAGCGGCCATTAAAACTTGATCTGGAGTACCTCCCATCAGTTCGGTAAGGCCTGCAGCTGCCATTGCAGAAGATACGCCAATTTCTGCCTGACAACCACCCATGGCTGCAGAAATAGTAGCTCCTTTTTTAAAGATGCTGCCAATCTCACTTGCAGTCAATAAGAATCTTTTTACATCATCAAAATCCCCATCATGATTTTCAATGACCATGTAG
>CAZRPJ010000055.1:0-16463 GCA_964601965.1 uncultured Croceivirga sp.
CCATAAGAACACTACCCCCTCAAGGTAGCGCGTCTACCAATTCCGCCACGTGGGCTAGTAAATAGAAATAAAACAAAAAAAGTTAAGCCGGAGACTTAACTTTTAGTGACCTGACTGGGGCTCGAACCCAGGACCCTCTCCTTAAAAGGGAGATGCTCTACCAACTGAGCTATCAGGTCAAAATCCTTACTTAACACCACCAAATTGTGTTAAGCGGCTGCAAATATACAATCCTAAATTTATTAATCAAGCCCAATTAATGATAAATTTGAGGTTTTAAAATAATTATAGGATCGTTTCGTATGATAGTAGTTCTCTTAGGCTATATGGCAAGTGGTAAATCAACCATTGGACGCACCCTAGCTACACAGCTCAATTATGAATTTTTAGATCTGGATGATGAAATTTCCGAACGGCTTAAAATGGAAATTCCCGAAATCTTTCGGAAAAAAGGAGAACTGTTTTTTAGAAAGAAAGAAACAGAGGTTCTTCAAGATGTATTGCACTCAAAATCCAATCTTGTCTTAGCCTTGGGTGGGGGCACGCCCTGCTACGGCACGAACATGGAGCTTATAAAAGAGGCGACACCGGCTTCCTTCTACTTGCAACTTTCTATAGGTAGTTTAACCCAGCGACTTACAAATGAAAAAGATAAACGTCCTTTGGTAGCCCATCTTGATGCCGAAGAATTACCAGAATTCTTAGGAAAGCATCTTTTTGAACGTGCTTCTTTTTACAGCCAAGCCACCCATACCATAGCGGCAGATACCAAGGAAGTAGACGAAATTGTAGATGAAATAAAGGAAATTTTAATCTAGATAGACTGCGTATTCTTTAGAAGCCAATTCTACCCGAACATGTTCTTGCAAAGAAGTGGAAAGGGAGATTCCTTTGAAATCTGCCTTTACTGGATAGCGCTTGTGGTTTCTATTTACTAAAACGGCTGTCTTTAGTTGTTTAAGTGGTGTTTGTAAGAAGTGATGAACTCCATAGATGAGGGTGGTTCCAGAGTTTAAAACATCATCTACTAAAACCACCGATTTGTTTTTGAAAGCGCTTTCCTCCATAGTGGTCGTTACGCCACTTTCCAAAGGATTTTTTTTATTCATTAAAACAGTGCACATGGAAATTTTAGCGGGAGTTATTTTTTCAAGTACCCGAGACAATTTCTTTGCAAATAATTGTCCTCCGCCTTCTATTCCAGCAATGATAATTTCTTTTTCATTGGCATTAGACTCGTAAATTTGGTACGCAATCCTGTTGATCTTATGTTGAATTTGTTGATGATCAAGAATTTTATTTGTCATAACCAATAGTTTATTCAAAGGTAATCAATCGTCTGTTTCTTGTTCGTTGTTATTCTCTTCAAAACGATAGTCGTCAATATCCCTTCTATCTTTTTTTGTAGGCCTTCCCAGTCCTTTTTTTCGATAATGCTCCTTGGCAAATTTTAAAAGTTCATTGGTTTCAAAAGCCTCTTTTGGGGTAGTATCTTTTCGGTAAAGGGCTACTAACTTTGCTCCAACCCTGCTCTCTGGAATGGCCAGGACAGTCAATTGATAATCAATTTGATTTTTTCTAACAATGATCTGATCCATGGGTAATACCTCCCTCGAAGGTTTTACAACATCGCCATTAATTTTTACCTGCCCTTTTTTACAAGCAGTGGTTGCTATGTTTCTGGTTTTAAAGTAGCGGGTACTCCAAAGAAATTTGTCAATTCTCAAGTCTTCAAAGTTTCGTTAAGGGAAGTCCCAAAAATAGTGGAAAATTGTATCTTGCGCGACCAAAGCAAAATGGGAATTATGAAGAAGAGTCTCTTCGCGATTATTTTAATAGGATTATTTCTTGGATGTAATAATGATGACGATGGATTAGGAGGTATTTCTATTCCTCCTAGGCTATTGAGTGAAGTAGAACCAGAAAACGACGAAGAAATTCAAGAGTTTATGGAGACGCACTTTTACAATTACGAAGATTTTGAAGAGCCCATTGATCCTGATTTTAATTTTAGAGTAGTCATTGATACCATTGCTGGAGAGAATGCCGATAAAACACCAATAAGTCAGCAAGTACAAAGTTTATCCATCTTAGTTTCTTCCGATCAATTTAATCTGGAAGATGATGAAGAAGTGCTGCACACCTTGTATTATCTTAATGTAAGAGAAGGAGCTGGTAATTCGCCTACGGTAGCAGATTCTACCCTTTTGAAGTATGAAGGTTCTTTATTGGATAATTCTAGATTTGATGCCGTTTCTGATTTCTTTTGGCAAGAATTGCCCTTTTTTATTAGAGGATTTGCCAACGGTGCTTCCACTATCAAATCGGGAACCCAAGCTGGGTTAGTGGTCAATGCAGATGGCACAACTTCTTTCACGGATAGTGGTATTGGTTTGGTCTTTATCCCTTCTGGTTTGGCGTATTTTAATAATCCTCCAACTGCTTCAATAGGTTCTTACGACCCATTGGTCTTTTCTATTGAAGTTGGTTTATACGTAGAGGATACCGATAACGACAATGATGGTATTCCTTCAATTATGGAAGATTTAAACGGTGATAACGACGTTTTTAATGACAATACTGATAATGATGTTGAGAGAGAACAAGGCTTACTAATAGGAATTCCAGATTTTCAAGATATTGATGATGATGGGGATGGCGTGTTAACCAGAGATGAGATTTCGGATGCCAATGGAAATATCATTTTCCCCTATCCAGATAGTAACAATGATGGAACACCAGATTATTTAGATCCGGATGTTCTAAGAGAACCATAAAAAAAGGGTGCGATTTTCGCACCCTTTTTTATTCCTTATTTTTTGTCTTACAGATTAAGACTAAAACTTAATATTAACTGATCTGGTCTGGTATCTACCCGGTCATTGACGTTAGCGATATTACTGTTGATAAAACTAATCTCATTTTCAGTGAAACCGCGTTCATAACGAAGGTCAATTCCAAATTTTCCTAGATTCACTCCAGCTCCTAGGTTGAAGCCTAAGGTTAAATCATTATCAATATCATCAATGGTGATATCATCAAACTTACTATTTAGAATGTACTGAAAAGAAGGACCGGCAAATACATGCAAAGGCCCAATTACCTTAGTGCCCACTAATAATGGGATATCCAGTTTCTGAATTTTAAGATCCCCTTCATCATACCCAGAAGTGGTACTAGTATAAACTAATTCTGGTCGTAGGTACAGCCTGTTTCCCAGTTTGCCGTAAACGCCTACGTGAAAGCCAGCATTTCTGTCTGGGCTTTCGAACGCCTGTTCCACAGAGTCAAAATAATCTCCGTTACCATTGTAGTTTAAACCGGCTTTAATACCAAAAGAAGAACCCGTTTGTGCTACAGCAAATGTCCCACATAGGACAAGGGTCAAAAGTGCAAGTGTTTTTTTCATAATGTGTTTCGTTTAATGAATTATGAGAAAACAGTTATCAAAGACAATACCAAAACTATTTTCTCTTTAACACTTTAAGAACGGCTTCCTTAATTGCTTTATTGTTAAGCCCATATTTCTCCATTAATTGGTCTGGAGTACCACTTTCACCAAAAGTATCCTTGGTGGCCACAAATTCTTGTGGGCTTGGCAACTGATTGGCCAAGGTTCTAGCCACACTTTCTCCTAAACCGCCTAAAAAGTTATGTTCCTCTGCGGTAACAACGCAGCCCGTTTTCTTTACAGAAGCCAAAATAGCTTCTTCATCCAATGGTTTAATTGTATGGATGTTTAAGACCTCGCAGGAAACACCTTCAGCTTCCAAAGCTTCGGCTGCTATTAAAGCTTCCCAAACCAAATGTCCGGTAGCAATTATTGTTACGTCTTTACCTTCATTTAATAAGACTGCTTTTCCAATTTCAAAAGTTTGATCTTCTGGCGTGAAATTAGCCACTTTCGGACGTCCGAAACGCAGGTAAACTGGGCCATGATGTTTAGCAATCGCGATGGTAGCTGCTTTAGTCTGATTAAAATCACATGGATTTATAACCGTCATTCCAGGCAGCATTTTCATTAATCCAATATCCTCTAAAATCTGATGTGTAGCACCGTCTTCCCCTAAGGTAACCCCAGCATGAGAGGCACATATTTTTACATTTTTATCAGAATAGGCAACAGATTGTCTTATTTGATCATACACCCGACCTGTAGCAAAATTCGCGAATGTGGTGGCAAATGGTATTTTCCCTCCAATCGTTAAACCAGCTGCAATCCCAATCATATTGGCTTCTGCGATACCAACTTGAAAGAATCGTTCCGGATTTTCTTCAATAAATGTCTCTAGTTTTAAGGAACCAACTAAGTCTGCACAAAGGGCAACCACTTCTGGGTTGGTTCTTCCTAATTCCGTCATACCAGCTCCAAAGCCGCTTCTAGTATCTTTTTTTCCTTGATCTGTATATTTTGTCATAATTCTATGCTAAGAGCTTAATAATCACCTAAAGTTTCTGGATTTTGTTCTAATGCCGTTGCAAGCTGTTCATCATTTGGCGCTTTTCCGTGCCATGCATGGGTGTGCATCATAAAGTCTACACCATTCCCCATCATTGTTGTCATCACAATGCAAACAGGTTTTCCTTTCCCAGTTCTACTTTTTGCTTCTTGAAGACCGGCAATTACCTGCGATAAATCGTTTCCGTTTTCAATTTCTAGAACATCCCAACCAAATACTCTAAACTTTTCAGCAACATCGCCTAAGGGCATTACTTTCTCCGTGGGGCCGTCTATCTGTTGACCGTTTCTATCTACAGTTGCGATAAGATTGTCTACTTTGTGACCGGCAGCAAACATGATGGCTTCCCAATTCTGGCCTTCTTGCAGTTCACCATCGCCATGCAAACTATACACCAAATGGTCATCATTATTTAATTTTTTAGCAAGGGCGGTACCAATTGCTACAGACATTCCTTGCCCTAGCGAACCACTCGCTACTCTAACTCCTGGTAGCCCCTCATGGGTAGTGGGGTGGCCTTGCAAACGAGAATCAATTAAACGGAAGGTATTTAACTCTGCTACTGGAAAATAGCCTCTTCTCGCCAGTACACTGTAAAAAACTGGAGAAATATGACCGTTGGAAAGGAAAAAGACATCCTCATCTTTTCCATCCATATCAAAACCTTCTTTCAGGTCCATTACTTCATTGTAAAGGGATACAAAAAATTCTGTACAACCAAGAGATCCCCCTGGGTGTCCAGAATTTACATTGTGTACCATTCTTAAAATGTCGCGTCGTACTTGAACTACGATGTCTTGTAACGCTTCTATATTTGCCATTGCATTCTTGTTTAACTTTTCAAAAGTAACGTATTCTTATTCCAAAACAAGCCCAAAATAGTGCGTATTTTATCTGTTAAACTTTATTTCTTTGTTAAGGAACTCCTCTGCATGAGATAGCTATCTTTGCTCCTTAATTTTTGCAATTGAAATTCAATCTTCTACATAAAGATCCTGATACCAAAGCCAGAGCGGCTACCCTTGAAATGGGACACGGAACTATTGAGACCCCCATTTTTATGCCCGTAGGAACCGTAGCAACGGTAAAAGGAGTGCATCAACGAGAATTAAAAGAAGATATTAATCCAGACATCATTCTTGGGAATACCTACCATTTGTACCTAAGACCAGGAATTGACATCATGGAAAAGGCGGGAGGTTTGCATCAATTTATGGGCTGGGATCGCAACATTTTAACTGATAGTGGCGGGTATCAAGTGTACTCTCTTTCTGGAAACCGAAAAATAAAAGAAGAAGGGGTAAAGTTTAAATCGCATATTGATGGTTCGAATCATTTCTTTTCTCCAGAACGGGTGATGGAAATTCAGCGGTCGATTGGAGCAGACATTATCATGGCGTTTGATGAATGCACACCGTACCCCTGTGATTATGCCTATGCAAAAAAATCGATGCATATGACCCACAGATGGTTGGAACGTTGTTTGGAGCACTTGAAAAAAGTTCCTGAGAAATACGGATACCCCCAAGCATTTTTTCCTATTGTTCAAGGTTCTACCTATACAGATCTTAGAAAGCAATCTGCAGAATATATTGCAAACACTAATGCTTTTGGTAATGCCATTGGTGGACTTTCTGTAGGTGAGCCCGCAGAGGAAATGTATGAAATGAGTGAGGTGGTATGCGACATTCTTCCAGAAGATAAGCCGCGATACTTGATGGGAGTAGGCACTCCAATCAATATATTAGAAAATATTGCTTTAGGGGTAGATATGTTTGATTGTGTGATGCCGACTAGAAATGCGAGAAACGGAATGTTATTCACTGCGCATGGAACCATCAACATTAAAAATAAAAAATGGGAAGACGATTTTTCGCCCATTGACCCCATGGGAATTACCTATGTAGACACGGAATATTCAAAAGCATACCTTAGACATCTCTTTGCAGCCAATGAGTATTTAGGCAAGCAAATTGCGACGATTCATAACTTAGGATTTTATCTTTGGTTGGTAAGAACCGCTCGAGAAAAAATTATAAATGGAGAATTTGGAGCGTGGAAAACGAAAATGGTGCAACAAATGAATAAAAGATTGTAATGCTTACCATCCTCGATAAATATATCTTAAAAAGGTATATCGTAACCTTTTTGGGCATTCTGTTATTGTTTATTCCTATTGGGATCATGATCAGTTTGGCCGAAAAAATCGGTAAGATTATAGATAATGAAGCTCCGTTGGGTGAGGTTATTGAATTTTATGGAAATTTCTCCTTGGTACTTGGGAACCTTTTAATGCCCATATTGCTTTTTCTCTCTATCATATTTTTTACTTCAAAGCTGGCAAGTAACACAGAAATTGTGGCTATGCTTAGTTCAGGTATTTCGTACGGTAGATTTTTGCGACCATATTTTATGGGAGCCGCCATCGTAGCGGTGCTTATCTTTTTAATGGGCCAATTTATTGTGCCCAATGCCAGTATTGGCTTTAATGAGTTTGAATATAAGTACTTTAAAAAGGGTAGGAAGGATCGGCAAACCACCAACATCTTCAATCAGTTGAATCAAAACGATTTTATTTACGTAAGCAGTTTCGATCCAGACAGAAAAATTGGATACAACTTCACGTATGAAAGATTTAATGATAGCGATGAATTAGAGTTTAAGATTGCTTCTGCCAATATCCGCTGGGTAGAAAAAGACAGTTTGTACCGACTTACATCTTACAGTAAACGTAAAATTAAAGAAGGTCACGAGCTAGTAGAGACCAAAAGGCGGCTAGATACCTTGTTTACTTTTCAGATAGACGATTTAACTCCGGTATCTTATGTGGCAGAAACTAAAAACCTATTTGAGCTCAATGATTTTATAGAGGACCAGCGTAAAAAAGGAGCAGCGAACATTAATACCTATGTATTGGCAAAATACAAACGCTGGGCTTTACCAATTGCGGCCTTTATTTTAACCATCATCGCTGTGGCAGTTTCTTCTGTGAAAAGAAGAGGTGGTATGGGCTTTAATTTACTCGTAGGTATTGCCTTGGGAATGGTCTACATTTTCTTTGATAGAATTTTTGGGACATTGGCAGAACAGTCTGGTTTTTCTCCGCTTTTAGCAGTGCTAATCCCCAATGTTATCTTTGGATTTATTGGCATATTCTTACTCCAAAAAGCCAAACGTTAAACGAACTTCAATTCGGTGAATAGGGTGATGGGTAAACTCCAAAGTTTATATATTTGCCCCACCAACCATGTAATCAAGTATATTTTCAATGGAATATTTGGAATTTGAGCTTCCCATTAAAGAACTGGAGGAGCAACTACAAAAATGCAGAATCATCGGGGAAGAAAGTGATGTAGATGTTACAGAAACTTGCCAACAGATTGAAAAGAAATTAGCAGATACAAAAAAGGATATTTACAAGAACCTTACCGCTTGGCAGCGGGTGCAATTGTCTAGACATCCTAATAGACCCTACACCATGGATTATATCAATGCGATCTGCGGAGATTCTTTCCTAGAACTCCATGGAGATCGAACTGTTAGGGATGATAAAGCGATGGTTGGTGGACTTGGAAAGATTGGTGATCAGAGCTATATGTTTATCGGTCAACAAAAGGGGTACAATACCAAAACAAGACAGTACCGCAATTTCGGGATGGCCAATCCAGAGGGGTACCGTAAGGCGTTGCGATTAATGAAATCTGCAGAGAAATTTGGTATTCCAGTTGTATGCTTCGTAGATACTCCAGGAGCGTATCCGGGAATTGAAGCAGAAGAACGAGGCCAAGGAGAAGCCATTGCCCGCAATATTTTAGAAATGACGCGCCTAAAAGTACCGATCATCGTCGTGATTATTGGGGAAGGTGCTTCGGGAGGGGCCCTAGGTATTGGAGTAGGGGATAAGGTATTAATGCTAGAAAATACTTGGTACTCTGTAATCTCACCAGAATCTTGTTCATCTATTCTATGGAGAAGCTGGGAATACAAAGAACAAGCGGCAGACGCCCTTAAACTTACCGCCACCGATATGAAAAAGTTGAAGCTTATCGATGAAATTGTTCGAGAGCCTGCTGGTGGTGCTCACAGTGATAGGGACAAAACCTTTGAAATTGTGAAGAAGAAAATTTCCACCCATTTCGACGAGCTTAAAAAGTTATCACCAAAGGAATTGGTAAAAACAAGAATGGATAAATACGCCAATATGGGCGTTTTTAATGGCTAAGCCTTCTGTTTCTGATTTTTAGAATTTAAAACAACGATTCCTTTTCTTAATTTTTCACTTATTAACAGAATTAAATAGTTATCAACACTACTTTTGTTAATGAGAGGTGAACATCGCGGCTTGCAAAATTAAAGTTAACTAAAGGTTAATTCCATACTTTCGCACTTATGGAGAACACAAACCCAATCGTAGGGCGGCCTATCGATAAGGCTACTATTATCAACTTAGAGCGTGGAAAAATACCACCGCAAGCAGTTGATTTAGAGGAGGTTGTGTTGGGAGCAATGATGATTGACAAAAAAGGGGTGGATGAAGTAATAGATATTCTTCACGCAGACGTCTTTTACAAGGATGCACACCGTTTTATTTATGAGGCGATCTTCACTTTGTTCGAATCTTCTGAGCCTGTAGACTTATTAACCGTTTCGGCACAATTGAAGAAAGACGGGCATTTAGAGGCGATTGGAGGCGATTTTTATCTCATTAAATTAACCCAAAAAGTAGCTTCATCGGCGCATATTGAGTTTCATGCGCGTATCATTCTTCAAAAGTATATTCAACGTAGTCTTATAAAAATCTCTAACGAGATTATTGAAGATGCCTACAGCGATTCTACCGATGTATTTGATCTTTTAGATGGCGCAGAGGCGAAACTTTATGAAGTAACGCAAGGGAACCTTAAACGTTCAGCAGAAACAGCGCAGAACTTGGTAATTCAAGCCAAGAAAAGAATTGAAGAAATCTCCAACAAAGAAGGATTAAGTGGAATTCCATCCGGCTTTGATAAATTAGACAAATTAACCTCTGGTTGGCAACCAAGTGATCTCATCATTGTAGCGGCTAGACCAGGTATGGGTAAAACCGCACTTACTTTGTCCATGGCGCGAAACATGGCTGTAAATGCGGATATTCCTGTGGCTTTTTTCTCTTTAGAGATGTCTTCTGTGCAGTTAATTACACGACTTATTTCTTCCGAGACTGGTTTGTCTTCAGAAAAACTGCGAACCGGACGTTTAGAAAAACATGAATGGGAGCAGCTCAACGTAAAAGTAAAGGCTTTAGAAAAAGCACCACTTTTTATTGATGATACTCCTTCATTATCCATTTTTGATCTTCGCGCGAAAGCAAGACGCTTAGAATCGCAACATAAGATTAAACTTATCATCATCGATTACTTGCAGTTGATGACTGCCGGTGGCAGCCAAAAAGGAGGTAATAGGGAACAAGAAATTTCAACGATCTCTAGAAACCTTAAGGCTTTGGCCAAGGAATTAAACGTTCCCGTGATCGCACTCTCACAGTTATCGCGGGCAGTGGAAACAAGAGGTGGCAGTAAACGGCCCATCCTTTCAGATTTAAGGGAATCCGGAGCTATCGAACAAGACGCAGATATTGTTTCCTTTATTTATCGTCCAGAATACTACAAAATAGAGGAGTGGGATGATGAAGAGCGTACACCTACCCAAGGCCAGGCCGAGTTTATCGTAGCAAAACACCGGAATGGTGGGTTGGATAATATTAGGTTAAAGTTCATTGGAAACCTTGGTAAATTCGATAATTTAGATGAATTCGATTCACCTTTCGAGTTTCAATCTAAGATGAATGAGGACGATGAAAACCCCTTTAATCCCACCAGCCTCCCAAGTGCAGACCAAGCATTTGGTAGCTCACTTAATGAACCTGAAGACGACGATATCCCGTTTTAAATGGCAGATATCACTTGGCGAAAGGCATAAGCGAATTATACCTTTTTTCATAGCGTTTGCATTCGTACTTAGTGCCAATGCTTCGGTAATCCTTATTCCCATGGATGCCGAAAGTCAAAAAAATCACTTGAAGGCTTATGGAATTACGTATTGGGTATTAAATAAACAGCAAAAAGTTCAGTGGCTATTAAATTATAGAGGAGGTTCCTTTCTGTTGCCAGATGGCGATGCTATTAGGAAAGAGTGTCAGATACGCGGGGTGTCTTTTGAGGTTTTATCAGATGCACAAGCCGAAGCCATTTTAGATGAAATTGGCAGTCCTTCACAAAATCAAGATGCTGTCATTTTAGAAAAGGCGCCTAAAATAGCGGTGTATTCCCCTAAAGACAATCCTCCTTGGGATGATGCCGTAACGATGGTATTGACCTACGCAGAAATCCCATACGTAACCATTTATGATGAAGAAGTATTAGATGATAAACTGGCCTTATACGATTGGCTGCACTTGCACCATGAAGATTTTACTGGACAATACGGTAAGTTCTATGGAGCCTACAGGGCTGCCCCTTGGTATATTCAAGGAAAACGCCTCGCAGAAAGCAGGGCGGCGAAATTGGGCTATTCCAAAGTGTCTGAGCAAAAGGGAGCAGTAGCAGAAAAGATTAGACGGTATGTAATTGGTGGGGGTTTTATGTTCGCAATGTGTTCTGCCACCGATAGTTTTGATATTGCCCTCGCGGCTAATGGGGTTGATATTTGTGAGCCAATGTTTGATGGTGATCCATCGGAAGCCAACTACCAGGGCAAATTAGACTTTTCTAGGACTTTTGCTTTCACTAATTTTTCTCTGGAGCGCAATCCTTTAAAATATGAGTTTTCGTCCATAGATATGACTGGGAAGCGCAGAGGTGTCCCCAAAGAATCTGACTATTTTACTTTGATGGAGTTTTCTGCTAAGTGGGATCCAGTGCCCACCATGCTAACCCAAAACCATACTGCCTTAGTAAAAGGTTTTATGGGGCAAACCACGGCTTTTATGCGTAAAGAGGTTAAACCTACGGTTTTAGTGCTAGGAGAATGTAAACTAAATGGGGAAGCCCGTTATATTCACGGGATAAAAGGAAAGGGGTTTTTTACGTTCTATGGCGGGCATGATCCAGAGGATTATCAGCATAGAGTAGGAGATCCTAAAACAGAATTAGAGCTACATCCTACATCACCGGGGTATCGGTTAATTTTAAATAATGTGCTGTTCCCTGCCGCACGAAAGAAAAAGCAGAAGACCTAAAGCAGCTTTTCTAAAATGGTCTCTACTCCAAATGCATCGTTGCTAAGCGTTTCAAAGTTGGCCACCTTTTTTACATTCGGATGCGCATTGGCCATGGCAAAGCTATGTTTGGCCAAAGACAGCATTTCTAGGTCATTGTTATAGTCCCCAAAAACAAGGAGCTCTTCTTCCGAAACACCTAAATCACCCATCACTTTTTTTAGAGCATTTCCTTTATGCGCCATGCAGTCATTTAAGTCTACCCAGTGCTGGCCAGAGACTTTTACTTTCACCTCTTTTTCTAATTGTTGCATGCGAGGATAAATAAAATCCTCTGCGCTAGTTCCATGGTAAACGGCAATCTTTACAATTTCATCATCAACTTTAGAGAAATCATCCACTACTTCATAGCAGGAGTAGTACTCTTTCAATTCTTCCAAAAACTGTAGGGACCGTCCATCAAAATAAGACTTGTATTTGCCACAAAGCATGGCGTACGCATCCTCAATATCCTCAACAATATCTAACAATTTTCCTTTTAATCCCGAGGCTATGGGAGTCACGGACAGTTCCTGTTCTTTTCTTCTTACCAAAGCACCATTCTCCGCAATAAAGATGATGTCTTCTTTAATAGGCGCCAGTTTATGTGCCATACTATGGTACTGTCTACCACTAGCAGCCACAAAGATGACCCCCCGCTCTTTAAGTTTTCGAAATATGGAGAAGAAACGATCACTTACTTCATGATTGGAATTTAAAAGGGTACCGTCCATATCGGATACCACCATTTTAATTTTGGATAAATCCATGCATTTGATTTGAAGGTGCAAAGGTAACGGCTATCCAAAGAATGAAGTAAAGTTTGTATTAAATTCACTTCATGAACTTTTATCAAACTGAAATACAACTTAGGCCTTCTAAACGCGGTTTTCATTTAATAACCAATGAAATTGTAACTGCGCTACCCGAGATGAGAGCTATTCGCGTGGGACAATTGCATGTCTTTATAAAACACACTTCGGCCAGTTTAACTTTGAATGAAAATGCTGATCCTTCTGTTAGAAAAGATTTTGAGTCGCATATGAATGTAATGGTTCCAGAAAACGCTGCGCATTATACCCATGTGGATGAGGGACCTGATGATATGCCTGCGCATATTAAAGCTTCGTTGATGGGTGCCGCTGTACAAATGCCCATTACCAATGGAGCACCGAACCTTGGTATTTGGCAGGGAATTTATTTGTGTGAGCATAGAGATTGGGCAAGAGGACGCAGGGTGGTGGTTACTGCCTTTGGAACAGCATAAAAAAATCCCACTCAAAAGAGCGGGATTTTAACGTAAGTGGGATTATAGTTTATGTAAAATTATTTCACTTTTTCAACAATGGCTTTGAATGCATCTGGGTGATTCATTGCTAGGTCTGCTAAAACTTTACGGTTTAGCTCAATACCATTCGCTTTTACTCTTCCCATGAATTGAGAATAAGACATTCCATGCATTCTAGCACCGGCGTTGATACGAGTGATCCAAAGTGCTCTAAAAGTTCTCTTTTTATTTCTTCTATCGCGGTAAGCATATTGCATTGCTTTTTCTACCGCATTTTTGGCTACTGTCCAAACGTTTTTACGTCTTCCGAAGTAACCTTTTGCTTGCTTCATTACCTTTTTTCTTCTGGCTCTTGAAGCTACTGAATTAACTGATCTTGGCATTTTTTTAAATTTTTTTGTAGTGGGCGTCCTCTAACGGAACTTGTTTGGGCCCAACTCCAGGGTTAAACATTAGATAAACCGAAACAACGCTTATTTTAATCGCAGTTGTTCTTTAATACTGTTAACATCAGACTCATGCACTAGCGTTGAGTGAGTTAACCGAAGCTTTCTTTTTTTCGACTTTTTAGTCAGGATATGACTTTTAAAAGCGTGCTTCCTTTTGATTTTACCAGAGCCTGTAAGCTTAAATCGCTTTTTAGCACTGGATTTTGTTTTCATTTTTGGCATTTTTCCTCTTTATATAATTCAGCCATTGCTGGCTTCCCACTTACTTTTTTGAATTTTTAGGAGCGATGAACATAGTCATTCGCTTTCCTTCTAGTTTTGGCATCTGCTCCACCTTGCCCAATTCTTCTAATTCTTGTGCCAAACGTAAGAGTAGTATTTCTCCTTGATCTTTATATACAATAGATCTTCCTTTAAAAAATACATACGCCTTTAATTTCGCACCGTCTTTTAAAAATTTCTCTGCGTGCCTCTTCTTAAATTCGTAATCATGGTCATCGGTTTGGGGTCCAAATCGGATTTCCTTTACGATCACCTTCGTTGCTTTGGCCTTCATGGCCTTGTCTCGTTTCTTTTGTTCGTAAAGAAACTTTTTGTAATCTATAATTTTGCAAACAGGAGGTTGTGCTTTGGGAGAAATCTCCACTAAATCTAACTCCAGTTCGTTTGCTAATTGTAAGGCCTTCTGAATAGGATATACCCCCATTTCTACGTTATCACCTACCAAACGAACTTCCCTGGCGGTAATTTTATCATTGATATTATGTGGGTTCTTGTTTTCCCTACGTGGCTGTGGCCTTGATCTTCTTCGTATTGCTATGGTCTTTAAATTTTAATTAAACTTAGATGTTTTAGAACGACTTTAAGGTACTATTTATTTCCATCGAAATCAAATCAGAAAAGTCACCAATGCTTAAGCTTCCTAAGTCTTCACCTCCATGACGTCTAACAGCTATGGTTCCTTCTTCTACTTCCTTCTCACCAACGATGACCATAAACGGAATTTTTTGCATCTCAGCTTCACGGATTTTTTTCCCTACAGTTTCGTTCCTATTATCAATGAGCGCGCGAATTTCGTGATTTTCCAGCGAATTCAAAACTTTTTGCGCATAATTTTCATGTTTCTCACTGACTGGCAGCACAATAGCCTGCGTTGGAATTAACCAAAGTGGGAAGTTTCCTCCAGTATGCTCAAGCAATAAAGCGACAAATCGTTCCATACTACCAAACGGTGCGCGGTGTATCATCACGGGTCTATGCAGTTCATTATCACTTCCTTTATAAGTAAGATCAAACCGTTCTGGCAGGTTATAATCTACCTGTATGGTGCCCAACTGCCATTTTCTACCAAGGGCATCCTTAATCATAAAATCCAACTTAGGACCGTAAAAGGCAGCTTCCCCACTTTCAATAACAAAATCTAATCCTTTATCCTTGGCTGCATCAATGATGGCCTGCTCTGCTTTTTCCCAGTTGGCAACATCTCCGATATACTTTTCTGGTTTTTCTAAATCTCGTACAGAAACTTGAGCGGTAAACTTGTCAAAGCCTAAAGACCCCAATACATATAAGGTAAGATCAATCACATTTTTAAACTCGGCTTCCAGTTGTTCGGTAGTACAAAAGATATGCGCATCATCTTGGGTAAACCCACGAACGCGTGTTAATCCGTGCAACTCGCCACTTTGTTCATAGCGATAAACCGTTCCAAACTCCGCATACCGTTTGGGAAGATCCTTATAACTCCAAGGGCTGTTCTTATAAATTTCGCAATGATGCGGGCAGTTCATAGGTTTTAGTAAAAACTCTTCTTCCTCTTTAGGGGTATGTATGGGTTGAAAGCTGTCTTCACCATATTTGGCATAGTGACCAGAGGTTACATACAATTCTTTCTGCCCAATGTGCGGCGTTACCACCATTTCGTAGCCTGCTTTGCGCTGTGCTTTTTTCAAGAAGTTTTCAAGACGCTCTCGAAGTGCAGCACCTTTTGGCAACCATAATGGTAGTCCTTGCCCAACTTTTTGTGAAAACGTAAAGAGATCTAGTTCTTTACCCAATTTCCTGTGGTCCCTTTTTTTGGCTTCTTCTAAAAGGTGTAAATACTCCGTAAGTTCCTTTTGTTTAGGAAAAGAAATACCATACACCCGGGTTAGTTGTGGGTTATTCTCATCACCTCTCCAATACGCTCCCGCTGCGTTCAAGACTTTAAATGCCTTTATGATACCAGTATTAGGTATGTGCCCCCCTCTACATAAATCGGTAAATGTGCTATGATCGCAAAAGGTGATGTCCCCATCTTCAAGATTTTCAATTAGTTCTACCTTATAAGGATTGTTCTCTTCTTGGTAGAATGATAATGCATCAGCTTTGGAAACGGGCCGCATTGTAAAGTCATGCTTCCCGCGCGCAATCTCTAATGCCTTCTTTTCTATTTGTGGAAAGTCCTTTTCTGAAATTTGTTGTTCTCCAAAATCTACATCATAATAGAAGCCGTTCTCAATCGCTGGTCCAATAGTAAGTTTAATTCCAGGATATAATTCTTGTAGCGCTTGCGCGAGGACGTGCGAAGAAGAATGCCAAAACGCCTTTTTACCTTCTTCATTATTCCAGGTATATAAGGTAAGTGCTCCGTCTTCAAGGAGTGGGGTGGTTACTTCCACGGTGGTATCATTAAACTTAGCAGAAATAACATTTCTAGCTAGTCCTTCACTAATTGATTTTGCCACATCCATTGGTGTGCTCGCCTGTGGCATCTCCTTTATAGCCCCATCGGGTAAAGTAATCTGTATTGTTCCCACGTAAATTGGATATTAAAATGGGGGCAAAGATAACATCTCATATAGAAGAAGCAATGAAAACTGTTGCTGAAAATGAGCTACTAAGAATGTTCTGAAATCGAAAATAGCTGGTATGGAATTTATTTTTGGCATTCGAAAGTTATAAACAGTTGATAGTCAAAATGTTGAAATTTTTTACAATTTTTCTTTCTAGTTATTTTGTTGGGTATAAAAAAGCTTTCTATATTTGCACCC
>CAZRPJ010000056.1:0-2786 GCA_964601965.1 uncultured Croceivirga sp.
TTTGATAAAACAACCACTCCCAAATGTTGACTGGGAGCTATTATTACAATACTGGAGCTTCCATACGTTCCTCCATTGTGGCCTCTTAGCGAGACGCCATCAATTTCAAAAATGCCCCATCCCAAGCCTACTTCCGCATCGTCAGTTTTAAGTGCCGATTTCAATACATTATTAACCAATGATTGGTATTCAACAGGTGGGTTCATATGAAAATTAACAAAGGTTAGTAAATCAGGTAAAGACGATTTTATTGATCCGGCGGGCTTCATGGCCGCAAGATTTATAATGGGTCGAACCTCATTACCGCTATGTGGGATGGCAAAATTGGTGAAATGAGCTTCATCTAATTCTAGATAGGTATTTTTTAGGTCCATTTTGTCAATTAAGTACTTTTTAAGAAGTTCATTAATAGACGCTCCTGATGCATTCTCCAGAACTATGCCTAATACACCAATACCAAAATTTGAATAACCGATTTTACCATAGTCAGGAATTTGGTCGATCTTATTTAGAAGCGATAAAATGAATTCTTTATTGAAGATTCCAAAAGGGTCCTCTTCGTTATAGTTTTTGAAGGAGGATAGGCTTTTAGTGTTATCATAGGATGGCATTCCAGAAGAATGCGTAATTAAATCGATCAATCTAACTTTTGAAGCCCACTCCTTATTTTTACTGATCTCCTGGGGCAAGTATTTAGCAATTAAGTCCTGTTTATTAAGGATGCCATCCTGTTCTAAGGACTCTAGGATAAAACCCGTGTATACCTTTGTAATGGAACCTATTTCAAATAAACTTAAGGAGTCAATATCCTTTGATAAATTGGTGTATTTCCCCCCAAAATAGAAAGTTTCCGATTTTTGGTTGTGCACGATTCCAATGGCCAATCCAGACATGGTACTATCCTTAAAATGAGTCTTAGCTATGCTATCGACTTTTGCTGTGAAGTTCTGCGCACTTAGTATCGTAGTAGCAAATAGATAGATGATAAGTATTTTTTTCATTTTAAAAAGATTTATGGGAACAATCATTTTTATTTTACCTCAGGATAAGACCGCATGGCAATCTTGCCATGAGTAAAGAATCTTAGCACTAGTTACCTTTTCAATTTTTATAGGACATTCTTGTTTTTAACTAGAACGCTGTGTTCAGTAGGCTGCTGCAATCTTGAACTCTACAAGAAGAAATTAGTTCAGTTTTGATAGTACAAATTCTAAATATGGGTCTTTGTTTTCAGCAATATCTTTTTGGGTGTAGGACACTTTTTTATCGGGATCTACCCCTTTATCTGCTTGTATTCCTTTTGGGGCAAAATATTTAAGAGGAATATCTACCTCCATTTTGCTATTTGGCAGGCGAAAAAAGATGTATTGTCCCCCGTTTACTCCTTGTAGGTTTCCACCTGAAGTATCTCCAATTAGCGTGGCAAGACCATTCCTTTTTAACTTATCTAGTTGTTGATATGTGGCTGAAACGTTACTGCCATTACCAAAAACATACACTTGACCATCAAACCTATCTTTCTTTGGTTTTATAGTCACGCAGTCACTTTTTTCTTTTAATTCAAACCAATTCTCATCGTAGGTTTCAAATTTACTTTTTGGTAATCCCGTTAGGATGGGTTTTGCATAAGTATCGCAATAGGGGTGAAGTGATTCATCTACTTTAATCGTACGTATTAATATTTTACCGTCTTCTAAACAATCTAGTTTTTTGTCAGTTAAATAACTCATTAATTCATCTCTAGGTTCTCCCATGCCTCCGCCGTTTCCTCTAATATCAATAACTAGATTTTTGATATCGCTTTCCTTTAATTGTTTAAAGGCATCTCGGAACCAATTTTTATAATTGAAATCTTTCCAATTCCAAATGGCAAAAGTACCTAGCTTCATAATGGCCAAATCTTCATTTACAATTTCAAAAGACCATTGTTTAGAATCTAAAATTTTGGCGCCATATTTCTTTGCCATCTTCTCGGCTCTTTCTGCTTTAGTGAGTGCGGCTACTTTTATTTTTTGCGATTCCTCACTGCCGTAATTTTTAAATACAACTTCAAATTCGCTTTCTTGAAACGGAAAGAAAAGGGGGAAATATAAATCAAACGCCTCCCATAAATATTCTTCATAATTGTTCAGTGACAAGTAATTTCTAAATGGCGCATAATTATTTCCGTCAGAACGGGCAATGGTTTTTAAACTGTCATAGACCTGTGTGGTAGGATGACCATTTATACTTATTATTTCTGCCCCTCTTTGTAAGGATTCGAAGTTTGAGGCATTCTCGGTTGCGATAAATTGTTTATCAACGATTTCAAAACCTATTGGAAAAAATAGCTTTCCTCCGAAGAGGCGCTCACGGAGTTCTGTGTTCATATTCCATGGGTTCACATAGGTGTGCCCACATCTGATTTTTGAGACCAATTGCGCAAGGCCTTTCATAAATTCAGCTTCCGTTATCTGGTCTGGAATACTATTTTTAAATGCTTCAAATTCTTTCTTGATAGACTCTGGAGTATTATACCTATAAATTCCGGGGTGGATCTCGGTCAATGCTTTCTCTAGTATTCTTAGGTCTTCAATGATTAGATTTTTTTCCAATGTATTGCCTTCAACAAGACTAGTTTGTCCGTGTAATAGTTTTGAAATGAATAGAGTTGACAGTAAGAAAAATAAGATTCTACGCATATTTATAGTTCATTTTAAATCTGGTTCCAAAAGATAGTTTCCAATTTACTTGGAGTCTTTGGTCTCTAAAGTTTTAAGAAGTAAAATTATTGAAGTAAACACCGC
>CAZRPJ010000056.1:2886-16388 GCA_964601965.1 uncultured Croceivirga sp.
CCAAGGGTCTGTCCAAAAATACTCTTGAACATGGACTGTAATTTATTGCGGTTTAATCCAAATTGAACGGAAAGTGATTGAATTGAGGTATCTTCTGATATGTGTTCTTGAAGCCAGTTGATTAGTCTAAACATGATTTCTAATTCGTCTGGAGAAAAGCCATGCTGCCTATATTCTTTTTTACCCTGCTGTAGACTCTCTATGGTCATAATAATAGCTTCCAGGGTCTTAATATACAAGTAGGATTTACGCAGAGAGCTCCCTATTTCTGTTTGATGTAATAGTGACAATGAAGATGCTAGATTTTTACTTACTGGAGTAAAAATGTATAGCGGTTCATTGGGTTTTGATAATATGGATGGCAAAGGTTTGCCAATGAAAGACTCTAACCAATTTTTCTTGATTATTACAGATAATAGTTCATACTCTATGTCTTTCTCATAAACACAATAAGATTCTGTAGATGGTGTAGAAATATAACATCCCGCATTAAATCTATTTAGATTGTCGTTCGCCGTGGCAGAAAAATCGTTACTAAATCCCCTAATGACAATATCGAATGCCAGAAAGTCGATTAATTGACTTTTGGTCCGGCTTATTTTTACATCTTCAAGAACTTTAGATTTACTGTACATTACCGAAAAAGAATCGTAATCGTAGAATTCTACAATGGCTTTTCCTAAAGCCCCATTGTATACATAATGATTCTCAAAGAGTTCTCCGTTCAAAGTGTTGCATATAGTAGGGGCAATCTCAGTGTAATTCGTAAGCGAATAAGCAATCTCATTCATCTGGATAAGTCAAAAAAATCATCCGTTCTCGTTTCTTATGGAGTATAACTTGCGGAAAATTGTTAGCGAATCTGTGTTTTTTCTTTCTATGTGACGCTTTTGGAATAAAATTGTTACGGCCAAAAATTTTTAATGATGTTGGCTTTTAGCGATTATCCTTTCCATCATAAAGGAAATCCACCTTTCTCTAATCTCGAATGATCTGCTACATTGGAGCTATTCTGCTAGAATTTCTATTTTTTCGATCTGGACAGTTATAGCGTACGTGTTATACGAATCATATTGTAATTAAAGATTCAGGAAAAGGCTTTTAGCTACCTAAAAATCAAGACATCTCGTCCAATTTTACTATTGTTTCGCTTGTTCACGAATTTTAGAAATGGTAGTTCAACGAAAATTGACCAAATAATTAGGTTTTAAGGTAGGGTATTATAGATTTTAGATGTTTCTAGTCTGTGAAATCAACTTTTGGAATCTAAGATTCCATTATAAAATCGACTTAAAATGAAAAGACATCTATTTTCTTATTACTTAGCCTTTCTTTTGGTAGCTTTTGTTAGTTGTTCGGAAGATTCCAGTTCAGATTCTCTTAAAGAAACCGGAACTTTAATGGTTCAACTTACCGATGCCCCTTTTCCTTATGATTTGGTTGCTGAGGCAAACGTTACCGTTTTTAAGGTAGAAGCAAGACAAACAAATGAAGAAGACTCCGATGAATCTGAGGATGAAAATGAAGAGAGCGACTCCAGTTTTGTAACTCTCATGGAAAGTGAAATTGCGGTTAATTTATTAGACCTAACCAACGGTAGCACGCAAATGCTTGCGGAATTAGAGGTGCCGGCAGGCACGTATGACCTTGTAAGGGTTTATGTAAAGGGAATTAATGTGTTGCTCACAGATGGAAGGTCATTTGATCTTAAAGTACCAAGTGGGGAACAGACTGGGATAAAGGTATTTGTTAAACCGGGCATAGAAGTGGTTGGTGGACTCTCTGCAGATTTATTGTTAGATTTTGATGTTAGCCGATCTTTTGTAGCTAAAGGCAATACCAAGACAGTAGATGGGATTAACGGGTTTAATTTTAAGCCCGTTATTAAAGCAAGTAATATGTCTACATCGGGAACACTTTCTGGACTAGTAACTACCATACAACAAGACTCAATTATAGCGCTAGAAGGAGCTCAAATTTCAATTTTTTCAGCAGATACCCTAAATACTACCGCTTTTTCTGATATGGAAGGGAAGTATTCAATCATGGGGCTAACGGCAGGAAGTTACCGCAGCGTCGCTGAGAAAGAAGGATTTATTTCAAGTGACACTTTAGATATTACCATAACCGCCGGAAATAAAACCGTACAAGATTTTTCATTAAATGAAGAAGAAGCTACGGATGGGGGTTCGGGGGACTAACGCACTCAACAAAAAAACGACCCAAAATCAGGGTCGTTTTTTATTTTATGCTTTTCCGGATCTAGGTTTTAAGGTAAAGACGGATTTAGCGGAGCGAAAAGTCCCGATGGATTTTCTTTTATAATCCAAACATGCAATGTCCACGCATTCATCCTCGTATTTCTTTCCCAAACGTCTTGGTTGCCCTTAAATCCGGAAGGGGCAGGTTGTGGATTATCAGGATCCGTAAAGGGGATCATATATTCTACGCCTACAAGTGCCATACTTTCCCCATCCGGCACGTATAATAGGATTTCTGGTTTTAGGAGGTCAAAACGTCCATCAACCAGTCCATCATTAATATAGTGATGCCCCATTTGTGGAACATAGCCCGATGCATCACGGTCATAACCTTCATTTAGGGCGGTATCAAAATCTAAATATTTTTGCATAGCACCAGTTAACTCGGCAACTTGTTCTGCAGATTGATCAACTGCTTCCTCTTCCACAAAGATTTCTGAATCGGAATCATCGGTACTACAAGATATTATTAAAAGGATACCGCTACTAAAGAATACTTTTCTTAAAATTTTTTTGAATTGGTTTTTCATGACAAATAGTTTTCTAGAATAATGTTTTATATAATTGAATATCAATCACATATACAATATTAATTGAGGCTTCTAGAGTTGTTTGCCACTGAGGTGTCTAATTGTAGTACGTATCATACCTAGTAATGTGTTGATCTTGCTAGGCCTCTTCTAACTGCAGATGGATTAGCACCTATGTACTTTTCCTTACCACATATGAATTCTTCTTTTTGGGAATACATATAAATTTTTAATTTGGAATAACCGATATATCTAGGTTTTGAGCTTTGGTAAAAATTTTACGATTACCCTCTTAGTGTGTCTCATACATGCTACCGTCTCTTTTGGGCAAGAAATAAAAAACATTGGCGATTTAAGATTTCGTCATTTTCAATTAAAAGATGGATTGCCAACTTTGGCAATTGAGAAAATTTTTCAAGATGATTTAGGAGTACTATGGTTTGGCACTTACAATGGTTTGGTAAAATACGATGGGCTAAAGTTTAAAAAAATTCTCGAGGGAAAAGTCAATGCGATTTACCAAGATAAGGATGGATTTTTATGGGTTGGTACAAACAAAGATCTCATCCGATATGATCCCAGAACAAATACCAAGAAAAGTCATTATTATAAAGAAAGAACGCAAAGTCCCACGTATCCCTATGATATTATTTCTATTACTCAAGATAAGTCAGGAGCCATATGTGTTGGAACCGCTGTTAATGGGTTACTGCGTTATATTAAACAGAAAGAAAAAGACTCTTTCCTTATTATTCAATATCCAACAAAAGAAAAAGCAAAGTCACTTTCACAGAATGCTGTTCAAGGTAGGTGGATTTGGAATTTAATGAGAGATTCCAAAGATGAAGTTTGGTTTGGAACATCAGAAAGTTTGATAAGGATGATTATTCCAGACACAACGAGACCAGAAATGGTCAAATTCGAGACTATCAATCCTTCATTCTCAAACGATAAAAGTTTTCGAGTTAAGGCATTATCAAAGTCACAAGATGGAGGGTTTTGGGTTATAGGTAGTCAAATTTCAGAAGAGGGAAGAGGCAAACAACAGATATTTAAATACAATCATTATACAGGAACTTTTACAGAATATCTTCACTCCTTTACCAACAGCACTATCCAGCAAATTTTGGAAGATGACCAAAAGAATCTGTGGTTAGGTTGTAACAGAGAACCTTTAATCTTTGTTCCTAAAGATTCTATTAAATCAAGAGGGGAGCCGCAATCAAATTTTATAATAGCTGGCGGGATTCGATATCCCTTTGTAGACCCAGGCGATAATATTATTGGTATTAATAATATACAAGGCCTGCATCAAGACAATCATGGAAGCATATGGGCCTTGAGCAATTTCATAGGGGTCTTTCAAATTCCAAAAAAACTAAATCTTTTTAAGCGTTATCCAATAAAAAGCTTTCAGAAATTTAATAATAAAACTACGTCCAATGTATTACCAATTGCAAAAAACAGGGTCTTGGTTTCTTCATGGCGAAGTGGATTAGTAGATTACAATATTCAAGATGGTAGTGAATCGCACTATTTTGCAGAAAGTACCTTTTCTAGACCTAATTATCCCAAAACTAGTTTAGGTCTTTTTAAAGATTCAAAGGGAAGGATTTGGGTTAATTCTGATCAAGAATTAATGCATGAATTTCATAAGTTAGAAGGGAATCTTCAGTCTTACAAGATTGAACCACTTGATTTTATATATGACCAAAAATCCAATTATTTTCTTAGTCATATAACTGAAGATCCGAATGGAACCTTATGGATGGGCAGTAACAAACAAGGACTCATTCATTTTGACCCTGACAGTAAAAAAACAATAAAACGTTTTTACCCCAACAATTCTCAAAAAAATTGGATTAATGATCGCTCTATTACCTATACCGCGAGTGATACCAAAGGCGCTATTTGGTTTAGTACCATTTACTCTGGACTCCATCGGCTTAGGACGGAAAAAGACACCTATGTTTTTGACCAATTTTTAACCCAATATTCCAATTTAGGAAGAATTTTATTTGACAGTAAAGGTCTTATGTGGGTGGGCTCTTTTAATGATGGTTTATTTCTATTGAACAAAGAGACCGGTGAACTCATTCAACGATTTACAACCGAAGACGGTCTGCCAAGTAATCATATCTCGGACATTTGGGAAGGTCAAAATGGTTGGTATTGGATTCTTTCTGCCTATGGTTTGGTAAAATTTCATCCAGAACAGAAGACTTCAATCCTTTTTGATGAAGAATATGGTATAGAGCAAGGGCAACGACTTGTTAGTAGAATGCATTTAGAGGATAATTTGCTTTACATTGGCGGGGAAGCTTGCTTCTACACTCTAAATATTGAAGAACAGAATGCTTTTAGTGGTACAGCGCCTTCTCGGATCTTATTAGAAGAATTAAAAATTAATAATAAGACTGTTCAAACAGATACTCTTTTAACTTACAAGAAGAATTTGCTAGTAGGACAAGGCGATAATAACTTGGCCATTAGTTTTACCGCCATACATTTTGACGATCCCAAGGGTATTACCTACCAATATAAACTACTTCCTTTGGACGAATCTTGGCAAGATATTGGAACTTCACAAATTGCCTTTCTTAATAATGTTGCTCCAGGAAGCTATGATTTTAAGGTAAGAGCAAAAAATGAATTTGGCCAGATTGATTATAGCATCCCAATTACTGTTAAACCATTCTGGTGGAATTCAAATTTGGCAAAAGTGGTCTACGGGATATTAGTTGTGCTCTTCTCATATTTCATTGCGCGTTTGTACTTAAATTATAAACAAGAGAAAATTGAAAAAGAGAAAGAGCAACAAATGGGTGGACTTCGGTCTCGCTTTTTTGCTAATATTTCTCATGAATTTAAAACGCCTTTGACTTTGATTAGTGGGCCCATTGGGGATCGATTAAGGTCCAGTAAGAATCCTTCGGAACGTCAATTCTTTGAAAAGCTGCATTCTCAAACAGATCGAATGTCTAGACTTGTAGGAGAACTAGTTGATCTTTCAAGGGCTCAAGAGAATAAATTGAAATTATCGGAAAATCCTACGAAAGTTGGATCCTTCCTTCGATTGATAGCAGAATCTTTTGAATCGTTGGCAACGAAGAAAAATATAAAATTCAATATTGAAATTGATAATTTAGATTTTAAGATTTTACTAGATAAAAATCAGTTTGAAAAGGTATTATTTAATCTACTTTCTAATGCTTTTAACCATACGCCCCCTGGTGGTTCAATAAACCTGCAAGCTAGTTTTACAGGCAAAAATGAACTTTGTATTCGTGTTACTAATTCTGGAGAACCCATTCCGTCTTCGGAAATACAGTACATTTTTCAACAGTTCTATCAAGCAGAAAATGCTACGCGCCAGGGGAGTGGAATAGGATTGGCCTTAGTTCATGAAATAATTAAGCTCATGAACGGAGAAATTACCGTAAGTTCTAGTGTAGAGGCAGGAACCAATTTCACCGTTAAGCTACCGGTACAAAAGGTGAACGAACCGAAAAAAGCGGTAGCCATAGAACCGCGGTCAGTAGATGAAGAGTTCATGACCACCTTAAGCCTCAATACCGAAGAAAAGAAGAAAATTTTAATAGTTGAAGACAATAGGGAGATTGCTAGCTATATTCAAGAGGTTCTAGCCTCTCATTTTGATATTATTCTTGCCGCTAATGGTGTTGAAGGTTTAAAAGCGGCTAAAAAGAGTTTCCCAGATCTTATTGTTACCGATGTTATGATGCCCAAGATGGATGGTATTGAATTTAGTAAGCGTTTAAAAATGAACGAAGAACTAAACCATATTCCAATCGTAATATTAACAGCAAAAGCCGATTTTGAAAGTCGCTTAGAAGGACTTAGTACAGGAGCCATTCATTTTATATCCAAACCATTTAACTCACAAGAATTTCTTCTTATTCTTGAAAACATCATTAGAAGTAGAAATGAACTCATTGCCCGCTATCAACAGTCTTTTAATCTCCTAAAACTTCCGGCAGGTATAGATTCCTTAGAAGAACGATTTATGAGTAAGGTCATAGACTCAATAAAGGGAAACTTAGATAATTCAGAATATTCCATAGAGGAGATGGCGAGCGATTTAAACCTTAGTAGAACTCATTTGTATCGGAAATTAAAATCTACCACTGGGTTAACCCCTAGCCAGTTCATAAGAAATTTCCGCTTAGATCATGCAGCGGTACTATTGCAATCGAATTACGACAGTGTTTCTAGGATTGCTTTTGAAGTTGGCTTTAATACACTTTCTTATTTTTCTAAATGCTTCAAAGAAAAATTTGGCGTATTACCAAGGGATTATAAAGGATCGCTCAATACCTAAACGATACACAGCAAATGGCTACTTCCTTTTGTAGTGCTGCCATTAATGAATCGGCTTCTATTGCTATAAAAAACGGAGATCATGTTAGTTAAAGTTGCTGCTTTCTCCTTTCTCGTTTAAAATACCATCCATTCGAATATGGGTGATTACTGGTGGAATTGACATTCTAACAAGGGAAATGTGATCAAAAGACATGGAGTCCAATTTATTTTGTCCTCCCCCTGTGGTTCCCAATATCATATAGTCTCTACCGTTTCTAATTCTATGAGAGTAGGAGTGAAAATGACCATTTATAACAGTGTAGGGTCTATTCGAAAGTAATTTTTCCAATCGTTCTAATCCTTTTTCACCTTCTCGCATCCAAAGCGGCTTGTGCATAAGAACAAAGGTCCATTTTACATTGGGATGCTTTTCAAGAACCGATTTAAAAAAGTTAAATTGTTCGTTGCCCATGGCGCCTAGTCTTCGTTCTAGCATATTATAATATACAGTTTCCTCATATTTGCCCTCAATTTCACCACGAATCACTTTGAGCGCTTTATCTCTGGCAACATAAATTTCATGCAATCGTTTATCTTCATAATCTTCAGAGTCTACCATAAGAAATAGCACATCTTCATATAGGAAATGGTAATATCTTGGACCAAATCTGTTTTTCCATGTCTCGCGCATGGTGGCATTCGTCAAATCATGATTGCCACCTAAATGGAAAAAGGGCATATTTAATTTTAATGTTCTGTTTTCGAAAGAATCCCATTCTTTGGCTAATTGCAATGAATCTTCCGTTCCGCCATCGATAAGATCTCCTATACTTAGCACAAACGATGGATCAAATCTATTCAGTTGCTCTACGGCCTTGCTGTAGACTCCTGGTCGCTCTCCTCCACTTAAGTCTGAAATTATGGCAAATGTGAAGTCTTCTTCACTTTGTTCAAAGGTATCTGAAGTCCAAGGAGTTGGACCTTCTGTAATAGTATGTTCGAATTTGGGAGTTCTTGGGGGTGCTTTTTTGCAGCTAGCCAAAAACAGGAATGCGATAAACAGTGGGAGTATGTATTTCATGAATTGCTTGGTTGGTTCATAGAAGTTTTAAGTATGGTATTAATGTAGTTATTTTCAAAATATGGTGCCATTCTTGCAAGAGGTCCGCCGGGTCGTTATACTCTTATCGAAGTAGGTTTTGTAGCATTCAACTAGAGGTAACGTATTTATCGGTCAAACGTTTGAAAAAGCTAGTATTAAAAATCACAAGCACTACGTACCTGTTGATGAGACTTTGAAATACCAATTTTGCTAAACAGTACGAAGATTATAAGACTCAGGGAGCAGAATAACTTCATGGTTCTTTCTTGGATCGTCGGAATAAATAGTAGCTATTCCTATGACAATGAGCCACTAAGAAAATATTATTTTTATTTATTCTAAATAACTTTTATTTATTACTAGAGACTAGTACTTTTGACTCATCAATCAAACTTAATTTAACTTAGTCTAAATAAATGAAACTAATTCCATTCCTTGTCTTTTTTGGAAGTTGTAGCCTACTAATCGCCCAACAGAATACTCAAAGTCCATTCGATTCTATCCGCTTAAACGAAGTAACCATCTCTGCCAAAAAGATTTTTGGGAGCAAGTTTGTAGCCAAGAATAGAACCGGTTCTTCCTATTATATATCAGAAGAAGAAATACAAAAATTTGGCTATACCGATGTCAACCGAACCTTGCGCCAAGTGCCAGGTGTAAACGTTTATGAAGAAGATGGGTTTGGGTTACGCCCCAATATTAGTCTAAGAGGTACTTCGCCTGAACGAAGTGCAAAAATTACTGTGATGGAAGATGGAGTGCTTATTGCCCCAGCGCCCTACAGTGCACCATCGGCCTATTATTTCCCCACCATTGCAAGAATGCAATCCGTAGAAATTTTAAAAGGAAGCAGCCAGATTCAGTATGGTCCTTACACTACTGGAGGTGCCATTAACATGCTTTCTACAGAAGTGCCAGATTCTTTTAGTGCCTTTTTAACGGCCAGTTATGGTAGTTTTCAGAGCGGAAGACTGCATACGCAAATAGGGGATAGCAAAAAGAATTTTGGCTACGCTGTGGAATTCTTGAATTATAATTCAAACGGTTTTAAAGAATTGGAAAATTTTGACAACACCGGATTTGATAAGAATGACATATTAGGAAAGTTTCGGGTGAATACAAATCCCGAGGCGAAGGTACAACAGGCTTTTGAGTTGAAATTTCAGTTTTCCGATGAAACTTCGAACGAAACATATTTAGGATTAACCACCGAAGACTTTGCTGCAGCTCCTTTTAGTCGTTACGCGGGCTCACAACGCGATGAGATGAATGCCGAGCATTTGCAATTTACCGGCACACACACTTTAAAATTCTCAGAGTACTTTCGGGTCACAACAACAGGTTACTACAACAAGTTTAAACGCAACTGGTACAAGGTAGATTTTATTACGGTAGATGGAGAACGTGAAGGAATTTCAAACGTTTTGGAAGACCCTGTCGCTTTTCAAGATTACTACAATTTGGTACGCGGCACCACGGAAGGAGACGGAGACGACTTTCTAAACGCCAGGGCCAATAATAGAGAATACTATGCCGCGGGTGTACAAACCAAACTAGATTACCATTGGACGGGCGTTAATACCTTTCATGATTTAGAATTAGGCCTTCGGTATCATTACGATGAGGAAGATCGTTTTCAGTGGATTGATGATTACACCATTACCGATGGAATTATGCAATTAGCAAACGCTGGTATTCCTGGAACCAATGCAAATCGTATAAGCGATGCGAAGGCATTTGCCACCTATCTTCATTATAAACTTAAATGGAACAATCTTACTGTGCAACCGGGAATACGCTATGAAAATATTATGCTAACCCGTACCAATTTTGGTAACAACGATGTAAATAGAACTGGGGCAGAGGTGGCGCTCCGAAAGAATTCTGTGGATGTCTTTATACCGGGGATTGGTTTTAATTACAATTTTGAAAAAGTGTCGCTCTTTGGTGGCGTTCATAAGGGATTTTCCCCACCAAGCAATCAACCAGGTGAGGACCCTGAAGAAAGTATTAACTATGAGCTAGGTACCCGGTTTTCTTTTGGAGACTTATCTGGTGAAGTTGTGGCTTTCTTTAATGATTATAGCAACCTCTTGGGCAGTGATTTAGCCGCTACGGGAGGTACTGGAACATTGGATCAGTTTAATGCAGGGGAAGTCAATGTACAAGGCTTAGAAGTGCTTGTTAACTATAACCTACTGCCCAATTCTACTACCTTTGCTTTGCCGTTAACTTTGGGCTACACGCTCACGGATACTGAGTTCCAAAATAGTTTTGGTAGCGAAAATGATATCTGGGGAGAAGTAACAGCTGGGGATGAATTGCCGTATATTTCTAAGCACCAATTTAATGGTACACTTTCTTTAGAGCACGATTCCTATGAATTAAATCTTAGTGTACGTTACAATGGAGAATTTAGGACCTTGGCGGGCACCGGGACTATCCCGGAGGCAGAACGTGTGGCGTCTAATCTGTTGTTCGACCTGTCTGGAAAATACCGTCTGGGAAAACATATGGCGCTCACGGCAAATGTGATCAATCTTTTTGATGAGACCTATGCGGTAGCAAGAGTACCTGCTGGGTTACGACCCGGGCATCCTTTTGGTATTTACGGAGGGATTGAATTGCGCTATTAACGCGAATCACTACCGGTTTTAATACTACTAAAACAATCTATTTGGGCAAACGGTTTTTAATAGTCGCTATTTGTCCCATATGGTTGGCGGAGTGTTCCATAACGTGGTACCAGATATAATGGTAGTTTAAACCCTCTTCAATATTGGATGCAAACCAAGCATCGTCCTTGGTTTTAAGTGCCTGAAGTGTTTTAGCACGTACTTCGTCCCATAAATCCAAATAAAACTGAATGGGCTTGCCTTGCAGCATGCCCTTTACCTTTTCATTCAATTCCCCTGCAATACCATACCCTTTCCGTTCTTCTTCGGTCCAATCACGGCCTTCCAGGGTGGCTACTTGGTAGTAGGATTCTGTGGAGACCAAATGCATGATTAAACCACCAATACTATTGGCATCTTCGTCATATAAGTAATCGGTTTGGGTTTGATCTAGGTCCTTCACCTGTTCGGTAATTCTGTCTTTTAAGTCTTCTAACATATACACCATGAGTCCGATCTGCGGCGTATAGCCTTCAACCGATTTTAGTTCGCCTTGGGCTTTTAAGCTCATAAATGGAAGTAGAAAAAGCAAAAAGGCCGTTTTTGTTTTCAAAATATTCATAGGAAGCTGTTCTAATTAAAAGTTAGGTCCTAGAAGGTAGTTTATTCATAAAAGACAACACACCAACAGCCCATTTTTTGACAGGCTTTTAACATTGAATGGGTATAGATTAGCTTTTTAAGCCTGTGAAAGAGTAAGAATTTCGTGATTCTCAAGAATTTCTTTTTCGGCACCCTGCATTCCAACTTTAAACATGGCATGTGCTAATGCTGTGGAGGGTATACTTGCATTCTTACCCATTAATTTTATCAGTGGATAGAGCATTCTACTCAACGTATACATGGCATTGGGTTCTTTTCTTGGGGTAACTGGATAGATATAGGCCGGTCTAAACGTATAGAATTCCATTTCTAAGGCACTGATACGGTTTTCTGCCATTCCCTTAAATTTTGCAAAAGCGGTCCGACTTTTTTCTGTTCTATCGGCGCCTGCACCGCTTAATAAACAAATACGGGCCTTGGGGCTTTGATTTTTTAAGTTCTGCGCAAAGGAAACGGCGAAATCTACGGTGATTTGTTTAAATGCTGGTTTGGGAACCTGTCCAGTGTACACCCCAATGCAAAAAAAAGCGGCATCTATATTTTGAAAGCATTCTTGATGTGCGGAGTACTCTGTGAAATCTTTGATCACTACTTCTTGTAGCTTTTCATGGGCGTAGTTAGAAGATCGTCGCACCAAGGACACTATTTCTTTTACTTCCGGGGAAGCCAGGGCTTGCTGCAATACAAGTTCTCCAATCATTCCTGAGGCACCGGCTAGCAAGACTCTTTTCATATTAGTAGTAAGCTTAAGGAAATTCTATGCGGGATCGACCCGTAAAATCTTTTCCATTTTGCGCCCTCTAGCCAGCTCTTCAATCAACTTTTCCAACTGCCTACATTCCTTATACACTTTAAACTCGTCTTCTATCTCTTCAATTCGGTAGCCACAAACGACTCCTTTTATTAAATGTGCGTTTTGGTGAATGTTGGCTTTCTCAAAAAAAGTTCTGAAAGTTACTTTTTCGTCAAGCAACGATTGCAGCGTGTTTTTATCGAAACCTGTAAACCATTCAATGACTTGGTCAAGCTCTTCTTTGGTTCTTCCTTTTTTCTCCAACTTATTTAAGTAAAGTGGATAAATAGAAGCAAAGATCATATTGGCTACTTTTTCATTCTTTTCGGCGGTTACTTTCATATCTATAAATTAAGCTGTGCGGGTACTTTTTCCTCTCAAAGGATGCTAAAACCTGATACAATCTAAAAAATTTTAGCTCAAAAGGGGGTATTTTTCTTAAATATTCCATAAAACAGTACCTTTTTATACATAGTACTGTAACAAAATTGTTTTTCTAGCGTCTATCCATTGTAAACAAGTTCAATCAATCATAAAATAATAGATCATGAAAGCATCAATCAATAGAACAGTAACAGAATCTAAAACAGGTCAATTTTTCTCTGCATTCAGCAGTAGTAAACGTTCTTTATGGGCGCAGTATCGAAATTATAACCGCTAAAAAAGAGCTCAATTATAGGAAAAATACAACTGGGACATCTTTAACGACAATTCAGTAGGTATTATTCCTAGAAGCGACAAAGACCAAAGATATTTGTACAGAAATCAATCAGAAACAAAAAATTAAAATCATGAAAGCATCAATCAACAGAACAGTAACAGAATCTAGAACAGGGCAGTATTTTTCAGTACTAAGTAATAGTAAAAGATCCTTATGGGCTCAGTACCGGAATTATAACCGCTAGTAGTAAAAACATCAATCAAAATCATCAATCAAAAAAACAACATCATGAAAGCATCAATCAGCAGAACAGCAACAGAATCAAGAACAGGACAGTATTTTTCAGTACTAAGCAATAGTAAGAGATCCTTATGGGCCCAGTACCGGAATTATAACCGCTAGTAGTAGCACAATCAATCAAAAAATGAAATCAATCATCATCAATCAATCATTTACACTCACAAAAAGAAAGGCGTTTCTTTTGAACCGTGTAAACAGCAAACGAATTCGCTGGACTCCGGCGGTACAGTGTCTTTAAGAGCGGTGCTAAAGGA
>CAZRPJ010000057.1:0-10864 GCA_964601965.1 uncultured Croceivirga sp.
GATAATGATGGAAATGAAGGATGGCCTGAGGACATGACATTGGAAGCTTGTGATACTATTCCAGCTCCTTTTGTAATTACTTCATCAAGCACTTGCGCTATTAGTGTAGATTTTTCAGAAGTAATAGATGGAGATACAGACAGCTGTCCAACAGAGTACACTATCACTAGAACTTGGACAATCACAGATTGTGTAGGTAATGTAAGAGAACATACCCAGGTAATTACTATAGAAGATACAGTGGCTCCTACCTTTGTAGAAGAACTTCCACAGGATCTTGTTGCCTCTTGTGATAATGTACCTGATGCCGCTATGCTTACAGCTATTGACAGTTGTGAACCTAACATGGTGGTTGATTTTCAGGAAACTATTACTGGCCAAGATGATGACTGTCCTAACGAATACACGATTGTTAGAACTTGGTCCGTATCTGACTGTGCTGGCAATGCAATTTCACATACACAGACCATTACCGTTGAGGATACGGAAGCTCCTACTTTCGTAGAAGAGTTACCTTTAGACATGACGGTTCTTTGTAATGAAGTACCTGAAGCAGTAACCTTAACTGCTGTAGATAACTGTGATTCTGATGTTGCTGTAACTTTTAATGAAGTAACGACAAATGACGCAAATTGCCAGATTGGGTACACAGTTACAAGAACATGGTCCACTATGGATTGTGCTGGAAATAGTACAGTGCACACTCAGGTAATCACTATTGAACCAACTGGTCCAATAATGGCTAGTCCTTATGAAGAAGAAATTACCATAATGTGTGGAGATGTTCTTCCAGAAATACCTGTATTAGAATTTACTGGAGGTTGTGGCAACTATGATGTGGTATTCTCCGAAGAAACTATTTCCCTAGAAGATACAGATGATTACCTTATCGTGCGAACTTGGGAAGTAACTGATTCTTGTGGCAATACAGCTTCCTTTGAGCAGCGAATTTTTGTAATGCAGTATCAGTTGGAGGAGATTGCCATTGATATCTGTGTAGAAGACGAACCAATTAATTTATTGGATTACCTACCGGAAGCGTTCGATACGGGAGGCACCTTCGAAATAACCCAAGGAAATGTAGTATTAGACGGACCACTATTTAATCCTGCTAATTTGGAGGTTGGGGAATATAGTATCTCCTACACTTCAGAAAATGGACCATGTCAATTCTTCGCAGAGTTTAGCATAAATGTAAACAGCGATTGCGTTCCCTGTAATAGAGGGGAAATTAAAGTAAACGATGCAATCACCATCAATGGTGACGGAATAAACGATTACCTTGAGATAACAGGAGTTGAATACTGTGCGTTTAGCTTTGATTTAATGGTATTTAACCGCTGGGGAGATAAAGTCTTTGAGCGTGCAAATTATCAAAACGACTGGGACGGTACAGCTCCAGGTGGTTCTTTTGGAACCTCCGGCACCTTGCCTTCAGGAACTTATTATTACATCATTGCGATCACAGATGTCGATAAAGGAATCTCCTTAGAACCTATTAACGGTTATATCTATCTCGGTTCACAGTAAACATTACAGATGTTAAAAGGCCAATTGAAAAATTGGCCTTTTTATATAATAAAAGGGCGTTTCATTAGTTATGAATAGTAACCTTAGAAAAGTCGTACATCTGTGATAAAAAACAGTTTATCGATGCATTGGTATCACATCGATAATTGACTTTCGTTAAACGGTTAAATTCTTTCATATTCAAGGGTTTGCGTTCCTTTGTTAATGAAAATAAGCCCCCAAACTTATTTTTAATTATTAAAAACTTAACTGAAAGTGCGTTCTTACGTTGAAAAGAATCCTTCTTTTCATAGGCAGAATTCTCTCTTCAGGATTTTAAAACAAAAAGCAAAGAAGCCCCTAAAATCCTAACCATGAGCAATTTAACCAAATTAACTTGTGCCTTTGTTCTGCTGTTGGCCTGTTCTATCAAGGCGCAACAATTACCACAGTTCACCCAGTACATGTTTAATACCATTTCTGTAAACCCAGCATACGCAGGGAGCAGAGAAGCAATGAACCTAACTGCCCTTCATAGAAACCAATGGGCAGGTTTAGATGGCAACCCTACTACGAGTACCTTCTCTTTTCATACCCCATTAAATAACGAGCGTGTTGGATTAGGTCTTTCATACATTTCAGACCAATTAGGTTTTGAAAGCACTAATTATGTGTATGGAGATTTCTCGTACACCATCCCTATTTCCTTTGAAGCTAAATTATCCTTTGGATTGAAAGCAGGGTTTACCAATTATAATTTAGAAAATCCAGATGTAAACGATCCCTTCTTTGATGCCAATTTCAATAGTTGGAAACCTAATTTTGGAGCTGGCGTTTATGTAAGTACCAATAGATGGTATGCTGGTTTTTCTTCACCTCGATTTGTAAATGCTGATCTAAATGATAATGAATTTGAAGCTTTAGAACGTGTAAGTTATTATGCCATTGGAGGTTTAGTTTTAGATCTTTCCTTAGATATTAAGTTTAGACCTTCTTTTATAACCAAATTCACCAACGGTGCCCCCGCTACGTATGATGTGACGGCAGGATTCTTGTTTTACGAGAAGTTTTGGGCAGGAGCAAGCTACCGTTTTAATGATGCTTCCAACTTTGGAGCATATATGGATTATCAAATTTCCAAAGACATTCGTATTGGCTATGCTTATGATTTACCCACGGGAACTTTTCGCCCATATACAGGAGGAACACACGAAGTGATATTAATTTTTGAACCCAGAGTGGTTAAAAGAAAGAATCTTTATAAATCCCCAAGATATTTTTAAGCCTACAACCCATGAAAACCAGATCTACACTAGTTGCATTACTTACTCTTGTATTAGGAGTAACCATAAGTACTGCCCAGTCTTCAAGACAGAAAAAGGCAGATATCTTATTTAGCAAGTTTGCATATGCCGAAGCAATTCCTATTTATGAGGAAATGCTTGTTGAAGAGGATAATTCTTTTCATGCCTTACAGCGCCTTGCAGAAACACATTTATTGCTACGTAATTACGAAAAATCATTGCCCTACTTCGATCGTTTTATAGAGAAGCAAGAAACTCCTTCCAATTACTATTTTAAATATGGAATGGCACTAAAAAGTGTTGGCAAAGAAAAAGAAGCACTTTACTGGTTAAAACGCTACAAAAAGCTTCATCAGAACGATAAGCGCGTCAAGAAATTCTTGAAAGATGGCAACCTAGCATCAGTAGTATTTAACAGTAGAGAACGCTATGAGGTTGTACCAGTTAATTTTAATTCTGAATACAATGATTTTGGCGCTATCACTTTTAATGGGCGCACTTATTTTAGTTCTAGTAGACCAGTTAGCAGCAAGAATGTTGACTTGTATGAATGGGATAACCAACCATGGTTAGATATCTTCTATATTGAAGAGGACGATGATTCCTTTTCCGGCCGAATGAACGACTACACAGCGGTACCGCTAGAAGGTGAAATTAACTCAGAATATCACGAAAGTTCCCTTGCATTCTCCACGGATTATAAGAATGATACCATTATTTATTTTACCCGAAACAATTTTTTTCAAAATACAACGGGGTATCACGAGGTAAAATTCAAGGAAGAAAAATTAATTGAAAAGAGGAACAACCTAAAAATTTACAAAGCGGAAAAAGTTGATGGAGCTTGGAAGGTAACACGTAACCTAAAAACCAATGCAGACCACTACTCTACCGGACATCCTACTGTAAATCCTAATAGAACAAAATTATACTTTGCTTCGGATAGACCTGGAGGATATGGAGGTACAGATATCTATTATGCAGATATTCACCCTAGAGGTGGTGTAGGAAAACCTGTAAATGCAGGTCCCATTATCAATACTGCAGGTAATGAAATGTTTCCGTTTATTAATAATGAAGGCAAACTATTCTTCTCTTCAGATGGACATGTTGGCTTTGGTCAATTAGATGTTTTTGCTACCGTAACGGATGAAAACGACAAGATTGTTGATGTCATTAACCTTGGAAGACCAATAAATAGTGAAAAGGATGACTTTTCATTCTTCTCCAATGAAGATGGCACACGTGGATATATCAGTTCTAACAGAAGTGGTGGTAAAGGAGGAGACGATATTTACCGCTTTGATTTTACGCCTTCGCTTTATCTAGAGGGGCATGTTTACGATGCAGTAAACGACCAACCTTTAGATTCTGTGATGGTACAATTAACCAAAGACAACGGTGATACTTTTATAAAAGAGGTTATGACCGATAAGAACGGTTACTACCGTATGTTCGTAAATCGAAATATGGACTATACCTTATCACTTACTAGACGCACGCACCCTAACAAGTTGGTAGATTTATCCACTTTTAACTTGAAGAAAACACAGAAAAAAATTGTAAAAGATATTTACATGGAACCTGTTATGGATGTAAAAGTATTGGCAGGTTTAAATAAAATCTATTTCGATTTTAATAAGAGTACTATTCGCCCAGATGCTGCTAAGGAACTAGATAAAGTAGTAAACCTAATGGTGAATACATATCCGTACATGACCATTAAACTTGAAGCACATACGGATCCCGTGGGAAGTCATGAATACAATGACAAATTATCGCAGGCCAGAGCAAAATCTACCTATGAATATTTAATTGCCAATGGGGTTCCCAAAGAAAGAATTCTATCTTATAAAGGTTTCGGGAAAAGAAAACCTGTCAATGATTGTAAAACTAAATGGGACTGCCCACCTAAGGTGCTGGAGTTAAATAGGCGAACAGAATTCCCTATTGTGAACATTCTAAGCCCAAATAGCAAAAAATCATTAGCGCTTAATCAAAGCAAATAAGTTTCAAAGGCCCTCAATTGAGGGCTTTTTTTATGCTTTAAAGGTAACGCGGCTCTCTACAATATCTTTAATAGGAACCACCACTTTACCTTTTTTAGTCACTAAGGAAATTGAAATGTTATCGATGGCTTCAATTTTTCCCTCGATTCCATCAAATGAAATGGTATCTCCTACCATGTAGGTCTTTCTTGCGTAAAACATTTTCAATACATCAGAAAATACCTCCCGTGAGCCAAGACCAAAACCTAAGGCAGCTGCAAACAAAAACGCACCTAAAATTATGGTGAAATTGCTGGTTATAATTTCCGTGTTAATCCCTGCTTGGTTCAAAGCAGTGATGGTAACAAAAAAGGCAATTAAATAAAACAGCGTTCCGCTAATAATTTTAGAACCTCCCACGCCCATAGACTCAAACAACGCTAGGGTCGCTTTCTTAACCATTGAGGCTAAATAAAGTCCGGCTGCTAAAATCAATACGGCACTTAACAAGGTTGGTAAATATCCAAAGATGGAGGTAATGCCTTCAGATATAGCATTCAACCCCAATAGGTCAGAAATTATTACGGCAAATAATAAAATCATCAATGATCTAGTTAGACCAATGCTGATTTTAATTAAATCTACCTTTACTTCTTTGTCGCCAAACAATTTTGCTTCAGTAAGTCGTTGCGAAAGTTGGTCTACTTTGGCTGCCTTTAAAATGCGCTTTAAGATAAATAGCACAAACTTTATTAAAATCCATGCAACAATAAGCCCTATGATGCCCAGCACTATTTTGGGAAGCAATTGAATAGCAGCTGTTAGTATATCAGCGAGACTATCTTCTAATACTTGTTTATAGGTTTCCATATGATTTAAGTTGATTTGCTTATTTATTTTTAGTTGTCTTCAACAATCCCGATAGAATGGACGCATAGTTAGATGTAACCAATACCGCCATATCTAAGATTAGTTTAGCGATGGCCACATCATTCATAACCCGTTGCCTCAATTCAGGAGGCACTTCCCTAAGATCGGTGTTCAGTTGACTGAACGGATTATTATATTCTTCTGCCATTTAACCCAAGGATTTATAGGTTTCCAATAATTTTGCTTTCGCCCGTTTTAAACGCATTTTAACAGCGCTTTCTCCTAATTCTAACAAATCTGCCAATTCTTTTATAGACGCCCCGTCTTGGTATTTCAAGAGCAATAGCGATTTTTCTTCTGGTAGAATTTGTTCTAAGGCCTTTGCCAATTTTGTGGCCTTCATTTCATAAATGCTTTCATCCGGGACTTCATCGGCCATCTTATAATCTACGTGATCCATAGATACCGACTGATCACTCATTTTCCGCTGTTTATTCCTATTCACATAGTTCACACAAAAATTATAGGTGAATGAATAAAGCCAGGTAGAAAACTTTGAGCGCCCTTTAAAGCTCGCTAGTTTTACAAATAACATCAGAAATACATCTTGTGTAAGGTCTTCGGCTTCATCTTGTGAACGCGAGAATCCATAGCATTTATTATAAACTCGTTTCGCGTATCTATCATAAAGCACCCCAAAAAGCAAGGTGTCATTGGTTGCCACAATTTTGGCAACCAGCGCTTCATCCGTCATTTTAGCATACATGTCTTCCCTACCCAATGATTGCTTGGCTTGGTTTATAAGAATGAGAAACAATCGTTTAAAAAAAGTCACGTATGCATAGTAATTAACCCGAGAAAGATAGGTTAAAACAGGGTATCTTTGAAAAAAACCTAAGATGAGACGTATTGTTTTGGTATTTGTTTTAACGGCTTTCGCTATTGGCTGTAAACAAGAAAAAAAAGAAGCTACTCCTTCAACTACTAGTCAGAACACCATATTAGAAAACATAGCTTTTGCCCATGGCTTCCAGAACTGGAGAAATGTAGAGGAAATTGCTTTTACTTTTAATGTAGATAGAGATTCTACACATTTTGAAAGAAGTTGGGTTTGGAATCCCAAAACCAACGACGTGATGCGCATATCAAGTACAGATACCTTACGCTACAATAGAAAATCAATGGATAGTATTGCATATAAGACCAATGGTGGGTTTATAAACGATCGGTACTGGCTCTTAGCTCCTTTTAATCTGTTATGGGATAAAGAAAATTTCACCTATGAGTATTTTGAAGCAGAACAGGCCCCCATTAGTAACACGCCAATGCAAAAACTTACCATTGTTTATGGCAGTGAAGGAGGCTATACCCCAGGTGATGCGTACGATTTTTATTTTGAAGACGATTATTTAATCAGAGAGTGGGTTTTTCGTAAAGGAAATCAAGAAGAACCAAGCATGGCCACTACTTGGGAAAATTATAGCACCATAGAAGGATTTACTCTTGTAAAAGATCACAAAAGAGCGGAAGGCAATTTTAATCTCTTTATTGATGGTATTTCCATAAAGATGAAGCCTTAGCGCCCGTTACTTTTTCGCTTTAATACCCCCAGTAATAGCAATACCAGTAAGGCACAGCCTAATAATGCCCAAAAACTGGTCATAAGATTAAATTGTTCTGCCAAAAATCCTAACAGTACCGGTCCAGATAAAAATCCTAAGTAGCCAATTCCAGCAATAAAGGCGATGCCTTGTGCTGCATCTACCCCTTTTGCTTTACCACCAATTCTAAATAATTCTGGTACTATTACAGAAAGGCCCAAACCAATGAAAGCAAAACCTAAAATGGCCAAATATGCATTGGTAGAAAGAACTAAGAGATATCCCAAACTGGCCACTACGGCACCTAATGCCAAAATCTTATACGATCCTATTCGCTCACTTACATTATCTCCTAAAAACCTACCCAAGGTCATAGTAATGGAGAAAGCTAAAAATCCAGCACCAAATAAGGAAGTAGGTGCCATCGCTACCTCCTTTAAATAAAGTGCGCTCCAGTCTACAATCGCGCCCTCACTGGCAAAGCTTATAAAGCCAATAAGACCTAGAACAAACAATGGTTTTAAAAGTTTAAGACTAAAAGGTTCTTTTTCAACCGGCGCAGATTTCTGGTGTATATAGACTTTTCTAAGAAAAAAGTTTATTACCAATACTAGCATTGCAATCCCAAGCATGTGCAGAAAGGGATGATTAATCAATGGAATAAAAAAACTTCCCAAACCAGCCACAACACCCCCCAAACTAAAGAACCCATGGGCCGCAGACATAATTTGAACATTGTCTTCCTTTTCCAGTTCTGTAACTAAGGTGTTCATAGCAATATCTGTAATGCCATTAGAAAGCCCAAAAATGTAGAGCGAAATACACAGGACTACATAGTTAGGTGCTGCCAATGGTAAAAGCGCTGCCAAGGTGCAAAACAAAACACCCCACCATGTCACTCTACCAACACCCCACTTATTAATTATTTTTGAAGCGACTGGGAAAATAGTGAATACCCCAAATGCCAAGAAAAAGAGGGCAATTCCTAAATCTGCCTTATCAATGTCTAATTTTTCTTTGACCGAAGGTATATAAATAGCCCAGGTACCAAACCAAATATTAAGACTAGCGAAAACAAAAGAAGGCGCAAAATACCGCCGATTAGAGAGAATAAGAAATAATGATTTCATACTGGCTTGGTATGGTCACAAATCTAGTCTATTTGGAAACAATACCCTGCTTAAGAATTTGCCCAAATTGGTACATATCTTCATAAGAGTTATAAAAAGGAGCAGGTGCTAACCTAATCACATTCGGTTCGCGCCAATCTACAATTACTCCATTTTTCATGAGATATTCAAAAAGTGTGCGGCCTTCTCCATGCAGGAACACAGACAATTGACATCCTCTCGCTTTAGGCGTAATAATCTCAAAAGTACTGGCCACTTCCTTATCTATTTCTTCTAAGATAAATTCTAAGTAGCCTGTTAATTGCTTTTGCTTGTCCAATAATTTTTGCATCCCCACTTCTTCAAATAATTGCAACGAAGCTAGATAAGGAGCCAACGCTAATACTGGTGGATTACTAACCTGCCAGGCATCTGCCGTCTCAATGGGTTCAAACTGGGGTTTCATTAAAAATCTAGAAGCTTTTTTAGTACCCCACCATCCTTCAAATCTTGGGATATCTGTTTCTTCTAAATACTTTTCATTCACAAAAATCCCAGAAGCATTCCCAGGGCCACTGTTCATGTATTTATAACTACACCAAGCGGCAAAATCTACTTGCCAATCATGCAACTGCAGAGCAATATTCCCCACAGCATGTGCCAAATCCCATCCAACAAACGCCCCAACATCTTTTCCGGCCTTGGTAATGCGTTCCATATCAAAAACTTGACCGTTGTAATAATTTACCCCTCCTATTAGAACAAGTGCTAATTCGTCTCCTACTTCGTTGATTTTTGCAATTACATCTTCTGTTCGCCATGCATGTTCTCCTTCTCTTTTAGCAACTTCCACCAAAGCATCCTTGGGATCGAATCCATGAAATTTTACTTGGCTCTGCAGCATATATTGATCTGAAGGAAAAGCCTTCTCTTCGCACAAAATCTTGAAACGTTTTTTGGTAGGACGGTAAAACGATACCATTAAAAAATGTAGGTTCACCGACAGAGTATTCATTACCGATACTTCTTCTGGTTTAGCTCCAACTACTTTTGCCAGGGGTTTTGCCAATCTCTCATGATAATCCCACCAAGGTTTATCTGCATAAAAGTGTCCTTCTACCGCCAAATTGGCCCAATCTGTCATGATATCGTTGACGTATTGTTGGGCATTTTTAGGTTGAAGTCCCAAGGAGTTCCCCGTAAAGTAGATGACATCTTTTCCATTCACTTGCGGAAAAAGGAACTTACTTCTGTATTCCCCTAAAGGATCCTTTTTATCTAGTTGTTTGGCGAACGCCAAGGTATTTTCAAATTTCATAGCAACTTATTTCAAACGCAGCCTCATTTCCTGAAGATGGCTCGTAAAACCAACTTTTTCATACGCTTTTATCGCGGACGTATTATCATCATACACTGTTAAACGAACTTCTGTGAGCTCATTAGATCTTGCCCAATCTAGTAGCACATCTATCAGTTTTTTATTAATTCCCTTTCCTCGGTATTCTGGAACAGTGTACATAAATCCTAAATGAGCATAGGTCGCATGATCTAAATACGGTCGCGCTTCTTTTTCATAGGCATATCCAGAGCTCACAATCTTTCCATCTACCTCAGCAACCACCACCTTTACCATGTCACTGTTAACATATTCACGAAGATCGTAGTAACTAACTGGATCTGGACGTATGGTAGGATCAAAAGGGCGCTCTGCCTTCACAAGCTCTTGTTCAAACTGCAACAATTGAGGTATGTCACTAGGGCGCGCATCCCTAATTCTTAGTCCATTCATTGGTCTAAAAATACGGCATATTTGAATATTTTTGCCAAAAGCAACACATGCACTTTCTTTCTGCCGCACTAGAAAACTACATCGCGAATCATTCGCAAGAAGAACCTGCACTCTTAACTGAACTGTCTAGAGAAACCCATTTAAAAGTAGTTCGCCCTAGAATGATCACAGGGCATTTTCAAGGACGCGCATTAAGTTTATTATCTAAAATAATCCGGCCTAAATCAATTCTTGAAATTGGCACCTATACCGGGTATTCTGCCATCTGCTTGGCAGAAGGCCTTCAAAAAGATGGAGCGCTACATACTATTGACATTAATGAAGAGCTACACGATCTACAGCGGAAGTATTTTGATAAAAGTGGCTACGGGAAACAAATAAAGCAGTACACTGGAAACGCTTTAGAAATTATCCCAGAATTAGAAGGGCCTTTTGATCTAGTGTTCATTGATGCAGAAAAAAAAGAGTATGATGCTTATTTTGAGGCTATAATTAAAAAATGTAATCCTGGAAGTATTATTTTATCAGATAATGTACTGTGGTCCGGTAAAGTGGTAGAACCTTTAGAAAAAGGAGATAAGGCTACGGAAGCACTTTTGGCATATAATGATAAACTAGCCAGAGATCCAAGAGTAGAAACTGTACTACTACCTATTCGTGATGGGCTAACTTTAAGTAGGGTATTATAAATTTA
>CAZRPJ010000057.1:10964-15926 GCA_964601965.1 uncultured Croceivirga sp.
GCATTTATTGCTTCATTGTTGTTAGGTCGCAACCGTGCAAACTCTAATTTTGCCCAATGAGTAATGGCCGTTATAAATAGGGCTAACAAAACCAGAAATAAAATTTTTATGCTCGCTTCTCTAATTGGAAATTTCTTGAGAAGAATTAGGGCGAAAAAAAGAAATAATGGGATCCAGGAGGTTATTGCAGTAATGGCCGTCCAAAAGCCATCAAAGGATTCAGTACCAAGGCTGTTGAGATAAATGAACGTTCGTGTATCCCATTGCAAAAGATCTTCTAACATCTTTATTTAGAACTTCTTCGGATGGTTCCAGCCACATCATCCATACTTTTCTTAACCTCGTTAAACTCTTCTTTAATATCCTTGGTAATATCGGTATCCAGGCCTTGTTTTTCAGCGGTTTTTTGGATTTCACGTTTAATATCGTCCGTGGCGTCTCGTAATTGACGCATTCCTTTTCCCAATCCCTTGGCAATTCCCGGCAGTTTGTCTGCACCAAAAACCATGACCACGATAAAGAGGATAAATACTATTTCAGCTCCGCTAATAAACAATACTGGCATAAAGCAAAGATAATGAGAAGTTATGGCTTAACTAAAAAAGCCCGATGAAATCACCGGGCTTTAACTTTCAAGGAATATAATTATCCTTTCACTTTTTCTTTAAACTGATCGAAATCAGATTTTTCTTCTTTCTTCGGCCAAGAATTATTGGTCGTGTCAATATCTGCAGTTTCTAACTTAGGATCTACTACAATACCCACTAATTCTTTTTGAGAAGAAATTACACGACTCACTTCAGAATCGTTCTTTCTCCAAATTTCTGGAGGATAGGTCACATTTTCTTTCGTACCATCTGCATAGGTATACTCCACAATAAGTGGCATTGGTATACCTCCTGGCTTATCAAAAGTAACTTGGTAGAAATACTTAGGCTCGTCTACTTCCGCACGTTCTTCAGCCGTCATATTATCCATCATGAACTCTTTTAGGTTCTGCGACACCTCTGAAGGCGTTTTGCCTTTAAGGTCCTCACTGTAATCTTCGCTTCCTTCTTCGGCCAAGTACACTAGAGGTGGTAAATCTGCTTCTGTAAGGTTACGAGCAGCCATATATTCTTCCATCTCCTTGGTTGCCTTGTTTGTCACATAGTATTTCTTAACACCTTTAACTCCTATATCTACATAGTCTGTAGTGTAGAACCAACCTCTCCAATACCAGTCTAAATCCACCGCAGAAGCGTCTTCCATGGTTCTAAAAAAGTCCTCTGGAGTAGGGTGTTTGAATTTCCAACGCTGCGCGTACGTCTTAAATGCATGATCAAATAACTCAGGACCCATCACAGTTTCTCTAAGAATATTTAGTGCGGTAGCAGGTTTTCCGTAGGCGTTAGGTCCTAATTGGTACACATTCTCTGGATTAGACATAATAGGTGATAGTCTACTTTGATCACCTGACATGTAAGGAACAATTTTAGCAGGATCGCCTCTTCTAGAAGGATACTTTTCATTAGGTGCCACTGCCTCAGGGAAGTTTTTACCGAACTCTTGCTCAGTTAAGTACTGCATAAAGGTATCTAATCCTTCATCCATCCATCCCCACTGACGCTCATCTGAATTAACAATCATCGGGAAATAGTTATGACCTACTTCGTGTATAATTACACTGATCATTCCATATTTGGTTCTATCAGAATAAGTACCGTCTTCATTAGGACGTCCGTAGTTCCAACAAATCATAGGATATTCCATCCCCTGATTCTTAGCATGAACTGAAATTGCCTTATGGTAAGGATAATCGAAGGTATGCTTACTATAGGTGTCAATTGTTTGTACTACCGCTTTTGTAGAATATTCTTCCCACAATGGGTTGCCTTCTTTAGGATATAAGGAAACCGCCATCACCGTACGGCCATCCATTTTCACTGCCTGCATATCCCAAATAAACTTTCGGGAAGTAGCAAAACCAAAATCGCGAACCATTCTTCCTGGCTCTGTTTTAAATTTCCAAGTCTTGGTTTTCTCTGCTTGCATTTTCTCTTTGGCTTCCGCCTCAGCCTGAGTAACAATAATTACTGGCTTATCAAAAGATTTTCTGGCTTGCTCATAGCGTTTCATCATGTCCTTAGTAAAGACCTCTTTGCGGTTTTGTAAAACACCGGTAGCATCTAACACATGATCTTCGGGTACGGTAATGTTTACTTCGTAATTACCAAAAGGCAAAGCAAACTCACCACTACCCCAGAATTGATGGTTTTGCCATCCTTCTACATCAGAATAAACAGCCATTCTAGGGAAAAACTGAGCAATTACGTATGCACGATTCCCATCTTTGGCAAAATACTCGTATCCAGAACGCGCTCTATTTACGGTATGATCTGGAATGTTATACCACCATTTTATTGAAAACGAAATATTCTCTCCGCTTTTCAGCGCTTGTGGAATATTAATTCGCATCATGGTTTGATTGATAGTATACGATAATGGCTTTCCTGCAGCATCCTTCACCCAATCAATATTAAATCCACCATCGAAGGGTTCTGTAAGGTACTGCGATGCAAAACTTCCAGAGCGATACGCTAGAGGTACTCCCCCACCATTTCGCAAAGGTGATTTAGAATCTTTTGCCCGTACGTTTTGATCTAATTGAACCCAAAGGAATTCTAAGTTATCAGGAGAATTATTGTAGTACGTAATAGTCTCTTCTCCATAAATTCTGGCTTCCTTATCATCTAAGGTAATATCCATTTTGTAATCTGCCTGCTGTTGGTAGTAGTCAGGACCGGGGGCTCCAGAAGCGGAACGATAGGTGTTCGGCGTGGAAAACTCTTCATACAGTTGCTTGAACCGGCTTTGGTTGTAGTGGCCAGATTCACGCTCTTCTGCCTCTTCTGTTTCTTGTGCAAATCCTACAGCTGCGACAAGAAATAGAATGGAGGCAAAACAATACTTAATTCTATTCATTTTCATTGATTTTATACGATTTTGAAAAATAAGGCTTTCTCTCAGGAAGCACCGAATTTGTTATAATTTTAACATTCCTTTAGCATTGGATTTAATGAGGACAAAGCTCTTCTTATTTCCTTGCCATTTTACATGTACTACGTTTTTCTGTTCCTCAAAAAGATCGGTAAGGATTTCGTTTTCTATTTCAAATTTTTGAAGCGTATCCATTCCAATATTGGGTATTTCTAAATAGCAAATGACCACATCATCCTCATATTTTTTGCCCAAAAACTCGTAGGATGCAAGTTGGTTGTCTAAATACATCAAAAACTTGGATCTAAAATATTTTTCAATGTAACTATCTGCGATGTCCGCCTCTTCGTCGGTTGCTAGTTTGGCAACAATACCATAACGTTCCTTCAACACCTCTTCTAGATCGTCTATAAAGATCCTTGTTGTGATCTGAAAAGCATCGTCCTTTTCAGAATAATTTACGTTGGTTACACTCACATAAAACTTGTGGGCTGTTGCCGAAATCAAGAGTGGTACTAGTAAAAGCAGTAAAACCTTTTTCATTATTGTGTTTTCAGTTATTCTAGGAACGCAATTGTAATGCCAAATACGTTAATCGAGTCCATTATTCTTTCTGTACACTTTACTTCGTTTCCTTAGGTATTCCCAAAGTAGTAAAGGGTCTCCTTCAGCCACCAATTGCTGAAATTCCTCATCAACTTCACAGAAATACATAAAATCATCAAGTCTGGCTTGGGGAATATTAAGCTCCCGCAAAAATATGGAGTCTTCTACAGTTTCTTGTACCGCTCTTGTTTGGGCATATTTTCTGTCTACGGCTACATTGCGTTTTAACCGTTTGGTACGTCCTGTTAGTCTGTTCAATATTTTATTGATGTTCACTGCAAAACCAAGCCCTAAATAGAGGAACTTGCCATGATCTGCCTCATACAATTTTCGTTCGCTCTGGGTGGGTATCTTCTGATCTGCGTTTGGAAGACCAAGTGCTTCTGCACTCACATCTTTCTCTAATTGCAATCCAGAAAGGTCCTTAGAAATATCTCCTGACAAGCCAAAAGGCTGCACTGTAACTTCACGCAGTTCATTTACAAATTCTTCCATGGGTATTTGCACGAAAGGACTATCCATAAGCGCTTGCGAAACAGGAACTACCTTTCGTTTTAGCTGAACGGCCGAGAATATTAGGGTATCCCCAACTTGCACCCGAATGCTAAAATTTCCATCAAAATCCGTAATAGAAGCGCGCTGCGAAGAAATATTCTGAATGGTTACCCCCGTAACATCCTTACTTGGTGAAACAACTTTTCCCTGCAGTATTTTATCTGTTTGCTGCGCATATCCACCAAAAAAAGCAATCGAAAAAAGTAGGAAGAAGAGGCCTCTATTTACCTTCTGCCTTGAATTGCTTGCTCTGAGTAACCAAAAAATCAATGAGTTGAAATTCATTTTCTTTTTTCAAAAGCGACTGAGAAGGGATTTTATCATCACAATAAATTAAGAAAGCATCTATTTTCTGTTGGTCCAGACCTAGATCTACCACAAAAAACTCATCATCATAAACCTGCCTCAAAACATCACTCACCTTTAATTCCACTGTTTCCCCAGTATCTTGATTTTTAGATTGGAAAATGGCTTTAAAAATATTCACAAAGTTCAGCTGGCCTTCTATACGATCATTTTGGGAGGCGCCCGCAATATTTTGTACTTCGGTGCTACGATCAATCTCGTATTCAAAGCCCTTGAACTTTTCATTTTTCACTTGCAAAAAGCGTTCCTGATTTTCTGGAGAAACCACCACCTCATCTAATTCTGTTACCTTTTCAGTTACTTCTACCACTAAACGATTATTCTCAAGAATTTCATTGGTAACCTTAATGATCTCTAATTGGTAGTTCACCGCAGTGAATACCAACTGGTCATCTGCTTTTACTCGAATCATAAACCTACCATCTTCATCCGTAATGGTCGCAATTTGAGTATTGG
>CAZRPJ010000058.1:0-8799 GCA_964601965.1 uncultured Croceivirga sp.
CGGTTGTATAAATGCAACCCAATAAGCCCAAGAGAAGGAATATAAATAGCCGCTTCCGCTAATGGAAGTACTTCTAATTTTTCATTCAGAATAATAAAGGTAAGTGCGGCCCAACAAACCCATAAGGAGGTCCGTATCCAAGCCCTAGAGGTGTTTTTGCCAGACCACCAAACAGCAAAAAATGAGATCACTAAGAAAACAAGATCTAAGACCCCCCACCAAAGTGGGAACCCTTCTCCATGACCTGCAAACGCGGTGGGTAGAATAAATAAAAAAGGCGTAGCCAAGCAATGAATTAAACAAAGCGTACTGGCCGCGGTACCTATAAGGTCTGATCTAGAACTTAAAAAAGCGAGGTTCATATAGTTTTGCTGCTTAAAGGATGCAAAAATAGGTTAAAATTTTAAACGCAACATAGTTGCATTTAATTTTCTTTTAGATTTGCACAATGGTCAAAACCGCCGGTTTAACATTTCAATATTCGAACGGACAAGGCTTCCAATTTCCTGATATTGCTTTAAAGGAGCAGGAACATCTTTTGATTTTGGGGCCTTCAGGAGTGGGTAAAACGACTTTTTTGCATCTACTTTCTGGAATTTTGCCCGCGTCCTCAGGAACTATCCATATTGGTGGCACAGAAATCACTGCTTTAGAGCGAAGTAGCTTAGATAAGTTTCGAGGAGAACAGATTGGGTTAATTTTTCAACAATATCATTTTATTAAATCCTTGAATGTTGAAGAAAACATGCGTTTGCGGCAGTATTTTCCTGGAAAACTTGTAGATGAAGCGCGAAGACGGGCCCTAGCAGAGCGCTTAGGATTGGCAGACCATCTTAAAAAGAACGTTTTTCAACTTAGTCAGGGGCAGCAGCAACGCTTGGCTATTGCTTTAGGGGTTATTCATCAACCAAAAGTGGTATTTGCAGACGAACCTACGTCAAATCTGGACGATGCCAATTGTGAAACCGTGATCGCGTTACTCAAGGAAGAAGCAGAACGTTCAGAGAGCAGTCTTGTGATTATAACGCACGACCATCGCGTAACCAAACATTTTAGCAAGCAGATTCAATTATGAGACTCGGATATCTTGCATATAAGAATTTGATTTCAAAACCCTTGAATATGGTTTTGAGTCTACTGCTATTGGTGCTTAGTATTTCGTTGGTGACGTTTGTACTTCAATTAAGTGATCAACTTAGTGGTCAGATGGATAAGAATATTACCCCGGTAGATATGGTGGTAGGGGCCAAGGGAAGTCCGCTTCAACTAGTGCTATCCTCGGTACTGCACGTAGATGCACCTACGGGCAACATTAAATTAAAAGAAACAGCACTTATTCAAAAACATCCGTTTGTAGACGTAGCCATTCCAGTGTCCTATGGTGATAATTATAGGGGGTATCGTATTCTTGGAACAGAATTGACGTATTTGGAGCGTTACAATGCCCAAATTGAACAGGGAAAACTTTTTAATTCCACTTTTGAAATAGTTGTTGGCTATAACGCTGCTCAAAAATTAGGGTTAAAGCTAGGCGATAAAGTGCTGAGCTCTCATGGGTTGGCGGCAACAGGTCAACCAGACCATGAAGAGCATCCCTACGAGGTGGTGGGTATTTTAGGAGCTACGGGCACTGTTGTAGACCAACTGCTCATTTGTAATTTAGAAAGTATTTGGGATGCGCATGCCCACGTGGAAGAAGATCATGAAGACCATGATGCAAATGAACACAAAGAGCACGCTCACGGCCATGAGGATCATGAAGGACACGATCACGAGGATCATGAAGAACATGACCATGAAGATCACGAGGGCCATGAACACGAGACACAACCCAGGGAAGATGCCGAGATTACGTCCCTCCTTGTAAAATTTAAAAGTCCTCTAGGGTTGGTACAATTGCCTCGTTTTATAAATGAAAATACGAATATGCAGGCAGCCTTACCTGGATTTGAGGTGCAACGCTTATTAGGACTATTAGGTTCTGGTGTAAAAACGATTAATGGAATAGCCTTGGCCATTTTATTAGTGTCAGGTTTTAGCATTTTTATCAGTCTACTAAAGACCATCCGCGAGCGAAGACAGGAACTCGCTGTGTTACGCACCTATGGTTTAGGTACGTTTAAGCTGCTTGTACTCGTTTTATTTGAAGGGCTATTTTTGGCAATTATAGGCTATCTATTGGGTTGGATTCTTGGAAGACTTGGACTAATTTTGGTAGGGAACTATGTAGAAACAGGGTACGGGTATTATTTGAAAGTCGCTAGTCCAACAAGTACCGAAATTCTTTTGTTTGGTGCTACAGTACTAATTGCCATAATTTCCGTGCTAATGGCCAGTTCATCAATTTTTAAATTAAATATTTCAAAAGAGTTAGGCAATGAATAAGATGTTGATTGTAGTTGGTTTGTTACTGCTGGTTCAAAATGTGGGGGCTCAAGAAATGCTAACCTGGGAAGATTTTGCAGATGTAAATTTTCAGCCCGAGTATAATGAGAAATACGATGTTCATTTTTTAATGCCCACCTTTGGTGAAAAGATTAAGAACTTTCAAGGTAAGCAAGTGAAAATACAGGGCTATTTTTTAGATATTTCTGGTACTGGGGAGATCTTCTTGGTTTCAGCAAATCCTATGGCTTCCTGCTTTTTCTGTGGTGCGGCTGGTCCAGAGAGTATTGTTGAGGTAGCTTTTAAAGAAAAGCCTACTTTTAAAACCGATCAGGTAGTGCAAGTCACAGGTACCTTAGAACTAAATAGGGACAATGTGGATCATTGCAATTATATTTTAAAGGATGCGGAAGGAATCTTGGTGCAATAAGATGAAAAAACTACTAGTACTTTTTTTTGTAATACTATCCAGTGGGATGCTTTATAGCCAAACCCCTATTGATTGGTCTGATTTTGAATCGGGAATTTCCTGGAAAGAAGGAACTGAAGGTTCTACCTTTCCTGGTTTCTTAGAAGCTAATTTTTCTGATAAACTAGAAAATTTAGATGGAAAGAAGATTTCCATCATTGGATTTTTAATCGTCCTAGATGGCGCTCAATCTGTTTATATGCTATCCAAGAACCCAATGGCAGATTGTTTCTTTTGTGGCAATGGAGGGCCTGAAACGATCTCGCAACTTACCTTTACCGAGCCCACCTCGTATAAAATGGATGATTTAATCTCTGTAACAGGCGTGCTTCGCCTCAACGGAAAAGATCCTACTCGCTGTTATTATTTAATTGAAGATGCCGAGGCTTTTGGCATGTAAACTGTTTGGAAAGAATGGAAGAAGTCACGGCGGCATCGGTACTAGGGCAGAAAGGACTAAAAAAGACCAAATTACGTCTTGATTTATTGGCTTGTTTTTTAGAGGCCAAGGCAGCAGTTTCGTATACGGACATTCAATCTAAACTAGCAGCAACAGCCGATAAATCTACCGTATACCGTAATCTTACAACTTTTGAGGAAGCGGGTATCATTCATCGTATTCAAGATCAAAGCGGGCTTAGTAAATATGCATTTGGGAAAAACAATCAAGATGGTCAGGAGCATGCACATTTTATTTGTGAAGTGTGCGAGACGGTGTATTGTTTAGGGAAACCTGAGGACATTCCGATACAGGTTCCTACTGGTTTTAAGAAAAAAGAACTACAGATTTTCTTAAAAGGCGTGTGTGCCAAGTGTTAAGGGGTCTGTATTGGTAACTAAGCTGAACAGCGCATTTTTAGACAGCAGTCACCCAAACTTTTTCGCTGTTTTTAGTTGTGCCATGATATTTTCGAAAAGCTTTTCTAATAAGGGAAACTCTGCAATTGGTTTTTTGTATTTAGCACGAATAAGAGCTTCCGTAAAGCCTATTTTTTGCCTGGGACTAGAATCATTTAAATTTCGAATACAGGAGTCAAGACAGTCAATCGCTTTGGCGAATTTTGCCTCCCTACAATTTCTGGCTTCGTAATCGTGAATAATGGTGCTAAATCGCTTTTTATTTGGAATGAAGGACTGAATCTTTTCAAAAGCCGCAAGTTCTTTAGACGACTTTTTTGCAAGCGCGTCCGCATCGTTAAATTTGGCATCTCCCGCATACACTTCCACCAGATCATGGTACAATAAAAATTCTAAGACTTTAAGTCGGTTCAAAGGTTCGTTCACTTGATCAATTAATATATCGGCCAAAAGCATACAGCTCCAAGAATGTTCTGCGCTACTTTCTTTACGTTGTCCAACATTGAGCCCACGTTCTATGGTCTTTAATTTTTCTAATTCAGATAAACAGAATACTAAATCGTTCAAATTAAGCTCGGACATAACTTAGAGTCACTATAAAAAGAATCATTTCGGAAACAAAATACCGATTTCCTAAGAATTCAGCTAAGATTCAACAAATTGGGAGCATAATACCCTTGATAGTCAAGCGCTTTTTTGGGTGGGGGAAACTTTAATTAAACCAAACAGCATAGCGTTGCCGTCGTAATTCCATTGCCAGTTTTTCTTCCAATTTATAGGCCGCTGCACGCGTCGTTGTTGGTGCAATATGATTGTATAAACTAGGGCGTAGATACATCCCATACTTTTCTACAATCTTGGAAGAAAGAGAATGCCCTTTCTTAGAACGTGCTCCCAATTTATGCTGTAAAAATCGTTCCTTGGGCGTTTTACTAGTACTACCAACATATACACATTGAAGCACCCCATTGAACTGCGGATTTGCCTCCCGGAAACGTCTATGTTCCGTGAATACTTTTTTAGAAAGTTCAATTACATACACCTGGTATTGCACCTTTGCCATAGAAACAAAGATCTACAAATTGTGAGGACTTGTATTCTTAACTAGAGGTTTTCTACAAGTTGAATAAAATTACCACAGGTATCATCCAAGACGGCCACTTTAACCACGCCCATGGTGGTTGGTTTCATACTAAACTGTACCCCTAAGTTTACAAGGCGTTCGTATTCTGAATCCAAATCTGTGACATCAAATTGCGTCCATGGCATACCAGCCTCTTTTAATGAATCTTGAAAAACTTTACAAGGTTCAAAGTGCAAAGGACCCGGTTCTAATAACAATTCAGGCCCCTCTTGCGCCTCCGGTGATACTAAGGTAATCCAACGATGTCCGCCGTCTAAGGCCGCATCTTTTTTCTTTAAAAACCCTAGTTTTTCGGTATAGAATTTCAGGGCTTTTTCTTGATCTAAAACGGGAATACTGATAATGGTGACTTTCATTTGATTTTAAGTATTGGTTGATGGCATAAAGATGGGGGATGTTTTTAAGGATTGCTTCTTGAAAATTGCTCTTTTTGATAGCTGTAGGGCGATTTGCCATACCGCTTTTTAAATAACACGCTAAACGAACCAAGACTTTCAAAACCTACTGCGAAGCAGGTTTCTGTGACGGGCATCCCATCTTCTAGATGTTGCCTGGCTACCGAAATCCGGCGGTCTATTAAATACTGACGCGGCGTTTGGCCATAGTATTTTTTAAAGAGACGCAGTAAATGAAACTTGGACACAAGAAGAAGTTTCGATAACAGTTCTAAATTTAATTCCTGTTCATAGTTTGTATCCATATAAGAGCGCATCGCAATGACTGTATCTAACTGTCCCTGATTTCTAAAGATCGAATGTTTTAAACGTTGTAATTCTTTCTGGTAAAAGGTCATTGCAATACTAGTGTTCGTTCTTAGGTACAATTTCTTGCTCTTTTAAATTAGGAAATTATGGGCAGACTTGACCTTCATTTTGTAATTGAGGAAGAAAAAACAGGAATTTTAATGATTCTATGGGTGGTTTTTAAAAAAAAGTAAGGCGCAATTGCTGATATTCAGCTTCCTTCCTTAAATTGAAGGCTAGAAGACCAGTTCATGCCAACCATCACCAGAAAGCCCCTGCTTGTCTTTTTTTTGGCAAGTAGTCTTATTCTTTCCGCCCAGACCGAAGTTGATTCGTTAAAAACTGCCTTACAAAATCAAGTTTCAGAATCGGAACAGATTACTACATACAGAGCGCTTTATGAAGCGCTGAAATACAACGCTCCAGAAGAGGCTATTGGCTATCTCAATAGGGCTATTACCCTTGCCGAAAAAACAAACAATACAGACGGCATCCTTCAAGGTCTACTTGCCTATGGCGACTATTTAGAAACGACCAGTGAAAAAGACAGTGCGTTGGCTACCTATGAGCGCGTTTACAAACTGGCCAGTTCGGCCAATAAAAGACCAGAATTGGTAGAATCCTTAATTGGGCAAGGAAGTGTTTTAAGTTCGTTGCAGCGTTTAGAGGAAGCGGATTCCGTGGCTTTTATTGGAATCGACATAGCTCAAAAAACACCTATTGATTCGCTAAGGTTGATACAGTTTTATACCATACTCTCTAATACCGCTTACTTTAGGAGTGACTATGAAAAATCGATTGAATTCGATCAAAAGGCCTTAGCATACAATCAAAACAACTTAAGCAAGCGTGCCAAATCTTTACTTAATATAGGAACTACACATGATGTTCTTAAAAATTGGGATAAGGCCAACGATTACTATTTAGAGGCTTTGGAAACTGCTAAAAAAGCCGGGGACAAGCGTTTAACTGCCCTTGCTCACCTAGAGTTGGGCACTTTAAATACCAATCTAGAAGAATATGAAGTCGCTAGAACGTATTACAGCCAGGCTTTGGAACATTTTAGATTGGTAGAAGACAGAGCCATGGAGGCCCATGTGCTTCACAACTTGGCAAAGATTCATGTAAGACTTCAAGAATTTAATCCAGCCATAGCGAAGTTTAAAGAAGCTTTGAGCATCATAGAAACCGTTAATTCTCCCACCAGTAAAGGGCACTTCTTATACCAATTGGGGATTGCGTATTATGAAAAGAAAGACTACAAGAATGCAGAAGTATACCTGCTAAAAGCCAAAGATCAATTCTTTGCTTTAGAGAATAAAAACATGCAAACTTGGGTGCTCTCTCGACTGAGTGATCTGTACGAGGCGTCGAAAGACTATGAAAAAGCGTTTGATTATTTACAGCAAGTAAAGGTTAGGGACGACAGTATTTTAAGCGCAGATTCTGCCAGGGAAATCGCAGAGATTGAAGAGAAGTATCAGAATGAAAAAAAGCAACAAGAGATTGATCTTTTAAGTGCAGAAAATGAGATAAACGCGCTGCGACTACAAAAACAAGCGAACCTAAGAAATTACCTCATTCTAGTGGCCTTACTGCTATTGCTATTGATTGTAGTTATCTACAACCGCTATCAGTTAAAAAACAAGGCCAATGCCAAACTACGAGAACTAGATGCCGTTAAGACCAAGTTCTTTACAAATATTTCACACGAGTTTAGAACCCCACTTACGCTTATTACTAGTCCGGTGCAAGACCTTTTAAGCAAAAAGAACGATGCAGCTACCACCCAAGCGTTGCAAGTGGTAGATAGAAATGCCAAAGTTTTAACTAAACTGACCAACCAAATTTTGGAACTCTCCAAACTTGAGGCAGGGGAACTTTCATTACAAGTGGCACCAGGAGATTTTGTTGGTTTTCTAAAAGTCATTGCGGCTTCTTTTGAGTCGCTCGCCGTGGCTCAGAAAATAGATTTCCAAACGCACCTAGAAAATGCACCGAAACAGGTATATTTTGATGAGGACAAGGTGCAGAAAATTTTAAATAATTTGCTATCCAATGCTTTTAAATTCACCTCAAATGAAGGGCAAGTTGTTCTAAAAGCTACCGAGGAAAACGGGAGAGTGCATGTGGCCGTTACAGATACCGGCGCAGGAATTAAAGAGGAGGACCAAGCCTTAATATTTAAACGATTTTATCAAAATACGACCAATAGCGTCACTACGGCTGGCACCGGTGTAGGGCTCACCCTTTCCAAAGAATTGGCCTTGTTACATCATGGTGATGTAAGTGTGGAAAGCGCATTAGGGGAGGGGACAACCTTTACATTGGCTTTCCCCATCCATAAATCAGCCTATCAAAGTCAGGAGATTATAGCACCTTCAGATTCGGTTATTACAACGCCCGTTTTTAAAGAAGGAATGTCCTTGGATAAAGAATCTACTAGCTTCTCCACTGCGGACAAGATTGTTTTATTAGTTGAAGACAATCCTGATTTAAGCAACCATATCTCCGCACTCTTAAAACATGATTTTAAAGTGAAACAGGTTTTGAACGGACGGGAAGGTATTGAAGAAGCCCTAACTATAGTTCCTGATATTATTGTGACAGATTTAATGATGCCAGAAGTAGATGGGGTTGCTTTGAGTAATACCTTGAAAGCCAATGAAAAGACCAGTCATATTCCTATCATTATGCTCACTGCAAAAGCAGATAGGGATACCAAATTAGATGGATTAAAAACGGGGGTTGATGACTTTTTAACCAAGCCTTTTGATAATGAAGAACTCCTTGTTCGTATAAAAAATCGAATTGAGCAACAAGAGAAATTACGCCAGAAATATGAAAAGGCGCTACGCTTGGCACCATCCAAAATAAAAGTAAGTTCCCCAGAAGAAACCTTCCTTAAAAAGGCCATGGAGGTTATGGAAGAAAACCTTTCTAATTCTGATTTTTCGGTTGAATTATTTCAACAGGCCATGGGCATGAGTAGAATGCAATTACATCGAAAACTAAAAGCTTTGACCAATTTTTCCGCCAGTGAGTTTATAAGGGACATTCGCCTGCAACGCGCTGCAGATCTTCTTGCCAGTAATTCTTTGAATGTTTCGGAAGTGGCTTACAGCAGTGGCTTTAATAGTGTGTCTTATTTTACCCAATGCTTTAAGCAAAAATTTGGCAAAAGTCCTTCTGCCTACAAG
>CAZRPJ010000058.1:8899-15923 GCA_964601965.1 uncultured Croceivirga sp.
CCTTCGGAACAAACCTTGAACAAAGCGATAGCGTTGCAATTCTATCAAGACCTTTGGTTTACCAATCATACGGAGCGCTATAGAGACTATGTGGCAGAAGAATATGAAGTATTCGATATAGACGAAGATGCCTTTGGTACTAAGGAAAAGGCCATTTCACAAAAAGAAGTCGCAGATTTTTTCTGGGCCAATGGGCAGATGTCTGGAGAAATAGACTATCAGGTAGCCGAAGGCAATCGGGTGGTTACCCGCTGGTATTGGACCTATGAACCTACCACCCTGCTCGGGCGATTCTTGGTAGGAAGTAAAACCATCCCCATCATAAACGTCTTTCATTTTAAAGATGGAAAGATAATCCGTACCGATAATCACAGGCATGATATTTCAATGAATCGCACCAACACCTTTGTTATAAAAGGCCTGTTATTTGGGCTGTTAATAGCCTTAGTTCCGACTATTATTGCCTTTCGTTTAAAACGGAAACTGAAAAGAATCACCACAAAAAATTAACGATCCGATGAAACAAACGATGATCCTTTTGTACTTGGTTTTGGCCAATGTATGTTTTTCTCAACAGGGTAAAGAACCAATCATTGATATGCATTTACATGCATTTCCCTACAATGAAAATGGACCAGAACCTGTGCCTTTTTGTTATCCAATTTCAACGGTAATTCCCTATATGGATGCTACGGAAAATGGTATGGAAGTATTTATGAAGAAAATGACAGAACCAACGTGTGAAGATCCGATTTGGTCACCCAAAAGTGATGCTGCTTTAATGGAAGGAATACGAATGCAGCTTGAAAAACACAATGTCATTGCCGTGACAAGCGGGTCCTTTGAAATAGTTAAAAAATGGCATGAAGCCATGCCAGACAGAATTTTACCAAGCATTGGGTTTCATCTAAAAAGCAAAGACATGACTACAGACAGCATACAGTCTTTGTTAAAGTCTCATGGTTTTATTGGTCTAGGAGAAATCACTAATCAATATCAAGGAATTGGGGTTGATGATGAACGCATGGATAAGTATTATGCATTGGCACAAGCGTTAGATGTACCCGTTGGCATTCATATGGGGAGTGGTGCTCCTGGATCTCCTATGACGATCACACCGGACTATGCGGCGCATTTATCCAATCCCTTGCATCTGGAAAAGGTTTTAAAGAAGTTTCCGAACCTTCGTGTTTACATTATGCATTATGGAGAACCCTTTATCGATGAACTTATCGCACTTCTCTATCACTATCCGCAAGTGTATGTAGATCTGGGAGGCATACAACTAACCTATCCCAAGGCCTATTTCTATGAATATCATTTAAAGAAAATGGTTGCCGCTGGTTTCGGTAAACGTATCATGTTTGGTTCCGACGCTATGGTTTGGCCGGAACTTATTGGAAAGGCAATTGAAATTATCGAAGAAGCCGATTTTCTTAGCTATCAAGAAAAGCGAGACATTCTGTATAACAATGCGGCCCGATTTTTAAGAATAAAAACCGCTGATTAATCCTAGTGAATTATGAATTTTCTAAAAATAAGAAGTGAAACAAATCTGGCGGGCCTGCTTTTAATTCTTGGAGCTACGACGATACTCATAACCATCGGGTTTGAACACAAAATAGGTTGGATAGGCACGGAAGAGCGTCCGGCGGCGGCAGTACCCTATTTTATAAAAGACCACTGGATGGGTTTGCAACAAATTTGGAGTTGGCAAGCGCTCGGTTTTTTACTAAAAGCGGTAGGGTATATTTTACTGTTAAAGAATGAAACCAAACCATATAAAAGCTTGCTTTTCACCTTATTGGTGCTCCTTACTTGTTCCATAACAATCGCATTTGGAATTACCATAGGCGGTTACGGGCCAGCTTTAGCAGTTTTTGAACAACAGCCAGCGGTATTTACGGCACTTAGAGGAGCTGTTAGAGTTTTATACCTACCAGGACTTATGAGTCTATTGTTTTTAGCAATTCTTTATCTCTACGAGACCTTTTCTAGCACAGGAATACTATCTAAAAAATGGGGCTTGCTTGGTTTAGTAGCGATTTTAATAGGAATTCTGTTAAGTATGGTACCGGGCTTGCCAGGAAAAACCTTGGGCGCTGTGATCTTTTTGTTCCCCTTTTTTATGGGAATAGGGTACTACAAAACAAATCAAGATTAAATCAATAACCAAATGCAAATAATGATGAATTTACAAACCAAAAAATGCCTTAAGTATGTATGGCTAGTCATACTTTTTGCAGGGATTTCTTGCACTAGTCCAAAAGATCATGACCTTGTGATCGCTAATGTGAATCTTATTGATGTGGAAACTGGGAGGGTGTTACCCCATCAGTTCATAGCTATTGATGCAGACACTATAACCGCAATATATACAGAGGGGCCGGAATTCACTGCGAATACCAAAATTGTGGACGGCAATGACAAATACTTAATTCCAGGTTTGTGGGATATGCATGTGCACCATAATTGGAATTATAAGGACACCAATCCCTTGCATATTGCCAATGGAATTGTGGGAGTGCGCGAAATGTGGGGGAATATGTATGTGCAAGACAAAATTGAAAAAGGAATAGAAAATGGCACTATGGATGTACCTGAAGTGTATACGGGAAGTATTATAATTGATGGTACACCTCAAGTATGGCCGGGTTCTATTGAGGTGGCAAATGCCGAAGAAGCGCGGGAAGTGGCGTTGGAACAGATTGAATCTGGTGTTGACTTTTTAAAGGTGTACAGCAATCTTTCTAAAGAATCTTTTGATGCGATAGCCGAAGTTGCTAATGAAAAAGGGATTCCTTTTGCAGGTCATGTGCCAGAGAGTGTCACCATACAATATGCCGCTAAGAAAGGAATGGTCTCCGCGGAGCATTTTTATGGAATGTCTTACGGATCTTCTGCTCATTTAGATAGTTTGCACACGGCTGGAGCCAAAGAGGGAGATATTTTACCCCTATTACTCGATTCATTTAGTCAAGAACAGTTCGATGCGACCTGTAAAGTTTTGGTAGAAGAAGAGTTGTGGTTGTCTCCTACCTTAGTCACCAATAGGGGGTATGCCTATAGAACAGACCCTACTTTTGTTAAGGACGAGCGTCTTAAATATATGGCAGATTATATGCTTGGGGGTTGGTTTCCAGACACCACCAAACTAAACAATCCTGAGGCCAAAAGTTGGATTGAATCCATTCAGAGAGAATATAATTTCTGGCGCATGCGCGTTGGGGAAATGCAGAAAAAAGGTGTGCGATTTATTGCAGGCAGTGATTACCCCAACCCTTTTTGTTTTCCTGGTTTTTCATTACATGATGAGATAGAATTGTTTGTAGAAGGGGGTATGAGTCCTTTGGCAGCCTTGCAAACCGCTACGCTAAATCCTGCGATATTTATGGAGAAGGAAGCAGAGTATGGAACCATAGCAACGGGTAAAAAAGCGAGCTTGGTTTTATTAGAAAAAAACCCTTTAGAAGAAATAGGAAACACGCGCACTATTAATGCCGTAATCTTACGTGGCAAACCGTTTATGAAAGCGGACCTGGAGGCCATGCTTGAAGCAGTCCTTACCAGAAAAGAGACCCCCTCATTTGGAACATGGTTACGGGGAAGTATTGAACAAAATGGTATTGAAGTCGCGATGGATAGTTTGGATTTGCTTTTGGCGTTAAAAGAACCACCATACCGACTAGAAGAAATGGATCTTAATTATCTGGGATACCAACTCATGGATAAGGAGAATCTAGAAAACGCCATAAGAGTCTTGCATAAGAATACCTTGTTATTCCCTGAAGAATTCAATGTATATGACAGTTATGGTGAAGTTTTATTGATGGATGGGCAACTAGAAAAGGCGAAAGAGAATTACAAGAAAGCAATTGAAATAAATCCTTATTACCCCAATGGACAAGTGATGATTGATTCTATTAATGCTATGATGAAATCCAATTAAAATAGCTAAGCAACAAAAAAAGGCAGGATCGTTATGATCCTGCCTCCCCATCAAATCAAATCAAAAAACCAACACTTGGTTAGCCAATGGCTCTAAACTCAATGACTGAAAAGAAGTCTTCATCTGGATTATTAATGAAGTAAATACCTTCTCTGTCAAAATGCTGTTTTATGGTGCCATCTACCATGACCGCAAAGCCTTTACTGGTGGGTACCAATTTAAAGGTGTCTGCGATGGACTTTCTATATTTTAAGACAAAGTATTGTTCATAATCATTGTCGCTATTGGTATCTACGGCAATCATTTTGGTGACTTTGGCTTCCGTGGTTTTACGGTCTTGATTTACTTTGCCTTTATCCGCTTTTTCCCAAGCTATCGGGTAGCTTCTATTTTCAAATATCTTTACGTGATATTTTGTGGTGGTACCATCTGCTTCTATGGTAAAGGTCTTTTTGGTAGTCGCATCTAAAGTACCTGCTGGAGCTTCCTGAGCAGTTGCTCCAAAAAAGGTGAAAATTGCGGCTAATACTATGTTATATGTGTATTTCATTCTGTGATATTTAAGATTAATAAAAGGTTTTAGAAGGGTGCTATTTTATTTCAAATAGGAACTGAACATCCAGTTTCGCTTCTCAATAGCCCGTAAAAAGTCGGTTAGCATTTGTTCTGTAGCCACATCCCCAGTTTCTAACGCGGCCCCAATTCCAGATAAGATATCATCATGAATGATTTCGTAATCCTTCAATACTTCGCGTACCATTTCAATGGCCGTTCGTTGTTTTACGGTTTCTTCGATTTTTGCCAATTCTAGCGTCTTTTCTAAAGTGAAGTTGGGTTTGATTCCAAAGACCCTAATACGTTCTGCTACCATATCAATATTCTTTTGAATGGTATTGTACTCCTTTTCAAATTCTTCGTGGAGTTCAAAAAATTCGGGTCCTTCAATATTCCAATGAAAATTTCGCAACTTATTGTAGAATACCTGATAATCTGCTAGTAAGGTGTTTAGATTTACTACGATTTCTGCGGTATCTAAGTGACTAAATCCTAATGTTTTTACGTTTTTGTTGTTCTTTATTTTTGTTTGTGCAAGTGTCATATATCTGTATTTATGAAATGAATAGATTAGTAACTGCAAGGAGGTAAAATTCTGTGCAGTGGCTTCTTTGTGAAGCGCTTTTTTTTGTATTAGTCTGTGGAAGTGGGGGAATGATTTCCCCATGGGATAGTTAGATCAATTGCTTGACCTAGAAGACAAATTGTGTTTGTAGTTTCTTGTAATTCATCACTCTTAAATATACAGATATATCGCAGAAAGTCAAGTATTTAACAGGGTTTAACATTATTAATAGGACATTAACATTTGTAAAATGAGGCCTTCTAGCTTTAGAACTAATCAGTAGCTACAAACATAAATTTTAAAGGTGTACTACTTTAATTAGTATCTTCCTTAGATCATTAAGATCACTGAAATGACGCGAACCATACTCCCTTTTCTCATCTTAATTGTAGTCATTGGCTGCGCTGAGAAAAATACTGTTGTCCCTTTTTCACCTCCAGATTTCTCCAAAAGAGTTGTGGCTACTATTTCAATGGATAGTCTTGAACTGGGTACAACCTATTTATCTATTTATGCACAGATTTATACGCTGGACCAGCAAAGTATTCGCAATTTAACGGCGATGACAAGTTTAAGAAATACAAGTCTTAAGGATACCATTTATATTAAGAAGGCAGATTATTACGACACACATGGCCAACTGATTCGTAATTATTTAAAGACGCCTATTTATCTAGCACCTCTGGAAACTATTGAAATTGTTATTGATGAGAAGGATGATGAAGGGGGGACTGGATCAAATTTTATATTTGAATGGCAAAAGCCATTTGGGGCACCTGAACCGTTGTTTGAAGGAGTGATGACTTCAACGCTGGGCCAACAGGGTTTATCTTTTACTACACAGGGGAGGCGAATAGAATAAATGACACACACTTCAATTAACTACATTCTGGTATGGCAAGGTTTTTAACCAATAGAAATGAAAAGATAGGCACAGCACCTGGTTCTCTGGTATTTGTTGGTGAAAAGCGCACCGATAAAGTGCAACTTGATTTCCTTTCTTATGATGCCGAAACCATTTTTGAAAAGGAAATTGAAGACATTTCAGAAGTAGCAAAGCTCATTGATCCCAAGCAAGTAGCATGGCTTAATCTGGTTGGTTTGCATGATGTAGCTACCATTGAACAAGTGGGTGGCCAATTTGATATTCACCCGCTGCAGTTAGAAGATATTTTAAATACGGCACAACGGCCAAAATTTGAGGAAACAGATTCCAATGTGTTTATTCAAATCCGCATGTTGCATTTAAAGGAAGACAACACCTTATACACAGAACAGCTTAGCATTTTATTGCAAAACAACCTATTGATTTCCTTTCAAGAAATTCCGCAGGATGTGTTTGATCCGCTTCGTGAACGCTTGTTTAGACCCACTACTAAAATTCGCCATCGTAAAAATGATTATCTGGCCTTTGCCATGTTAGATGCAGTGGTAGAACAGTATGTTTTTATTATAGAAAAGTTTGGTGAACGCATAGAACAGTTAGAAGATCAACTTCTTCAAAAACCGCAGAACACACATTTAGAACAGATAAATCTCTATAAACGAGAAATAAATTTCCTCCGCAAAACCGTGCGTCCCGCACGTGAGTTGGTCTCGCAGTTTAAACGTTCAGACGCCCTACTCATGCAAGAGTCCACTCAACCGTATTTACGAGATTTAGAAGACCAGATAGTATTGGCTACAGAAGCGATTGAACTGTATAAAGACATGCTCAATGACTTATTAAATCTTTACAATTCGGCCTTAAATAATCGATTAAATGATATTTTAAGGGTCCTCACTATTTTTTCTGTAGTCTTTATTCCGCTTACTTTTTTGGCAGGGATTTACGGTACCAACTTTGAGCATATACCGGAGCTTCATTACAAATATGCCTATCCTATTTTTTGGGTAGTCTTGGTGCTAGTAGCCCTGGGAATGGTTTGGTATTTTAAACGTAAAAAGTGGCTCTA
>CAZRPJ010000059.1:0-15074 GCA_964601965.1 uncultured Croceivirga sp.
CAAATCATGTCTGCGCCTATTAATTTAGGGCCCACTATAAATTCTCCCGGTAACGAAATTGCGCCTTATATCTTTGATAACGCCCTTTATTTCTCTTCAGATATATTCTATGGTTTGGGAGGAATGGATGTCTACAAGGCGAATTTTAAGAATGAAGATTTCACCATTCCCGTGAATTTGGGAAGCCCAATTAATTCCGAAGAAGATGATTTTGCATTTATCCTTAAAGACTATAAGGAAGGGTTGTTGGGTTATTTCTCATCCAATAGACCAGGCGGTAAGGGGAAAGATGATATTTATGGTTTTATTGTAGACCAAAAACCTGGACTTAAAACCTTTGCTATTAATGGGAGAGTGGTAACCCTTGGAAATTTAGAGGCTGTTGAACAAGCACAAGTTAGAATTTATGGTGCAGATGGTTCGTTGTTACTCGAAACCATTACTAATGAACGAGGGGATTTTAACTTAGAGATACCGTGGGAGCCTGGCGTACGCATTGAGGCAACGAAGAATAAGTATTCTGTTTTCTCAGTCTATTACAATGAAGAGCAAATGGATGCTGCCCAAACCAGTTTAATGAATATAGGTATCGCTTCTTATGATAATATGGTGGAGGAAAAAGAAGGACAGACGGTAGTAAAACTAAAAAAGTTCTTCTTTGGGAAAGGCAGAAGTTCGTTAAGCTCAGAAATAACTACAGAATTAGATAAAGTTGTAGATTTTGTAGAGCGTTTTCCAGGAGTTCAACTACGTGTAGAAACACATACAGATAGTAGAGGTGGGTCTTCTACGAACTTTAGACTCACACAACAGCGCTCAGATGCCATAAAAAAGTACCTAATAGAAAAAGGCGTTCCAGCCTCATCTATTTTATATTCTGTGGGGTATGGGGAAGAAAAAATATTGAATAACTGTACGAACGGGGTGTATTGTTTAGAGCTCTTGCACAAGCAAAATCAACGATCCTTGATTGTGGTGCTCAATGACAACATACTTTTTGAATAAAAGGAGCTACAAAAAGCTTACCCAGCAATAATACAGGGCAAAAGCTCCTAAGAAGAAAATTCCTGAATAACTTAAAATAAGCAAGCTATTCTTAGGTCGTTGGCTTACAGGAATTTCTTTAGAAAGTATTGTTTTGTGATTCATCCATCCCAAAATAGGCGCAAATACAAAAGAAACAAAGGTGGCAACAGCTACTAAATTTCCCATATTAGCACTGTACAGACTAATAACCAACCAATTAATTACGGCCATTATTAGTATTCCAATAGTAAAGGCAGATTTGCTTTTATAAAGTGGCTGTTTTTTATCCCAGACTTTATCAATAACGTCTAGACTTACGCGGGTAATAGCGTCATGGGCGGTCATGCAAGTACTAAACATAGTAGCAAATGCTGCAATAGCAATGATAAGGTAGGACCACTCCCCAATATGAGCAGTAAATAATTGTACCATTTGATCTGCAAATAATACCGCGCTTCCGCTTAGTTCAATGCCGGTTCCATACAAGGTTTTCCAGCCAATTATCATAAAGAATATTGCCAGTAATGCTGTTAAAAGATACCCTATTGAAAACTCTCGTATCGCTTCTTTCAAGGTGACCTGGTTTTCTTGCATTTTTAATTTTTCTACCCCCCACATACTTACCCATCCAGAAGCCTCGACCGCTGTGGGCATCCATCCTACCAGCCCAATAAGAAATAAAATACCAACATCATTAAAAATAGGTGTAGGCGTAAAATTAGGAACTTCGGCCACCTGTCCTTTAAACAGTACTAAGACGGTTGTAACTAACAGGGAAATAAATAGTATGCCAACCACCACCTTTAAAGAATTTTCTAAAAGGCGATATCTTCCTACAATGAGCAAGCCACTGATAAAAGCAAAAAGACCTAAGGCCACCATATTTAAAGGAATCCCTTCCCAATGAAAAAGATTTACGAGAAGACCTGCGGTGACAACATAAAGTGCGGCCAAAATAGTGAACGTACTTATCAGTGTGATAACCGCATAAAGGAGTAAGTAGGGCCTTCCAAGAATTTGGTAACCTTCTATCAAGCTTTTTTTTGTTACCTGTGTGTATCGAATTCCAAACTCAAAAAATGGGTACTTAAAAAGATTCGCCAAAACAATAGGTATAATCATGATCCACCCATATTCTGCTCCAGCTTTGGTAGAAAGAACCAGGTGTGAGGTACCAATGGCCATGCTGGCAAACAATATTCCTGGCCCTAAACCTTTAAGGAAGTTATAAAATTTAGTCAATTTGTTTAATAATTAAGTAAATTCGTCAAACAAAATATTCGGTGCTTTGTAATGATAACTAAAAAAGCGATGTTATGAAAAAAGTAGGTCTTTGTTTATTAATACTTTTTATAGGGATAGGCTGTTCAGAAGATGGTGAAAATACAGATGCCCCAATGGAAAACGAAAACAATGGCAACCCTGTGGCCACGGCAGAATTAGTAGCTATTCCGGACGCAGCCTTCGAGCAGGCTTTAATTGATTTAAATTTTGATAACACCTTGGATGGCGAGGTCGATAAAAATAGAATTGATTTTATTACGGAATTGATTATTGATAACAAGGGCATAACAGATCTTACTGGAATAAATGAATTCGATGCTTTAGAGAGTTTAAATGTTCGTAACAATGAAATTGAAAGTTTAAACTTGACCAGTAATCCGGCCTTACTTTTTATTTGGGCAGAAGACAACGCATTATCTTCAATCAATGTAGATGGGCTCTCTTCCTTAGAGAAATTAGGCCTGGATAGAAATGTGCTGGAACAGATAAATGTTAGATCTAACACTGCTTTGCAATTATTAACGGTTTCAGAAAATCAGTTGAGTGCCATAGACGTATCGAATAACAATGCGCTTACAGATTTTACGGTCGTAGACAATCCATTAAATTGTATCTTGGTGAACCAATCACAACAAGATGCTATTCCAACAGATTGGAGCAAAGACGACGAAGATAGCTACGCGTTGGATTGCCAATAATAAACTGAATGAAACTACTTTTTAGGGGACTTACCTTGGGCCTTGGGGGGCTCTTTTTGCTAACTGTTGTTTATTTTTTAGGACCCCAGGTGGCTCCTCCTAGTTTAGACACCGCTCTTCCTACTGTACCCAATAATTTACATGAGTTAGAACAAGAAATTACTGCAAGAGAGAATTCGTTATCAAACATAAAACCAGATAACGAAGCCAGAATTATTTGGGCGGATTCAATTCCAACAAAAACGCCTTACAGCATCGTTTATTTACATGGGTGGTCTGCGAGTCAAGGTGAGGGAGATCCCTTACATAAAGAAACGGCAAAAAGATATGGTTGCAATTTATACTTACCTAGACTGAAAGGGCATGGCTTGCAGGAGCAAGAAGGCATGCTAACCTTGACAGCAGATCAATTATTAGATTCTGCGAAAGAGGCTATTGCCGTGGCCAAAGAGTTAGGTGACCAGGTAATAGTAATGGCTACTTCCACAGGAGGTACGCTGGCGTTACATCTGGTTGGTGGAGATCCAGATATCGCTGCCTTGATGTTGTATTCTCCTAATATTGAGATTTTTGATCCCAGCGCAAAGCTTTTGGCGCAGCCTTGGGGGTTGCAATTGGCAAGATTGGTAAAAGGAAGCGATTATCACGAATTTGATACAGACATACCTCTTAAAAATCAGTACTGGACCACAAAATATCGCTTAGAAGCCCTAACACAGCTTCAGGTTTTAATGGAAGCGACCATGACCGAACCCGCTTTTGAAAAAGTAAACCAACCGCTTTTTTTGGGATATTATTACAAGGACGAGGTACACCAAGATAGCGTAGTATCTGTGGCGGCCCAGTTACGTATGTTTGATGCTTTAGGTACGCCAGAAAGCCAAAAACGGAAAGTTGCCTTCCCAGCTGTAGGAGATCATGTGATGACCTCCTATATTACTTCTAAAGATCTGGAAAGTGTAACCAGCGAAACCTTTCAATTCTTGGAAGAAGTGGTTGGGTTGCAGCCGCAATAAGTCTAGTATCGCTCACTAATCTCGCTTCTTTAAGAGTGGGTGATTTCTTCTTTCAAAAGATTTGCTACCTTAGGCAAAACCAACTAAATAATTCTTTTTTATGGCACAGCAACAACAGAAGAGCATAGCAATTCTTGTATTTGTAAGTTTTATTGCAGCTCTTGGAGGATTTCTCTTTGGGTATGATACCGGGGTGATTAACGGAACTCAGTTCTATTTTAGTAAGTTTTTTGATTTGGATGCTGCTACCAAGGGCTGGGTAGTAGGGAGCGCCTTATTGGGTTGTTTTGTAGGAGCAATCGTAGCGGGCCCTATGAGTAAAAAATATGGTAGAAAGGTTTCTTTGATCATTTCAGCAATATTGTTTAGTCTCTCTGCTTGGGGGTCTGGATTGCCGGACATTCTTCCGCAGACGGTTCCAGTTTTAGTGCTCTTCCGTATTATTGGAGGGCTAGGTATTGGGATTGCTTCTATGAATGCCCCTATGTACATCGCAGAAATTTCCCCTGCCAACATTCGTGGTAAAATGGTAACCTTATACCAGATGGCTATTGTTTTAGGATTCTTCATTGTTTTCTTAGTAACCTATCAAATTGGGTCGGGTGAGACAGAAGCCTACAATACAGAGCGCGGCTGGCGAATGATGTTCTGGTCTGAATTGGTTCCCTGTGTGCTCTTTTTACTGCTCTTATTTTTTGTTCCAAAAAGCCCTCGATGGCTTATGATGAAAAATAAAGAGGAAGAAGCACTAAAGGTATTAACCCGAATTCAAGGAAGTACGGAGGCCCCAGATAAAGTGAAGGAGATCAAGAATTCCTTAGAACAGCACACCTCAATTACTTTTAAACAAGTATTTACAAAGGGAATTCTGCCCATTGTTTTAATAGGAAGTTTTATTTCGTTTCTTCAACAGTTTACGGGGATCAACGCGGTGCTTTATTATGGAGCAGACATTTTTGAAAAAGCCCTAGGTTTTGGTCAAGAAGATGTTTTGGCGCAGCAGGTGTTGCTGGCGGGTGTGAATGTTCTGTTTACCGTATTGGCCATGTTCACTGTAGATAAATGGGGAAGAAAACCATTAGTGATTTCTGGATCTATTGGAATGTTCTTGGGATTTGCATTTTTGGCAATTACTCTCATGACAAATAACGTGGGAATTTTATCGTTGATAGGTATTCTCTTGTTTGTAGGATCCTTTGCTATGAGCATGGGGCCGGTGGTATGGGTGATGCTTTCCGAAATGTTCCCCAACAATATGCGATCTGTAGCCATGTCTATTGCGGTTGCCGTGCAATGGGCGGCCAATTACTTGGTATCGCAGAGCTTCCCAATTGTAGCAGAAAGTGAAGTAAACAATGAAGGGGTATGGAATGGCTCCTTGCCTTACTTCATTTTTATGGCTTTTATCTTAATTATCATTTGGTTTGTTCACAAGATGATGCCGGAAACCAAAGGAAGAACCTTAGAAGAGATAGAAAAGGTTTGGGAGTCGCGGTATGGTGAGGTAGAAAAATAGAATTAATTAAAAAGAAAGCCTCGAATTAATCGAGGCTTTCTTTTCTAATCTCTATCAAAAAGACGCCTCATTTATATCCTTTTTAATCTATAAAGTCAGAAGGTTTTTTAGTCATTGGAGGTCTACCCTTTAAATGATTGTCTATTACATAATGTTCGTACCCAGACATTCTTTTTTCTTTCCGTTCTAATTCGATTAATTCTCTTATTTCCTTCCAATATTTCTTAGGTGCATGTCTAAATATCAAGACTGTTTTGAACTTTTGATTGCAACTTAATTTTTGGGCTGTTAGCCAACCGTGCTCCTTTGTAATTTTAATCAGGGTTCGTGTGTTTATGGCGTCTAATTCATTTTGTAGAATGCGCAAGGAGTCATTTTGTTGCATAGGAGACCTTTGTAACCTACGTGCCACTTCAAAGGCTTGTTTTTTCAATGGGAATTGTTCCGTATCCGGAAGTAAAAGGTAACTCTCTTTAGTCAACCCATTTTTGAGAATTAGAGAATCCAAGACACTGTTGAAGCTGTTAGTAATTGACCCCTTGGCCCCTCTAAATTTTTGATCGTCTAAGGACATTTTATAAAGGATCTCGCACAGAGTTTCGTCCTTATTAATCGAATTAATTACAAAAACGCCATGAATAGTAAACGTAGCTAGTAAAACAAAAACTATACACTTTAAATTCATCGTTGTATTCTGTAAACCAATGGTATAGGTCTTTTTATTTTAGTTTGTAATAGCGGTGTTCGTTACATACATTACCATTTTTGACTACCGCATTTTTAAAGATTCCTTCCAGCTCGTACCCATTTTTCTCCAGAACGCGCATGGAAGCTTTATTAAACTCAAATACCCCAGAATAAATTCTAATTAAATCAAGTTTCTTAAAACCATATTCAGTAACTAAGGCAAGAGCTTTAGTTGCGATTCCTTTGCCCCAATACGGTTCCCCAATCCAATAACCAATTTCTGCAGATCTTCTGTAAACGTCTTTTTGAATTACTAACCCAATTACTCCGGCAAATTTTCCGTCGTATTCAATAGCAAAAGTGCTTCTAGGATTTTCTTGTTCAGTTGTATTTATAAACGCTTCGGCATCACTTATTTTATACGGAAATGGAATGTAATCTCTTAAGTTGTTCCAAATCTTTCTATTATTAGCAAGATTGGCTAAAACTGGTTTGTCTAATTGTGTAAGTGGTCTTATGGTAATTTTTTCTCCCACAGCTTCATATTATTAAATCTAAAAGGTAGGCTTGTTTTATTTCTCCATTTAATCTTTTACGATTGAGAACTAAGATAAACTAGTACAACAATTAAAGATATGCCGGTTTGGCAAATGGTGTTTTGTTAGCTGGCGAGTCTATTTTTTCAAGAATCTTGTTTAAGTCCATTAAAGAATATTCATCAATCAATTCTGTATTTATTTTGAACTCAAGACTGTCTGTTTTAAGCATATAATCTCCAGCAAATTTTTTGATTTCAGTTATTTTATTCAATTCTACAGTTTTGCCTAAAAATGAATTCTTTCGGATGCTACCATTTTCAATAGTCAAATATTGATTTCTATATTCATAGAAAAATTGACTAAAATAGATGATGGATAAAAGGAAATACCCATAATCCAACCAGCTTAGGGCCTTAATGTTGTTAAGTGCGAATATGGCGAAGATGACCCAAGCTACGCAAAAGAACAAATGCATGATAAGCCTCTTCTTTTTAAATCGTATTATCATCGTTCTCAAAATTTAAAAATATTCTTAGTGTTTCAATGTTCAAAATAATTTAAAGTCAGAAAGAATTTGGCAAATCATAGTAGTCATAGCGCTATAGCTATGTAGTCACTCTATAAAAATAGAAAAAGATCGAAAATTTTAATCAACTTAATATTTGTGAATATGCTTCATACTCCTGTTTTGCAATCTGATTCTTATTCTTCGATCCATAAACATTTTTTAATTTTCGGTTAGATAAATTTTATTTAGAATCAAATAATTATTTAAAAAGTTGTAACCACTGATAACTATCCATAGTCTTCTACAATAGCAATGAATGACGAAAAAGTAGATCTCGCCATAGAAAAGATCAAGGCTGGTGATAAAAGGGCATTTGGTGTTATAATTGAAACTTATGGATCACTTGCTCTTAATATTGCTTTGCCGATTGTGGGAAATATAGAAGATGCTGAGGAAGTAGTTCAGGATAGTTTCGTGCGAATTTTTCGATTTATCAATCAGTATAATGGAGCCTCTAGATTTTCAAGTTGGCTTTATAAGATTGTATATAATTCTGCATTGACAAAGATAAACTCCAATGCGAAAGAATTATTAAGGAAAGACGAGTACAATAAAACACTTGATTCCGATGATTACCGCTACGAGGATAATTTGCATTTAGATCAGGAAATTCAAAAATCAATAATTGACGATGCTTTAACAAAAATTCCTGAAAGCGATAGACTTATTCTTACCCTTTTCTATTTCGGTGAAAAATCAATTCCTGAAATTGCTGAAATCACTTCTTGGAAAGTTTCTAAGTGTAAAGTGAAGCTTATGCGTGCTCGTAAGAAAGTTGCAGAAATATTAAGAACCTCTAAAGCAGATCTTTTATGAGAAAGCCTTCAGATAAATTAAAAGAATCCATTTTGACTAGAATTCAGGTTAGTGATGAATTTAAGCTCAAAATTTCAAAACCTTTAAAGCTGGAGCACTGGCCGTTCTTTACTATTTGTATCATTGGTGTTTTTTCAATATTGATACTTGGTATAAATCTAAAAGAGGGCAATTTAGAGGTAACTGCGATAGCAATTGCCATGTGCTTGCTTTTGATTGCTGCATTTGGTTTTGTAATCCTAATACGTATCAAGAAAAGTAAAAGAAATTTGTAACCGGTATTAAAAACCTATAGTCTTCTAATAAAACGGATAAATGGATTTTGGAAAAACAATTGCGTACATAGCATTTTATCTTGTCTCCCTGGCAATTTTCTATTATTATTTTACTACTAGGAATAAAGAGAAAATGGCTTTAATTGAATCAGGTGCCAATCCTGATGCTTTTAAATCTCCTGAAAGATTTTACATGCTTTTTGTGGTTGGCCTGGTCGCTGTTGGTATTTCTTTAGGGGTAGTTTTAGGCTATTATTTGGTTAATGTACAATCTAATTTTAGTGACAGTATAATTCTACTCGGTTCAATGCTCCTCACCGGAGGCTTATCCATGGTAATATCATTCTTTATCATTTTGTATTGGATAAGAAAAAACAATAAATAACATTTAAATTAAAATAATGATTAATCTATTTCTCACATTGAGTATGGGTGTTCTATGCCTATTCCCAAATCTAAATTTAATGAAATCAGATACCTTAAAAGAGGTCAATTATTCATTGAATGAAACCTACGTAAAGCGCCTTAGAAATGCGGTTTTAAAGAATGACCTTAAAGAGATCACCAGTGTAATGGTACTAAGAAATGATGAAATTATAATTGAAGAATATTATAATGGTACTAATAAGGAAACGCTTCATGACACACGCTCATTAACCAAGTCATTCACTAGCACAATACTGGGAATGGCAATAGAGGATGGATACATAAACTCTATAAATCAAACACTAGCAGATTTTTATGATTTAAAATTATACGATAATTACTCTATTGATAAAGCTAATGTTTCATTGAAGAGTCTGTTAACGATGAGTTCGGGTTTTGATGGGTTCGATTTCATTCCCTCTTCTCCAGGTAATGAAGAAAATATGTACCCAACAAAAGACTGGGTGAAATTTGCGTTGGATTTGCCCATGAAGAGTTTTGACGAGAATGATTTGGAGTGGCAATACTTTACTGCTGGGGTAATTATTCTTGGAGATATTTTGGATAAAAAATTACCAAATGGTCTTGAGGATTATGCGAGAAAACGCTTATTTGATCCACTTGGTATTGAAACAGTTAAATGGCAGTATACTCCGTCAGGTGTTGCAAACACGGCCGGATCTTGTCAGCTTACAACAAGAGATTTTGGGAAATATGGTCAACTCTACCAGAATAAAGGTTTATGGAAAGGAACCATGCTATTGTCTCCCGAATGGGTTAAAGACTCATTTACTTCATACTATAGCTTACCAGACAACTTGGGTTATGGTTATCTATTCTGGAACAAATCTTATGATTATAAGAATAAAGAATATGAAGTATTTGCCGCAAGCGGAAACGGAGGGAATAAAGTCTTTGTTTTTCAAGATATAGATCTTGTAGTGGTAATCACAGCAACTGCCTATAACCAATCTTATGCTCATAGACAGGCAGATACCATTGTACAAGAATACATCCTTCCTGCTTTAAATTTATCCTCTGATTAATCACTTCCTAATTACTCTACTTCAAAGTAAAGGATTGAAAATTCAAAATATCAAATCAATCTAAGAACATGAAAAAACTGGTTCATTTTATAGTCTTTTGTATTCTTCTTACTCAATTTTATAGTTGTAATAAAACTGAAAAAAGTGATTCACTGGTTGGGACCTGGAGCTCATTGGGCAATGCATGGGTATTAGAGATTGCGCAGGACAGCACATACGTTGAATATGATGTTACTGATATTTCTTGCCAAATAGCTCGGAAATCGACGATTAAGGAATTTAATAATAGGATGTCTTTAAAAAATGACACCCTAAGACTACTTAGAGGTGCAATTGAATACCGTTTTGTAAGAGTTTCAGATATTCCCAACAATTGTAACACCATGATTGATCAGAAGAAAGCAAAAGATCCAGTTTTCAATTTCGAAGTATTTGCATCAACCATCAGAGATAATTATGCTTTTTTCGATTTGAACGACGTTGAATGGGATTCACTATACCAAGCCCAAAAAGTAAAAATCATAGAATCACCTAGTGATTTAATGCTTTACAAGGTAATGGAGGAAACCCTGAATGTAATAAATGATAACCATGGATCATTTGAAGCAAGTGCTGAAATATATGAATTGCTGGAGAGTGATGAATCTAGTGTAAGCAACGAAACTGAAGAGGATATTCCTGAGATTGGTGACTTTCAAATCGCAAGCGAAGTCGCATCTCATCATATGGAAGAAGAGTATACTGAAGATTCATTTATTGTTGAATGGGGACGACTTAATGAAAATACTGGATACATACAGGTTAAAGCTATGTTCCTACTAACTGATATGGGCATGTCAAAAGACTTAATTGACAAGTTAGGATGGGAAGAAGCCTGGCAGCAGACTTATGACAAAATAGGAGAAGGTAATTACATAGAGCAAGAGCGATTTGGTATGGAAAAAACCATGGGAAAAGTAATGGAAGACTTAAGGGAAATGGATCAAATTGTAATAGATATACGTTTTAATGGAGGTGGACAAGACTTAGTTAGCTTAGAATTATTAAGATGGTTTAATGACATGCCACGTGTCATCGCTCACGAAAGTCTAGTTTATCAGAACGGCGAATCCCCTGTCTGGGAAATAGTCCTTCAAAAATCGAACAGAGCCTTTAAGAAACCCGTATTCCTTTTGACGTCACAACAAACTGGCAGCGCAGCGGAGGTATGCGCCATGGCTAGTATGTCAATGCCAAACGTTTACCGTATTGGAATGCCCACAATGGGTGCACTTTCAACGGCCTTAGAAAAAAGACTTCCAAATGGCTGGGATTTCGCCATTTCCAATGAGTATTATAGAACTCTAGATGGAGAAATCTATGAAAATGAAGGTATTCCAGTTGATCGAGAAATAATATATCCCGAGGATCGTCAATTATTTTTTAAAAGTGTCCTAAAAGATTTGGAAGGAGATAAAAACGCGATACTTGAAGCTATTGATGAGTTAAAGTAAAGACCTAAAATTTTAATAGAGTTAACCTCAAACAAATTAACATTGAATTACAATAACTCATGTCAAAAATTAATAAATCGAAACTTCCTCGTTGCCCTCTTAACATTTTAATTCTTTTTTTCATTTTTTCTTTAATAACGTGTTTGAGCTGTTCTAGCAATGATTCGAAAAGTATTGAATATATTGAGTTCGTTCCCAGAATTGACGGAAAACTGGATGCTTCTTTGGAAAAGCTAAGGGAACGAAAATTCACTTACTTCTGGCAATTTGATAATCCTAAGACAGACACTATTCCAGTTTCCTTTAGATTGGCATATTCAAAAGATTTTATGTACGTCTATGTTGAAGCCTTAGATGATAGCATTAACTATAGGCCTAGAGGTTTCTGGAATGGAGATGGTTTTAAATTTCTAATAGCAAAACCACAAAAAGATTCTGTAACTAACGAATATTACGACATGGTTTTTTCTGCTTCAAGAGACACCAACTACTGGGCAAGAAAAAGAATTTGGGAATACAATCATGATCAAAGAGTTAATAATTTCAGTGAAAGGACAAAGTTCTTTGAGTTCTCAAATGGGCAAAAAAATGGTTACGAAGCTCTAATTTCTTGGGAGGATATACCTCCATACCACCCTTTTTTCGAAAAAAGAATTGGATACAACCTATATTTTGCTAAAGCTATCAAGGATACCATTACTAACGGATACGCTATGGTGAAAGATGAAGGAATTTGGCATGAAGAAATCCCTTATCGAAAATTCAAAGAAGTGGATTTTCAACTTCCCTATGAAACCGGTCCTGATATTCTTAAAGTTAGAGGGAAAAGACAGAATATACAGGCTGGAAATAATATTTTATTAGAATTTGCAAATCGTACAGTAGAAGGTTCTGAAATTGCATTCTTGGTAGAGGTTTTAGAGGGGTCAGAGCTGATTATCTCGAAAACAGTTCGTATTAAAACAAATCAAAAATTTAATATAGTTGAAAAAGTTATCAATACCGAGCAATTAAAAACAGGCATATACCAAGTTCAAGTCTCATCGGAAGATAATCTAGTTTACGCCCAAGATTTAATGGTTCTGCCTAATACGAATATTAATAACCTGCTATTAAGTATTAATGAGAATAGCCACAGATTTAATGAAGGCATTAAATCTTCATTACTTCATAAAATACAAACTTATAATGAGCAAATTGACGCTCTCAGATCGTATGAATCAAAACCAGAAATATTAGATTTTCATCAAGAATTAATTGAGGATTATGATGACTTTGTTAATGGTATTGACCCATATGCTGATCTGCAAGGTCCTTATCGCCGGGCTTTCTTATCTCAAATTGATTCAACCCTACAACCATATTCAATTAAATTACCAAAGAATTATGACCCGAATATAAAATATCCACTCCTTGTTTTTTTACATGGAAGTGGAGCCACTGATGTTGGGCTACTAAATGATAAAAGAAGTAATGGTCAATTTATTGAGATTGCCCCTTTCGGACGAGATAAGTTTTTTACCTATTCATCTAAAGAATCACAGAAGGATATCCTTGAGGCGATTGATGATGTCTCCAAATATTTCTCGGTGGATACCACGAAAATTATAATTGGTGGGTTTTCCATGGGAGGTTATGGAAGCCTAAGAACTTTTTTTGAAAATCCTAATTATTATAAGGGTGTTGTCGTGCATGCTGGACATCCCAATCTTGCAAACAATTGGCTAGGTGGTGGTCACCCCAATTTCCTTAAGCAAGAATTTTTAGAGCCATTCAAAAGCACAAAGGTTTTTGTTTATCATGGAAAGAACGATGGGGCCTTAGCAGTTGCAAAAATAGAAACTATGGTTGCAAAAATGGAGGAATTGGGCATTGATGTTACTCACTCTATTGTTGATTCACTTGGGCATCAATACCCCGATGAGCACGCCAATAGGATGTATTTTAATTGGCTTAAAGAAGTAATCGAATAGTAAACAGAATTACCGGTAGGATTATACCCTTTACCGTCAAATGATTCAATTCGCCTCCGTTTATTCTTTTTCTAGCCATAGGAAAAATCCAAATAGCTACAATCCAGCTGAGAATACCAAGAATCAGTAATTTGTAATTCATTTCAAAAACTAAATTATAGTTTAAATAAAGCTTTCAATTTGACAATTTCGATACTCAAAAGATAAGGGAGTATTTTCGGAGTTATAAATGGCGTAATTGAGAAGATTTTCTTAAATTAACAAGATTTGTGGTTATTATTATTCTAAATAACATACATATGGGAACTATACAAAAAACTCTATTCTTAACTATTTTATGTTTCCATTGCATTATTTCCAAATCTCACGGTCAAGGGGAAGAGATTGTCGCTCTTCTAGAGAAGAAAAACAAAGTTATACAAAGTAGCGATGTTAATGCAATTAGTAGTCTATTCCACACCAAAGGAGAAATTAAACACTATCCTAATGAAAAATTAGCTAGAGGTGAAGATGCGATTAAAGATTACTATGCTTCCCTTTTTACTTTATCAGAAATTAAAAAGGTAACCTTATTAGAAAGAATGACCTTTAAAAGTGTTGTCATAGATAAGGAATTACTTGAAACAGAAACTACTTCAAAAGAACGGGTTGTTTTTTATAGGTTTAAAAAGAATAAAATTAAAATGATGATGATTCTTGAAGGAAAGAAGGAGGTGAATAGTCCGCTACAGATTGTGGATAGGCAATTACGAGCTTATAATCAAGGAAATATAGACGCTTTTGTAAGTACATACTCTAAGGATATTAAGGTTCATTCCTTTGGGGGCGGTATTATGATTTCTGGTGAAAGAGACTTACGTGAAAACTATTCAGAATTGTTTAAAAATGGCGGAGTGAATTGTAGTATAGAAAAAAGAATGACTATGGGTAATGCCGTCATCGATTATGAGATAATTTCAGGAGGTGTAGTAACTGCAAGAGCTCTTGCCGTATATGAAGTGGAGGCAGGGTTAATTAGCAGAGTTTCCCTGCTACAATAAAGCATGTCTAATTAACTTACCACAGAGTAAATAGTTTTAAATAAGGCATTCTTTTAGTATCGTTTTATTGAACTTTAGTTTATCTCAGTTCTATGTTACCATTTCATTTTTTCAAACCCAGATAACTAGCAAAGTTTATAACTGCAATAAGTAAACTTAGCATCCTTACTATCCCTATATCAATTGACAATCCTCGATATCTAAAGGGCTCTGACTCCATGAAAAGCCCAATAAATATTAATGTGAAAACAATCCCTAGAGTTAAATTCCAATCCCAGTTTATGTTTTTCATTTAATCGTTTATTTCAACTTTACTAAAGTTACAGCTTTTGAAATTTCAACTGTTTACTAATAATGAGGCTATTTTTAATCACTGCTAGGTTATCATATTTTTTAGTCACAATTGCTAGCTACAGTTAGTTTTTTAATTCCATATGTAAAGTTGGATAAGGTTTTCCTGAAGAATCTAATTCAGAACGATGCACAGTCTCAAACCCATAATTTTTATAGAATCCAACGGCTTGTTCATTCTATTCATTAACATCGACTTTTGTCACATTTAAATGGTCAATCGAATAATCCATAAGCGTTTTTCCTATTCCTTTATCTTTGGTTAAGTAAGAGCTGACAATATTATCCCTAGCTTTTCCAACCGTACGTGATGAGACTAT
>CAZRPJ010000060.1:0-13829 GCA_964601965.1 uncultured Croceivirga sp.
GTTTGTGCCTGGAGCTGGGCCAATACTTCTTGCAAACCTTCTTGGTTATGTGCCGTATCACAAATCACCAAAGGTTTTGTTTGTAACTGTTGCCAACGCCCTTGTAAACCGGTATTCTTAGCCACCCCCAGCAAGCCCTGATTAATATGAGCTTCTGTGATTTTAAAATGTTGTAACTGCTGCAAACAACCTACTACACCCTGTATATTTTTCTGCTGATACTTTCCTAGCAAATCCGTTTTATACTCGGGTAGCGCAAGATCCTCAGCAAACGTGATAGGTGCCTTTCGTTGGTGCGCTATTAAATTAAAAATCGAAGCAGTTTCTTTTTGGCGTTCACTAATCACTACCGGTACCTGGCGCTTAATAATACCCGCCTTTTCCATGGCAATTTTTTCCAGGGTATTCCCTAAAAGGTCCATATGATCATAACCAATATTAGTGATGAGTGATACCTCTGGGGTGATGATATTGGTAGAATCTAACCTCCCTCCTAAACCCACTTCTATCACCGCAATATCGACCTCTTCTTCTGCAAAATACTGGAATGCCATACCCACCGTCATTTCAAAGAAAGAAAGGTGATGGTATTCAAAAAACGAACGATGTTTTGCAATAAAATCTACCACATAGGCTTTGGAGACTGGTTTTCCGTTAATACGAATTCGTTCTCTAAAATCCTTTAAATGGGGCGAGGTATACAGCCCCGTTTTATAGCCTGCCTCTTGTAGGATAGAAGCCAACATATGTGCGCTAGACCCTTTGCCATTGGTGCCAGCTACATGCAATGTTTTAAAGCGTTTTTCTGGGTGATTTAGTTGTTCGGAAAAGGCCAGAATATTATCGAGCTTTCCTTTGTAGGCGGTAGCACCTTTCTGTTGGTACATGGGCAATTGACTAAACAGCCAATCCAGCGTTTCTTGATAGGTCACTACTGCCCCAGTTTAAAGTTCACAACCACGAATCCAATTTGTTGATTGGGCGCATCAGAATCCAAATTCCATTGATGTAATAAAGCAGTTTTTCTAGCAGGATCTAGCAAGCATTGCGCCGTATTGGTGGAACCTTTTACCCCTGGAGTGGCCTTAATGACCTTTCCATTTCGGTCTACCACAATACGCACAACTACGCGACCTTCTTCATTACACTCCTGTTGCACCTTACCCTTGCTAACCAAAGAACGGCCATTTAGTCCATACCCGCCTGTTCCAGAACCGGGAGCACCATAATAAGAAGTAGCATAAGGGTTTCCTTGTGGGTTGCCTTTGTCTCCTGGTCTAGAATCATCGCCTTCTGAACCGCTGTCGGTGCCATCAGATTTTCCAATACCGCCCATGAGGGCATCTAGTTTTTTCTTTTTGGCCGCTTCTTCTGCTTTTCTTTGGGCTTCAGCGGCTGCCTTTTCACGCGCTATACGATCGGCCTCTGCTTTGGCTTTTTTAGCAGCCTCATCTGCCCTTCGCTTGGCTTCGCGTTCTTGCTTTATACGAATAGATTCTTCACTTTCTTGGGTAAGTACCTTCTCTGTAGGTTCTTCTTTTTTTACGGTCTCTTGTGGCTCTGCTTTGGCTTCTACTTCTTTCACCTCTTCTACCTCCTCGGGTTGCGGATCATTGGGTGGTTTAGGAATATCCACCGGTTCTGATTTTATCTTTTTCTGAGGCTGCTGCTTGCCGGAACCAAAATCCATGGTACCAAAATTCACAGCGATGCCGCGCTCTTCTGGTGGATCAAAATAAGTGAGTCCAATATAAAAGAGCACCAACACCAAAAGGCTTAAAAGAATGGTGGTGAGGGTAAAGGATTTTTTCTTGTGTCTCGTGTCTAAAAACGACATTTACTTAGGGCGCACCGCAAGGATTACCTTGTAATTGTTCTTGTTGGCAATATCCATAACGTTCACCGCTTCTCGAATGGCGACGCTTTCTTCTGCCCGTAAGATGATGGTAGGTTTATCTTGACCTTCCAGTGCTTTTTTTAATTCAATTTCAATGTATTCTCCGTTAATCTGCTCGTTGTTCACGTAATAGCGCAAGTTCTTATCAATGGTGACCGATACGTTTTGTGTATTGGTAGACTTCCCTTTGGCCTTTGGCAATAAAAGATCCAAGGCGTTTGGCGCATTTGAAGTAAGCATAAAAAAGACCAAGAGCAAAAACACAATGTCTGTCATTGAAGACATGCTAAACTCTGGGCTTACCTTATTTCTTCCTTTTAGTTTCATGCTACCTTATACGGGTTCATTTAACAAATCTAAAAACTCCACAGCGTTGGCTTCCATCTTGTGGACCACCTTATCGGTACGGTTTACCAAATGGTTGTAGCCAATGTAAGCGATAATCCCTACGATAAGTCCAGCTACGGTGGTAGTCATCGCGGTATAAATACCCGAAGCCAACGACCCCATTTCTGCTTGACCTCCACTGCTTGCCATTTCATGGAATGCTAAAATCATACCAATAACTGTTCCAAGAAACCCAATCATAGGTGCTGCTCCAGCAACGGTCGCCAAGATATTGACGTTCTTTTCTAACTTATAAACCTCTAGGGTTCCTGCGTTTTCAATAGCGGTATTGATATCATCTAAAGGCTTTCCAATACGGGCCACTCCCTTTTCGGTAAGGCGCGCTACCGGAGAATCGGTCTGTGCACATAACAGTTTAGCAGCCTCAAGCTTTCCGCTCATCACATGATCCCGAATTTGGTTCATGAAGTTCTTATCGATCTTGGAAGCCGCGGTAATGGCAAAAGTGCGTTCAAAATAGATGTAAAGGGCTACAAAGAGTAGCACAAATAAGACAATCACAATGATACTGCTGGCAGCACCACCATTAATAATTAAGTCTATTACAGAAAGTGTCTTTTCTTCTGATAGCTCTGCAGCCATTTCCTCAGAAGTAACTTGATCCTGAAGTAAGTTCATAGGTGTCCCCAATTTTATTGCAATAATAACGGGGAAATCTGGAATAAATTATATTAGAATAAAAAATCACGCATCGCTATAAAACAAAGACCACCGGCCACAAAACCTACAAAGGCCAACCAAGCGATCTTTTTTAGGTACCAGAAGAAATCTATCTTCTCCATTCCCATAGCTACTACACCTGCAGCAGAACCTATGATAAGCATGCTTCCTCCGGTTCCGGCAGAATAGGCAATAAAGTGCCAAAGGAAATCATCGGGTCCTTCAGAAAACATCCCCATACTAGCTGCTACTAACGGCACATTATCGATGACCGCAGAACCAATTCCTAATAGCATTACTACGATGTCTGTTTGTGGAATGGCTTCGTTTAGTTGCTCTGCATAGGTAAATAGAATCCCCAACGATTCTAAAGCTGCAACCGCTAGCAATATCCCTAGGAAGAATAGAATACTAGGCAATTCAATCTTGGTGAGGGCAGAATGCACTGGACTATGGTGAGACGATTCGTGATGCTCTTCATTCACCGCAGAACTTATAGCAAATTTGGCATTACTGTAGATCTCAGCAAAAGTAGCCACAACTGCTAAAGAAAGCATCATCCCAACATACGGAGGTAAATGCGTAATGGTCTTAAAGAAAGGTACAAATACAATGGCTCCCAATCCTAAATAGAGCATGGTAGGGCCATACTTTGATTTTAAGGCTTCTTTCTTTTCTTCAATATCAACTTCTCCACTAAATACTTTAAAGCGGCTAGCAATTATTGTAGGTACTACCATACATAAAATAGAAGGCACCAATACTCGTGTCACCAGCGAGCCGGCTTCCACTTTCCCAGCTATCCAAAGCATGGTAGTGGTGACGTCTCCAATAGGTGACCAGGCTCCACCAGCGTTGGCATTTATGATGATTAAACCCGCAAACCAAAGACGTGTTTCGCGATCCCGAATAACTTTTTGTAAGATGGTAATCAATACAATAGTTGCCGTAAGGTTATCAATGATTGCAGAAAGAATAAAGGCTAAAATGGAGAAAATCCAAAGTAGTTTGGTTTTACTACGTGTCTTTATATACCCTTTTATGGTCGCAAAACCATCAAAATAATCGATGATCTCTACAATGGTCATCGCTCCTAAGAGAAATACCAATATTTCTGCTGTCTTCCCAAGATGATGCAGGAGAATTTCATCAATATGCGTGGGCTCCAACTCTTTAAGCTGCGCATTTACTTCAAAGACATCTAAATGAGCCAACGCAATTATTGCCCATAGAATCGCCATCATGGCCAAGGCCGGGATAAGCTTATCTATTTTTAAATTATGTTCAAGGGTAATGGCCAAATAGCCGGCTAGAAAAACAATGATGATAATAGTTTCCATTATTCTTAGTTGGTTTAGGAGCTGTTAGTTTAGACGTTACTCCTTTTATGAGAAGAAAGGAGTAACAAATCCATTCAGTTAAATATAAGGATTGCCCTTAGAAACTCCCAAGCGGGATGCACTTTTTTTCATTTGATTATTTCTTGGAGCATTCTCAAATCCGTTGAATAATCGACAATCAAGACGTATCTTTGTGGTGCTTTTTTAACAATATTTCAATAGCTATGAATTTTTCCCTTACCGAAGAGCAGCAAATGATTCGTGAAGCTGCCAAGGATTTTGCCCAAAATGAATTATTGCCTGGAGTGATTGAAAGAGATGATGCGCAACAATTCCCTACCGAACAAGTAAAAAAAATGGGGGAATTAGGATTCATGGGAATGATGGTAGATGCCAAATACAATGGTAGTGGTATGGATACCCTTTCGTATGTATTGGTGATGGAAGAATTATCGAAGATTGACGCTTCTGCCTCCGTCATTGTTTCTGTGAACAACTCTTTGGTATGTTGGGGACTAGAAACCTACGGTACAGAAGAACAAAAACAGAAATACCTTACGCGTTTGGCTACTGGCGAAATTATTGGTGCTTTTTGTCTGTCAGAACCAGAAGCAGGTAGCGATGCTACCTCACAAAAGACCACGGCCAAAGATATGGGCAACCATTATATTCTAAATGGTACTAAGAACTGGATTACTAATGGAAGCTCTGCAGAAGTGTATTTGGTTATTGCACAAACAGACGTTGAAAAAGGCCACCGAGGAATCAATGCCCTTATTGTTGAAAAAGGCATGGAAGGTTTTGAAATTGGCCCTAAAGAAAATAAACTTGGGATTCGTGGAAGTGATACGCACTCCTTATTATTTAATGATGTTAAGGTTCCTAAAGAAAATAGAATAGGTGAAGATGGTTTTGGTTTCAAATTTGCCATGAAAACCTTGGCCGGGGGTCGCATTGGTATTGCTGCCCAAGCACTAGGTATCGCTGCAGGAGCGTATGAACTTGCGTTAAAATACAGCAAGGAGCGAAAGGCTTTTGGTACTGAAATTTCCAACCACCAGGCGATCGCTTTTAAACTGGCAGACATGCACACCAAAATTCAGGCTGCGAGAAATCTAGTGTACCAAGCTGCCTGTGATAAAGACCAAGGTGAAAACTATGATCTTTCTGGGGCCATGGCGAAATTATATGCTGCAGAAACAGCCATGGAAGTAGCCGTAGAAGCTGTTCAAATTCACGGCGGAAATGGTTTTGTAAAAGACTATCATGTAGAGCGGTTAATGCGTGATGCAAAAATCACACAGATTTATGAAGGCACCTCTGAGATACAGAAAATCGTTATTTCTAGAAGTATCCTTAAAGGGTAAAACGGGTGGTTCGCCTTCATTAATTAACCATATTCAATTAATTTTTTGTCACAGACCCCTGTTTTTTTAGGGGGGAGTTTCTTTTTTATTTAAAAAAACGAACTGATCCCCTTTTTGGGAGAGGTTACCTCTACTATCTATGGTGGTATTTTAGGGATTACTAAAATGTCCTTTACAATATTTTAACATTGCATTTTTTCTACCGCATTATTACAGACCCTGTAATTCCTTTGGCATTTAACTAGAATCGTTGAAAATAATTCAATCATTATGATATTTTTGAAGAAATGCCATAATGATGAGATTGAAGAAACAAGGGCTTTACCTACCGGAATTTGAACATGACAACTGTGGTGCAGGATTCATTTGCAGCCTGCAAGGGAAAAAATCGAATGACATTATACACAAGGCTTTAGAGATCCTTGATAAGTTAGAACACCGAGGAGCCGTAAGTGCCGATGGCAAGACTGGAGATGGTGCAGGAATTCTTATTGATATTCCTCATGATTTCTTTAAAAGCAGTTGCACCTTTCCACTTCCAGAGGCAGGAGAGTACGCTACGGGAAATGTCTTTTTACCTGTAAAGGAAAACCAACGTCAATTTTGCGTCCAAGTTTTTGAGAAAAATATTGAAAGGCAAGGCTTAGAACTTTTGGGTTGGCGCCATGTTCCGGTGAACAAATCGGTGCCTGGTAGAATTGCCGCAGAAACTGAGCCGTATGTAAAACAAATATTTATTGGGAAGGGCACTGCGAAGGACAAATTTGAATTCGATTTAAAATTATTCATCGCTCGTAAGACTACTGAGCATGAGATAAATGCTTCTAAATTATCACAAAGTCATTTCTTTTACCTTCCAAGTCTTTCACAGAAAATCATCATTTTCAAAGGCCTTTTAATGCCGCAAGATATTAGTAGGTACTATGAAGATCTTTTAGATCCAAGAGTGGTCACTCGTTTGGCATTGGTGCACCAACGTTTTTCTACCAATACCTTCCCTACTTGGGACCTAGCACAACCTTTCCGGTATATGTGTCACAATGGTGAAATAAACACCTTACGAGGAAATATCGCAAGAATGCGTTCAAGAGAGGAGCTACTAAAAAGTGATTGGTTTGGTGATGAAATAAAAAATATTCTACCAGTGGTACTTCCTGGAAAATCAGATTCTGCTTGCTTGGATATGGTGGTAGAACTGTTATTAATGACTGGAAGATCGCTTCCGGAAGTGATGATGATGTTAGTCCCTGAAGCTTGGGAGAAAAACGAAGAAATGTCTGCCACCAAGCGGGCGTTCTATGAATACAATTCTTGTGTCATGGAGCCTTGGGATGGGCCAGCTTCTATTCCTTTTACCGATGGCAGTTATATTGGTGCGGTATTGGACCGTAATGGATTACGACCTTCTCGCTATTCGGTAACCAAAAATGGCTACGTGATCATGTCTTCTGAAACGGGCGTGGTTGATTTAGAGCCTGAGAATATTGAATATCACGGAAGACTAGAACCAGGAAAAATGTTTCTGGTAAACATGGAAGAGGGCCGTATTGTAAACGATGAGGAGATTAAAGAGGAAATCGCTAAAAAACACCCTTATGGGAAATGGTTGAAGGAAAATTTAGTACACCTTAAAGACATCCCCTACAATGACTGCCCGGTGTTTTTAGGAGAATTTCCGTTAGAAACCAGAACCAGCGCCTTCGGATATACCCAAGAAGACATAAACACCATTATCATGCCCATGGCCAATGCAGGCAAGGAACCCATTGGTTCTATGGGATCAGATACACCTATCGCAGTACTTTCAGAAAGGCCACAACTTCTTTACAACTACTTTAAGCAACTTTTTGCACAGGTTACAAATCCGCCACTAGACGGTATCCGTGAAGAACTTATTTGTGATATTAGTTTAACACTTGGAAGTGACCAGAACATATTTGAGACCAATGCATCGCATTGCAAAAAATTAAAAATTCAAAATCCTGTTATCTCGAAAGAGGATTTGGATAAGATAAAAAATCACGATCGAAGCCCAGATTACAAGGTAGTCTCTATTTCAACCTTATATGAGATTTCAAAAGGTCATAATGGCTTAGAAGAAGCCTTAGCCTCTATCCTAGATCAGGCATCAAAAGCAGTGGACGAAGGTGCGAATATTATAATTCTATCAGACAGAATGGTGAGTAAAGAAATGGCAGCTATTCCAGCTCTTTTATCTTGCTCAGTTGTAAATAGTGGCTTGCGAAAATTAGGAAAGCGATCCCGACTAAGCATCATTGTAGAATCTGCAGAACCAAGAGAGGTGCATCACTTTGCCCTGCTCTTCGGGTTTGGGGCTAGTGCCATCAATCCTTATTTGGTGAATGAAATTATAGGGCACCAAATAGAAGACAACGCAGCTGGGACCCTTAGTTTTAATGAAGCCATTACCAATTACAACAAAGCAGTTGGAAAGGGAATTCTAAAAGTCATGAACAAAATTGGAATTAGCACGCTTAACTCGTATCGCGGTTCTCAATTGTTCGAATGCATTGGAATTAACTCCAAAGTAGTAGATGCCTATTTCCCAAATACGCCTACTAGAATACAAGGAATTGGACTTTATGAAATTGAAAAGGAGATTTCTAAAAGACACCGGAATGCGTTTGATAAAAAAGCAGTTGCAGCCAATCTAGATCTAGAAATTGGCGGTGAATACCGCTGGCGCCGTGGCGGAGAAAAACACCTTTTTAATCCGCTAAGTATTGCAAAACTTCAAAAGGCAGTGCGCAGCAACGAACCAGAAACTTATAAAGAATACTCAGAATTGGTAAACGAGCAGTCTAAAAAACTCATGACTATTCGAGGTCTTTTTGAATTTTCGAATTACGATCCAATCCCAATCGAAGAAGTTGAACCTTGGACAGCCATTGTGAAGCGCTTTAAAACCGGGGCCATGTCGTATGGAAGTATTAGTAAGGAAGCGCATGAAAATTTAGCCATTGCTATGAACCGTATTGGAGGTAAAAGTAATTCTGGTGAGGGCGGTGAAGATTCAGAACGCTTCTACAAAAATCAATCTGGAGATTGGCGTAACAGCGCCATTAAACAGGTAGCCTCAGGGAGGTTTGGAGTAACCTCGAATTACCTGACCAATGCGCAAGAGATACAAATTAAGATGGCGCAGGGCGCAAAACCTGGAGAAGGTGGCCAGTTGCCGGGTCCTAAGGTAAATCCTTCTATTGCAAAGACACGGAATTCCACCCCATATGTGGGACTTATTTCGCCACCACCCCATCATGATATTTACTCTATAGAAGACCTTTCACAGCTTATTTACGATTTAAAATCGGCCAATCGAGAGGCTCGGGTAAATGTAAAATTGGTGTCAGAAGTTGGCGTGGGTACCATTGCTGCAGGTGTTTCAAAAGCAAAGGCCGATGTTATCCTTATATCTGGGTATGATGGTGGCACAGGAGCTTCTCCTTTAACATCACTGAAGCATGCGGGACTACCGTGGGAATTAGGGATTGCCGAAGCACAACAGACTCTTGTCTTAAATGATTTACGAAACAGGGTGGTTTTAGAATGCGACGGCCAACTAAAAACGGGAAGAGATGTCGCTGTAGCTTGCTTATTGGGGGCTGAAGAATTTGGTTTCGCCACAGCACCCTTAGTTGCGTCCGGTTGCGTTATGATGCGGGTTTGCCATTTAAATACCTGCCCTGTAGGAATTGCAACTCAAAACCCAGAACTACGCAAAAAATTTAAAGGAAAGCCAGAGCACGTAGTAAACTACATGTATTTTGTAGCCCAAGAATTACGGGAAATTATGGCCAAACTAGGCTTTAGAACCGTGGATGAAATGGTAGGACAGGTACAGAAGTTAGATCGTAAAAAAGCAATTGAACATTACAAAGCTGCGGGTATTGATCTTTCTCCTATTCTTTATCAAGTAGAAGTTCCTGAGAACACCAAATTCTATAATACAGAGGCGCAGGTTCATGACATCGCAAAATCCATGGAATTCGAAATCATTGCGAAAGCGCACCCTGCTTTATTCCGAAAGGAAAAAACAACCTTGGATTTTCCTATAAAAAATACAGATAGAGCGGTTGGCGCAATTATCAGCAATGAAATCTCTAAAATCTATGGGGCCGATGGCCTGCCTCAAAATACGCTGCGGTTAAACTTTACAGGATCCGCAGGGCAGAGTTTTGGTGCTTTTGCCACCAAAGGGCTTACCATGGTTGTAAACGGGAATACCAATGACTACCTAGGCAAGGGATTGTCGGGTGCTAAGTTGGTCATTAAAGTGCCTGAAAAGGCAACCATTATCCCTGAGGAAAATATAATCACAGGGAACGTAACACTCTACGGAGCAACCGCCGGAGAAGCTTATATAAACGGAAAAGCAGGAGAACGGTTTTGTGTAAGAAACTCCGGAGCAAAGGCTGTAGTAGAAGGGATTGGAGATCACGGTTGTGAATACATGACCGGTGGTGTAGCAGTAATTCTTGGTGAGATTGGTAGAAACTTTGGAGCGGGAATGAGTGGAGGCATCGCCTATATTTTTGATCAAGACAACACCTTTAGAAAGAAATGTACCAATGAAGCATTGAACTTGTTAGAGGTAAAAGAAGACAGCGACATTGCCGAATTAAAAGGATTGGTAGAAAACCATTACAACGCTACATCAAGTCCGCTGGCACAAAAGATCTTAGAGCATTGGGAAAGCATGTTGCCCAAGTTTATAAAAGTATTCCCAGAAGAATACCGCCAAGCATTGCAGCGATTAGAAAATGAAAAACTAGAAACTATTTAAGTAGAAGGGTATGGGAAAGACCACAGGATTTATGGAGTTTGAGCGTAAAGACGAAACCTATACGCCAGTAAAAGAACGAATTAAAAATTATAAGGAGTTCACAAAACCTCTTAAAGCAAAACAATTGCAAGACCAAGGGGCTCGCTGTATGGATTGTGGTATTCCTTTTTGCCATAGTGGCTGTCCATTGGGAAATCTTATTCCAGATTTTAATGATGCCGTATACCAAGGCAAGTGGGAAAAAGCTACTAGAATTCTACATTCCACCAACAACTTTCCCGAATTCACGGGAAGGTTATGTCCAGCACCTTGTGAAGAGGCCTGCGTATTGGGAATAAATGAAGACCCCGTTTCTATAGAGAATATTGAAAAGAACATTGTTGAAACCGCCTTTAAAAACGGATGGATTACACCAGAAGCACCACAAAAAAGAACCGGCAAAAAAGTAGCGGTAGTGGGATCTGGACCGGCAGGTTTGGCCGCTGCGCAACAATTAAATAGAGCAGGACATTGGGTCACTGTTTTTGAACGTGATGAAAAAATAGGTGGATTGTTGCGTTTTGGAATTCCTGATTTTAAAATGGAAAAAAACGTAATTGACCGCCGGCTAGCCGTATTAGAAGAAGAAGGGATCACTTTTAAAACTGGCGTTAACGTAGGCGTAACAATTTCCGCAGATGCCCTAAAGAAAGATTTTGATGCCATTGTACTCTGTGGAGGAGCCACTGTGCGCCGCAAACTCCCTATTCCTGGCGCAGATTTAAATGGGGTTGTGCAAGCCATGGATTTTCTTCCACAAAACAATAGAAGAGTAAGTGGTTTGGCGGATGAATCTTCCCCCATTTTAGCGACCGACAAGGACGTTGTTGTTATTGGTGGCGGTGATACCGGTTCTGATTGTATTGGCACCTCCATTAGACAAGGTGCCAACTCCGTGACTAATTTTGAAATCATGCCAATGGCAACAGAGGCGCGTCCTGAAAACCAACCTTGGCCCTTTTGGCCTATGCGATTAAGAACGAGTACCTCACATAAAGAAGGAGCAGAACGGGTTTTTAGCATTTCTACCAAAGAGTTTTTAGGAGATGACAAAGGAAATTTAACGGCTTTAAAAACGGTGGAAGTCAGTTGGGAATTTAATGAAGGGCAACGCCCAAGCTTAAAAGAAATTCCTGGCTCTGAGAAGGTATGGAACTGTGAATTAGCCTTACTTGCCTTAGGGTTTACAGGTTCGGAAACCACCATTGCTGAGCAACTGGGGTTGGATTTCGATGGCAGAACCAATATTAAAGCTTCTGAAAGTGATTATGCCACAAATGTTCCAGGAGTTTTTGTAGCAGGTGACCAACGAAGAGGGCAATCATTAATCGTGTGGGCTATTTCTGAAGGAAGACAGGCAGCGCATCATATCGATAGTTATTTAATGGGCAGCTCTAACTTGCCATTAAAAGGAGAGGGCGACTTACCAAGGGTCTAATTATTCAATTACGATCTTGTGCAGCTCAGAGAGCTCCGGAAAGTCTAAACGCACCCAATAAACTCCTTTGGGAATATTACCAATGTAAAAATCTTGCCCTAGGGTATAGGTGGTAGTACGTACTAGGCGCCCTTCTTGAGAGTACATTTGTAGCATCACTGTTTCCATCACCTCTCGCGAGAAACGAATAGTGGTTGACGCAGGATTGGGGTAAACTAGCGTCGCTTCTCCAGATTCATCAGAGGAATCATCTTCTTCAACCAAACAGTCGGTATCTAATAGTGTTCCTTCAAATTCATAAGCGCCAATATCAAAGAGCTGATTGTAGGGACGTGACACCCCATTTAAGTCGAATAAAATACCTTCTGAAACAAGATTGCTTCCAGCGTCTACCAAAGCCGAAGCGTCTGTACCAGGTCTGTAATCGTTGTTTTCCGCAGAGACTAAGCAAAGCGTATCCATACGCCTAGTGAAGAAATTAGTGGCCATGCGTTCTCGGGTTAAATCTCGGGTAGCTCTATTATTAAAATCAATAAAGTTTTCACGAAATCCCTTCCAGTTATTGAATTGTTCGTGTCTACTCCCGGGATCTACAATTAAATTATTCATAAAAAAGGTGGGGACATGGCCCTGTTCAGTACCCACCAAAGTTGCATCTTCAGCTTCTGTAATCACGGTATTATACAGAATTCCAGATTCTTCTGGGGCAATGATGGTATTATTCGCAACAAAATAGCCGCGATCCTCCTCTTGAAACTTATGGCGGTTATGGATAAAAATTCCATGAAATTGCGGCCTAACAAGCACATTATTATAAATACGCGAACCACTTTGCGCACTTAATAATTGAATACCTTGGCCCTTTCCACCAGGTCTATTCTCTACATAATTGTTGAAAATTTCATACGATCCACCACCAATACTAAAGGCAAAATTTTGAAAAGGCTGATCGCGCGAACCGTAAGAAATTATAGTGTTATCATAGATCTGGCCGTTACTGCGGACCAAATTTAATTGAATCCCATCCCAGCCAATGTTTTCAAGTCGGTTGTGGTGAACACTTATATTTTCTAACCAATGGCCAAAGACCGTTTCTCCGTTACAGTTTACATTAGAATTTACCAAATACCCACCCGTATAACCCAGATAAATCCCTTCTGCTCCCGTATCATGTATGTAATTGTCATGAATAGTAACATCACTTAGCACATAGCCAGCCCGTCTCCAACTAAGGAAATCTTCGCATTCTGGATCTGTTTTACCCAAAATACCAGCAAAACTGGTATCCTGTATTTCCATAAAGGCAATTTCCAAAGCCGTACTGAATTTCCCAATATTTACGCCCGCTGCACCCGCCCCGTAGGCTCCTTCAATAAAGATTCCGTAAGGGGTATTCGCATCTCCATTTCCCAAAACTCGCACATGTGCGCTTTCTTCTATGATAAAAGCAGATTTACGCAACTCTTGTATTCTTACTTGCCCCCCGCAATTAGTGATAGTAACAGGGTGAGCAGCAGTCCCTCTAATATTCTCAAATTGAATACCTCCGTAGTCACCCGCGGGAATGCAAATGACATCACCAGGTTGCACATTTAGAGCTGTACCATTAATGGTTGTAAATAAATTAGGTTCTAAATCGGCTAATAAGTGGTCACAATCACAGGATTGCCCCGAGAGCGTGGATGTATAAAGGATGATACTAAAGAAAATAAACCGCATCAAAACCGTAGGTTAGGAATGCATAGAACACAAAAACGGGTAGAATAGTATGTCGCAAGCGTAGTTTTTATAGGTTTTTTCCTACTTATTTAAGAAGAGGGCATAAAAAAAGCACTTATCCATAGTTAGATAAGTGCTTTTGAGGAAGGCGGCGACC
>CAZRPJ010000061.1:0-13580 GCA_964601965.1 uncultured Croceivirga sp.
ATGTACACTGTTTTTATAAATGGCAGGTAAAATAATTGTTGTGCTAACGGAGAATTCTTCGCTTCATCGATATTTTTAAACTCGAAGTTTTCTGTAACAAGAAAATGATTAGTTTCAAACTTTAATATTGCTGGGTTATTCGTCTCAACAACGGTGATATTGTACTCCTTCATTGCTATCAATTTTGGCAAAAATACGAAGGAAATATGGGGATAAAAATTTATAATATTATCTTCATTATACCGTTATGTAGATGTTTTGATTTCACTGTCAGCGAACCAAAGCTCCATATCTATATGAAAAAATTGCTAATTGTCTTTTGTCTTTTTCTTCTGAGTGCGCATTGGATGCGTTCCCAAGAAGGAATCCCAGTGTATTTCGATTATTTAGCAGATAATTATTATCTGGTCTATCCATCTATGGCTGGGATTGGTCAGGGAGGAAAGGTAAGACTTACGGCCAGGCAGCAGTGGTTCGATGTTGACAATGCACCCAATCTACAAACGCTTAATGCAAATTTTAGAGTTGGAGAACGTAGTGGTGTAGGTGGTATACTTTTTAACGACTCTAATGGATATCATTCGCAAACAGGTTTTAAGGGAACCTATGCACATCATTTACAACTTGGGGGTGACTTTAGAACGTTGAATCAACTTTCTCTTGGTTTAAGCGCTGGAATCATATTAAGTAGTCTCGATGAAACCGAGTTTAGATCTGTAATTCCAGACCCAATTGTTACTGGAGTAAAGAATACCACAAGCTACTTTAATGTAGATGTAGGTGCCTCCTATAATTTTTTTGAATTTTATGCGCATGCTGCCATTTTAAATATTTTAGGAAGTGGTAGAGACTTATATACCGCGGCAGAATTCGACAATCTCAGACGCTATCTACTTTCGGCAGGCTATGTTTTTGGACGTACAAGTTTTAGAGTTGAGCCTTCAATTTTATTTCAGTTAACAGACTTTACGCAAGAAAAGACCATAGATCTAAATGCCAAGGTGTACAAGGATCTCAATGAAACGACAACACTTTGGGGGGGACTCTCTTACCGAAGAAGTTTTGATGGTGCCCAATTTCAGCAAGATGGAACTTTTGGTGAACAACGATTACAACTTTTTACCCCAATCGTTGGTATCAATATTAATAGGTTCTTATTCTCTTATAATTATTCTTACCAGTCTGGTGATATTCGTTTCGATAATGGCGGATTTCATCAAATTACTCTAGGATATGATTTTGGAGAGAAGGCCGAAAATCGTTACGATTGTTACTGCCCGGCAGCTAATTAGAATAGAATGCCATTTCGCATCCCAGTGGGATAAATAATGTTTTACTATATTTCCTGTGCTAAGGACGAAATGACATCTACCAACCAACTACTCCCAGCTGTAGTTCTTCTTTTCTGCCTGCTTTTTTATAGCTTTAAGCATGGCACTTTCTAATTCGCCTTTTTGACTATTCTTTTGTTTTAAGATATAGGCTTGTCTCTTTGCATTTACGGTCTGAATTTCTTTTTGAATTTTGATGCGTTCTGCTTGTTTCTTTGAAACATACTTCTTGATTTCTTCTTTTGATTTGCCTTGCAATTCTTTCGGTAATGAAGCTACTTCCAATTCTTCAATTGCATCTTCATTATCTTCTACGGCATCCACCAAATCCCAGTCGGCATTATTATACAATCGAGAACTTTTGCTAACCGCTCGTTTAACAGCCACTGTTTCTTCCAATTCATAGGCGTTTCTATCTTGTGCTTGTTGGGCGCTAATTCTTGCCGCACCTGATGCGCCGTAGGCAATGTAGGTGTTGTTTAGTTTGTTGTTTAATTGAATAATGATGTCATCATAGGGTGTAATAATATGTACAATCTCTTGGTTATGATCAATTGCCATATAGTCACCACCCGTTAAAGCGGCACCATTTTTCCAGAAAGAAGATACCCCTTGGGCATAATTTCCGCAGTAGATAGTATTTACCACTACATCTTTCTCCTTAGCTTGGGACGCAGCGTCTTTATAATCTAGCCTACCTTGATCAAAAGGTTCGTTGCCTGCAATAAAAATGAGTTTTAAGTCATCTGCATTCTTACCCCAGTTTAGCTGTCTCAAAGATTGCTGTATCACAGTTCCGCAATATTCTTCACCACCATTGGTAGATAAGGAAAAAAGTTTCTCGGAAATCTTGTCCAAATCACTGCTAAAATCCAATACCTGTCTTATGTAACCTTCACGGGAAGAAAGATTATCATTGCCATATTCGTAAAGTGCAATTTGTAATTTTGGACTGGTACGGTCGCCGCATTTGGCATAGGTAAATTCGTTTACAATATCCCAAAGTTGTGCTTTTGCTTGATTAATTAAACCATCCATACTATTACTAGTGTCTAGAAGAAGGGCAATTTTAACGTACTGCTCTTTGGTAGGGTGCGCTACATGATAATCAATTCCATTCTTTTTGTTGTCCATTAGCAAACTTGAATCATTAGCTAGGGCATGATAAAAGCTAAACACAAGGGCGATGAGAATAATTCGCTTAAAATTTTTCATAACAAGTTGTTTTTTATTGAAGATTTTAGGTCCAAACTAGGGTGCTATGGGACAATAAAAAAAGCAGAATGAGTGAACGGTATTTTTTAATTAGCAACTGGATCTAGTGAATGAGTAAGACCTGTAAATTCAGGGGGAAATTGGTCTTTTTCTAATTGCATCCATTTTTTTCGCCCTAACAAATACAGTAAGTTTATAGAATGAAATGGGAAATCTCCTTATTGTTATGCAGTTGCTTTTTCTTTATGGGAATGCAGCATTCGTTGGCTCAAAACACTGCTACACCGAAGAAGATTACGGTGAAGGGCTCAGTGGTGGAGGAATTTAACTATGCACCTATTTCTGGAGTTGAAGTTTCAACAAATAATGGAACGTATACAAGAACCAACGGTCTTGGAGAGTTCAAGATTGAAGCTGCAATTGGGGAAATCATCAAATTTGAAAGCAATGATTTTGAAACAGTAGAACATACCATCCTTTCAGATGAAGATATTAGGGTGGTTGTGCAAAACTATAATGGAGAGGCCACCCAGACTCGATTGTTACAAAATAATACTCATGAGCAATTATTAGATTCTGCGAAGTACTATAAAACTAGGGCAATTGAACGTAGTATTGATTTTGTAGCTAAATCCATTTCAGTGCTGGGTAAAAATCCTAGCAAGCGACTTTTAGCCCAATCATTAAGTACTCTGGGAGAGGTGTATTTGTATCACAACCAATTAGATTTAGCCATCTCTAATCTAGAAGACGCCTTAGATACTAATAAGACAGTGGCTACTCAACTATTACTCGGAGAAGCTTTGCTATTGGACGAGCAATTCAATAGGGCAGAAACAGAATTGAAAGAACTACTTACTCAGAAAAGATTGACTCCAGCAGTTAGGATTCGGATGTACGAATTATTAGGAGATACAAAAAGAGGGCAAAAGAATCTTGAAATTGCATTGGAGTATTACGAAGAAGGCTTGCAGATTGCAAAAAAGAATCAAGTAGCTCCTAAGATCACAGACATTACCTCTAAAATTGGAGAAACATACGCCTTGGCGAATAGGCAAATAGAAGCTGAAGGATATTTTGATAATTCCTTGCTATTATCAAGAAAAGAAAGTCCTAAAAGAGCAATTCAAGAAAGTGAAAAAGTGGCGGATTTTTACAACCAATCCAGCCGTTTTAATGAAGAGATAAAACAGCGAAAGAATAGCTTAAATCAGTTGCAGGAGTTACAAGAAAAAGTGGTTACTACGCCGAAAGGTATTTCGGGCAACGATACTATTACTGCTCAAAGAATTAACTATAAAATAGGCAGGGCGTATGTCGCTCAAAATAAATTAAATGAAGCAATTCCTTATTTACAACGCAGTATCGTTGAAGCAGATAACGAAGACGATTTACTGATTCAAAAAGAAGCAACCAGGAAGCTTTCGGAAGTTTATGAATATAAAGGTGAATTCTCTAAAGCGTACAGTACCTATCGAGACTACGTGGCATTGGTAGATACTCTTTACATAAGGAAAGAGCAGGAGATTAGTAGGCTCGCAAGGCTTAATAGAGAAATTGCAAATAAGCAAAACCGAATTTCAAGTTTAGAACAGGAAAGAGAGCTTTCACAGAGTAAATATAGTCTTGCGCGTACCGAACAGCAGTTGTTTGAGACCAAAACAAAATGGCAAAAATGGCTTATTTACTCCCTGGGATTGGGAATCATTTTACTGGGATTAACAGCTTTTTTCTTTTATCGTACTACCAAACAACAACAATTAAACAATAATCTGCTGGCATTGAAATCCTTGCGGTCGCAGATGAATCCTCATTTTATTTTTAATGCGCTTAATTCTGTGAATAATTACATTGCTAAAAATGATGAACGTAGCGCAAATAGGTTTTTAAGTGAGTTTTCTACTCTAATGCGCACCGTATTGGAAAACTCAGAAGAAGATTTCATCCCATTTTCTAAAGAACTTGAGTTATTAAAATTGTATGTGAAACTTGAGCATTCGAGGTTTACTGAAAAGTTTGATTATAAAATAGACATAGCGGATGAAGTTTCAATAGATGCTTTTAAAATTCCGCCCATGCTTATTCAGCCTTATGTAGAAAATGCTATTTGGCATGGACTGCGGTATAAAGAAACCAAAGGCTTATTACAAATTTCAATACAACAGCCACATCCCTCCCTGTTGCTTATAGAAATTTTAGATAACGGAATTGGCCGCAAAAAGTCTCAAGAATTAAAGACTGCCAATCAAAAGAAACAACATTCTAAAGGCATGGGAAATATTAGTAAACGTATTTCCATTTTAAATACCATGTACAAAAACAAGGTAGAAGTGCTCATTGCGGATTTAACAAAGAATGGCACGGGAACTAAAGTCACCGTAAAACTTAAAAGAGACCAATGAAATTAAAGGCAATATTAGTTGAGGATGAAGCAAATAGCCGTGAGATATTAAGGAATTATATCTCTAAATATTGCCCAGATGTGAATTTATTGGGCGAAGCTGCAACCATTAAAGATGGGCTAAAGCTTATCAACGATTTGGAACCAGACCTTATTTTTTTAGATGTAGAAATGCCTTTTGGCAATGCATTTGATTTATTAGAGCAGGTACAAAACCGAACCTTTGAAACCATTTTCGTAACGGCCTATAACCATTACGCTATGGATGCTTTGAACAATCATGCCGCTTACTACCTTATGAAGCCCATAAACATTGATGAGCTTATCAAAGGTGTGGCACATGTAATGGATATAAAAAAGCGGGAAAATGAAATCGAAGGAAAAATATTAACCTCGAATTTTTCTACAGTAGAAGGAAAAATTACCATCCCGCAGCAAGATGGCTTTCAAGTGTTAGAGGTGGCGGACATTCATTATTGCAAGGCAGACGATAACTACACCGAAATTTATCTTAAAGAAAAAAGAATAGTGGTTAGTAAGACATTGAAGTACTTTGAGGAAGCCCTGGCAAATTTTCCTTTTGTCAGGATACATAAATCCTATTTGGTAAACCTAAATAGTATTGTGAAGTACAAGAAAGGGAAGGGCGGGAGCGTGGTACTTTCCATAGGCAAAGAACTCGCCGTTTCCGCTACAAAAAAAGCGAATTTATTAGCATATTTTAAATAGATAAGAGACTATGATTATACAAGCAGTAAGAGGAAAATCGCCCAAAATAGGAGAAGATTGTTTTATTGCAGAAAATGCTGTCATTGTTGGGGAAGTAGAAATGGGAAATCAATGTAGCATTTGGTTTAATGCCGTACTCAGGGGAGATGTGCATTTTATAAAAATGGGAGATAAAGTAAATGTGCAAGATGGTGCGGTAATTCATTGTACTTACAGAAAGGCACCCACTACAATTGGGAACAATGTATCCATTGGTCATAATGCCATTGTACATGGTTGCACTATTCATGATAATGTGCTTATTGGCATGGGAGCGATAGTTATGGACGATTGTGTTATAGAAAGCAATGTCATCATCGCGGCTGGTGCTGTAGTCACTCAAGGAACCCGAGTCCCATCTGGTACTATCTACGCTGGGATGCCTGCTAAGAAATTAAAAAATATTAGTACCGCACTAAGTGAAGGAGAGATAGATCGAATCGCCAACAACTATGTAAAATACAGTAGCTGGTTTAAATAAATGGCTATTTTTGCCCAAAATTAAAACGCATGAAAGCCTATATATTTCCAGGACAAGGAGCTCAATTTGTGGGGATGGGATTAGACCTCTATGAAAACCACTCACAAGCACAGGAATTATTTGAAGATGCCAATGATATCTTAGGGTTTTCCATAACCGATATTATGTTTGAAGGGACCCCTGAAGATCTCAAGCAAACCAAGGTAACGCAGCCGGCCATTTTTTTACATTCAGTTTTATTAAGTAAAGCATTAGGAGATAGTTTTAGCCCTGATATGGTTGCCGGCCATTCTTTAGGAGAATTTTCCGCGCTTGTCGCAAATGGCACTCTTAATTTCGAAGATGGACTCCGATTAGTGTCCCAGCGTGCAATGGCCATGCAAAAAGCCTGTGAACTGCAACCGAGTACTATGGCGGCAGTGCTGGGTCTTGAGGATGCAGTAGTAGAAAAAATTTGTGCGGAAACCCCAGGGATTGTTGTTCCTGCAAATTATAATTGTCCGGGACAGCTCGTTATATCAGGTGAAATAGAGGCTATTGATCTGGCTTGCGAAAAAATGAAAGAAGCCGGAGCAAGGCGTGCATTAGTCCTACCTGTGGGAGGTGCTTTCCATTCACCCTTAATGGAACCAGCAAGAGAAGAATTGGCAGCCGCAATTGACGGAACTACCTTCAATGAACCCAAGTGTCCAGTGTATCAAAATGTGACCACAACTGCTGTGACGGGGTCTAATGAGATAAAAGAAAATCTTATTGCTCAATTAACAGCCCCCGTTAAATGGACGCAAAGTGTTCAAAATATGGTGGCAGATGGGGCAACAAGTTTTATTGAGGTAGGTCCTGGGAAGGTCTTACAAGGACTGGTAAGAAAGATCAATTCTGAGGTAACTACCCAATCCGGTCAGCTTGGTTAAATGCTAATTTTTAGTCAATTACGCATTTTATCCAAGGAAACCGAGTTTTAACCCACATTCTTGTTTGGAGGAGCATATTTTTAGTAATATTGGCCTCCCCAAATTTCGGAGAACAGACAATGGTTTCGGAAAACTACTTTATTTCACATCTAGCATCCTTCTTCAAGAGATTTCACTCTGGCAGTCGATGTACAATGACAAGAATAACTATTGTTCTTTTGCTTTGTTCGATATCCTTGCAAGCTCAGGAGGCATCAATTGTTTCTACAGAAGACACAGCAAGAGAAAACCCGATCCAAAACGGGGAATTTACAATTAGTTTAGATATCCCAAACCCAGGCCCAGGTGCTTTAACAATTACGTACGTAGTAGAAGGTACAGCAACTCCCGGGGACGATTATATAGGATTGCCGGGAAGTGTTGTAATTGCCCCGGGTGATGATGAAGCAATTATTACCATTACTCCAATAGACGATAATTTTTTTGAGGCAGATGAAAGGGTGGATGTGCGCTTAGAATTGGGGAGTGGTTATACTTTGGGAACTCAAGATCGCGACATTGTAACTATTGAAAGCGATGATACTGTTGGAATTAATGTAACACCAACTTCAGGAATTACCTCTGAAGCTGGAGGTCAAGCGACTTTCACCTTCTCTCTAGATAGCGAGCCTTTAGATGATGTTACAATCCCTATTACAGGATATGTTACAACAGAAGGGACAGGAGCTACTGAAGTAATTTTGGATGCAACTAATTGGGATTCTGGTGTTGATATTGTCGTAACTGGTGTTGATGATTTTATTTCCGATGGTGATTTTGATTATACACTTATTACTGGAGACCCAACGTCTATTGGAGACGTCAATTATGATGCACTTACTGGCACTGATGTATCGAATCTAGATATAACAAATACCGATGATGACGTGGTAGGTATTGTTGTGACACCTACTTCAGGAACTACTACGGAAGCTGGAGGTACCGCTACATTCACTTTTACTTTAACAAGTGAACCTTTGGATGAAGTGACAATACCTATTAATAATTACGACGCTACTGAAGGAACAGGCCCTGCAAGTGTGGTGTTGGATGCTAGCAATTGGAATACTGGAGTGGAATTGGTTGTAACTGGTGTGGACGATTTTATCGTCGATGGTGATGAAACGTATACAATCAATACCGGAAATCCTTCTTCCGCTGGAGATACAGCTTATAATGTTTTGATAGGCTCAGATGTTGACCAGTTATCAATAACGAATACTGATAATGATGTGGCAGGTATTGTTGTGACGCCTACATCGGGAACAACTACGGAAGCAGGGGGTACCGCTACATTTACTTTTACTTTAACAAGTGAGCCTTTAGATGAGGTAACTATACCTATTAATAATTACGACGCTTCTGAGGGTACAGGTCCAACAAGTGTGGTATTAGACGCCACCAACTGGGATACCGGTGTAGAGCTAGTAGTAACGGGAGTAGATGACTTTATTGTGGATGGTGATGAAATCTACACGATCAATACTGGAAACCCTTCTTCTCCAGGAGATTCAACTTATGATGATTTGATAGGCACTGACGTTGATCAATTAACAATAACAAATACCGACAATGACTCAATAGGAATTAATATAACGCCCACGTCGGGAACAACCACTGAAGCTGGAGGGCAGGCTACTTTCACCTTTACTTTGGATAGTGAACCCCTAGATGACGTAAACATACCAATATCAGGATATGACGCTACAGAAGGAAGTGGTGCTACTTTTGTTGTTTTAAACAGCGCCAATTGGGATACAGGCGTAGAACTTGTAGTTACTGGGCTAGATGACAATTTTGCCGATGGTGATATTAATTATACCTTAATTACTGAAGACCCATCTTCTATTGGAGATTCTTCTTATGACGCTTTAGACGGCGACGCCGTTCCTGATTTGGTTATTACCAATTCTGATGATGATACCGTTGGAATCAATGTATCTCCAACCTCAGGAATTACGACTGAAGAGGGAGGACAAGCAACGTTTACTTTTACTCTTAATAGCGAACCTAGATCGGAAGTATCAATTCCAATAACAGGTTACGACGCTACGGAAGGAAGTGGCCCTGCTAATGTGGTGCTTGGACCGAGTACTTGGGATACAGGGGTTTCGTTAATTATCACAGGCTTAAATGATAATTTGGTAGACGGTGATGTGGAGTATACACTGAATACTGGAAATCCTACATCTACAGATCCGGATTATAATGCGCTTGTAGGAAGTGATATTCCAGAACTTCAATTAAGAAATATTGATGATGATATCGCAGGGATTCAAGTAAATGAAACTATTGGTACTACCTCAGAAATTGGCGGTGCAGCGACCTTTATTTTTACTTTAGATGCGCAACCCAATGCGGATGTAAGTATTGCTCTAAGCGGGTATGATGCTACAGAAGGTACTGGTCCAACAGAGGTTATTCTAACACCTACCAATTGGCAGATAGGTGTTCAGATTACTGTTACTGGGGTAGATGATATGATTGATGACGGCGATATCGTTTACACAGTACTAACAGGAAATGTAACTTCTACAGACCCCGCTTATAATGTTTTGACGGGAGCCGCGATTCCAGATTTACAAATTACTAATGAAGATAATGACCAAGCAGTATTAACCATAACAGATGCTGCCATAGCTGAAGATGTTGATTCGGGAACACTAAGCATTCCAGTAAGCTTAGATATTGAAATACCAGGAGGGTTTACCGTGGGGTATACCCTTACTGGTGGTTCAGCAACAGCAGGGGCAGATTTTGATAGTGCTGCAGGTACTCTAAATTTTGATGGGGAAGCGGGAGAAGTTCAATTAATAGAAGTGCCAATAGTAGATGATACTGTACTTGAAAATAGTGAAACTTTTACCATACAATTGGGAACTCCAACCAACGACGTTCTAGTTGCCGGTGATGGCACTGCCACGGGAACTATTTTAGATGATGATAACTGTTTGGAATCACCCATATTAGATACCACTGTTTCAACAAATTTTTGTGATACACTAGAGGCGGATTTAGATGATTATATCAGCAATGCCGCTCCTGCAGGTGCAGAACTTATCTGGAGTACAAGTTCAGATCAATCGCAAACAAGTGCTTATAGACCAAGTGAGGTGACTTCACCAGGAACCTACTTTGGTTTTTTCCTTGACGCAGATGATGTTTGTTTTAGTCCTACTGTTTCAGTGACCTTAGTGATTAATATAACTCCTCAGATAGAATCTACAACAGCTGCGGAGCGCTGTGGCCCTGGAGAACTTGTTTTAGAAGCTACTGGAGAAATAGGCGCTACGCTAAACTGGTACGATTCTCCTTCTTCAACGATGATTTTAGGAACTGGAAGTTCCTTTACTACACCAAGTATTAATGAGACCACAACATATTATGTAGAAGCAACCGCCAATGGTTGTTCCTCTGAAAGAGAGCCGGTGGTTGCAACTGTAATTCCATTACCGCAGGCTATTGATCAGATCAATGAAGCTTGTAACGATTCTATGAATGGCCCCACAGTTTTTGATTTAGACAGCACGTTAAGTGGTACCCTTTCAGGATCATGGGCCCTTGTACAGGCGCCTAATGGAGATACGGTTGTGATTGATGCGGAGAACACCGTAAATTTCGAAGGCCTTTCGGTTGGGCAATATACTTTTAGCTTTACTACAGATGCTTCGGAAGCACCGTGTGATGGAGTTGTAATTGAAGTGGTGATAGAAGTTACTACCTGTTTTATTGATTCAGATTTAGACGGTCTTTCGGATTCGGAGGAAGCCGATTTAGGTACAGACCCTAATGATGCCGATACGGATGATGATGGTTTAACAGATGGGGAGGAAGTATTAGTAGAAGATGATCCTTCTACAGACGCTGTTCCAGAGAATCCTACCAATCCACTTGATCCATGTGATCCTTTCTTAACGGATGACTGTAATGCAGATCCTATTGACCTTCAAGTAGAGAAGACGGCAGATTTTACTAGTATTCTGTTGGGAGAAAGAGTCTCGTTTGAAATAGTGATTACCAACTTAAGTATGGACCGTGCAATTGACGTAGTGGTTGCAGATGTAATTGATGAGAATTCTGGTTTTGATATAATTTCAAGTGATGCAGATTCGGGCATATATGATACGGTCACAGGATTATGGAGTATTCCTGAAATTTTGGGAGGCGAATCTTTTACACTTACCATTTTGGTGGCGACTAATAGTGTAGGAACCTTATCCAATACAGCCAGTTTAGTACGCTCTATCCCAGAAGACGCTGATGCTACGAATAATGCGGCTACCGTTCAAATTACCGTTAGGCAATCCCAATGTGTTGATGCAGGAACACTGTGTACGTTGTTTTCACCAAACGGTGATGGTGTTAATGATGAACTACTATTGGTAGATGCACCTAGTTTCCCAAATAACAAACTACAAATTTATGATCGCTACGGCAATGAAGTTTTTGTGGCCAATGGGTATAATAACACTTGGGAAGGAACAGGAGATAATGGAAACTTGCCAAAAGGAACCTATTTCTACATTTTAGATCTTGGAGATGGTTCTGAAATAACAAGAGGATGGATACAAATTATAAGGTAGAACACTAGATGACTTTAAAAAAATATCATATCATTTGGGTGGCACTTATATGGTGTATAGCACAAGTGTCTGTTCATTCGCAGCAAGAGCCTTTGTATACTCAGTATATGTACAATATTGGCAGTTTTAATCCTGCTTATGTTGGCACAGTAGAGTCTACCGAGTTATCTGGTTTATACCGTGCGCAATGGATTGATATTCCTGGGGCTCCACGAAATATAAGATTCGGGGCTAATATTCCATTCAATAATGAGAAAATGGGAATGGGCTTTAATGTCATTAGTGATGCGTTGGGACCGGCTACCCAAACCTATTTTGATGTTTCTTACTCATATCAAATAAACCTTTCTAATGATTCTTGGCTTTCCTTTGGGATCGATGCAGGAGGATCGCTACTAAATTTAGATTATTCTAAGGGAACTTTTGACGATCCAGGAGAACCTTTAATTGGCGGTCAAGATTTTAGTGAGTTTTATCCTGTAGTTGGGGCTGGAATGTTTGCATATGGGGACGACTGGTATGTAGGAGTTTCTATTCCCAATTTCCTTACGTTGGGCATTTATGAAGAAGAATTAGAGGCTGTAGTAGATAATGATTTACAATTTAACTTCATTACGGGCTATGTTTTTGATATATCAGACAACAGTAAATTTAAACCAGCGGTTTTAGTGAATATGCTACCTGGAGGTCCTGTAAACGTAAATCTATCGGCTAATTTTCTATTTTTAAATGCACTAACCCTCGGAGCAAATTACCGCATAGACAATGCTGTGAGTGGGGTGTTAGGGATTCAGGTTTCCAATGGTATGTTCCTAGGGTATTCCTATGATTACAATACGAATGGACTAGGTGAATTTAATAGTGGTTCTCATGAGGCTATTGTCAAATTTTATTTAGGTCGAGGCAGCTCAGATTCCATGAAGGGGAGGAACAAACAGAAGAATAAGAAATTAAAAGGAAAACCAAAACAAATAGATTCACCGAGATTCTTTTAAGAGCGAATTCTATGATTTTAAAAAATTACATAGTAGTCCTAGTCCTATTTATCACATTTGGGGTATTTGGGCAATCTCGAAAATCAAAAGGGGATGCCTATTTTTTTTCTTATGATTACAAGGAGGCGGTACACGCTTATCAAAAAGATCTTTCAAAAGGGTTTGCACTAAGTTCTGATCAATACTTGAAACTAGCGGAGTCCTATTTTAAATTAAACAATTTTGAAAAGGCAACGGAGATATATCTTCAACTTTATACAAAAGATAGTATCTTAAATAATAAGCATTTAAATAAACTCCTATTAGGTTTAGCGAAATCTTCCGATAGGGAAAGGATGCTGACTTTTCTTAACGAGGAAGCCCTGCCTTTTGATAATGAACTTCTTACTAATGCAGATTTTAATAGGCAACTTTTAGATGCAGAACTTTCGAATGATGAAGGTTTAGAATTCAATATTTTCAATTTAAATAGTAATAGTCCCAATTCAGATTTTGCACCGGCTTTCTACAATTCTAAACTTCTTTTTTCCACAGGTAGAGCAACAGGCGGACGTAAAAGTTATGAGCCTTCAAATGAAGCATATCTCAACATATTTTCTGGGGAGGTAGATTCCGAAGGTCAAGTAAAAGAAGTACAACCCTTTACGGCAATTCAAAATTCTGCCTTTCATAAAGCAACACCTTATTATTCAGAAGATTTGAATAGCTTGTTCTATGTACTCTCAAACACATTTGAGGGGGAATTGGAATTCGATGAAAATGGAAAAAATGCACTGGCAATTGGTAGACAGAAAATGAACGGAGAATTTGGTTTTCTCTTAAGGGATTTAAGTACATCTTTTTATTATCCTTT
>CAZRPJ010000062.1:0-13321 GCA_964601965.1 uncultured Croceivirga sp.
GAAGAGATGTTTTAGACCATCCAGAAGGGGCTAAAAATTGGAAAGGCAGTAAACCCCCTTATTTGTTAGAAACCAGTGTTCCTGGGGTATTTGCCGCAGGAGATGTAAGAAGCGGTGCCATGAATCGTGTGGCTTCGGCAGTCGGCGAAGGCTCCATGTCTATTAGCCTAGTACACAAATATCTTAATGAGAACTAGCTTCACTTCTGTTCTATAAGAGAAGAAGTTGGTATGCGTGAGCGCTTAGCCCAGACCAAGTCTTGAAAAGAATGCCACTTTGTAGCTGTCCCCAATAGGGATTCTTATATCGTGAATGACAATTTTTGTTTTCTGAACAGAATGGATTTTATGAATATTGACAATAAAAGAACGGTGCACCCTCATAAAATTTGAACTAGAAAGTTTTGCCTCAAAATCTTTAAAATTCATCAGGGTTAAGATGGGTTTTTTTTCTACTTCTAAATGAATTTTTAAATAGTCTTTTAATCCTTGTATGTACGTGATATTCTCTAGCTTGATTTTTACATTCCCATAGTCTGATTTCACAAAAATGAACTGATTTTGATCTGTTGTACTTCCACTGGCCGAAGAGACATGGCCCGCCTTATGATGCCCCTTACGAAGCGATAATAATTCTTTAGCTCTATTAATTGCCGTGACAAATCTTGGAAACGGAATAGGTTTCACCAGATAATCTACAGCATTAAGTTCAAAACCATCAATAGCAAATTCTGGATATGCTGTGGTAAAGATGAACAGTGGTTTTTTATCTATAGATTTTAGGAATTCAATGCCTGTTATTTGGGGCATTTCTATGTCTAAGAATACAAGATCTACCTCGTCAGTCTGGATTAAACCCACACTCTGTAATGGATTGGTAAAGGTCTTCACCACTTGCAATCCTCCAATTTCTTCACAATACGATTTTATAATGTTGATGGCCAAAGGCTCATCATCAATAATAATACAATTCATGAGGCCAAGTTTAATTCTAGTTGTACTGAATAAATTCCGTTGTCTTTAGTAATTCGCAAGGCATGATTTTCAGGATAAATTAAACGCAATCTATTTTCAATATTCTTCAATCCTATTCCCGAATTTATTTTGTCTTTTCTATAAGTGCCAATCTTATTGCGGACTTCAAAAAAGAAATCTTCTTCAAAGATTTCAAGTTTTATCTGGATATCTGTTTTACCATTAAAGTCTGTTCCATATTTAAAAGCATTTTCTACAAAAGGAATTAATAACAAAGGAGGTATTCTCTTATCTTGATATTCACCAATAATTTTTATACTTAGACCACTACTATCTTGCAGCCGAAACCGCTGGAGATCCATAAAATTTTTTATGTAATTGATTTCTTTTGATAGAGGAACCATTTCCTCTTTTGCCTCATATAACATATACCGCATTAACTCTGAAAGCGTAATTACAGCTTCTGGGGCCTCTTGTGATTTATTACGTACTAAGGAATAAATACTATTTAATGAATTAAACAGAAAATGCGGGTTCAACTGTGCGCGAAGGAACTGAAGTTCTGTTTCCTTGCTCTGTACCTTAATTTCTCGATTTACCTGATCCTTTCGGTAAAAATCTTTTACCAAACCTAGAACCCCGCCCAGCAGAAAAAATGCTAAAGAAAAAATATAAGACATGGCATAGGGCAACTTTTTAAAAGGAGCCATGCTTGCTTGATCTTCCAATGGAATATTGTCTGTTAATTCAATAAAGCGCTCAAAGGGTGCAGGAAAGAAAAACTCGGAGATTACTACATTTAAAGCAACAATGAATAGCACCGATACAATAATGTAAGTCCCTAATTTTTTCTTCAACAATAATTTGGGAACAAAAATTAAATAGTTTGTGTAGACCAGAATTAATGGACTGAATACCGCTCTTGGTAGGAAATTAGGGTCCATTTTTCCCAGTTGGGAAAAACTCATGACCACAGGCAACGAAAAGAAACATACCCAAACAATAAGATGAATCCAAATCTCTTTTATTTTAAACGTACGTTTCACAGCGCTATGCCTTATTTAGTAATATCTTGAGCGATTAACTCTTCTTTTGTAACGGAAGGTGCTTGCCCTTCATCTAACTTTTGTAGTACCAATCTTCCTATTTTTTCTGCATCTTCTTTGGTGGCAAAACCTTGCTTATTTGCAACCCCTGGGATGTGGTCTTGCTTAATTAAAAGCTTATCGTTTTTAAAAACGCGATAGCCCCAACCCTGATTCCCTTCTTCTATTGCTAAGGTAAACGAAGTTTTAGGGGCAGTGACATAATATTCTAACGCACTAATTCCTGCTAAACACACCAGTACCAATAAAGACCAAAATACACTTTTAAGATTCATGAAAATAGTTTTTTTTAAGCGTATCCCCAGCTGGGGATACGCCTCATTGCTAAAAGAAATATGAAACTAAAATCTTAATATCCTTCACTTAATCGTCTTCATCTTCTTCTTCATTCGGGAAAAACTCCCTGTTGTCATCTAAATACAGGTTGCCGCTACGCCCTAAGGCAAGAAAGGCCCTAGTACCATTATAAAAGGCAATTGCGCCCTGTCTTGTGGTACCTTCATATTCGGTTTTTTCTTCCCAAGAATCGGTAGCGGGATTGTATTCCCAAACCTCCGTAGAAGCACCAAAGCCATCATCTCCGGTAGCAAAATATCCTTTGTCACCTATCGCGAAGCCAACCCCATTACTTCTACGGATAAAATTATCCTCATCATCATCTAAATCTAATAACGCTGTCCATTGCTCATTCTCTAAATTAAAAACCCAGAAATCGGTCAAAAACAAACCATTACTAGATCCGGTACCCATGTACACGTTATTGCCAATGGTAAAGCTGGTCGCATCTCTTCTTTTGTCGCCGCCAAAACCTACCAGCTCATCCCAACTATTATCGGATGGGTTATACCGCCAAAAATCCTTCTTATCATTATCTCCATCAAAACCGGTACCTACATACCCATTGGTACTAGAACTAAAAGCTACTGCACCTCTTCTAGGAGTGCCTGCAAACGGTCCTAGATCTTCCCAGGTATTGCTCGCAACATTGTACCGATAAAAGTCTCCCAATTCATCGTCACCATCGTACCCTAACCCCACATAGCCAGTGTTACCAATACTAAACGCCACGGCAGAACTGCGCGGTATTCCTGGAAAATCCGCTAACTGGGCCCAAAAATTGCCTTCCATATCATATACCCAAACATCAGTGAGTCGGTCGTCACCATCGAATCCAGTACCCATATAACCTAAATTACCCAAAGTAAATGCGAAGGCACCACTTCTCGGTGTTCCATCAAAAATGGAACGATCTACCCAGTTGCCAATGTTTTCATCATCATCATCGTCGTTAGAACAAGATATTAGTCCTAATCCCATGGTTAACAGTAGTATTCCCACCATTAAAAAATTCCGTTGCTTCTTAAAAATTCGAATCATTTATCGTACAGTTAAATTATATTGAAAACCCATTGAAAAATAGAGGGAGTCCCCCGTTTCAAATCCATAAATTCCAGTTCCATTTGCAGTTTCAACTTCCAAAGAGTTATTGAATAACCAACCTAGTTGTACACTAGTGGTTACTTTGGGCTGAATTCTATAGGTATGCTCCATTGAAAACTGATAATTTGTAAAATTCAATCGTCCCTCAGAAAAATCTTCAATTGATAAAAAAGAGCTATTCCCTGTGATATGATAACTATTGCCAACAGCATTTGCTTTTCCAACAAGGGAGTGTCGTTCATTAATGGTCCATTTTATTTCAGAAGACGGAAACCCAATTTCCCAATTAAAGTGCTCCCCCATTTTTTGACTGAAACGTACATGAGGGTAGTAGCTGGGAAGGCCAAAGACCGTCCCTCTTTCCAAACCAACATACAAGCTAGCTTGGGCCCAATTCTTCTTGAGCCCTATATGAAATCCCAAAAGAGCGTCCTCTGATTCCAGTCCAGTTGAAAAATTAGAAGCAAGCATTGGGGACATCGTGACACTAAAAGCCCAGTTAGGTGAAATCGCTTTTTCTATTCCAAGGTTAAACTTTAATAAATGGAGCCGTTCGTACTCCTCTAATCCAATTTCTCCAGGTACTTCAAAGTAGGAGAATCTGGTATTTAGGTACTGAAATCCATAAGAAACAGGCAGCTGGAAAATCTTTTTTTGGCCTTTTAGAAAGTAGCGATAGGTCTCCAACTGATGTTTCCCCAGACTAGGAGCCACACCATATTGAAAACCTAAACTATGCTCGTTTTCTGATTGCTGACTATTCATTTGAAATCCTATTAATAAGGCAAAACACCATACACATGCTTGCTTCAACACCTCGATTTTTTTTCAAATCTAGTCCGCTTACAAAGCCGCCATAAAAAATATTATACCGATACAAGAATTGTAAAGACCAACCCCATAAATTCTACTACCAAGCACTCAACACCCCGCTTAATCGATGGAAAAATATCACTGGTAGAGGAATTCTACAGTTCTGTATAAAATAGTTTAGGAACCCTTAGAACCTGTGGTTTCTTTGCTAAAAAAAATGAACAGACTACTGCTGGCCTTCCTGCTACTTATAGGTATTACAGCTTGTTCTTTTGAAAGTGGGGAGATTCCAACGTTGGAGGTTGGCCAAGAATTCGTTGATTCCAATGTTCGATTAATCGTATTGGATACCTTTGATTTAGCTCTAAGCACTTTTAAGTTTGATAGTATAAATACTTCAGACAGTGATCGGCTGTTATTTGGCACCTATGAAGATCCCTATTTTGGCACTGTCACGGCAACAGCATTCTTTGAAGTGGTAGCTGCTGCCAACGAAAATGTGGTAGGACCTTATGAGATTTCATCCGAAGCAGAACTAGATAGCGTGGCGCTTATTTTAGGGTACGATTCCTATTTCTATCAAGACACCACACAGGTACTTACGATGAATATCCATCGGTTGCTCGAAGAAGTAATTCCCGAAGAAACTATTTTTTACAATACAAGTACCTTGGAATTCGATCCCGTTCCTATCACTTCTATTTCTTTTCAACCAGAACCTTTTGATGAAGATTCTCTGCATATTTCAATGCCCACAGTATTTGGCCAAGGAATCTTTGATAGAATTATTGAGAATGAAATTACGGACAATTCAGACCTTATAGACTTTTTCCCTGGCTTTGCTCTCACTGCATCAATAGAAGAACAAGGAAGTATTCTTGGCTTTTCACGCAATCAGGCAGATACTTTTCTTCGTTTTTATTATTCCGAACCTGATGAATTTGACGAAAACGAGCTCATCTTAGATTTTGTAATTAATCCATTCCCTGTAACGCCTACTGCTTTTCATCAAGTACAGGCCACTGCGCCTCCACAAGATTTAGCTACCTTGAATGATCAAGAAATAGAACTGCCATCAAAAGCAGCTGAAGATGTATCGTATATTCAATCAGGTACAGGTTTTGCCACCAAAGTCACATTTCCGAACATTAAAACCCTCTTTGATATTCCAGGAACTGGGACACTCCTTAGCGCCCAATTACAATTAGAGCCACTTAAAGAATCGATTACCGATGTGACTCCGCTGCGTGATTCATTGAGTATTGCCGTCATAGACGCCAATAACATAATCATTGAAGAAATAAGAACGGGAGCGGGTTTGGTTCAAGGAGTCTTAGTGGATGAGAACGAAGAATTTAGAACAACACGCTACGAAATTCCCGTGGGACTCTTCTTAGACCAGAAACTTAATGAAAGCCCCGAAACAGAAAATGCTTTGGTGATTTTCAATGAAAGCTATAACGAAACCGTGAATCGATTGGTATTGCAAGGAGAAGACGCCCAAGACTTTCGAGCACGAATAATTTTAACCTATGCCATCTACGACGAATAGAATTATCGCGGCCTTTTCTTTGATGGTGGCCGCCAATGCAATCAATGCCCAGACTAACAATCTTACTGGTTCTCCGTACTCACTTTTCGGATTGGGAGTGGCGAGCAATTCAACTGTTGGAATCAACAATTCTATGGGGAATGGGGGTGTTGCCCTTTCTGGGAGTTCTTTTATGAATAACAACAATCCTGCTGCTTACGGTATGCTAGGCGAACAAAACTTCTTATTTGATTTTGGATTCTTAACGGAGTTCAGTGAAATAAACAATGGGACTTCAGTTGAAAATAGAATTGCTGGAAATTTTTCAAACATCGCATTTGCTTCGTCATTGGGTCCTAACAGTGGTTTTGGATTGTCTATAAACCCATACAGCGATGTGGGTTACTCGGTCATTGGAATTCAAAGCAATATTGAGGGTTCTTTTGATGAGTTCAACAGTAGTATTTTTGGAACCGGTGCCTTAAATGATCTTCGCCTTTCTTATGGTCATTCAATTGTAGATCATATACGATTAGGAGCCTATGCGTCTTACCTATTTGGCGTTATAGAGGAGCGTGAATTTATAGATGCTAGCCAAGAAGTGCCTAATGAAAGTACTTTGGATATTCTAGAACGTAATTACTATCGCGGGCTTCGTTTTGGATTGGGTTTTCAGTTGGATATAAGCCCTAAACTAACCTTAGGTTGGGCAGCGGATTTGGCGACACCCCTTTCCGGAAAAAGGGACCGCACCGTACAAAAAACACTCGATTTTATAGGGGCTAATGTAGAAAATGAAGAAGATGAAAAAATAGCCTCCTTTAAACTACCAACAGCCCTTAAAAGTGGCCTATTGTATACCCCGCTAGAAGGTTTGGATCTCACCTTTGATTATACCATTCGCTTGTGGAATGAAACGGAACAAGAAGACAATGTTGGGGATTTCGTGGACGAGCGAGAATTTGCAGTAGGACTACAATACGTCCAAGACGCCTCTAGTTACAAGTATGCCAGACGCATAAAATACCGGGCTGGTTTTAATTATAATACAGGCTATTTAGAAGTAAACGAAAATCCTGTTGCATCTTTCAATTTTACAGCAGGACTAGGAATTCCATTAGGGCTTCGATCCTTGTCGCATCTAAATATTTCCTATGGTTTCCAAAACAGAGGGTCTACCACAGGTATTCTTATTGAAGAACAAATTCACACCATAAACATCAACTTTAGTTTACGTGATATTTGGTTTGTTAAAAGAAGAATCAACTAAATTTCTAGATCAACCACCCAATTCTATCTACCAAAGCTATTGTTTGTATTCGTTGGGAAGATGGTCGAAACAGTCTATTTTTTTGGCGTGCCGGTCTAAAAGATTTTATGGCAAGTGCTGCCAAAAATACTTTTGACTTAAAATTAAAAAAAGGCAACAAACGATTCGCTCAACATCTCAAAGAGTGATTTCTGCCAAACAAATAAAAAGAAAATAGTATGAAAAATGGTGTTTTAATAATCCTTCTCCTTTCGGGAATCATGAGCATTCAAGGGCAACAAAAAATGGATCCAGTTAAAATGGCTGAATACCAAACCCAATTAATGATTGACCGGTTAGATCTAGTTGATGGCCAGGAAAAAGAGCTTCGCGGAATCAATGAAAAATATTCAGAATTACAGGCTGCTCTATTAAATAAAGAGGGGTCTATGTTTAGCAAAATTGGGGACATGAAGCGAATTAAAAAAGAAAAGAATCAAGAATTAGAGCGCGTGCTTACCAAAGAGCAGATGAAAGTTTATGAAAAAGAATTAGAGCCCGAAATGCGAGAAACCATGAAAAAGCAAATGAATCAGTAACTGTATGAAGCCCGCACTTAAAATTATCATTGGCTGTGCCATTATCTTACTGGGAACACTCTTGTTTTTATACATGGGTAAAAAAGGAAATGAAACGCCAGAAGTAGCCAAGAATCAACCTCCTTTGGTACTTACTACACTGGCGGCACCAACTTCAATTCCCTACCGTATGGAGGTGACTGCCACGGCAAATGCCAAGAATAAAATTGAATTATACAGTGAGGTACAGGGCGTTCTACTGCCTGTGAGTCGTCACTTTAAAGAAGGGAATTCCTTTTCCAAAAATAAGGTGTTATTGCAGTTAGACAATTCTGAATACCTGGCACAACTACAATCTAACAAAAGTAGTTTGGTGAACCAGATTGCTGCGATGCTGCCTGATATGGAAATAGAATACCCTACCGCGGCAGCGAAATGGGAACGCTATTTAAAGGATTTTCAGTTAGAAGGTCCTTTACAATCATTGCCAAAAACTACCTCGGATGCAGAAAAATTATTTGTTTCTGGTAAGGGTATCTATCAAAGCTATTATTCCGTAAAGAATCAACAAGAACGAGCAGCAAAATACACCATAAGAGCTCCTTTTAGCGGAACCGTTACGCAATCTCTAGTTAATCCTGGTACCCTTGTTAGAAGCGGTCAAAAATTGGGAGAATTTATTGCGCCCACCGTTTTTGAACTGAGTTTGGCCATACCAGCTGCTGGTATAAAATACATACAAGAAGGGCAGAAAGTACAGCTCAGTCTACTGGTCACGAACCATATATTCATCGGAACAATTGTTCGGTTAAATCCTAAAGTAGACCAGGCGACGCAGACGGTGAATGCTATTGTAGAAGTTCGCGATGACCAGCTAAGAGATGGGCAATATGTGTCCGCAATAATTGAAGGAGCCAGTTTAAAGGATGTGGTAAAAATGAAGGCCAATCTCCTGCTTGAAAATGATCATGTCTATATAGTAAAAGACAGCGTATTAACACTGCAAAAGGTAGTTCCCCTTAACTATATAAAAGACAGCGTGGTTGTAAAAGGCGTCACTAAGGAAAGCATTTTATTAGATCAGGTACTAGCCAATGCCTATCCAGGCATGAAGGTGAATTATTAATTGCGCAGGATGAAAGATTTTTTAAGTTACTTCATTAAATACCCAGTAGCCGTTAATATTTTCATCATTGGCTTTCTGCTCTTTGGTTATTTGGGCTTTAAGGAAATGAATTCTTCCTTTTTTCCCCTAGCAGATGCCAAAACCATTCAAATTACGGTAGCTTATCCAGGCGCTTCTCCAGAAGAAGTAGAAGAAGGTATTGTTGAAAAAATTGAACGGAATCTCAAAGGAATTCCAGGAATTGATAGGGTTAGTTCAATCTCACAAGAGAACAATGCTTCTATCTTGGTAGAAACGTTATCAGGTTTTGATATTAATGTCATTTTAGATGATGTTAAAAATGCTGTAGATAGAATTCCTTCCTTTCCAAATGCTATTGAACCACCTGTAATTGAATCTGTGTTACCAACACGGCCGGCCATTTCCTTTATTATCTCAGGCAAAGGAGTACCCCTGCCCATTCTAAAAGACTACGCACAGGAAGTTGAAGACGATTTACTTCGTATCGAAGGAATCTCACAAATTGAATTAAGTGGTTTTCCAAATGAAGAAATAGAAGTGGCGGTGACGGAAGAAAAAATGCGTGCATTTGATCTAAGTTTTGATCAAGTGGCTCAGGCCGTGGGTGAAGCAAATATTACTATTTCTGGAGGTTCTATTAAAACCTTGGATGAAGAATTTTTAATCCGTGCCAACAATAAAGGATATCAAGCGAAAGCGTTAGAAGATATCGTAGTAAAGGCCAGTAGCAATGGCACCAAGGTCTATTTACGAGATGTAGCCATTATTCGCGATCAGTTTGAAGAAAGTCCTAACAAAATCTTTTATAATGGAGAACCTGCCATTCAAATCGATCTAAAAAATACCAATTCGGAAGATCTTATAGGTAGTGTAGAAATAATAAAAGAATACATAGAGGCATTTAATACCAAACATGACGCCCTAGAATTGCGAGAGACCTTTAATACTGCAGATCTAGTACAAGATAGAATTTCGCTTCTTTTAGAAAATGCTATTGTTGGAATGATTTTAGTATTGGTCCTACTTTCTTTTTTCCTGCGTCCTACGGTAGCATTATGGGTAGCTTTCGGGTTACCAATTTCGTTTTTTGGCATGTTTATTTTACTGCCTCATTTCGGGGTTACCTTGAATATGCTTTCCATGTTTGGGATGATCTTAGTGATTGGGATCTTGGTGGATGACGGCATCGTTATTGCAGAAAATATATACAGCAGACGGGAACAGGGAGATAGTCCAATAAAAGCAGCCGTGATGGGTACCTTAGACGTTCTTAAACCCATACTTTCAGCCATTGCAACCACCATTTTAGCCTTTGCTGTTTTCTTCTTTTTAGAAGGACAAATCGGCGATTTCTTTGAAGACATCGCTGTGGTTATTACCCTTACTCTTTTAGTCTCCTTAATTGAAGCCTTACTCATTTTACCAGCGCATTTAGCGCACTCCAAAGACATGAAGAACATTCATAAGGTGAGTAAATTCAACTTATATGGTGAAAAGGTAATGGACTATTTAAAAGACCGTATTTATAGTCCACTTTACAAAAGAGCACTCAACAACAAGTTTATTTCCTTTGCAATTTTATTCTTCTTCTTCGTAATTACTTTAGGCGCTATTGCAAACGGGATTATTAAACTCACATTCTTCCCTACCAATGCCAGTGACCAAATTGTTACCACTATTAACACTCCAAAAGGAACCAGCGAGCAGATTACAGATTCCTTGTCCTCATTTGTTGAGGCCAAAGTTTGGGAAATCAATGAATCTCTAGGTGCTAACGAGCTAGGTGGGGACCATATTATTGGAACTGTAAGGGGGTTAGGTCCTTCAAGCTCTTCGAGTAGCATATTCATTAACCTGTCTCCTAGTGAGACCAGAACTATTTCGTCTATTGCCATTACTGATAAAATTAGAGAAGCCGTGGGGGCCCAGCCATTGGTAGAAAAGCTCACGTTTAACTCAGGTGCCAATGTAGGGGGTGCACCCATTTCGGTATCCCTACAAGGGAAAGAGATTGCTGCTCTTAATGAGGCCAAAGAATTAGTCTACCAAGAGTTACAAAACAACCCAGATGTAAAAGACATTACAGATACCAATCCTAAAGGGATTAAAGAAATAAAACTTCAGTTAAATGAAAAGGCCACTTTATTGGGACTCACCTATTCTAGCCTAATGGGACAAGTTCGTAGTGCATTTTATGGAAATGAAGTGCAGCGTATACAACGAGGGCAGGATGAAGTAAAAGTTTGGGTACGATATGCTAAAGAAGACCGCTCTACCTTAAATGATATTGAAAATATAGAAATAAAAACATCGCAAGGCCGTGTTCCCTTATCACAAGTTGCCACGTATCAAATAGAACGCGGAGAAACGGCCATTAACCATTTAGATGGTTTACGAGAAATTACTATTCAGGCAGATATTGCAAGTCCCAAGGTGAGCTCTGCAGCGATCATGAAAGATCTAAGAACACGAGTAGCTGAAAAGGTAGCAAGTGAATTTCCAGGGGTTACGCTCTCTACTGAAGGTCAGAATCGGGAGGCGAATAAAATTACCACAGCAGTTGCTAAAATATTTCCTGCGTTGCTCTTTTTAATCTATGTGGTGATCGTGTTCGCATTTCGAAGTTTTAGTCAGCCATTTATACTTTTATCTATCGTCCCATTCTGCTTAATTGGGGTGGCTTGGGGGCACTATTTTCATGGGTTTTCCATGAGTATTCTGTCTTATTTAGGAATCATTGGTCTAGTGGGAATTGTGGTGAATGATGGGCTAGTATTTACCAATAAATTCAACACCTTTTTAAAGGAAGGTATGCCTTTTAATGATGCCCTTTTTGAAACTGGAAGAGCACGCTTTCGGGCCATATTTTTGACCTCAATAACAACCATTGCCGGCTTGGCGCCCTTAATGTTAGAACGAAGTCTACAAGCCCAATTTTTAAAGCCAATGGCCATAGCAATCTCTTATGGGATTGCAGTAGCAACCTTTTTAACCCTCTTTCTGTTGCCCATTTTATTAGCAGCAGTAAACTCCATAAAAGTAGTCACCACCTACTGGGTCACCGGGAAAAAACCAAAAAAAGAAGAAGTAGAACGCGCCATTAAAGAACTTTCTGTAGACGATGTTGAGATTTAGTTTAATTACCAGTTGTTTATTGTTGACCTGTGCAGCTATGGCTCAAGAAAAATTGACCATGGATGAGGCAATTGCCATAGCTGTGCAAAACAATCATGACTTACTTATTGCACGAAACAACACGGCCATTGCAGAAGTCGATGCAAGCTTATTAAATAGCGGCTATTTGCCTAATGTAACTGCCAGCGGAGGGGTAAGTTATTCTGAAGAAACACAAAACGTGACCTTTTCGGATGGCAATGCCACCTCCATTGATGGGGCCGTTACAGAATCCTATAATGCATCGGTGACAGCGGAATATGTACTTTTTGATGGGATGGTCAGAAAATTTACCCAAGACAGTAATGAAGCAAACCTAAGCCTTACTCAGGTAAAAGAACGGCAAGCCATAGAAAATACTATGATTGCAGTATATGAAAATTACTTTAATGTGGCGTTTCAGCAAGAGGTAGTACACAACCTAAAGGTGAATTTGGAAAATTCTTTAGATCGATTAACAAGAACAAAGAAAAACCTAAAATATGGTCAGGGTACCTATTTAGATGAACTAAACGCACAAGTAGATTTAAATACCGATAGCATCACCTATATGGAAGCTACTCGCGACTTAAAAAATCTAAAAAGAAATCTCAATCTTGTTTTGGGACGCGATATTAACCAGTCTTACAGTACAGATACCACCGTTGTATTTGCGCCAGCTATGGAAGAAGCAAGGGTTTGGGAAGCAGCGAAGGAAAAGAATGTGCAACTTGTATTGGCATCCCAAAATATATTAATTAGCGAATTGGACATAAAAATTAGCAAGGCTCAATTTTTACCAAAAATTAGCGGAAGTGGTTCCTACCGTTGGAATGAAAGTCAAAACCCACCTACCTCCTTTGCATTAAACAATGAGGCTTATGGTGTAAACTTGGGATTAAATGTTACCTGGAACCTTTTCAATGGTAGTAATACAGCGCGGGTGAAAAAGGCAAAAATTCAAAAAATGAACCGCGAAATAGAATTAGCACAGCTGGCGTACGAGGTAGAAACCAATGTTAAAAACGCCTATGAAAACTATACATTATCCCAATACAAGTTAGCGGCAGAACGGAAAAATTTAGAAACCAACCAATTGAACTTTGCAAGAACCCAAAAACAGTATAGTCTTGCCCAAATCACCGCCTTAGAATTTAGACAAGCGCAAATCAATCTTTTCAATGCTGCTAATAATCTAGCAAGAGCCAAATTCGATTTAAAAATTGCTGAGATTAACTTACTACAATTGATGGGAAGCCTACTCTAAAAACAGCTTAGAGCCACTTTTTACGTTTAAAATACCAAACCATTCCCAGGGCTACTAGCACCA
>CAZRPJ010000063.1:0-13305 GCA_964601965.1 uncultured Croceivirga sp.
GGTATTAGCATACCACACCGCATTCTGTAACCAACTAAATATAATCAATGCGATGCGGCCTCGCCTGCACCACTAGGGATTCTAATATTCTCTACAATTTCTTGTACATCTTCTGGTGGTTCTTCTGTGAACTTATTCACCACTAAAGCCACTACAAAATTCACAAGCATGGCTATGGTACCAAATCCTTCTGGAGAAATTCCAAACCACCAGCTTTCCTTTAAGGCACCTACTGCTTCTTTTCCTCCGTCAAAAATTCCAAACTTGAATTTTAACATGTAGAAGAGCATCAGTGAAATACCTACAATCATCCCTGAGATAGCACCTTTGCTATTCATCTTTTTATAGAAAATTCCAAGGATAATGGCCGGGAAGAAAGAGGCTGCTGCCAAACCAAAGGCCAGGGCAACCACTGCCGCCACAAAGCCGGGCGGGTTAATACCAAAGTAACCAGCAATCACAACAGCTACAGCCGCCGAAATACGTGCTGCCCATAATTCTCCTTTTTCTGAAAGGTCTGGGTTGAAAACATTTTTAATTAAATCATGGGAAACAGAAGATGAAATAACCAGTAACAAACCAGCAGCTGTAGAAAGCGCTGCTGCCAAGCCACCTGCCGCAATGAGTCCAATAACCCAAGCCGGCAAATTGGCAATTTCTGGATTGGCAAGTACCATGATATCACGGTCTACACGTAATTCATTTACTTCTGGATTGGCCACATATTGAATGATACCGTCTCCGTTTTTATCGTCATGACCAATAAGTCCTGTGGTCTCCCAGTTTTTAAACCATTGTGGCATATCTGCATACGCCTTATCACTTACTGTTTCAATAAGGTTTGTTCTAGCGAATACAGCCACCGCAGGTGCAGTTGTATAAAGAATTGCAATAAATAACAACGCTAATCCCGCAGATTTTCTAGCATCTTTTACACGTTTTACGGTAAAGAAACGCACAATTACGTGTGGTAATCCTGCAGTACCTACCATTAAGGCAAATGTGATCGCAAATACATCAATAAGGCTTTTAGACCCGTTCGTATATTCTGCAAAACCTAGTTCTGTGGAAAGGCCGTCAAGCTTGTCTAAAAGATAGGTCCCAGAACCGTCTGATAAAGTACTACCGAAACCAAGTTGCGGAATAGGATTGCCCGTCATTTGAATGGAAATAAAAATAGCAGGTACCATAAAGGCGAATATTAGCACACAGTATTGTGCCACTTGGGTATAGGTAATACCTTTCATACCACCTAAAACGGCATAGAACAATACAATCACCATCCCAATAATTACGCCTGTTTCTATATCTACTTCTAAATATCTTGAAAATACGATACCAACACCTCTCATTTGCCCTGCTACATAGGTGAAAGAAACGATCAAGGCACAGATAACAGCTACAATGCGTGCTGTTTTTGAGTAATAGCGTTCCCCAATGAAATCTGGAACGGTAAACTTTCCGAATTTTCTTAAATAAGGGGCCAATAAAAGGGCCAGAAGCACATAACCACCGGTCCACCCCATTAAATAAACAGCACCGTCATACCCCGCGAAAGAAATGATCCCCGCCATGGAAATAAAAGAAGCAGCAGACATCCAATCTGCAGCAGTAGCCATCCCGTTCGCTAGAGGAGAAACCCCTCCGCCAGCTACGTAAAACTCTTTGGTAGATCCGGCTCTAGACCAGATTGCAATTCCTATATAAAGACCAAAGCTCAATAAAACTAGCACATAGGTCCAAATTTGTACATCACTCATAATTCGTTGTATTTTTTTGGTTAGTTAATCGACGTCGTAGCCGTACTTTTTGTCTAGTTTATTCATTAATCGTACGTAGACGAAGATGAGGATCACGAATACGTAAATTGCACCTTGTTGGGCAAACCAAAATCCTAGTTTAAATCCCCCAATCTTTATGGTGTTTAGCGCATCTTTAAAGAGGATGCCTGCTCCATAAGAAACCGCAAACCAGATGGCCAATAAAATGACCAGGTAGCGCAGATTTTCTTTCCAATAGGCGGAAGCCTTTTCTTGTTTTTCTGACATAATATGTTGGTTTATAGATAAATCATTGCTTGAATGGTAAGGACACCGGCACTATCGCCGTCACCCACCTTAGAATTTGCATACTCCACACTTAATTTTGAGTGGTGCCCTGTCATAAAAATATTGGCACCCAGCCCAAGTCGAGTTGCGTTATCGTCTATAGCGTCTATAGATCTTGTATTGTAGGAAAGGTACGGCTGAAAACGTGTTTTATCCTTTGCGCCCGCAATTAAATATCCTACATGGCCATAGACCATATTGCCGGTAGCATAGGGACCAAAATTGTAATTTTCACCATAATCATTGTTTTGGTATACTAAATAGGCGGTTATGGCAGAGCCATCTTGTCCTAGCGGAGCGTCATAAAAGGCATCAACTGCAAAAATGTTTACGTTGGCACCTTCGCCATCAGCTTCCACTACCCCATCGGCATGGTTAAAGAAACCAGCTCCAATATTAAATACTTTCTTGCTCCCTAAATAGGTGCCTACTTTGTAGGGTAAGAAATTAGATTCTTGGTCCAAGAAGTTATAATCAAAATATCCTTGAAATACTTTTCCAGCATCTGCAGATCCCAAGATTCTTCTACCTCCATAAACCGTAACGCCGTCTGCGACAGGATCTCTGGTATCTAGAGTACTAGCACCTGCTTCGTTAAAAGCAATACGGTATTGAAGCTTTCCTATTTTACCTTTTGCATACACCCCAATATGACGTGCAAACTGATCTGATAACCCAATAGTGGCCCATGATTGACGATTGTTATCTAAAGTCATCATGTTTAGGGTACTTTGATTATTTAGCCTTGAGATTCCATTCCAATAATGAAGTCCTGCACCCACATCAAAGTTTTGAGCAACTTTCCATTCTCCCCAAAAATCATGGAAAAAGAGCTGTGCATTTTCTCCAAAACCTAAAGGACTTGTATTGTTGCCATTTAAACTGTTTAAACCAAGATGTGTTAGAATAAGGAACTTTTTGTTTAATTGTGTGAACGTAAGAATCCTTGCACGACGAATACTAAAATTTAGCTGACTAGCATCGTCTGGAACATTATCATTGTATTGGGCCCAGAACTGACCCCAGGCAATGATGCGCATGTATTTTGAGCCATCCTCATTGAACTTTACTTTGTAACCCCCTGTATATTCGGTATTCCCTTGGGAAAAGCCTGCGGTTACGAATAGCATTGAAACTGCTATAACAAATAGAACTTTTTTCATTTTTAAGATGTTATTGGTTTGTTGCATGCTCAACGAACATCTTAAAAAAAATATCTGAATAAAAAGTTAATATATTTTTTTGCTTATTTACTATAGCTAATCTCTAAAACGTTCCCATTTTATAAGCATAAACTTGTCTCCCAGTTCGGTAATTAATACCCCGGCTCCTGAAATATTTTTTGGATTTTGAAAATATTCTTGCAGTTCTAATTGGTTGAGAATCTTGTAGGATGGATGATACTTGGTATTGTACGGACGTTTAATATTATACTTGCGAACCCAGTTCATGACAGACACATGGGACACCCCTAATATTCGCTCTATTTCTCTATACGTGAGTCCTTCTAAATAAAGCTGTAATGCTTTATTCACGTAATAATCATCAATTTGTTTTCCCAGCTTACCAACTGTAAAAAAATAGTTGCAGGACTTACAGCGGTAACGTTGTCTATTTTTGATTACACCGGCTTTTATAAATTGATCTGAACCACAATTTGGACAGGCATCCATAGTAGATATATTTATTTAGCATAAATATACTAATTTAGCGTTAAACAAAATTTTTGTTCAAAATTGGTGGTTGAACTATAAACAAGAACGCTTTTAAATCGAATTACAAACCTGTTAATCGTCTAAAAATCTTTGATTTAATTAGGGAATTTTAGAAGCTATGATGCAAACTTAATTGCAGCTGATTTTTGCTCCAATTGGTAGTAATCTGCCGCATGATGCCAAATTGAAGTTTTATAGCATCACTTACTTGATATCCAAGAGCGGCGTAGGATCGATTTCGATCAAATAATTCCACTTCACGGCCGTCCCCTATACTTCGTTCTCCATTGATGAATAATTCATTGTAGAAGGCCAGATAGAAGCTCTTTGGAACAATGCCTTCTTTCTGAAGCGGTATATTCACAAACAGGTTGTAGCGATATCGTGTTCTAAAGTCTTGACCTTCCACAAACCGCTGTTCATATCGAAAACGGTGATTGGTTAAAACATGGGTTCCGAAGTTTTTAGGAAAAAACGCCTCTTGGTACAGTCTGTTCTCTGAAACTGTGGAATTATCCTCGCCAAAACTGCCTGTAGTGATATTGGCATAGCCTAAAGTCAGTTTTAAATTAGTGTTTTCCGGCCTGTAGGTCACTCCTGATCGGATCAACAATTGTTCTAAGTCGCCCAAAACATCCCAATTTCGATACTGGACATCCCCTTGAACACCCCATTTGCTTTCTTTAAACTTTGCATCGAAAAAATACATGTACCATGCACCGAGCTGCCCGTCATCAACCTGACCAAAAGCGTGGATGCCAGACCAAAATAGAGTTACAAAAAATGCCAATTGTTTTATTCTTCTCATACCCATTCTTGGCTTTTCTTGAATTTTAAAATGTGTCTTCTTAGTGGGAATGTAAGTAGGACAGGATGTTTCCTTCAATACGCTCTTCAATGGTATCAATCTCTGCTTTTTGAAATTGATCACCAGTAATATTTTCAAAGAGTTCTATATATCGTTCCGATACACTTTCTATGTATTCACTGCTCATTTCCGGTAAACTTTGCCCTTCTAAACCTTGAAAGCCATTCGCAATAAGCCATTGACGCACAAATTCTTTTGAAAGTTGTTTTTGAGCCTCTCCCCGCTCTTGCCGTTCTTCGTATCCATCTGCGTAGAAATACCTAGAAGAATCGGGGGTGTGGATCTCATCAATCAATACAATCGCTCCGTCTTTTGTTTTTCCAAATTCGTATTTGGTATCTACCAGAATAAGGCCTCGGTCTGCAGCAATTTCAGTACCTCTTTTAAAGAGTGCGCGGGTATATTCTTCCAGAATGGCATAATCGGCCGCACTAACCAAACCGCTAGAAAGGATTTCCTCCTTGGAGATATCTTCATCATGGTCTCCCTTTTCTGCCTTGGTGGCTGGAGTGATAATGGGCTCTGGGAAGGCATCATTTTCTATCATGCCATCAGGCATAGGAACACCGCACAGCAGACGTTTGCCTGCTTTGTATTCCCTTGCAGCATGACCAGAAAGATATCCTCTAATGACCATTTCTACTTTAAAGGGTTCACAGGCCTTACCAATGGCTACGTTTGGATCTGGTGTTGCTAAAAGCCAGTTAGGAACAATGTCTTCTGTGGCTTTCATCATTTTAGTGGCTATCTGATTTAAGATTTGCCCTTTGTAAGGTATGCCTTTGGGCATGACCACATCAAAAGCAGAAAGGCGATCGGTGGCTATCATAACCAGAACATCATTTTCTAAACGATATACCTCCCGAACTTTTCCCCGGTACACAGATTGTTGCCCTGGAAAATTAAAATCGGTTCCCATTAATGTATTGCTCATCTTAGAACTGATTTTGATGTTCTATATTCTTGTAGGCATCAATTACCTTTTTCACCAATTTATGACGGATAACATCCTTATCGTCTAAGTGAATAATGCTAATTCCGTTTACATTTTTTAGAATTAACAAGGCCTCCTTTAGTCCAGATATTACGCGTCTTGGCAGGTCTATTTGGCCGGGATCTCCCGTGAGTAGGAACTTGGCATTTTTGCCCATACGCGTTAAGAACATTTTCATCTGAGCATGGGTGGTATTTTGGGCCTCATCCAAGATCACAAAAGCGTTATCAAGAGTTCGTCCCCTCATAAATGCCATGGGCGCTATTTGTATGGTGCCATCTTCTATATATTTATCCAACTTTTCTGGAGCTATCATATCGCGTAAGGCATCGTATAAAGGCTGCATGTAGGGATCTAACTTTTCTTTTAGATCTCCTGGCAAAAATCCTAGATTCTCCCCTGCTTCTACTGCAGGTCGGGTTAGAATTATGCGTCGCACCTGCTTTTCTTTCAAAGCTTTTACGGCCAGCGCTACACCCGTATAGGTCTTTCCTGTTCCAGCAGGACCAATGGCGAAAACCATATCGTTTTTCGCACAGGCATCAACCACTTTTCGCTGGTTTACTGTTTGTGCTTTGATCAATCTGCCGTTTACACCATGAACCAATACTTCACCGCTCGATTTTGAGGATTGGTAATCTTCTTTGCTGTTACTTGTAAGCAATCTTTCGATGGCGTTTTCATCAATCTTGTTATACTTCGCAAAATGCTCGGTAATCATATCAAAACGGCGATCAAACTCCTCCAGCATTTCTTCATCGCCATAGGCTTTTACCTTGTTGCCGCGTGCCACAATTTTTAGCTTGGGAAAATACCGTTTTAACAGTTCTACGTTTTCATTTTGAAGCCCAAAAAAGTCTCGTGGGCTTATCTCCGTAAGTTCAATTATTAATTCGTTCAAAAAATCAATATTAGAAGTTAGTGGGGTAAGGAAGATTTGCTTTTTTCCTTTTATGTAAATTTACCGACAAACTTAACCAAAATTCAATTTTAGCATCAAGAATTCTTTCAACAATCCTTCATGGCCGTAATTACTTTAACGACTGACTTTGGAACCAAAGACCATTTTGCCGCCGCCATAAAAGGACGAATCCTTAGCGAGGTACCTGGGACTACGATTGTTGATATCTCTCACGAGGTTTCCCCTTTTGATGTTCATGAATGTGCCTATTTGTTGCATTGTTCCTACGGAGAATTTCCGAAAGGAACTATACACATCATTGGTCTAGAGTCTGAATGGTCCCCAGAGACAGAGCATCTCCTGGTTTTGTTAGAGGGTCATTATTTTATCTGTGCTGATAATGGCGTGCTTTCTATTCTTACCGCTACTACCCCAGCTCAAAAAATTAATAGAATTCAACTGCCCAATGAACCGCCCACTGCTTTCCCAGAATTGCACATTTTTACCAAGGTGGCTTGCCATCTTGCGCGTGGTGGAAAGGAAGAAGTAGTTAGTGTTCCTCAGAAGCAATTGAAAGAAATAAGAGAATTAGAACCGCGCATCACCAATGATGGAGCCACCATAAGCGGAAACGTGATTTATATTGATCACTATGGCAATGTAGTGACAAATATTACCAAAGCTACTTTTGAGGCGTACCGAAACGGTAGAGCGTTTGAGTTGATTGCCCGCCGGCATAAACTGCGTACCATTTTTACCACCTATGCTGAGTTGGTAGATTATAATTTGCCCAAAAATCAGCGAAAAGGTCCAAGTGATTTTTTAGCGCTTTTTAATTCTTCCGGATATCTTGAACTGGCCATTTTTAAAAGCGATTTAAAAACCGTGGGAGGCGCCGCCTCTTTAATAGGTCTTGGACGCCAAGATGTTATAACCATTAATTTCCTTTAAATGATTACTAGAATCGTGAAGCTCACGTTTAAAGAAGAAAATATTCCAAGTTTTGAAGCCATTTTTGAAGAAACCAAGGAGCACATTCGTAACTTTGAAGGTTGTATGTTTTTAACCTTATATCAAGACTTAAAAGCACCTCATATATTTTTCACATACAGCAAATGGCAAGAAGAAATGCACCTTGAAAATTATAGAAATTCTGAATTTTTTAAACAAGTTTGGTCCCGCACAAAGCCTTTATTTGAAGCGCGTGCTGAAGCTTGGAGTATTCAAGAAAAAGTCGTTTTAAACTAGCCCTCATGTTTGCGATATTTCAAAAGGAATTACGTGGTTTTTTTAATTCTCCGGTGGGGTATTTGGTAGTAGCGCTGTTTCTATTGCTTAATGGGTTGTTCTTATGGGTCTTTAGACAAGGATTCAACATCTTCGACTATGGTTTTGCTGACCTTAGTAACTTTTTTCTATTAATACCCTGGGTCTTCCTATTCTTAGTACCAGCCTTGTGCATGCGCAGCCTCTCCGAGGAAATGAAATTAGGAACTTTAGAGCTCTTGTTTATTAAACCGGTAACCAAAATACAGATTGTTCTTGGAAAATTTTTGGCCGTCTTAAGCGTGGGTATCATCGCGCTGCTTCCCACGATTATTTATGTTTTTGCCATTTCTGATTTAGGAATGGTAACAGCAAACTATGATTCAGGATTAGTTCTTGGATCGTATTTTGGGGCAGTTTTTTTATTGGCGCTGTATTGCGGTATAGGCATATGGGTTTCTTCGTTATCTGAAAATCAAATATTTGCCTTTGTGTTAAGTGCCGCTTTCTGCTTTTTAGTGTATTACGGCCCAGAAGCCATGGCGTCACTTTTTCAAGATGGAGCCCAACAACTTTTAATAAAGAGTATTGGAGCCAAAGCGCATTATGAAAATATTGCCAAGGGCGTATTAGATACTAGAAACCTTATCTATTTCGGTTCTCTTACATGTTTCTTCCTCTTTTTAGCGCAACAAAGTCTTCTTAAATCAAGGTCGAAATCATGAAAAAGGGTGGAATTATTTTAATAGGGTTGCTTCTCCTCCTGCTCATAAATGTGGTAGGAAGCTTTTTTTACACCCGTTTTGACCTAACAGAAGATCGCCGTTTTACCTTGTCTGAAGCCTCTAAAAACACCCTGCAGGCATTTGAATCTCCTGTGGTGATTGATGTTTTGTTGGCCGGAGGTTTGCCTGGAGAATTTGCAAGGTTACAAAAGGAAACACAACTATTACTAGCACAATTTAGAGCAGAAAACCCCAATATAATTTTCAATTTAGTAGACCCGCTGGAAGACGTTTCTTTGCGGGAAGAAACTATTGTAGATTTACAACAATTAGGCTTAAAACCCGCCTCAGTGACTATTGAAGATCAGGGTAAAACCACGCAAGAACTGGTGTTCCCCTGGGCCATGGTAAACCACAATAATAAAACCGTTAAAGTTCCCTTACTAAAAAATAAACTGGGTGCAACAACGGAAGATAGGATTAACAACTCCGTACAAAATTTAGAATATGCTTTTACCGATGCCTTTAAAAAATTGCAACTGGTTGAAAAGAAAAAGATTGCCGTATTAAAAGGAAACGGGGAGTTGGCAGATCCTTATATCGCTGATTTTTTATCGAGTCTACAAGCATACTACAATATTGGAGCAATCACCTTAGACTCTGTGGAAGCGAACCCGCAGCGCGTTTTAAATCAGTTATCAACTTTTGATTTAGCCATGGTGGCTAAGCCCACAGAAGCTTTTTCTGAAAATGAAAAATATGTACTAGACCAATATATTGTGGGTGGCGGTAAATCACTTTGGCTAATAGATCGTGTGGCCATGGAATTGGATAGTTTATTCAATGAAAATGGCAGCAATGTGGCGGTGCAGCGCGATCTTAACCTGGACGATTTTTTCTTTAAATACGGCCTGCGTATTAATCCTGTTTTGGTGAATGATCTGTATAACACCCCCATTGTTTTAGCAAATGGGGAAGCAGAAAATTCGCAATACAATCCCCTGCCCTGGACCTACCACCCCATGGTATTTTCAAAGGAGAATCACCCAATAAATACGAATATTGAGGCACTACGTGTACAATTTGGAAATGCCATTGACACCTTGCCTAACAGCAACAAGAAAACCGTGCTGCTACAGTCTTCACCGCTATCAAAAACAGAAGGGGTTCCAAAAGAGATTAGTTTTAATCAAATAAACACTCCGTTAGACAGATCGCAATATCCTCCAAATCCCGGAACGCCCATGGGAGTGCTCCTGGAAGGCACCTTTAGTTCTGCCTATAAAAACAGGGTAAAACCATTTGATTTAAATGCCGCTCAAGATGAAGGAGTTGCTAATAAAATGATTGTTATTGCCGATGGTGATCTTGTTAAAAATCAATTACAGCAAGGAAGACCCTTGGCTTTGGGGTTTGATAAATGGACCAATAGCACCTACGGAAATAAGGAGTTTTTAGAGAATTGTGTGCATTATTTAATGGATGGTAATGAACTTATAAACATTAGGGCGAAAGAAGTTACGATCCCGGTTTTAGATGTCAAAAAAATAGCAGAAAGAAGAACAAAATGGCAATTACTAACTTTAGGAATACCCTTATTGGCCCTTTTGCTTTTTGGTGTTGTACAAACATACCTTAGAAAACGAAAATTTGCGTAAGAACTGTTAATAACTAAGTTTCCTTACCCAATTGATTTAAAATATATTTGTGATTAGCCGTGTTTAGTTCTTTTTAGAACCATGACAAAGGGACCATAACTTAGAAAGCGAATTGAATGAAATTTATAGTATCTAGCTCATATTTATTAAAGCAACTGCAAGTGTTAGGTGGGGTTATTAATTCTAGCAATACCCTCCCAATTTTAGATAACTTTTTATTTGTTTTAGAGCAGTCTAAACTCACTGTTTCTGCTTCGGATTTAGAGACCACTATGAGTTCTGTACTTACTGTAGATTCTGAATCTGACGGGGTGATTGCAGTTCCTGCACGTTTGCTGCTAGATACGCTTAAAACATTTCCAGAACAGCCACTCACTTTTGTAGTCGAAGACAATAATACCGTTGAGATTAGTTCCAATCATGGGAAATATGCCTTGGCATATGCCGATGGAAACGAGTTTCCAAAGGCAGTGGAATTAACCAATCCCAGTACAACGACCATCATGGGAGATATTCTTGCCACTGCAATCTCAAAAACCATTTTTGCTGCAGGCAATGACGATTTACGGCCGGTGATGAGTGGTGTATTTTTTCAATTTTCACCTGAGAATTTAACCTTTGTCTCTACGGACGCCCACAAGCTGGTAAAATATACCCGCAGCGACATAAATGCCTCAGAAGCCGCAGAATTTATTATGCCTAAAAAGCCTTTGAACTTATTGAAAGGCATTCTCGCGGGATCTGAATCTGATGTTACCATTGAATACAATGAGAGCAATGCAAAATTCAGTTTTGACGAGACCGAGTTGATCTGTAGACTTATTGATGGGAAATATCCTAACTACGAGGCTGTAATTCCGAAAGAAAATCCGAATCGCTTATCAATTTCAAGAGGGCAATTCTTAAGTTCTGTAAGACGTGTTTCGATTTTCTCTAATAAGACTACACACCAAATTCGTTTGAAAGTAGCGGGTGCTGAATTAAATATATCTGCAGAAGATGTGGATTACAGCAACAAAGCCGAAGAACGATTGAATTGTTCCTACCAGGGGGATGACATGCAGATAGGTTTTAACTCTCGTTTTTTAGTAGAAATGCTCAATAACCTTTCTTCTGATGATGTGAGTCTTGAAATGAGTTTGCCGAACCGTGCTGGTATCTTGACTCCTTCCGATGGGTTGGATGAAGGAGAGCAAGTAACCATGCTGGTGATGCCAGTTATGCTCAATAACTAGGGTAGCATCCTCTACTCCGCTCTATTTCTTACAGGAATTTAATTGTTAAAAAGTAAGAAGGTGATTCGCCGTTCGCTGCTTTTACTGCATTTATAATAGGAAGTACAAACCCTATGATGGCAATGCCTATTAGCATTAAAATACCTAGTCCTAAAAGTAAAATAGCAGGAATACTTATAATAATATATAGCAACAGGCTCAGCTGAAAGTTGATGATTGATTTCCCATGTTCATCCATCCCTTCCACATTGTTTCTATTTACTAACCAAATAATAAGTGGTACTAAAAATCCACCAAACCCAGTTACATAGTGCAGTAATTGCGATAATTGTGTGATGGCTAACAGACTAGTATCTGTTCTGCGTGTTGTTGTATTTACTAATTCCATTGTTCTAATTGATTGATGTACTTATTGGTAGAGAAATCTGTCAAAATGTTACACCGGACAGGTGAATTTGTACTTTTGTGGCCATGTTAGAAGGAGACAACATCATTGCATTAGCCACGGCTCCAGGAATGGGTGCCCTGGCCATTGTACGCATTTCTGGGCCTGATGCGCTTCAGATTCTTTCAAATCATTTTAAGCCATTTGGTAAAAAAAGATGGGAAGCACAAGAGAGTCATAGCATTCATTTAGGACATATTATGGAACAGAATACAATTCTGGATGAAGTGCTTGTTTCCTTATTTAAAGCTCCAAATTCATATACCGGTGAAAACGTGGTAGAAATTTCTTGCCACGGATCACCGTACATACAGCAGCGTCTCATTCAACTGTTTTTACGCAACGGATGTAGAATGGCCAATCCCGGAGAATTTACATTACGGGCGTTCCTACATGGTAAAATGGATTTAAGTCAAGCAGAGGCCGTGGCAGATTTAATAGCGAGCGATAGTGCTGCATCGCATCAAGTAGCCATCCAGCAAATGCGTGGTGGATTTAGTAGTGAAATACAGCAATTGCGCGAAGAACTCTTAAATTTTGCGTCCTTACTTGAGCTAGAATTGGATTTTTCTCAAGAAGACGTAGAGTTTGCAGATAGAAGTCAGTTCAATGCATTACTCGTTAAAATTACGGATGTACTTAGGAGGTTAATAGATTCATTTGCATTGGGTAATGTATTAAAAGCCGGCATTCCCGTGGCTATAGTTGGCGAACCCAATGTTGGAAAATCTACCCTGCTTAATGCCTTACTTAATGAAGAACGGGCCATTGTTAGCGATATCGCAGGTACTACCAGAGACACGGTGGAAGATCAAATGGTAATTGGTGGGATTAGTTTTCGCTTTATTGATACCGCAGGGATTCGACAAACTGAAGATCAGGTTGAAAAAATTGGAATTCAAAAAGCCTTCGAAAAAATTGAGCAGGCGGCCTTGGTTTTACATTTAATTGATAGTCGACAACGGAACCAGCAAGAAATTAAAGAATTACAGGAAAAATACCCGCATAAAAACATATGGATCGTAGCGAATAAGATTGATGAAGTTCCCTTAAAAGATCAAAAAGAATTACAACAAAAGCACTCCAATATCAGTCTTATTTCAGCTAAAAATAAACAAGGGATTTCGGAATTAAAAGAAACCCTATTAAAGCTTTCTAATACTGGAGAATTGGGTAAAAATGATGTAGTCATTACTAATAATAGACATTACGATGCCTTGCTAAAAGCCTTAGAAGCCATTGAAAAGGTGAAGGAAGGATTAGAAATTGAATTAGCCAGCGATTTAATGGCAATAGATGTACGAGAAGCGTTATTTCATCTAGGGGAAATTACGGGGCAAGTCACAACAGACGATCTTCTAGGAAATATCTTTTCTAATTTTTGCATTGG
>CAZRPJ010000064.1:0-12944 GCA_964601965.1 uncultured Croceivirga sp.
GAGGATAGATTTGACTGATTGCAACCTCAGAAAAAAATGCTAAAAGTGGTGTTAACTTCTTTGGGCAACTTCGTCAAATCGTATCATAAAAAAGAATTGAATGCCCTATTTATTTACTTCAGAATCCGTAAGTGAAGGACACCCAGACAAAATCGCAGACCAAATAAGTGATGCCCTTTTAGATAATTTTCTAGCCTTCGATGCAGATAGTAAGGTTGCTTGCGAAACCTTGGTAACTACTGGTCAAGTGGTTTTGGCAGGAGAAGTAAAAAGCGATACCTACTTAGACGTACAAACCATTGCTAGAAATACCATTAATAAAATTGGGTACACCAAAGGAGCTTACCAATTTAGTGGGGATTCTTGTGGGGTAATTTCGTTAATTCATGAACAGTCACAAGACATAAATCAAGGGGTAGATAGAGCCACCAAAGAAGAGCAAGGTGCTGGAGATCAAGGAATGATGTTTGGGTATGCTACAAGGGAAACGGAGAATTTTATGCCACTTGCTTTAGATATTTCACACAAGATTTTGCAAGTCTTGGCAGCATTAAGAAGAGAAGGCGACGCTATTTCCTACTTACGGCCGGATGCCAAAGCTCAGGTAACCATTGAGTATTCAGATGAAAATGTTCCTCAACGCATTGATACCATTGTAATCTCTACGCAGCATGATGATTTTGATGATGATGCCATCATGTTAGCGAAAATCAAAGAAGATTTACTAGGTATTTTAATCCCAAGGGTAAAAGCTCAGTTTCCAGAGGAGGTCCAGCACTTATTCAATGAAGAAATCACCTATCATATCAATCCAACTGGCAAGTTTGTCATTGGAGGTCCACACGGAGATGCAGGCCTTACAGGCCGTAAAATTATTGTAGACACCTATGGTGGGAAAGGCGCCCATGGAGGAGGTGCTTTTAGCGGTAAAGATCCAAGTAAAGTAGACCGCAGTGCAGCCTATGCAGCTAGACATGCGGCCAAGAATTTAGTAGCCGCGGGTGTTGCCGATGAGATATTAGTACAAGTAAGCTATGCAATTGGGGTGGTAGAACCTACTTCAATCTTTGTAGATACCTATGGTACGGCAAAAGTGAATCTTACCGATGGCCAAATTGCGTCTAAAGTGGCTCAGTTGTTTGATATGCGCCCTTATGCCATTGAAAAACGCCTTAAACTTAGAAATCCTATATACTCAGAAACTGCTGCCTACGGGCATTTTGGTAAAACACCTGTTACCGTGCATAAGGTGTTTGAATCTCCATACAACGGGCAAGTAGCAATGGATGTTGAATTGTTTACTTGGGAAAAGTTAGATAGCGTTCAAGAGGTAAAAAAAGCTTTTGAGATTTAATCCCTAGCTATCTTTTTTTGAAATAGGTTTTTTTCCTGCTTTGTAGGTGAAGTACTTCCAGCAGTAAAGCGATTCTTCGTAGCTTTAGATCAATTAAAATCGAATTGATGAAGCTTATTTTCCGTACTGTTTGTATTATCGTAGTTCTTTTTGTTTTGCATTCCTGCAAGAAAACTAATAAGGAACGCGTAGGGGAGATCCCTGAAAACTATGTTGCTACTAATTATACCAAGCAAGAAGTGGATATTGCCATGCGCGATGGTGTAAAACTGCATACTACCATTTACGCTCCAAAAGACACCTCAAAGGAATATCCTATAGTTATGCAACGCACACCTTACAGTTCTAGACCGTATGGGCCTGGACAGTTTAGACAGCGTATAGGACCCAATATCAATATGATGAAAGAAGGATATATAGTGGTCTACCAAGACGTGCGAGGCCGTTGGCTTAGCGAAGGCCATTACGAGAACATGCGCGCCTATATTCCTAACAAAACAGATAGTACCCAAGTAGACGAAAGCTCAGACACCTATGATACCATTGAGTGGCTAGTAAATAATGTTGAAAATAATAATGGTAGAGTAGGACTCTGGGGAATTTCTTATCCTGGTTTTTATGCAACTTACGGGACCGTAGATCCGCATCCAGCGTTAAAAGCTTCTTCACCCCAAGCTTGTATTGGTGATTTCTTTTTTGATGATTTTCACCATAACGGTGCCTACTTGTTAAGTTATTTCCGTGCCACCTCAGTCTTTGGAACGCCAAGACCAAATGGGGATCAGCCCATAGATACGGCTTGGTACACGCTTCCTGATATTGGCACTGAAGATCAGTATGATTTCTTTTTAGAGGCGGGACCCTTAAAAAACCTAAATTCTTTTTTTGAATACGATATCAAAGATCAAATGTCTCTAGCGCCCGATGGGATGACAGATGATTTCTTTTGGAATGAACTTAAAGAGCACCCCAATTACGATGAACTTTGGCAACGACGCGGTCTTATTCAACATTTAGATAAGACCAAATCTCATGTCGCTACAATGATCGTTGGTGGATGGTTTGATGCAGAAGACCTTTATGGCCCTCTTGAAACCTACAAGAACATTGAAAAACATAATGAAGGGGCCTACAACACTATGGTTTTTGGTCCTTGGGATCATGGAAGATGGGCACGTAGAAGCGAGCGGAATCTAGTAGGGAATTATTACTTCGGGGATTCTATTTCTGTTTTTTATCAAGACAAAATTGAAACGAAATTCTTTCACCACTTTTTAAAAGGTCCTGGGGATGGTAAAACAGGGTTGCCAGAAGCGTATGTTTTTGATTCTGGTAAAAAAGCATGGAGTGAACTACCTGCCTGGCCTCCAAAAGAGGCTACACAACAAACCATGTATCTATCTTCTAACCAAGAATTGACCTCAGAAAAACAGGGAGTGGAAGGGATTCCTTTTGTAAGCGATGTAAACAAGCCGGTGCCTTATTCAGAGGATATAAAATCGGTGTTTACACCAAGAAAATACATGACAGACGATCAGCGGTTTGCCGCGCGACGATCGGATGTGTTGGTGTTTGAAACCGAGATGTTAGAGGAAGATATGACGCTTGCGGGACCTATTCTAGCTAATTTAAAAGTGGCCACTACAGGAACTGCAGCCGATTGGATTGTAAAAATCATAGACGTGCATCCCGCAGATACGGAAACTAATGAAGAAATGCAGGATCACTTAAAGATGAGTAATTACCATTTGATGGTACGAAGCGAAGTGTTACGAGGTCGATTTAGAAATAGTTTTGCGGAGCCAGAGGCATTCACACCCAATAAGAAAACAGATGTCACTATAAAACTGCAAGATGTATATCATACATTCAAGAAGGGACATAAGTTACAAGTACAAGTTCAAAGTAGCTGGTTCCCACTTATTGATTTGAATCCGCAGACGTATGTAGAGAATATCTTTAAGGCCAATGAAGATGATTTTAAAACACAAACTCATACCGTTTTTACAGATTCTAATATTGCGTTTTCGGTAATGCCTTAGAATTGAAAGTCAAGAAGAGCAAAACACCTTGGACCACTGCAAGGGTTATGGAGCAAATCTATAATCAACAGCTCTGGGGTACTTCGTCAAGTAAATATTATTCAGGGTATGGCTCGCACCAAGAAGATTTGGTACGCCCTTACATTCAAGAGGTGGGTAGTTTTCTAAAGTCATTCTCAGTTCCTGTCTCGCTTTGTGACTTGGGCTGTGGCGATTTTAATGTTGGGCGGCAATTGCTTCCTTTTGTGGGGCATTATTACGCCATAGATATTGTTCCAGACTTAATTGATTATAACACAAGAAAGTATCAAGCAGAAAATTTAAGCTTTCACTGTCTTGATATTGAAAAGGACCAGTTGCCTCAAGCTTCGGTGGTTATTATCAGACAAGTTTTACAACATCTTTCCAACGCGGCCATCTTAACGGTTCTCGAAAAACTGGAGGCTTACTCTTATCTTCTTGTTACCGAACATCTTCCTAAGGGAGCATTTACACCCAATCTAGATATCCTTACTGGGCAGGGAATACGATTAAAACACCAAAGTGGAGTCAACCTGGAGCAGGCACCTTTTTCCTTAAGCTTTGCTTCAAAAAGAACATTACTCAGTTTAGAGGATCCAAAAGAAGGTAGGATTGAAACGGTACTTTATACTCGTTAAGGAACATAAGCCGATAAAAACCTATGAATTCAGTAGGATTTTGTGAAAATTTTCAAAATGATTAGGATTTTAAAAAATTCTAATGTAATCTTTGTTCTGTAAGTTCAAACACGTATTGAATAGTTATCAAGAAAGGTGGAGGGATTAGACCCTTTGAAGCCTTAGCAACCCTTGACCCCTCGTGTCAAGAAGGTGCTACATTCTACCCACATTTTGGGAAGGATAACAAAAACGATCATTTAGTATCGTCATTCTCTTTCTTATAACTTTTTGATTTTAGTACTCCTAGCGAGGAGGCTTCGTGTTTTTAAATCATTTGTAACTAAAAAATTTAAAATCATGAGTGATCAAAATTTTTCTAATGCTACCAATGCCCTTCATGCAGGGCATGACACAGCACAAACTAGTGGAACAAGAGCTGTTCCTATTTTTCAATCAACTTCCTATGTTTTTAATAACACGGATCATGCTGCAAACCTTTTCTCTTTGGCAGAGTTGGGTTTTATTTACACAAGGCTTAACAATCCTACCAATCAAATCTTACAGGATCGGTTAGCCGCTTTAGAAGGAGGCGTTGGGGCCGTTGTTTTCGCCTCAGGTACTGCCGCGATTTCTACGGGCTTGCTTACTTTATTGCGAGCAGGAGATCATATAGTTGCTTCCAGTAGTTTATACGGAGGCACCTATAATTTGCTTAAAGTGACCTTGCCTCGATTGGGTATCACAACCACTTTTGTAGATGCGAACGATCCGGAGAATTTTGGAAAGGCAGTGCAAGAAAATACGCGAGCCATCTTTGTAGAATCTCTTGGAAATCCCAAATTAGATGTCTTAGATTTAAAAGGTATTGCGGCACAGGCAAAAGCTGCGAAAGTGCCTTTTATTGTTGATAATACGGTAGCTACTCCTGGTTTGCTTAATCCTATTGAGCATGGTGCTAACCTTGTTATCCACTCCTTAACAAAATATATCAATGGCAATGGTACAGCTTTAGGGGGTGCTATTATTGATGCAGGAACTTTTGACTGGGCAAACGGGAAGTTTCCAGAATTTACAGAGCCATCTGCCGGCTATCATGGTCTGGTATATCATGATGCTTTAGGAGCCGCTGCCTTTACTTTTAAGTTAATATTAGAAGGGCTTCGCGATTTTGGTGGTGCATTAAGTCCGTTTAATGCTTTTCAAATAATTCAAGGGTTAGAGACCTTGGATGTTCGTATTAAAAAACATAGCGAAAATGCACTCGCTCTCGCGAAATGGCTGGAAGCTAAAGACGAAGTGGCTTGGGTCAACTATCCAGGCTTAGAATCTAGCAAATACAAAGCCTTAGCAGATGCATATTTGCCTAAAGGGCAAAGCGGTTTAGTGACATTTGGTGTAAAAGGCGGTTTTGAGGCAGCCAAGCAATTAACGGATGCTACCAAAGTATTCTCCTTACTTGCTAACATTGGAGATACTAAATCTTTAATCATACATCCGGCGAGTACTACGCACCAACAATTGTCTGAAGAAGAACAGTTAAGTACGGGAGTTTCACAAGATTTGATTCGGCTCTCTGTGGGCTTAGAAGATGTAGAAGACTTAAAAACGGATTTAGAAAACGCTTTTGCTACCATTGATAAGTCAGTATTGGCCTAGTAAAAAAGAACGCTTCATTTCATCTTAAGAAGGGTGAAATGAAGCTGTTTTAAGAAACAGAATTACAACTGCATGCTCCAAAAATTAGAGTTACAAAATTTTACCACACGCAGTGGTCATGTTCAGGACATCCAACTTTCCTATGAAGTTTTTGGGCAACCCTTAGGTACTGCACCCATTGTCCTAGTGAACCACGCGCTAACCGGAAATTCTAACGTTGCTGGAGAAGATGGTTGGTGGACCGATCTAATTGGCCCAGGAAAGTGTATTAATACCGAAACGTTTTCTGTGCTGGCTTTTAATATTCCTGGTAATGGATATGATGGTTTTGTTATTGAAGATTACAAGGAGTTTGTAGCAGGAGATATTGCAAAAATATTTTTAATAGGTCTGGAAGCGTTAGGAATTTCTGAACTATTTGCCATCATTGGGGGTTCTCTTGGTGGAGGTTTGGCGTGGGAAATGGCAGCATTAAATCCTTCAATTACAAAGCATCTCATTCCTGTAGCATCCGATTGGAAATCTACAGACTGGTTAATCGCAAACTGCCAGATTCAAGAGCAGATTCTAAAAAATTCTAGTCAGCCTGTACATGATGCCCGCATGCATGCAATGTTGTGTTATAGAACTCCGGAATCTTTTAAGGAACGTTTTCAACGCAGCACTAATCAAGAGTTGAATGTTTTTAATGTGGAAAGTTGGTTAATGCACCACGGAAAGAAATTGCAAGAGCGGTTTCAGCTTTCGGCCTATCGTTTAATGAACCAACTCTTGAAGACGATTGATGTGACGAGTGACGGAGGAGGTAATTTTAACCGGCTTCAGCAAAGCAACCTAAACATTCATATCATTGGGGTAAACTCCGATTTATTTTTCACTGCAGAAGAAAACAAAGAAACATACCGAAGAATTGCCCAAAGAAATGCCAATGTTACCTATGGCGAAGTACAATCTCTGCACGGCCATGATGCTTTTTTAATAGAGTTTAAGCAATTAGAAAATCTCCTAAAAGCTGTTTTTCCATCGGCCAAAGACAGGCCTTGGAAAATTGTAAAGTTTGGAGGAAAATCGCTAAGTAATGGAAAAGGATTACAGACCGTACTAAAGATTATTAAGGAACGTGCGAAACAAGGAGAACGCTTAGCTGTAGTGCTTTCAGCAAGAGAACGCACTACAGACATTTTAGAAGATATCTTAGAAGCAGCGGCCAAAGGAAAAGCGTTTGAAACGCAACTACATGATCTCTTTGACTATCAGAAGAACAGGTTTCAGATCGATTTTTCATCGGAAATTTCAAGATTGACCAAAATCTTGGAGGGAGTGTCATTAATAGGGGATTACAGTGCAAAAACAAAAGACGAGGTCTTGGCTTTCGGAGAAGTATTCTCTGTAAAATTAGTTGCGCATGTATTGACAGAAGAAGGAATTCCTTCAGCATTCATAGACTCTAGAAACTTGCTAGAAACCGATAGTACTTTTGGAGATGCTAGAATTCATGAAACAGCCTCAAAATCCAAAGTATTAGCACATTTTAATGGGTTAGAAGCTGGAATTTTACCAGTTGTTACTGGTTTCATTGCAGCGAATGCTCAAGGAGAAACCACAACCTTGGGTAGGAATGGTAGTAACTACACCGCAGCACTTCTTGCAAACTATTTAGATGCCGAAGAACTATTGAATTACACCCATGTAGATGGGATTTACACGGCAAATCCGGACTTGGTGCAGGAAGCTAAGATCATCGAGAACCTCTCCTACAGCGATGCGAATGAGCTTGCCAATTTTGGTGCGAAGGTGTTGCACGCTAAAACCATCATTCCTTTGATAGAAAAAAACATCCCGTTACGAATCTTAAACACCTTCAATTCAGATTCTAAGGGCACCGTGATTAGTTCCAACGTTAAAACGGAAGGCATGACTTCTATCTCCACCTTGGAAGATGTGGCTTTGCTAAACTTAGAGGGTAGGGGACTTTTAGGAAGAGTTGGGGTAGATGCACGTATTTTCAGATCCTTAGAAGTCCGTAACATCAATGTGGGCATTATTTCTCAAGGTTCTTCGGAACGTGGGATTGGTCTTGTAGTGGCAGCCGATAGAGCAGAAGATGCTAAAGAAGCGCTTGAAGATGAATTTCAAATTGATTTTTCAAAGAAGGATATCAACACCATCACGGTTAAAAAGGACGTCGCCGTAATTTCGGCTATTGGGCAAGATTTAAGTTCTTTTCATAAACCATTTAATGCCCTTGTTAAGAACAAAGTGGTTCCGCTATTGTTTAATAATACCATATCTGGAAAGAATGTTAGTCTGGTGGTTAAAAAAGAAGATTTAACCAAGGCTGTGAATGTCATGCATGGGCAGATTTTTGGAATTAACAAACGCGTAAATCTATTCATTTTTGGTCACGGAACGGTCGGTGGAACCCTCATCGATCAAATGCTGGATTCTATAAATGCTATTGCACAACGCAAGGGCATTGAATTGGTATTGGTAGGAATTGCCAATTCAAAAAAGGTACTGTTAGACGCCAAGGGAATACAAGGAGATTGGCGGCAAAAAGTACAACAGGAAGGCAAAGAGTATCAGTTAACGACGGTTATTGACTATGCGGCACAGCATCATTTAGAAAACCTGATTGCGATAGATAACACGGCAAGTAAAGAATTTGTGGCCCACTACAACCCTTTAATAGAAGCAGGGTTCGATTTGGTTTCATCTAATAAAATTGGCAACACGTTAGGGATTGATTTTTACAAAGAAATCAGGGCTTCTCTGGTGCAAAATCATAAAAGCTATTTGTATGAGACCAATGTAGGCGCCGGACTTCCACTCATTGATACGATTCAACTTTTGCATCTATCAGGAGAGAATATCACCAAGATTAAAGGAGTGTTTTCAGGTTCATTAAGCTATATTTTCAATTCCTTCTCCGAAGAAGACCGGCCATTTTCAGAGATTGTTTTAGAAGCTATGGAGCAAGGCTATACCGAACCTGATCCTCGTGAAGACCTTTCCGGCAATGACGTGGGCCGTAAACTATTAATCTTGGCGAGGGAACTGGATTTATTGAATGAATTTGATGATATCAACATCGAAAACCTAATTCCTCCCGAACTTGAAGACATTGACAAGGCCTCTTTTTTAGAAAAAGTAGCGACGCTTGATGCTACCTTTCAGGAAATAAAAGAGCGCCAGGCTCCAGATCATGTTTTGCGTTATATAGGTGAACTCCACGGGGATTTACAACAGGAAAAAGGAATCCTTGATGTAAAATTGGTCTCAGTTCTTAAAACTAGTCCATTGGGTCAGGTAAAAGGATCAGATTCTATTATTGAGATTTTTACAGAATCGTATGGCGCTAACCCATTAGTTATTCAAGGAGCAGGTGCTGGTGCCGCAGTAACCGCTCGGGGTGTTTTTGGAGATATTCTTAGAATTGCAGAGAAGTTATAAACCATGAAAGAATTTGAAACAAATGCCATTAGGAATCAGCTAGACCGCACACAATACCTAGAGCATTCGTCGCCGCTTTTTTTAACGTCAAGTTATGTGTTTGAAGATGCAGAAGATATGCGAGCTTCGTTCGCTGAGGAAAAGGATCGCAATATTTATTCGCGCTATTCCAATCCTAACACCTCTGAATTCGTAGACAAGGTATGCCAAATGGAAGGTGCCGATGCAGGCTTTGCGTTTGCTTCAGGAATGGCTGCTGTTTTTTCAACTTTTGCGGCACTCTTAGATAGCGGTGACCATATTCTGTCTTCGCGAAGCGTATTTGGTTCTACCCATAGTTTATACACCTCTTATTTTCCGAAGTGGAATATTGAAACTTCTTTTTTTGAAGGCGCCCATTTAGAGGAACTGGAATCGAAAATTCAGCCGAATACCAAGTTAATTTACGCAGAGTCGCCTACCAATCCAGGTGTTGATGTATTGGATTTGGAGTTTATTGGCACCATCGCAAAAAAGCACAACATCATTTTTATTGTAGATAACTGTTTTGCATCGCCCTATTTACAGCAGCCCATTAAATTTGGAGCAGACTTGGTGATTCATTCGGGAACAAAATTAATGGATGGACAAGGCCGGGTTTTAGCAGGAGTTACAGTGGGCAAGGCTCATTTAATTGAAAAGATCTATCGCTTTTCGCGCATTACCGGGCCGGCCCTTTCACCCTTCAATGCTTGGGTGCTGTCTAAAAGTTTAGAAACGCTGGCATTGCGAGTGGATAGGCATTGTGAAAATGCCTTAAAGCTAGCCGAATATTTGGAGGGTCACTCTAAGGTGAATTGGGTGAAGTATCCTTTCCTTAAATCCCACCCCAATTATGAGATTGCCAAAAAACAAATGAAAGCAGGAGGTTGTGTTGTAGCATTCGAAGTACATGGTGGTTTAGAATCCGGTCAAAGATTCTTTAACAACATAAAGCTACTATCACTATCTGCCAACTTAGGAGATTCAAGAAGTATCGTTACTCACCCTGCCTCTACCACGCATAGCAAACTCTCGGTAGAAGAACGCTTAAAAGTAAATATCACAGATGGAATGGTTCGCGTCTCGGTGGGATTAGAGCATATTGATGATATTATTAAGGATATAGAACAGGCATTAAATTAAAAAGCTCGGAGATTATCCGAGCTTTTAATTTTACCCCACTAAGGGCGGTTTATCCGTTATAAAGGGTTGATGATAATACCGTCTACCAGTAGCTTTGTACAAGGCATTGGCCAATGCTCCCATTACTGGAGGAAAAGGAGGTTCGCCCATACCGGTAGGGTCAATACCATTGTCTACAAAATGGGTTTCAATTTCTTTCGGAGCCTCTTTGTGACGAATTAAGCGATAGCGGTCAAAATTTGTTTGTTCTGGAGCACCTTCTTTGAAGGTCAAGGCACTGTACATAGCATGACCAATACCATCGACCACGCCACCTTCAGCCATATTCGTTGCGGCATCCGGATTAATTACAATACCACAATCAATTGCTGAGGTCACTTTTTGAACAGTAGGTTCCCCATTTTCCATGACCATATCCAATACTTGAGCCACATAACTATTATGACAGAAATAAGCTGATACCCCTCGATGAACACCCTCCATGTTTTGATCCCAGTTGGTTTTTTCACGAACTAACTCTAAAACACCAGCATAGCGGGCGGCATCATAGTCATTTCCATCCGGTTCACCGACAGGATTTTCTTGGGCACGTTTTAATAATTCCAAACGGAAATCAATGGGGTCCTTGCCCATTTCTTCAGCTACTTCATCTAAAAACGATTGTTCGGCCCCAGCGATGAAATTGGAGCGCGGCGCACGGAAAGCACCTGTCGTTATGTTCGAATCAATGGTAAAATCTTCTGCTAAATAATTGTCGATTGCACCGGCTGGAAAACGGTTGGCAAACAGCGGACTTTCAGGAACTCCGCCGGTCTTAACATGAAAACCTACCAAATTGTTATTTTCATCTAATGCGGCACGGTAAGTCGCATAGTAAGACGGGCGATACGTACCTTGAGTCATATCGTCCTCACGACTATACTGAAGTTTTACGGGAGCCTTCATTCTTTGGGAAATAATAGCGGCTTCCACCATAAAATGCCCATATAGTCTACGACCAAAACCACCTCCTTGACGTGTCATTTGAATATCTACTTTTTCTAAAGGTAACCCCAAACGTGCGGCAATAGCGGGTTCCATCCATTCCGGTGTTTGGGTAGGACCCAATAACTCGGCATGGTCTTCGGTGACATGAGCGAAGAAATTCATGGGTTCCATAGTGTTGTGCGCCAAAAACGGACAGCTATAGCTTCGTTCTATTACTTTTGCTGCATTGGCAAATACTGCTTCGGGATTTCCATCTCTTCGAGCAACACGCCCTTTTCGTCGTATCAGTTCTTTTAATTTGGCATTATGAGTTTCTGAATTTTCGGCACCTGCTGGATGGTTCACAGTTATTTCACGTCCTAAAAAGCCCATGGTAAGTGAAGCGTCGGGTGCTTCTTCCCATGCTACTTCCAATGCTTTTTTCGCCTGCATTACCTGCCAAGTGGTTTCGCCAACAATAGCGATTACCTCATTAAAGGCTGTATGGTGGAAAGCTCCCCGCTGAAAATCCTCTTCATAAACCTTCATTGAAAAGATATCGCGAATACCTGGCATTTGTTTGGCAGTGGAGGCATCAAAAGACTTTAATTTCATGCCAAATGCAGGTGCATGTACCAAGGTGGCAAGCAACATTCCTTCGCGTTGTACATCAATACCAAACAAGGGCTGCCCTGTCACAATTTTTTTTCCATCTACATTTTTACGAGACGTGCCAATGATAGAAAATTCAGTCTGCTCCTTCAATTGCACTTCTTCTGGTACTTCCAATTGGGATGCGGCGGAAGCCATTTCACCATAACCGGCTGTCTTTCCAGAAGCTTCATGTGCAAGTACGCCTGCCACTGCTGTAATTTCAGTCACTGGTACTTGCCATGCCATCGCCGCTGCTTCTTTCAACATCTGGCGTGCTGTTGCCCCGGCCATACGGAGTGGTTCCCAAGAATTCATAATGGAACGGCTGCCTCCTGCAACTTGCCAGCTATATAAATCTGTATTAAGTGGAGCTTGCTCTACAATAACGTCCTTCCAGTCTACCTCTAATTCGTCTGCTAAAATCATAGGCATTGAGGTACGCACATTTTGGCCTATTTCTGGATTGGGAGACATGATGGTTACTACGCCGTTATCTCCAATTTTTAAATAACCATTGATTTCATACCATTCTTTGGGCATTTCAATTTCAACGGCCACAGCCTCGGCAACTTTTGGCTTGCATGAATTTAAGAGGTTGAATCCTAATACTAATCCGCCCCCAGCCAAACTGGTGTTTTTAATGAAGGCTCTGCGTCCTATAGGTGTTTTTACAAATGTCATGTCAGTTGTTTTAGGGTTGGATTATGATTCGCCTTTCGCTGCGAGTTTTACCGCTTTCTTAATACGGGTATAGGTGCCGCAGCGACAAATATTGCCGTGCATTGCATTTTCAATTTCAGAATCTGTTGGATTAGGATTCTTTTTTAATAGGGCAGAGGCTGTCATAATCTGTCCCGCTTGGCAGTATCCACACTGGTATACATCGGTTTCTAACCAAGCTTTTTGTACCGGGTGATCACCATGTTCAGATAAGCCTTCAATGGTTGTGATTTCTTGATTGCCAACAGCGGACACTGGTAATTGACAAGAACGTACCGCATTGTCTTCCAAGTG
>CAZRPJ010000065.1:0-12906 GCA_964601965.1 uncultured Croceivirga sp.
TCATTCGTTCTAATTCTTCGGCAGTTGGGGGCCTGTCTTCCGATCCTATTTCATGAATACGTAGGGTAGTGGCACCCACAAAAGAAGCCACATTGCACGCAACGCCTCGGTTTTCTAGAGATTGAAGGTATTCTCCTAGGGTAGTCCAATCAATATCATAGACATAGTCTTTTTGTGAAGCTTTAGAAGAGGCCTTCATTGTTTCATTTAACGGCCCCATAGACCAGCCTTCTCCCATTACCTCTAAGGTCACTCCCTGTCTTATATCACTTTCAGATTTGCCATCGATTAATAAAGACTCCGTGGACCAGCTTAGCATGTTTATAAACCCAGGGGCCACGGTTAAACCAGTGGCATCTATTTCAGTAGTTCCTATTGCATTCTCTAAGTTGCCAATAGCGGCAATAGTATCTGCATTGATTCCTAGACTTCCTATAAATGCTGGGTTTCCTGAACCATCAACCAGTGTACCATTTTTTATAAGAACATCAAAGCTTTGCGGTTTGCTGCAAGAAGAAAGAGCGACAAGCAAACCGATGATTATGCTAATTTTTTTCATGTTTAGATTGTTTAGTTGGTTTTGGTAAATGTATAGCCGATAAAATCAAGACTTTTTATAGCCCCTTTTTCATTTAAATGAAATACCGCTTCAATAGAATCTGTCCAGAAACTGTTCTTTTGGGTCATAAAAGTGTCATAATGCCAATGGTCAGCAGCAATTTTTTCTCTTCCATTAAAATTTAATTGAAGGGTGTTTTCGGCAACTGTTATTTCTAATTCACCACATAAGGGATGGTGGTAAGTGCCGCTGTAAGCCTCCAATGCTAGTGAAGGACTTGTATTTTTTATGCGGTTATTGACTCTATTTTCTTCCCATTCTTGCCCTCGTTTCTTTCTAGTTTCATAGAGTTCAAAGATTGGCGGGTGCCAATTGGATGAAGTATCATCAAAAGCAAAAAGATCCATGGCCTGATAGAGTATGGCGTGGCGCAGTTCTGCATGATCGCCGTTTCCAAAAACATAAACTGCCGTGTTTTTTTCATGAATAACCCCGGCGATGGCAATTAACCCTTGTAAGCTACCTGTGTGAAAGTCTAACTTTTCACCTCTGTAATCATGCTGAAACCACCCTAATCCATAGCTTAACCAATGTGGATTTGTTAATTGAGTGGTGGGATAAAATTGATCTCTAGGGATCAGCGTATGTGGTTCAAATAAGGTCTTAAAAGTGGCGGGTTTTAGTAAGGTGTCTTGGCCTTGAATACCACCGTTCACAATAAATTTGAGATAGTTTGAAATATCATTAATACTAGACCACATCATACCAGCAGCACCTATTTGATCTGAGTAATTTCTTGCAACAGGTTTTACCCCATCCGGACCAAAATCATAATGCGGTGTCACGTAATTGCCCACTTTTAAAATATCAACAGCTCGGGATTGCGACCTGTTCATGTTAAGGGGTTTAAAAAGGCGTGAGTTTACAAATTCATACCAAGGAATACCACTCACGGCTTCTATTAGCTCGCCAGCGGCTGCATACATGATGTTCTGGTATACAAAGCCACCACGCAGTGGATACACTCTTTCAGTATGTTTAAATCTGTCCAAAGTTGCGGTTGTAGAAAGGCTATCTAAAGCCCACAACACATCAGCATTTGCTATCCCTAAGTTATGGGTGAGCAGGTCTTTGACGCGTGCGTCTGCAGCAATGTAGGGATCTGAAAGTTGAAATTGCGGAAGGTGCTCTACCACCTTGTCATTCCAGTTTAATTTACCCTCATCCACCAAAATACCAAGAGCCATGGCTACCATTGCTTTGGTGGTAGAAGCCATAGCGAAAAGGGTCTCACCATTAACAGCCTCTTTATTTTCAAGGCTTTTTACACCATAGGTTTTTTTAAAGACGACATCGCCATCCTTTACCACAACTGCAGCAAGGCCTGGTAGTTTCCAATCGGCCATGCCTTCTTGAATCATGGCATCTAGTTGTTTTACTTTTTTGGATTGTTGTGAATAGAGAAATGGGGTACCTACCAGTAACCCTAGGAGTATAAGCTTTTTCATTGGTTGGAAGAATTAGTCTCTAGTAAGGTAAGAAATTAAAAAGGAGTGACCTTAAACGACTTCTTATTTCTTGCATTACAATCCATCCTTAAAATCTTACAGTTCGGTCTTTCTTATTCTAATAGTTGGGCTATTGATTGGACTTTTGACTCGTCAATCAAAAAACAACAGTCATGAAAATCAATCTAACACTGCTCGGCTTCCTCTTAAGTTTTGGCTGGGTATTCGCACAAACAACGATCAGCGGTACAGTTACCGATAAGGCAGGGAACCCTATTCCTGGTGCCAATGTTTTTCTAGAAGGCACTTATGATGGGGCTTCTACTACGGAAGATGGGTATTTTTTCTTCGAAACTTCGGAAACAGGCGCCCAGACCTTGGTGATTTCTGCACTAGCGTATGAAACCCATTATGAGATGGGCGAAGTAAACTATCTAAAAGAATTAAAGGTGATATTAACAGAGGCGGTGAACCAATTAAATGGGGTGACACTCACCGCAGGCACATTTGAGGCTGGTGATAACTCTAAAGTATCTGTTTTAAAACCGCTAGATATTGTTACCACTGCCGGTGCTGCTGGAGATTTTGTTGCCGCGCTACAGACCCTGCCAGGGACCACTACGGTGAATGAGGACGGAAGGCTTTTTGTTCGGGGCGGTGCTGCGGGAGAAACCCAAGTCTTTATTGATGGCTTGCGGGTTTTTCAACCTTTTAATGCCACCACCAATAACATTCCAACAAGAGGTAGGTTTTCTCCTTTTCTTTTTAAGGGCATCACCTTTAGTACCGGTGGGTATTCTGCGGAATATGGGCAGGCACTTTCTAGCGTTTTATTGCTGAATACCACAGATGTTCCAGATCAGGAAAAAACAGATATCTCTGCCATGACCGTTGGTGGAGGTGTGGGCCATACTGAAATCTGGGGCGACGAATCACTGAGCTTTAACACCCAGTATATAAATCTTGCCCCATATGAGGCCTTGCTCCCTTCTACACAGGGCATGCGATGGAACAGTCCCTACGAATCTGTTTCTGGAGAAGCTGTTTTTCGTAGTAAAGGCGACCAGAGCATATTTAAGTTATATACTGGTTTTAATTATGCCAATTTCGACATTGAACAAGAAGACATCAATTTTGATGACTTTGTACGCTTTCGTTTAAAGAATAACAACCTATACTTCAATTCTACCTACAAATACTTCTTTGATAATAATTGGACTTTAGGCGTGGGTGGAAGCCTCTCATGGGATACCAACGATATAGGGATCATCGAAGATGCTGTTACCATGAGCGAAACTGCTACCCATTTTAAATTGAAGGCAAAAAAAATGTTTAATAGCCGTTTCACCTTGAATTTAGGTACAGAACTCTTTAATGTAAATTATGACGAAACCTATGAAGCTGCTGATGGATTTACTGTGGATAATGATTTTACAGATGTACTCTGGGCAGGCTTTGCAGAAGGTGATATCTTCTTCAGCAATGATTTTGCGCTCAAGTTAGGGGCTCGTTTAGAACACACGGCTGTTTTAGATGCGTTTACGATTTCGCCAAGGATTTCATTGGCCTATAAAAGTGGTGAAAACGCCCAATTCTCCTTGGCGTATGGCGATTTTTATCAGAATCCCCTCAACGAATCTTTAAAGTTCGATCAGCAATTAGGGCTTGAAAAAACATCGCATTACATCCTCAATTATCAATATTTAAAAAACGGAAAAACCTTTAGAATTGAGGGCTATTATAAAGACTACGATGATTTAGTAAAGTTTGATACTGAATTCCCACAATTCAATTCGCAGTTCTCAAATTTGGGTAGTGGCTATGCTGCAGGATTGGATGTATTTTGGAGAGATAATAAAAGCGTTCGCAATTTAGACTACTGGATTTCCTACAGCTATTTAGATACCGAGCGTGATTTCCAGAATTTCCAAGAACGCGCTACGCCAAATTTTGCAGCGAAACATAACTTCTCTTTAGTAACCAAATATTGGGTAGAGGACTTGCGTTCGCAGGTAGGACTGTCCTATAATTTTGGTTCAGGAAGGCCTTATAATAACCCCAACACTGAAGAATTTATGGGAGCCCGCACCAAGGCCTTCAATAACTTGAGTATTAATTGGGCGTACTTAATAGATCAACAAAAGATCTTGTACTTCTCTGTGAACAATGTACTTGGGTTTAATAATATCAGCAATTATCAGTATGCCAACGCGCCCAATGCCGATGGTCTGTTTGATAGGAGAGCCATTACACCGCCCGCAGATAGCTTTTTCTTTGTCGGCTTTTTCTGGACCATTAGCGATGATAACAAAAGCAATCAGCTAGATAATTTATAAATCACAGTTCATCCCTAGAAATCAACAACTGGGTAAGCAACATTTAAAGGAATACAAAAACAATAGCATTTTTGAACAACAAACAAAAAACGAACAGTCATGAAAACAAAATTTCTTACCGCCATCACATTTTTAATGGGCTTCGCCTTGCTTTTAGCACAGGATCAATACACCAAAGGCATGTCTAAAGCACTTTCTCTTTGGGGAGAAGGCAAAATTGTGGAAGCGTCCAATTTATTTGAGCGCATCGCTATGGCCGAAGAGGATAATTGGATACCATATTACTACGTAGCACAGGTAAATACCGTTGCCTCTTTTGGTGAAAAAGATGAAACCAAGCTTACACAACAATTAGAGCGCGCTAAAGAATTTGTAGACATTGCTAAGAAGATTTCACCCAATAATCCAGAACTTTTGGTGCAAGAAGCAATGATTAACACTGCCTGGATGGCCTATGATGGTGCCACCTACGGGCCCACCTTATCTGGAAAGAACATGCAGCTTTATAAACAAGCTTTGACATTGGCTCCTGATAACCCTAGAGTTGTTTATTCCAAGGCTAATTGGGATATGGGTGCTGCCCGTTACTTTGGAAAAGATACGGCTCCCTTTTGTAAAGATGTAGAAAGGGCTTTAGAACTATTCGCTACCTTTGAAAACAACACACCTTTTTACCCTAGTTGGGGACAAGACCAGGCACAACAGGTTTTAGAACAGTGTAAATTGTAATCTATGTGGAACTTTTTTAAAGTACTTAAGATATCGCTAATCATTACCGTTTTTGTCGCTATCCTCAGCATTTTCATATTTGGCGATGGCGATTATTCACTGGAAAGTATCGTTCGTAATACAATAATTGCCTTTATATTTTCCTTTGGACTCACGGCGGTAAACTCCTATTATTACGATGGGGTTAACATCCGCTATTCTTGGGAAAAAACGCCTCAAAAACGATTATGGATTGGTGCTATAGGGTCATTTATCTTAACCTTACTCACCTTTGGTATTCTTAGGTTTCTAATCTACTATTATTACACCGGAAATTCTATTTCGGAATTTGTAGCCACAGAAACGGCAGATTCCTACATTATTGCTTTGGTCATCACCTTAATTGCTTCGCTTTTTACACATGCCTTCTATTTCTATAGAGCCCTGCAAAAACAGGAAGTAAAAGAACAGAAGATTATTGCAAGAACTGCTTCTGCGAGTTTTGATGCGTTAAAAAACCAACTAGATCCCCATTTCTTATTCAATAGTCTCAATGTATTAACAAGTTTAATTGAAGAAGATCCGCATCAGGCACAAAAGTTTACCACTTCCCTTTCTAAGGTATATCGTTATGTTTTAGAGCAAAAGAATAAGGACTTGGTAACCGTGGATGAAGAATTAGACTTTGCCCGTACCTATGTACGTTTGCTTAAAATGCGTTTTGAAGATAGTATTGTCTTCGACATACCAGATAAAGCCAGTAATACAGACTTAAAAATAGTACCACTTTCACTACAATTACTGCTAGAAAATGCAGTGAAACACAATGTGGTTACCGCTTCTAGGCCGTTGCATATTAAAGTTTTTGAAGAGAACGGAATGCTTACGGTAACCAATAATTTACAAGCCAAAGAAGTGGTTAAGAAAAGTAGTGGCGTTGGTTTGCAAAATATTAAACAGCGGTATTCTATTCTTACAGATCGCGCCATGCAGATAGTAAAGACCGCCCAAGATTTTAGCGTGCATTTACCAATGCTTTCGCAACAGATTTCCGTGGTAGAAACCCAAGAAACACATATTGAAGAAAAGCGTTATTTAAAAGCAAAAGAGCGAGTAGAACAGATTAAGGGATTTTACGGCAACCTAATTTCTTACTGTTTGGTGATTCCTTTTCTTTGGTGGCTTAATTCAAGGACAACAGACTTTCTTTGGGCGGTGTTCCCTACTTTTGGCTGGGGTATTGGATTGTTTTTTCACGGCATGGAGGCCTTTGGGTACAATCCGTTTTTAGGCAGACGCTGGGAAGATCGGAAGATCCGAGAGCTCATGGAAAAAGAAGACTTCTAAATATATGACTGAAAAGCTGTTGCAGCTTACAAACCCCTTATTTTTTGGTCATTTTTACAGGGCTTACATCATCGTGGTTTAAGACACGTTCTGCTCCTCTGTCAATACGCATGACCAGCTTACAAGCCGGATCCGGGCAAACCACTCTGGCATCTGTTTCCATCCAATCTGCAGGATGGTTTTTTCGTTGCTTGGTAGGTAGTAGGGGAATAGTGGACTGCATCGCATACAGGCAAAAGTCTTTATCATTGGGAAGCGAGAGTTTACCGCCTTTGAGGTAAAAAGAGTCTCCAATGGTCATATTACAGGTACAATTGCCTTCTATTTTTTCAACTGAAATGGTCAAATCATAGAGTTCAAATTGATCGTCGCGTAGATTTTTATTGTCGTTCATATGCGTTTTTATTCTTGGTTTTACCCCAGTTAAAAAATAAGGTGACTACTGTCGTTAAAAGCAATCCCCATGACAGAAAGTTATGCAATCCTACATCGAGCGGACTAACTTTAGGGATCTCAAATTCTTGCCCAGTACCAGTCATATTTGCCATTAAAATTACTGGAATAAAGTAGGGTAGTACAAAAGGGAAAACACAGGCAATTAAACTCAAGAGATTAGCGCGTCGAATAGAACTTATCTCTAGACGTTCCCCTGTTTTCTTTGTAAAATCTGTAACCATTAAAATGGCGACTACGCTATGGGTTGTTAGCAAAACAGCCAGGCTCATTATTCCTGCGATCCAACTTTCACCTTGCTTTTTGGTTTTTGCGCGTTCCGTGGCAATATCAACTAGTTTATTTAAGAGCCCACTGGCTTTCAATGTTGCCACAAGACCCATGAGCAAAATAGTGAAGATACTAAGCCCTAGGGCTCTGTTTATCCCGTCGATTATAAAACTCTTGGCCACAAAGTTTTCTAAATCCAAGGAGAGTACACTTTTAAGCGGTAGAAGGCCAGTGGCTAACCCTAAAACCGTTCCAAATACCAAACCAAACAAAAGCCCGTGTAGCAAGTGTTTTTTCTTAAGAAAGAGATAGATAATTAATGCTGGCACCAATAACATAGGTAATCCTTTGGGATCGCCACCTATTTCAGAAATCGTCGCAACAGTCATGCTCGGGGGCTGTAAAAAAGCTATTAAAATAAACCCTAACAAGGCCAAGCCGGTTGCGGGTAAGATATATTTTACACGACTTTTAATGGTTTCACCGATATCGGCTTTTTGGGATAGGGCGCTTGCGATTGTGGTATCTGAAATGGGAGCTATAAAATCACCAAAAGTAGCACCAGCTATAATGGCTCCGGCCAGGGCTGGTAAATGGGCTCCCAAAAGCCCTCCTGTAGGGTATAGGAGGGGGCTGCATATTAAAATAGTTGCAAAGCTAGACCCAGTTGATAGGGACACGATACAACAAATAACAAAAGTGATAATCACAATACCAACCGCCTGAACATGCAGTAGATTCGCTAGCCAGATCAACGCCTCGACAAACCCGGTTAAGGTCATAAGTATTCCAATAATAGATGCCAATAACCAAGCCGTTATCATTATCATTACAATTCGCTGAGACATACCAGAAATAACAGTTTCACTAAAGGCTGTGCGGTCTTTACACAAAACCAAACCAATGGCCAGGGCGAATAGTAGTACGGGCCAAAATCCGCGTTCATCTGGAGCACCAGATAACGCAATGCTAACTACCCCACTAATAAATACTAAGAAAGGTAGTAGGGCGCCAAACACCCCGCCGTAGAATTCAATTTTTGGCAGATCTTCTATGGAATTATCAAGTTTCAATATGTAACAATTAATACCATTTTAATCCTCGTTGAGATTGTATTTCATTATCGAACCATGTTTGCCGGTTTTGTCCCGTTCCAATTCATAAAATGGTCCAGTAGGCCCATTTGCCTTGTCTCTTACTTCTTGAATAGCAGCTATATCATCGGCATCTAATTGAAACGTAGTTAAAGACTGCAAACCGGCTAAGTGGCTTCGGTTTCTTGCACCTACGATAACTCCCGCAACCATTGGTTTTTGCAAAATAAATTGGCAGGCAACTTCTGAAATGTTTACTTGATGCTTATCTGCTATTTTCCGCAAGATTCGTAAGGCTTGTTGAAAAAGATCATAGCTTCCAAACTCTTCAATGATTAATCGATATTTGGTTAATGATCTGTTTTCATAGGGCGGTACTGGATCTGGAACATTTAAATAACGATCACTTAAAAAACCACCTGCCACGGTACCATAACATAGGTAAGGGATTTGATGTTTGGTAGCCAAGGCCGTCATCTTTTTTTCTACGCGGTGATCAAAAACAGAATACTGTACTTGGTTTGAGGCAATTTCTACACCAGCAGCGATTAATTCTTCAATTCTCTGTGTATCGAAATTGGTGATCCCAAGGAATCTAATTTTTCCGGCTTTTTGCAGCTCTTTTAAATGCAACGCTGTTTCAATGTACTTGGGAAATTGATAATCCCACCAAGCAAACTGCACAAGGTCTAGACGTTCAACTCCAAGTCGACGCAGCGATCGGTCGATTATTTTTTCAGTTTCCGTTTTTGATAAACTAGCGAGCGCATTATAATCAGGAACATACTTGGTATGTATTTGAATTGGAGCAAGATTTCCAGAGGAGAACGCATCTTTGTGTTTTTTAAGATATTTCCCAATGAGTTCTTCCACTCCGGTATAAATATCGGCGCAATCAAAGGTGGTAATCCCTGCTTCATTAAAATGAAGCATGTCTTCTAAAGCGGTTTGTTCCGAAATAGTACCGTGTCCCCCCGCCAAATGCCAACCTCCTTTAATCACACGAGAGATTGAATAGCCTTTTTGTAATTCTATGCGCTGTATCATGAAGTGGGTCGTGCTTGTTTAAATATGGCATAGAATTCGTCAATAGGAATAGGTCCTGCCTTGATAATTGTATCCATAAAGTATTTTAAATTAAATGAAGATCCCAGACGTTTCTTTTCGTACGCTAATAACTGCTTAAACTGGGCTGCACCCAGAAAGTAAGAGGTTAATTGCATAGGAGATCTTTGAATTCTTCCCCAAAGACTTTTAGCAAATTGTGGCGCTACTAATGCAGTTTCTTTGGAAAATTGTAAAACTTGTTCTTGGTTCCAACCATTACAATGAACCTGCACAGAGGTGTAAGCACGATTTGCATTTTCGAGGCGTTTACGCAAGTGTGCCAAAAGTGTGAGATGATTTTCCTTTTCCCAACCTGCATCCAACAGTACTTTTTCCGTGAATGTAGCCCAACCTTCAATATAAATCCCATAAGGAAATAAGAGACGTATTGGATGCGCGGTATCCCTACTTATTTTAAGTTGGGTGTAATGACCCGGATACAACTCGTGAATAACAATCATACGGTTAAAAGGCTTGTTAAACGAAGCCCAAAAGTCGATTTGTTCTTGTTTGGGCAAGGTGTCCGGAATAGAAGGAAGGAATAAGGTGGTGGTTGGATTCGGGTCAAAAGGTGGAGCGCTCGATACCCAACCAATTCTAGCCGCAGGGCCAGCACTTTCTGGTGCGGTCTGTATTCGTAACGTATTTACTTTTGGTAAGGTAACAAGCTCATTTTTCTCAATAAACGCCACTGCCGCATCTGCCAATTCTTGCCAGAATTGAAGATAATCCTTGCTATTAAGGGGCGCATCCTTTTCCATATCGGATAGGGCCTTTTTGATAAGCTTACTATCTGTGTTAGGTAAAGGATCACTAGGGTAGGTGGTTTTTAAATATTCCTTAGCCACGGTTACCATCAACCCTTTGGTAGTTTCAATTTCTTGCAGTGCTAGTTCTTCCAAGTTTGAAGAGGTAATATTGCTATCCGTGTAGAGTTGTAATTGCCGATTGTATTCTTCTTTCCCTAAAATAGTCTTAGAAATTATTGAACTGTTGGAGAAGTTTTCAGCAACCATTTGTAGTTCTTTTAGCTCATGAATGGCGTTCTCTAACTCTTGATTACAGCGAATGAATTTTTCGTTTTCTAAATAATCAATAGTCTCAGTAAGGTCTGCTATCCCTTTATCTATTTCATCTTGCGCAACATTTTCCAAGTTGTTTTTGGCTGCTTCCGCCAATTTTGAAATGGCCGAAAGTCGTTCACAGATTACCTTAGATTTTTCCGTAGAAAGAAGATACGCTGCATCAAGCACCCGGGGCACTGCCCGGGAGATCAATTGTGTATAAAACAACAAGGAGGTCTTGTGCGTTGCCAGTTGCTCGAAAAGGTCGATCTCTGATTGCGATTGAACGCGTAGCAATCGAGCATCTATTGGATCTATTTTTAAAGTATCCGTTAAAAGTTGATTCAAAATCGTTTTATTGAAAGTAATCCAGCTTTCAACCCTTTTTGCTTCAAAATTTTCAAAATAATAGATTGCTTCATGGATACCGGATCGTTCTGCTTTTGAAGGATAAAACTTTTCCCATTCTTGAAGATAAAGTTTCCCGAGATCCTGTGAATAGGAAGCGCATGTAAGCAGCGAAAAAAGCCAAATTGAGAAAAGTTTTTTCATAGAAGTATCAACAGTTATCTCTTAGAAGAAAGATAAGGAAACGACCTGACATAAGACGCTATGCGTTAAAAATGATACCATTGTTGTAATCCACTCTATAGCGGTCTATTGAATGGTCCAACCTCCATCAATCACTAAATTAGCCCCGGTGATCATTGAAGAATTAGGACCAATGAGGTAAAGGATGGCAGCACTAATATCAGATATCCGGGCAACTTGTCCTACAGGAATTCTATTGATCACTCCTTTTAAATATTCTGGATTATCCAAGCGTTCTGCTGTGCCTGGAGTATATGTAAATGTGGGAGAAATACCGTTGACGGTTATTCCTTGACTGGCCCACTCTAAGGCTAATACCTTTGTTAGAAGATTTACCCCTCCCTTAGAAGCACAATAAACAGCATGGTCTTTAATAGCAACAAGGCTTGCCTGCGAACTCATATTTATAATACGTCCATACCCTTTTTTCAACATGTATTTTCCTGCCTGCTGTGCGCAAAAGAACAATCCTTTTAGATTAACATCCATCATTTGATCCCAATCGTCTTCTGTGACTTCTATGGCCGAATGATTGTTACCCAAGCCAGCATTATTAATCAAAACGTCTATTCGTCCGAAGTCATCATAGATAGACTGAAAGGCCTTCGTAATTCCAGCAACGGAAGTAAGATCTAGTTGTAATGCTTGGGCGGTTGCTCCAGATTTTTTTATCTCGAGAACAACTTCATCAAGTTTTTCTAGGTTTCTAGCACACAAAATAACAGTGGCTCCCTGTTCAGCAATTTCTTTCGCAATTCCAGCGCCAATTCCTTTACTGGCCCCAGTAACTATAATGACCTGATCTTTTAGGTGCATATTTTTAGTGTTCATGGTACGTTGGTGTTGTATGGAATACCCTAAAGTCTGACAAAAAAGCGTAACAACCAACTTTCTTTTTTTGCTGCAGATAGCCATTGAATACGTGCTAGGAGTACATTCTTGCTTAGACCTTTTGTGCTAATTTCTACAATCCATCCTAAAAAAATTACAGTTCGGTGATCCCTTTTTTAGTATGCCTTGCTTCTATAAGATATTTGAAGTGTTCATTAATCAAATACTAAAAACTACATACAATGGAAATTACAAACGACTACCGTTACAGAAGAGCAAAAGAAAAAGTAGAATGCATTAAAGGCTTCTACGGCAATTTAACAGCCTATGTTATTGTCATTACACTTTTGGCGTTATTGAACTACTTTACCACCAGTTTTCCTTGGGTTATTTTCCCAGCAGTAGGATGGGGTCTTGGAGTTTTAGCACATGGATTTAGTGCTTTTGGATACTTACCTTTCCTAGGGAAAGATTGGGAAGAGCGTAAGATAAAAGAATATATGAACAGCGATTCATTTTAAGTAACTTTATAACACAACCATACCATGGAAACCAACAGACAAAACCTAGATCAATCTAAATACCTTAGAGCAAGTGAGCGGGTGGCAGAATTGAAAGAATTCTACTCCCGTGGCTTTAGGGGTGTGGTAGCCATTATAATCGTGGCAGCTATCAATTACTACATGAACGCCTGGTATTATCCCTGGTTCTTATGGGTGGTGTTCGGGGTTGGACTTAGTTTGGTAATCCGCGCATTTCGAGTCTTTGGCCTAAATGGCTTTATGGGACGCGATTGGGAAGAAAGAAAAATAAAACAATTTATGGATGAAGACCGCTTTTAGGCATCCTTCTTATTAACAGTATCATGGAAGATAGAAACAAGGAATCAAAATACTTACGAGCAAAAGAACGGGTAGAAGAGCTTAAAAAGTTCTACCGCAACCTAACCTCATACGCTATAGTAATTAGTGGTTTAGCCGCCCTAAATTATTATGTGAATGGTTGGAGCTATATGTGGTTCCTTTGGGCTGCTTTTGG
>CAZRPJ010000066.1:0-12859 GCA_964601965.1 uncultured Croceivirga sp.
GATCTATTACCTCTGTACAAGCAGTATACGTACCTGCGGATGACTTAACGGATCCCGCTCCAGCAACAACCTTTGCCCACCTTGATGCAACCACCGTATTATCAAGAAAAATTGCAGAGCTTGGTATTTATCCAGCGGTAGATCCGCTAGATTCTACTTCGAGAATTTTAACACCAGAAATTCTTGGAAAAGAGCACTATGGTTGTGCACAAAGAGTAAAAGAGTTATTGCAACGATACAAAGAGTTACAAGATATTATCGCGATCCTTGGTATGGAAGAATTATCGGAGGAAGATAAACTAGCGGTAGCTCGTGCAAGACGTGTACAACGTTTCCTTTCACAACCTTTCCATGTTGCTGAGCAATTTACAGGGATTCCTGGGGTACTTGTAGATATCAAGGATACCATTAAAGGATTTAACATGATTATGGATGGAGAATTAGATCACCTGCCAGAATCTGCCTTTAACCTTAAAGGAACCATTGAAGATGCTATTGAAGCAGGAGAGAAAATGTTAGCAGAAGCATAATACTATGTATTTAGAAATTGTATCACCAGAAGCCACCTTGTTCGCAGGAGAAGTAACTTCAGTTACGGTTCCAGGCGTAAATGGAGAGTTTCAAATGCTTTCAGATCACGCACCAATTGTTTCTCTTTTACAACCTGGACAAGTTAAAGTTCAAGGGAATGTAGAAATCGAAGAGGAGTTCCAGGAGAAGTTTTCTAAAGGTTCAAATGGGGAAACCGTATTAACCATTTCAAGTGGTACGGTTGAAATGAAAGATAATAAAGTAATAGTACTAGCAGACTAGTATATTATTTCTACAGAATAGATAAACCACTGCCTTTCTAGGGAGTGGTTTTTTTGTTGAGTTCAATTAGAGACCAGGTTCTTCCGTCTGCTCTATATCTACAGAATTCTTCGAAGCCTACGGCTTTATGAGCTGCCATAGAACGGTGGTTCTTGATATCTACTTCGGTAATGATGGTACTACATTCTGGAGTCAAAAAGGTCTTCATAGCGCTGTACAGCCCCCTAAAGACTCCCTTACGGCGGTGAGTTTGCGCAATACAAATTTGCCCCATTACTAAATAATGAACACCATGCTTTTTTTGCGCCTCAATTTTTATAAACATGGGTTTAAGTAACGGAATAGAATGTCCAAAAGTTGGGTGCATAGACAAGGCATACCCAATTAATTTGCCATCATCTTCTGCTATGGTATGCGGATGCGCTTCTTGCATCGCTGTTAAAAGCTGCAAGGAATGTTCTATAGTAACAAATCCTTCTCGCTCACATTCATCCTTGCTCAGATTCTTAGGCAAATTCTTCTGTTGTAAAAGCAGAATTTCTTGCAGATCTTCTAAGGTTTGTGCTTGCCTATAAGTAATCATTGTTTTAAAGATAATAGTACTTTTGAAACATGGTTCAATTCCCAAAAAAATTAAAGGCAGAACTTGAGAATCGCCACCAAGCAGATGCCTTCAGGCGGTTAAAAATTTCCACGGGATTAACCGATTTTTCTTCAAATGATTATTTAGGGTTTGCAAGACAACTAGAATTACGCGAAGCCATTGATACGCTACTTACAAATTCAAACCAAAATCATGGTGCTACTGGTTCCCGTTTACTTTCGGGGAATCATGAGTTGTATGAAAGTGCAGAAGCTTTAATTTCTAAGATTCATGAAGCAGAGGCAGCTCTAATATTTAATTCGGGCTACGATGCAAATCTAGGTTTGATTTCTGCCGTGGCGCAACGAGGCGATCTTGTCATTTTTGATGAGCTATGCCATGCAAGTATACGGGACGGGATTCGCTTAAGTAACGCGAGGGCAGTAAAATTTAAGCATAACGATTTAAATGATCTTGAAAGAATTATAAAAGAAGCCAAGGAGAAAACGAATCCTAAAGAACTATTTATTATTACAGAATCTGTCTTTTCAATGGATGGTGATAGTCCAGAGTTAAATAAACTGGCAATACTATCTAAGAAATATGACAGTCAATTAATTGTAGACGAAGCCCACGCAATGGGTGTGTTTGGGTACGGTTTAATGCAAGAACTAGGGTTAACAGCAAAGGTGTTTGCTAGAATCATCACATTTGGAAAAGCAATGGGTTGTCATGGCGCTGTTATCCTTGGCAGTACGGACCTTCGTAATTATCTCATCAATTTTGCCAGAAGTTTTATATATACTACCGCACTACCACCCTACGCATTAGCAACAATCATTGCGGCTTATCAATATCTAAAGGAAGAGCAGGGGGCACAAAAAATGAAGCAGTTGCAAAAGAATATAACTGTATTTAAAGAACAGCTCTGTGAATTGGGATTGGATCCTTATTTCATCGCTAGTGATTCGGCTATTCAGGTATGCCAGATTAGCGGAAATACAAAGGTTAAAAGCGTTGCATCATCTTTAGTAAGACAAGGTTTTGATGTGCGGCCAATATTAAGTCCCACGGTGCCAGAAGGAAAAGAAAGGCTCCGTTTTTGCTTACATGCGTTTAATACAGCAACAGAAATAAAGAAGGTATTGGCAACAACCAAAAAAGTAATATTGGATGAAAACTGAATTTTACACGGTCACCACCTCCACTTACCCTGCTGATATACAAATCCTAAAAGGGAAATTAGAGTCGGAAGGAATTCCTGTATTTCTTAGAGATGAAAACACAATAAACACAGATCCCCTTATTAGTGATGCAATAGGAGGGGTAAAACTACAAGTCTACGCCTCCGATAAGGAGAAAGCAGTTTCCATCTATAAACAAATAAAAACGTATATCACCGATGAGTCTGGCACTTTGGTTTCTTGTAAAATTTGTGGAAGGAAACAGATGGAAGTTGTTTATTTAAGAAACAATATCTTGTTTAAATTGTTTCCCTTCTTTGAACCAAAAAAGTATCGATGCGATAATTGTAATTTTCTAACAAAAAGTCTAAAATGAAATTATTTGTTACTGGTATTTCAACTGAAGTTGGTAAAACGGTAGCCTCAGCGATTATTACTGAAGCATTGGAAGCAGATTATTGGAAACCTGTTCAGGCAGGAGACCTCGACAACTCAGATAGTCATAAGGTGAAAGATTGGATTAGCAATACAAAAACGGTAATACACCCCAATAGCTACGCCTTAAACACTCCCATGAGCCCTCATGCCGCGGCAGAAATAGACGGGATTACTATTTCTTTAAAAGAGATTACTGCTCCTAAGACAGACAATCGTTTAGTTATTGAAGGTGCTGGGGGACTCTTGGTGCCCTTGAACGATTCTGATACCATATTAGATCTTATTAAACCAGAGTATAAAGTAGTGGTAGTATCTAGGCATTACCTTGGTAGTATAAACCATTCGTTGCTAACAATTAATGCGCTTTTAGATAAGGGATTACAAGTGGGGATTCTCTTTAGTGGAGACAAACATCCTACAACGGAAGACATCATCTTAAAGAAAACCGGGATTCCTTTTCTTGGGAGAATAGAAGAAGAAAGGTCTTTTAATGCTGCTAGGATAAGGCATTATGCAACTTTATTTAAGCAAGACCTGGAGGAATTTATTAGCGGATGATAAGAAATCCTATTTCACATAAAAACATAAAATTCTTTTATTATCTAAAGGGAACACTTCTTGAAGGTCTGCGGAAGCTTGGAGATAAGGGCTCACGCGAAAAATGGCTTCGGATAATTGATTCTTTGGATCAGGAATTAATTGAAGAGCGGTTACAATACTATTCTAAGAATAACGAGTCTTTTAGCTATGACGGCACAGTTCCTAAAGTGGGAGATTTTGAACTTCCTAAAAAGAATTCTGCCTATTATTTTGATTTATTGGAATTCGCCAGATATTTCCCTAATGAGGTTCAATTAAAGTACCAATTTGGCGATGTTAGAGAAGTGCCAGACATTCCTACACTCGTTAAAAGCAGACCCATACTAGAAAACAACGAGAATGCCCTTCTTTTTAAATTTAATAGGATTCGGCATTTCACCTTTGTAAATGATCGGGTGGCTTACCAAAAAAAGAAAAACTTGCTTATTGGTAGAGCTAGCGTAAAACAAGAACACAGGCGCGAATTTTTACGTCAATATTTTAATCATCCGCTGTGCGATTTAGGTCAAATTAACTCGGGTACCCAACATGATGAATGGCTTAAAAAAAAGATCACCATTAATGATCATTTGCAATATAAGTTTGTTTGGTGTCAAGAAGGGAATGATGTTGCTAGCAATCTTAAATGGGTTATGAGTTCTAACTCTATTGCGGTTATGCCAGAACCTTCTTTTGAAACCTGGTTTATGGAGGGCACTTTAAAGCCTAACATTCATTATATCGCTATAAAAAAGGACTTCAGTGATTTAGAAGAGCGTTTAAGATATTACTTAGCACACGAAAAAGAAGCGCTAGAAATTAGAGACAATGCGAACGCTTACATTAAGAAGTTTAAAAATTCTACACTTGAAAAGGCATTGTGTTTTCTAGTTTTAGACAAGCTAATTGCGCAGAGCGGACAAATAAAACCTTTGTTCCCAAAGTGGTATTGAATGCCTAAAATCTAAAGGTTTCCTCCTATTTTTGTGCTTTTAAACAATGTAGCTTGAATTTAGTAGGAAGAGATAAAAAACACCTTTGGCATCCACTAACCCAACATAAGACGGCTGCCCCACCGGTTGGGATTGTTAAGGCAGAAGGGGCCTTGCTTTATGATGAAGAAGGGAAGGCTTACATAGATGGCATCGCTTCATGGTATACCTGCATGTATGGTCACGGTCATAAGAAGATCATTACCGCGGTAAACCAGCAAATGCAAACGCTAGATTTTACTATGTTTAGTGGTTTTACCCATCCGCCGGCGATTGAATTGTCTGAACGCTTAATGGATATTTTACCCGAAAATCAATCCAAGGTTTTTTTTAATGATAATGGGTCTACGGCAATTGAAGCGGCCATAAAAATGGCCCTACAATTCTATCATAATAAGGGAGATAAACGAGATACGTTAATTGCTTTTGAGGATGGATTTCATGGTGATACCTTTGGGGCTATGAGCGCTTCTGGGCTTTCTTCCTACAACGGTCCTTTCGAAGATTTTTTATTGAAAGTTGTCCGTTTGCCAGTTCCAAAGGAAGATACTATCTCAATAATTCTAAATCAGCTAGATCAACTTTTAACTACGAATTCTTGCGCTGCCTTTGTTTTTGAGCCCATCATTCAAGGAGCAGCGGGGATGAAATTTCATTCTGCTAAAGGATTGGATGCCATCATCAAAAAATGCAAAGAACACCAGGTGCTTTGTATTGCAGATGAAATAATGACTGGTTTTGGAAAAACAGGCAAAAACTTCGCTTCAGACTATTTAACGAACCTGCCTGACATCATGTGTTTAGGCAAAGCCTTGACTGCAGGGATGTTTCCAATGAGTATTACCAGTTGTTCACAAGAAATTTTTGATGGCTTTTTAAGTGATGATGTTACAAAGGGTTTTTTTCATGCGCATACGTTTAGTGCGCATCCATTGGGTTGTGCGGCAGCTATTGCAGGTATAGAATTATTGTGTTCAGATGAAATTCAGCAAAGGAGTCAACAAATAGCAAGTAAGCATCGCGCTTTTATGGAGCGAATTAGCGGTCATACTAAGGTGGCAGAGGTAAGAACTTTGGGAGTTGTGCTCGCACTAGATTTAAATGTACAAGTAGATAGGTATGGTAATTTTCGCGATTATTTGTACCAGTTTTTTATGGAAAGAGGCGTGAACTTAAGGCCCTTGGGGAATACCGTTTATGTACTACCACCTTTTATCATAGAAGATTCTCAGCTTCAACAGATTTATGATGCCATTGAAAATGTGTTAGAAGTCTTATGAGTGTATTAAAACAACCTATTAGCATCACTGCATTTTCTTCTATTTCAGCCCTAGGATCAGAACCCAGGGTGATTTTGGATGCCTACGCCAAAACGGATCATTATCTGTCGAAAATGGCCATTGGTACAGACAACGTTTGGGTGGGTTCCTTACCAAAGTTGCTACAAAATGAAATTGAAGAAATAGGTCTTCAAGACTCGAACTATAAAAATTTGGATCCTACAGTTTTGTATTCAATGTATGTTGCTAGAAAAACTGTGGCACAAGCAAATTGGTCTGCGAAGGATATTTTTGGTGTAAACATAGGTTCGTCTCGCGGGGCAACGCAATTGTTCGAGAAGTATCACCAACGGTTTACAGAAAAAGGTTCTTCTGATACCTTGACTTCTCCCACCACAACCTTGGGCAATATTTCGTCATGGGTGGCTCATGATCTAAAAAGTAAAGGACCGGTTATTTCACATTCTATTACCTGTAGCACGGCCTTGCACAGCTTATTAAATGCCATTGCCTGGCTTCAAAGCGGGATGAGTACAAAATTCTTAGTAGGTGGGAGTGAAGCGGCCTTGACGCCTTTTACAATTGCACAAATGCAGGCTTTAAAAATATATTCAAAGTCTGCCGAGGCCTATCCTTGCAGAGCGCTAGATCTTTCCAAGAAAAGGAATAGTATGGTATTGGGAGATGGTGCAGCAACGGCTGCTTTGGAACTTGGAGAAAAAACGAACGCACTAGCAAGAATTGTAGGTATTGGTTATGCCACGGAACCTTTAGAGCATAGTGTTTCTTTATCTTCGGATGCACAGTGTTTTCAAGATTCCATGAAGATGGCGTTGGGTACGTTAACCCCAGAAAAGATCGATGCTGTTGTTATGCATGCACCAGGTACCGTGAAAGGAGATGCCTCAGAATACAAGGCCATAAAAAAGACCTTTGGCAATGAGCTCCCATTTCTAACAACCAATAAATGGAAAGTGGGCCATACTTTCGGTGCCTCAGGAATGTTAAGCTTAGAAATGGCCTTGCTAATGTTGCAGGAAAACAAGGTGTTTTCTGTTCCATACATAGAAAATACAACACCAATCAAAGAAATAAAAAACGTTTTGGTAAATGCTGTAGGGTTCGGAGGCAATGCAGTGTCTATCGTAGTAAGTAAATCCTAACTTTTGTATGTCATTTGTCATGATATACTCCAACAGGTTTTTCCTATTTTTGACTCATGATTGAAACAAGACACAACTGGACCAAGGAAGAAATACTCGCTATTTACAATAAGCCACTTATGGAATTGCTGTACGAAGCAGCCAGCGTTCATAGGCACTATCATGATCCTAATACGGTGCAAGTATCTACTCTATTATCTATTAAGACTGGGGGCTGTCCCGAAGATTGTGGCTATTGCCCACAGGCCGCCAGGTACCATACAGATATTGAGGGCAATGATCTTATGTCTGTCCAACAAGTAAAAGCACAGGCACTTCGCGCAAAAGCTTCCGGTAGTTCTAGGGTTTGCATGGGTGCTGCATGGAGAAATGTAAAAGATGGGCCAGAGTTCGATCAGGTATTAGAAATGGTAAGGACCATCAACAAGTTAGATATGGAAGTATGCTGTACCCTTGGGATGGTTACAGAAAATCAAGCCAAACGCCTTGCAGAAGCTGGACTCTATGCCTACAATCATAATTTAGACACCTCCGAAGAATATTATAAAGAAGTCATCTCTACAAGAGGGTATGAAGATAGGTTAGAGACCATTGAAAATGTTAGAAAAACAAACGTTACAGTTTGTAGTGGAGGGATTATTGGCATGGGAGAATCAGTTGCAGACAGAGCCGGAATGTTAGTTTCCCTAGCAACTTTAAATCCACAACCAGAATCTGTCCCTATCAATGCACTAGTTGCTGTGGAAGGAACTCCTATGGAAGAGGAAAAGCCCGTAGAGATATGGGAGATGATTCGTATGGTAGCCACCACAAGAATTGTAATGCCAAAAACGCAAGTAAGACTTTCTGCTGGACGAACAGAAATGAGCAGGGAAGGGCAAGCAATGTGTTTCTTTGCTGGGGCCAATTCCATTTTTGCAGGTGATAAATTATTGACTACGCCAAATCCTGATGTGAATGAGGACATGGAGCTCTTTAAAAAATTGGGACTACAGCCTCAAAAAGCATTTGAAAAGCACGAACAACCAATAACTGTAGAAGCAGAGGATTCCAAACTTACGGCGATGGGAGAAAAACCGAAATGGACAAGACCCTCACACACCATTGAACGTAATGAGCTAGCAAAGGAAAAGGCGAAAATGGCTGCAGGTAAGTAGTAATTTTCCTCAACAAATTCCTTTTTACTAATTTAGACGTTTCAAAATGCATCATTTTGGAGCTTAACCTAACACAAATACCTAGAGTAAAAACCCTAAGTAGGGACGCTTTTTTGCGGGATTATTTTAAACCGCAAAAGCCTGTAGTAATCGAAAACTTTATTGAAGATTGGCCCGCTTATAAGAAGTGGAATTTAAATTACATAAAGCAGGTTGCAGGTGAAAAAGAAGTGCCTCTTTATGATGACCGTCCGGTAAAACATGACGAAGGCTTTAATGAGCCCCATGCAAAAATGAAGATGGCAGATTACATTGATCTTCTGCAGTCCAAACCTACCAAGTATCGTATTTTTCTTTGGAATGTATTAAAGGAAGTGCCCATACTTCAAAAAGATTACAAATTTCCTGATTTTGGAATTCGGTTAATGAAAGGGTTGCCAATGCTTTTTTTTGGGGGCAGTGATTCGCACACTTTTATGCATTATGACATTGATCTGGCGAACATCTTTCATTTTCATTTTGAAGGTAAAAAGCAGTGCATCTTGTTTTCACAAGAAGAAAGTAAGCACTTGTATAAAATTCCCCATTCTTTAATTACTAGAGAAGATATTGATTTTGCCAATCCCGACCTGGAACAATGGCCTGCCCTTAAGAATGCAAAAGGTCATATTGCACAATTAGAGCACGGAAATGTGCTTTATATACCTGAAGGTTACTGGCATCATATGAAGTATTTAACTCCCGGGTTTTCTATGAGTTTGCGTGCTATTGCACGAAAGCCAAAAAACTTTGCAAAAGCGGTTTACAACATCTTTTTTATGCGTCATTATGACAATTTAATGCGAAGACGAAGAGGGCAGGAATGGATAGATTGGAAGAACGAAGAAGCCGTAAGAAGAACTAATGATTTACTTGGGAAAGCGAGTTAAATGAGTTCGTTGACTTTAGAATACACCAAATGACTTTCCCAGCCTCGGTATAAAAGATAATCTGCTAATTTCTTTTTCTTTTTTAAAGGATTTTTCTCCTTTAACTCTTGAGCGCGCTTATTCGCAAGTGCATCTAATGCTTGTTCGTAGTCCTCATCAGGGATTTCTTTAAGGGAAGCTGTAATATTAAACCTTGAAATATTTCTAAATTTTAATTCGCGTATTATTCTATTTTTTCCCCATCCTTTTGTTCTAAATTTTCCACGAGCAAAACTCCTAGCAAAGCGCTCTTCATTCAGGTAATTTTCTTTTAAAAGGTGTCCAATAATATGCTCAATTGCCTGGGGATACATCCCATAAGACGTTAATTTTTCTTCTACTTCTTTATGGCAACGCTCTTGGTACGCGCAGTAATATTCTATTTTCTTTTTTGCTTCGGCAACGGTCATTTAAGACGATTTAACTCTATGCTTTTGTTGGTACAAAATCACTCACATCCATAAACCCAAATTTAACCCCGAGGAATCCAATCACAAAAAAGAGTATTCCTAAAATTACGGTGAGACCAATCATGACGGCTATAAAAATTAAGACCTTTAATAGGAGGCCATCCCATCCCAATTGATAGAGCTGTTTGTATGCGTAGCAATACATGAAAAAAGTGCTGACCAACGATAAAAAGAATAAAGATGGATGCACAGCAATCGCCAAGCAAAAAAAGACGGTAGAAAACAAAAAACCAATGCCTTGTAAATAAGAATTTACAACCAGGTGTTCTCCAAAATTGTACGGTTTTCTAAAGACAATCCATGAGATTAAGGCATAGAGGGGTAGGTTAATAATGGTTAGGATATTGAGGTAATCTAAGACGAATTTTTGCGATTTCTTAGCGTCTGCTCGACTCTTTTCTTGAAATGCGGGGTCTTCATAAATTCCACCAAAGGTCTCTGCCATCCATTGTATTTGGGATTCATTTGCTTGGGTGGTGATGGATATATACTGTTCAGTGAAAATATTGAATACAAAAATGCCAATGGTAAGCCCAATCAGTAGAAAACTCAAAGGATGCATATACTTTTTGCGTGTACCGTCAATATATTCTCGCAATACATTACCTGGTTTCGCAAAAAGACTTTTAACGGTAACGAAGTATTTATTGTCCCAACCAAAGACGTTTGTGGCTGCTTCTACGATTAAAGTTTTTAAAGTAATACGCTGGCGAACTATTTTACCGCCACAATGTTCACAGTAAAACTCTGCATCGTTCAGGAGATGGCCACAATTTTTGCAATTCATGATACGGGTCTTTCAAAATAGAGGTAGATGTACACGGCCGCACCAAAATTGGTAGCATCAGTAGAGGTTAAATGCCAACCTTCTTTAGACATTTCATCTAATTTATCTTGAATTTCCTTGTTAGAAGACTTAACGATGTGTTTGGAATCAAGGGTTACCTTGGAGTAATAGATAAATGTATGCACCTTGTATTCTTTCATAAAACGCAATTTTTAGAATTAAAAACAAGATATAAAAAAAAGCGACCCCGTTGCCGAAGTCGCTTTTCACTTATTTTAAAACCTTACCATCTTTATCCTTAAATCGATACTCTAAGTAAGTATAAGCATCTCTAGGTTGTATTTTCACCCATTTCTTATGATCTAAATACCATTTAGCTCGTATGGATGGAAATCCTTTGGTTAAATAAGCAGCGATAAAGGGATGAATGTTTAATTCAATTCCGTTTCCTGCATTCTTACCTTTTAGGATACGTTCTAGGTCTACATTTATCTTATCAATGAGTACAATAGGGGCTTCTACTTCTTGCCCGCTACCATTAGGATTTTCTTCACTGGTTTTGATATTCATTTCTGGACGCACACGCTGACGGGTTATTTGGACCAGGCCAAACTTGCTCGGTGGCAAAATTTTATGTTTGGCACGATCGTCTTTCATCTCGTCCCGCAAGTGATCGAAAAGTTTTCTTCTATGATCACCACGTGTCATGTCTATGAAGTCTACCACAATAATCCCTCCCATATCTCGAAGGCGTAATTGGCGCGCAATTTCTGTCGCTGCCAAAAGATTCACCTCTAAGGCAGTATCTTCTTGATTTTTTGCCTTATTAGAGCGATTTCCGCTGTTTACATCAATCACATGCAGTGCTTCGGTATGTTCTATAACCAAATAAGCACCTTTGCTCATGGAGGCTGTTTTACCAAAAGAAGTTTTAATCTGGCGCTCAATGCCAAATTTTTCAAAAATTGGTGCGGATCCTTTGTATTGCTTGACAATGGAAGCTTTGTCAGGAGCAATTTCAAGGAGGTAATCTTTAATATTGTCGTGAAGTGCTTCGTCTTCTACGTGAATTCCTGTAAAGGAATCATTAAAAACGTCTCGTAAAATAGACGACGCCCTGTTCATTTCAATCAAAACTTTAGATGGATGTGATGCCTTATATAAGGACTTACACATATGAATCCATTTTTGGTGTAGGTTTTGGAGGTCTTTGTCTAGTTCTGCTACTTTTTTGCCTTCTGCTACGGTGCGAATGATAACGCCAAATCCTTTGGGCTTAATACTAGTTACTAGTCTTTTAAGCCTATCCTTTTCTTCTCTGCTTCCTATTTTTTGCGATACAGAAACGCGATCAGAAAAAGGAACCATTACCAAGTAACGCCCGGCTATAGAGAGCTCTGAGCTAATTCTTGGCCCTTTGGTAGAAATAGGTTCTTTTACAATTTGCACCAAAATGGATTGATTGGCTTTAATAACTTCGTTAATACTGCCATTCTTATCAATATCTTTTTCAAACGGAAAATTCTTTAAAGAGAAATCTTTTAATTTCCCTGTGCGTGCTAGCTTAACAAATTTAAGAAGGGTAGATAGCTGTGGCCCAAGGTCATGATAATGCAGGAAAGCATCTTTTTCATAACCTACATCAACAAAGGCCGCGTTAAGACCAGTCACTGGCTTTCTAATTTTCGCTAGGAATATATCCCCAACAGAAAAACCATTGTCATCCTCTTCTTTATGAAGTTCTATTAATTTTCCATCTTTTAATAAGGCAAAATCGACAGCGTCTGAACTAGAACGTACAATTAATTCTCTGTTCACCTTATGTCAATTTTAAAGTTGTACTTATAGGTACAACAAGATTTATACAATGTAGTATTTCCAACACATGTAGAATTGTTTGGAAATATGTTCAGTTATGTCAAAGAACGTAAAACAAAAAAGTAGTCGGGTTGCGACTACTTTTTCTTGTGTCGGTTGGCTCTTCTGCGTTTCTTACGCTTGTGAGTGGCCACCTTATGTCTTTTTCTTTTCTTACCGCTAGGCATATAGTGCTACTTTATTGTTAGTGGATTATTTTACCTGAACATTACTCTTTACCCCTTCCACAAATACTTTTGCAGGCTTAAAGGCTGGAATATTGTGTGCTGGAATTTTAATGGTGGTATTTTTGGAAATGTTTCTTCCTGTTTTTTCTGCTCTCGTCTTGATAATGAAACTTCCAAAACCTCTCAAATACACATTATCACCATTCTCTAAGGAGTTCTTCACTTCTTCCATGAAGGATTCAACCGTTGCTTGTACGTCTCCTTTTTCTATCCCCAGTTTTTCAGAGATTTTAGATACAATATCTGCTTTCGTCATTTCGTAAAAATAAATTGGTTTTTTTTAGGCTTGCAAATATATAAATGTTTTGTATAATGCCCTAAAATTTAAGTATATAAACTC
>CAZRPJ010000067.1:0-12847 GCA_964601965.1 uncultured Croceivirga sp.
AGGTTATCCAAAGGCCTTTTTTAATGCCCCACATGTCTGATAAGACGAGTAATTTTTCTGCCATAATTTATGGTAATTGCAAGTTTTGGTGAATTAAAGGTGAGTACTTAACGAAAGATTCCCCAAAATATTGGTTCTGCATATCGTTTTATCCGATTAACAGCCTAAAATTACGAAAACGTTTTCGTAAAAAAGTCTAACAGTTGTGTAGATGGAGAGAATTAGTGTACAGCCTGCCTATTTAATTCCATTAATTCTTCAAGATATTCCCTGGAATTAGACAATCTTGGGATTTTATGCTGGCCCCCTAATTTGTTTTTAGACTTTAACCAGTCATAGAAAAGGTCTTCTCTAGCAATATGTACACGGGGCATTCTTAGCGTGATGTTGTTGTAGCGCTTTGCTTCATAATCAGAATTCAAAGATTTTAGTGCATTATCCATTAACTCTGTGAAGTAGTTAAGATTTTCCGGCGCTTTTCTAAATTCAATCATCCACTCATGGGATCCTTTTTCATTCCCATGCATAAAAATGGGCGCAGCCGTATAATCTTTAATTTGAGACCCTGTCTTTTTACACACTTGTTCTAGGGCCTCTTCTGCATTCTCAATAATTAATTCCTCACCAAAGGCATTAATATGGTGTTTGGTTCTGCCTGTGATACGAATACGAAAAGGATCAATGGAGGTAAAACGCACGGTGTCTCCTATTTTATAGCGCCAGAGACCGGCGTTTGTAGTAATTACTATGGCATAATTGACCCCAAGCTTTACTTCCCATAGCGGTATAGCTTTTGGTTGTTCTACATCATACGAGTTCATAGGAATGAATTCGTAAAAAATGCCATAGTCTAGCATGAGTAACAAGTCTTCAGAGTTGTTTTGGTCTTGAATTCCAAAGAACCCTTCCGAAGCATTATACGTTTCATAATAGTTAAACCGTTTGCGCGGCAATAGCTTTTTATATTGATCTCTGTATGGCGCGAAACTCACTCCTCCATGAAAATAGACTTCTAAATTTTCCCAAACCTCGAAAAGATGATTCTTACCGGTTTTTTCCAAAACATTATTTAAAAGAACTAACATCCAAGAGGGCACGCCTGCTAAACTGGTTACATTTTCCTTGATACTTTCCTCAATAATTGCATTCAACTTTAATTCCCACTCACTCATGAGCGAAACCTTGTTGCTTGGTGTGCTACTATATTCCGCCCATAGCGGCATGTTATCTATTAAAATTGCAGATAGATCTCCAAAGAAACTTCCATTGTCTTCATATAGTTCTTTGCTCCCTCCCAAACGCAGGCTTTTGCCATTAAACAACTGAGAATTTTCATTGTTATTTAAATACAAGCATAAAAGATCTTTCCCCGATTTATAATGACAATCTTCTAGTGCCTCGGAGCTTACCGGTATAAATTTGCTTTTGGCATTGGTAGTGCCGCTACTTTTAGCAAACCATTTAATAGAAGTGGGCCAAAATAAATTTTGTTCCCCGCGCCTAGTGCGTTCTATCATTGGCGCGATTCCTTCATAACTCATAATAGGAACCCTTTCTGCAAAATCCTCGTAGGTATGAATGGAATGAAAATGGTGCATTTTTCCCACTTCGGTTTCCTTGGCGTAAGTGAGTAACTGCCGTAGCACCTCTTGCTGCACATCAATAGGATATTTTACGAACAATTCTATTTGATGGTACCGCTTTTTTAGCAACCAAGAAGCTATGGAATTAAATAACGGTATGGGCATTTTAGGTATCTTTAGCTAGTTACTTTGGCGTTACGCTAAAATAGGTTTTATTTCAAATTACTTCAAAAAAGCCATCAACCATGCTCTACGAGGGAGTTTTACGCAAAATGCGTACAGAAATGGGCGCACCCATTCAATATTTTTTAATGCTAGAAAATGATTTTCTTAATCTTAATCAGGCTTTAAATCGAACGCTTAAAATTAAGTTCATCAAGTACCAATGTCTAGGGACTGGCAAAAATGAGCCCATCTACCGACAAGGATTTTGCAGATCGTATTTTTTTGAAGCCGCAGAAGCAGGTGAATGGATTATGCGTCCCGAATTAAGTAAGGCGCATTTGAATATTGAGGATAGGGATTTGGAGTATGAAAAAAAGGTGCAATTGCAGCCTCATATTGTATATTTGGCAAATAGCAGCAATGTAAAGGTTGGAGTAACACGCAAAGCACAAGTTCCAACAAGATGGATTGACCAAGGAGCACATGAAGCTATTGAAATAGTTGAAGTTCCAAATCGGTATTTAGCGGGCATCACCGAAGTAGCGTTAAAAGCCCATGTAAGCGATAAAACGAGCTGGCAAAAAATGCTTAAAAACGATATTGAAGATGTAGATCTTACAGAATGGCGCAGCAAGCTAAAAGCTTACATTCCCGAAGAAGTTTTAGAGTATTTTATTCCATCGAACAAAGAAACCCATTTAGAATTTCCGGTATTGCAGTATCCTGAAAAGGTCAAGAGTCTTAATCTTGAAAAAACACCGTCTTATGAAGGGGTACTCAAGGGAATTAAAGGACAATATCTCATTTTTGAAGATCAAACTGTGTTTAATATCCGAGGGCACGAAGGCTACTATGTAGGCATCGACATTAATTAACAGTATCTTTCTTTTTCTTTTTTAGCAAGCCTCCTAAAATATTGGACGCGGCTTCCTTAACGGGATCTGAACTATTCACAGAATCTGTGGCAGTGCTATCTTTCTTTTTACCTAATAGGTTTCCTAGGGTGTTGGATACCTTATCTCCTGCAGTATTGGTAGAATCTTCTTCTTTACCTCCTAGAAGTCCTCCAATTAAATCTTTTGCGGTATCCTTTCCCTGATTAACTAATTTCTGTTTTTGTATTTCTACTAGTTGCTGGGTTAATTGTGTTACTCCAGAAGTAAGATCCGTACTTACTTTAGGGCTCGTGTAAGTTCCGCCAATATTCGCTGTAACCGGTATGGTTAGTTCTTTTAAACTTGGGTCCTCTAATTTGGCAATTAACGCATTCACCTCCGTGCCCAAATATTTAGCAGGAACATCTAGGGTAGCCGTATACGCCAATGCGGCGTCTAGGGTATGAGTTCCTTGAAGTTTAATAGCGATATCTTTATATTGAAGGTTTAACGGCTGGGTTGCTACCTGTCCGTTATTAAATGAAAGAACCGTTTTTAAGTCCTGGAAATTAAGGGCTTCTAAATCAATAAATTCGAATTGATTATCTAAGGCGGCCAAGGCGGGTGCATTGGTGGTTTCAAGTTTCGCTGCAAACAGTTGCCCCACTAAATCCCCAGAAAGGGTGCTTAAATTGGGGGTCATATCCTCTTTTAGATTTCCCGAAAGCTTTATAGTTGAATTTAATTTACCCTGAAACGCTTGTGCAACAGGAGCTAGTACTTTAAAGAGATCTAATGCTTGGAACGACTCTGCAATTTTGAATCCATCAATCCCTAAATTCATGTCAAACGAAGTTACTGGCTCTTTAGTAGAAACAATGCCATTTAAGGCGAGCGTTCCATCAAAAATTTCGGAGCGTACATTGTTCAAGGTTGCGGTTTCATCTTTAAGTAGTAATTGTCCACTAACATTGTTCAGGGTTAAATTGTCGTAAAGCACTTTGTTCGCAGAAGCATTTACAGTAGCATTTAAAAAAGCTGGAATCTTTACTCTTGTTGTATTGGTATTACCAGTTTCTTCATTTTTCGTGGAGGCCATGTTCTCCTCGGTCTCTTCTACCATAAAATCATTTACGGCAAAAGTGTAGGAGGATAGGTCGAAGGTTCCTTCTAATTCCTCTTTATTAAAGAAATATCCCAAGAAATTGGTCAAGGTTCCAGTCGCATTAAAATCGGTTTGACCTGTCTTTCCGCTAAAATCTGTAAGACGCACCGTGGTATTACTAAACGTCAAAGCTGCCTTTTCTATGTCGATTGGATTTTTAAAATCATCACTTTGATAATGAAATCCTTCCAAACTAGCCTTACCACTAGTCTTGGTATTTTGATACTGGTGATTGCTAATAGAATTGCTGTCAAAGGCAGTGGTAATATCTGCAGTTAATATACCTGTTAGACCCTCAGCAGCCGGTAATGGATACGCTTTAGAAAGCTTAGCTAAATTGATCCTGCCATCTGCATGCATCTGGGTTTTGGTATTCCCAAGGAGCTGCTCAATTCTTGCGGTACTATTAAACTGATCTTCATCAATAGTAAAACTTAATCGTTCTAGGTTAATGAAGGTATCTTCCGTAACGCCTGTTTCGTTTTTTATTTGTGCATCAATAAAAACGTTCCTCACAGTTTTAGGTAAATCAGGGTATTTAAAGGAGGCGTTTTGAGATTGAATATCAATAGTAAAGCTGGGTATTAGATTTTCATTTACCACACCATTAATATCTCCAGTCACTTCAAAGTTGCCGGTGGTAGTGACTTGGTCTAGATCCGTCGCATATGCCTCGGGTATTACAGCTAAAAAGTTTTTAAAATCGGATGAAGGCGTTTTAAACGAAATAGCCACATTTTGTGCATCTTCCAAAAGTTGTACTTCCCCCTCAAACACTACGGGTAACTGGTTAATAAGTGCCGAATTTTCTAAAAACGAATAGCGATTTTCTTGAAGGTCAATACCTAACAAAGCATCTAGCACCACCTTGTTTTTATTGAGGTATCGGGTACCGTCCATTTCAAAAGAAACTTGGGCATCTGTATGGGTTTGCAATTGAGAGTTGGTCAAGGCTAAATCCCCGGAGCCAGTGTGATTCATTTCTAGAATCTCTACATGCATCCCAGTAGAAAAATCGTCATAGATAAACTGGGCATTGCTTAAACCATATTCCTTTAAAGACAGTAAAAATCCTGGACTTGTAGAGGTTTCTTCTTCGTTGGTAGTTGCTTCTATCGCAATATCATAATTAGCATTTTCTAGACTGTCTACTTTAATGTGAAGTCGTGCGTCTTCTACCAAAACCTTTCTAATCTCTATGGCCTCATTAGCCGATTTAAAAAGTTCTTTTAAAGACATTTCTAAATCTAAGGCGGTTGCAGCAAACAGAGTATCACCCTCAAAAGGAGCTTTATTAATTAGAGAGATGCCTTGCAGATTTAAATAAGCATTTGGAAAACTTTTAATGAGGCTTAGATTGGCTTCCTTAAAATCTAATGTAGCCTCCATATTTTGGTTCGCTTTATTCTTTACAATTTCTGCAATTTTACTTTCTAAGAAAAAAGGAACTGCTATGATAAGGGCTAGGCAGAGCACAAGAAAAATTGCTAAAATCCGTAGGATTTTCTTCTTCATGGTAGGTATTTTTTACAAAGTAAAGAGGTAGAATTAATCTAAGGATATTTCTGCTCCTAACTTTAGGTTAAATCGTTTTCGCAATAGATATACGAAAAGATAGAGCAAAGGGGTGTCGAGAAATGCTATAAAAATCTTAAAAAGAAAGCCACTTATGACTAAACCATAGAATTTATCCCAAGGAAGTACCCCAAAAATACAGAGTAAGCCTACCACAGTCACCGTATCAACCAGCTGTGAAGAAAAAGTAGAAAAGTTGTTTCGTAACCAAAGAAGTTTTCCTTTGGTAATTCGTTTCCAAAAGTGATAGATTGAAATATCTATGTACTGTGCAAATAGATAAGCAAGCATAGAGGCTAGAACGCCAAGTGGCGAAAGTCCAAATACTTGGGTAAAGATCTCATCCCCTATGGGTGAAGACGGAATAGCAGGTGCATAATTGGCTACAAAAATGATACCCATAGAAAAGACAGAAGCAAAAATACCCGCAGTTACTACCTGGTTTGCCTTCTTCTTACCAAAGACTTCGGAGATTAAATCAGTAATAAGAAAAGTGATGGGATAGGGTAAAATACCTACAGAAATTTCAAAGAGCGGAGCACCAAAGACCGTCACATCACCAAAAGGTTTCCAATAGAAAAACTTCTGAAATATTAGGTTTGAAACCACTAAAGAAGTGATGAATAAGGCCCCTAAATAGAGGTATATGCGAAAGGCAAGTTTGCGATCCTTAGCAGTCATGGACTTATTGGATGTTCAAATTAAAAGGCATTCTTGCCTGAATTCCTTTTTGCTCAGTGAATTGTTTTAGCTCTTTTAAGGTAGTAAAGGCTTCTTCCCCAATTTCTTCTTTAATGGCTGCTTCTCCAATTTTCAGTTTGGCTGCACTAAAATCTTCCATTAAGCGCTCAAAATCAGACTTGTATCTTGGATATTTTCGAATGCCATGACTTTCTAGCCCTGCCATTTTTGCTGCCTCATCAATGGCGTCTTCAAGGTTTCCTAGTTCATCTACCAACCCAAGCGACACTGCATCTACCCCACTCCATACTCTGCCCTGGGCCACTTCATTTACTTCTTCTTTTGTCATATCACGTCCTTCTGCCACTCGTTCTAGAAAAGTATCATAGGTCATTTGCACTCCTTCTTGCAATTGCTTTCTAAACGCATCGCTCATCGGCTCAAAAAAGGAATAATCCACAGAATTAGCATTGGTCCCCACCTGTTCTGCATTTATACCAATTTCTTTGCTGAGTTCGTGTATGTTAGGAATAGTCCCAAATACCCCAATAGAACCTGTAATGGTAGTGGGTTCGGCAAAAATTTTATCTGCTCCTACCGCTAAATAATAGCCTCCAGAAGCCGCCACATTCCCAAAAGAAACTACTACTGGTTTTTCATTCTTGGTCAAAACCACCTCTCTCCAGATGATATCTGAAACAAGACTGCTACCTCCGGGGGAATTCACGCGTAATACCACCGCTTTTATATTATCATTTTCACGCACAGATCGTAAGGTTCGCATTAATGTACCTTGACCAATAACATCTCTATTGCCCTCTCCGTATAATATTTCTCCTTGGGCATACACAATGGCTATTTTGTCTTTACCAGAACGTACTTTTTTATTTTTTGATGCGGTGATATAATCGTTAAGGGAAATCACATTGATAGCGTCTTCATCCTCTACCCCTAAAGCTTCTACCCAATCTTGTTGATATTCGTCTTGATAGCGCAGGCCGTCTAATAAGCCTGAAGCCAACGCCATTTCAGGAGTTCTACCACCTAAAGTATCTGCTATAGTGTTTAATTCGGCAATAGATAGCCCTCTAGATGTCGCAATTTCGGTAAGCATTTCATTCCAGACGGAAGTTAGCAACTCTTTAATCTGCGTTCTATTTTCTTCGCTCATGGTATCTGACAAAAAAGGCTCTACGGCACTCTTGTATTTTCCATGACGAATGACCTCCATCTTAATACCTGACTTTTCTTGAAGATCCTTGTAATAGAGTACTTCTGAGGCCAGCCCTTTAAAATCTACAATCCCTTCTGGATTCATAAATACTTTATCTGCCACACTAGCTAGATAGTAGTCTTTTTGAGCATAATAGTCAGACAAGGCATAGACAGTCTTCCCTGATTCTTTGAAGTCTTGCAACGCTCTTCTTAACTCCTGAGTCTGTGCTATACCCGTTAGCAGAAAATTATTTTTAATACTAATACCTTGAATGCGATTGTCTGTTTTTGCAACGCGAATGGCATGCAAAATTTCATCTAATCCCTGCCCTTCATCAAAGAACCCTGCAAAGGGATCATTCTCATCGGTCCCATAGTAGTCGTATACGGGTTCGTTGAGGGTGATCTTAAGAATGGAATTTTCTTTCACCACAACCCCGTCTCCAGCATTGCCTACCAAGGCAACAAAAATGAAAAACATAGCAAACAGGATACCAAAGGCAATTAAACTACCCAGAATAGCCGCTAGAAGATTACGTAAAAATTTCACAGAGGAACTATTTTATTTACAAGCGGCAAAGATACGTATTGTACCTTTCTTTTAGTTACTTTGCCATTGGTTTATGGGTACGTACAATAAGGTATATCTATCGTTAGGGAGCAATTTAGGAAACAGGCGCTTGCATTTACAGGAAGGCATTTTTGGCCTTAATCAACGCCTGGGAAAGGTGCTTCAAGTCTCTTCTCTGTATGAGAACGCGGCGGTTGGTTTTAAGGGGGACGACTTTTTAAATGCCTGCATTTTGGTAGAAACTACAAAGAATCCGCAAGAAGTCTTGCAAACACTGTTAGCATTGGAGGCGGCTTCAGGGCGCACCCGAAGCACAGACGGGACATATCTATCCCGTACCTTGGATTTAGACCTCCTTTATTACAATGACTTGGTTCTTGATGAAGAATCCTTAACCATTCCCCATCCACGGTTGCAAGAGCGAAGTTTTGTCTTAAAACCCTTGGCAGATATTGCACCACAGTTTTATCATCCGGTGTTCAAAAAAGATACCCGCAATTTATTGCAACAATCTAAAGATGCGCATCCCTTAAAAAAGAGTACTCTTAAAATCTTTCGATCAAGAGCTGAGCTCTATTCACAACTGCAATTTTTGGCCATTGAAGGAAATATTGGAGCAGGAAAATCCAGTTTAGCTAAAAAGATGGCAACAGATTTTAATGCAAAATTGGTTTTAGAACGTTTTGCAGACAATCCTTTTCTACCCAAATTTTATGAAGATCAAAGCAGGTACGCTTTTCCATTAGAGATGTCTTTTCTGGCTGATCGCTATCAGCAATTTATGGACGACACGTCTCAGTTTGATCTATTTAAAGCCTTTATGATTGGCGATTATGATATTTTTAAATCGCTCATTTTTGCGCAAATCACCTTGCAAAAAGAAGAATTTGAGTTATACCGCAAGGTCTTTCGTTTTATGTATAAGGAAGTACGTAAACCTGATATTTATGTTTATCTCTATCAAAATACCAATCGGCTTTTAGAAAATATTAAACGCAGAGGGAGGGATTATGAGCAGCAAATTACCGGAGAATACCTCGATAAAATACATAAGGGATATGCCGAGTTTATTCGGAGTCACCCTGAACAAGAAACCTTGCTAATTGATATACAACAGCTTGATTTTGTGACCAATCCAGAAGATTATGAGGAAATTTTACGGCAAATAGATGCCAAAATCTTGGATATTCTTAGCTAGAATAGGTCTAAATTTTAAGATATTATTTGGATATAACGAATGGTTTTATTTTATTAGCACCCTGCTAAGACAGAAACTAACTAACTCAAACTATATGTTTCGCCCCCGATTTTTTCGGGGGTTTTTTATTGCACCACCTTTAGTTTCTTCCAAAAATCCCAGACGCATACCCCGGCGCTGACCGAAATATTAAGTGAATGTTTTGTTCCAAATTGAGGTATTTCTACTACCGCATCACTGGCCGAAACTACCTCTTGTGCCACCCCTTTTACCTCATTGCCAAAAACCAACGCATACCGTGTATTAGCTTTCACCTGAAAATCATGTAGCATGGTCGCTCCTTCTGCTTGTTCTATGGCCAACACTTGCACTTTGGCCTGCTGTAATTTTTTGACTACTTCAAGGGTGTCTGTTACATATTCCCAAGCCACACTCTCCGTGGCACCCAAGGCTGTTTTATGAATGTCTTTATGGGGAGGTTTGGCGGTGATCCCGCAGAGGTAAATTTTTTCTATTAAAAAGGCATCTGCTGTCCTAAAGACCGAACCAATATTATTTAAGCTTCTAATATTATCTAGAATTAAAATTAGAGGGGTTTTCTTGGCAGATTTAAAACCATGTACATCCAGTCGTTCTAATTCAGCATTGCTCAGCTTTCTCATAACTTATCCACTATTGCCTTGGAAATATCAACATTGGTGTGAATTTAAAGGCGCTTCTTATAAATTGGGTAAAATTAAAGGAATTCCATTGGCCAGTTCAAAAAGTAAGAAAGAAACCCCCTTAATGAAGCAATATAATGCCATCAAGACGAAGCATCCTGATGCGCTGTTGCTATTTAGAGTTGGCGATTTTTATGAAACTTTTGGGGAAGATGCTGTAAAAGCAGCTCAAATATTAGGCATTGTACTTACACATAGAAACAATGGTGGAGACCAAACAGAATTGGCGGGTTTTCCGCATCATTCTTTAAATACGTACTTACCAAAACTTGTAAAAGCGGGGCAACGCGTTGCCATTTGTGATCAGTTAGAAGATCCCAAACAAACAAAAAGTATCGTGAAGCGTGGTGTGACTGAGTTGGTGACCCCTGGCGTAGCCTTAAACGATGATATTTTAAACGCGAAAACCAATAATTTTCTGGCTGCCGTTTATTTTGGAAGGACAAAGCACGGGATTGCATTCTTGGATATTTCAACCGGTGAATTTTTAACGGCGGAAGGGAATTTAGAGCAACTAGATAAATTGCTTCAAAATTTTGAGCCCAATGAAGTCCTCGTTTCTAAACAGCAGAAAAAAGAATTTCAGGCTGCTTTTGGCGAAACAATGCATCAGTTCTTGTTAGAAGATTGGATTTTTCAAGAAGATTATGCTCACGAAAAACTGCAACAGCACTTCCAGACCAACACCTTAAAAGGGTTTGGGGTGGCGCATCTGCCAATGGGTATTTTGGCTTCTGGTGCTATTTTACACTACCTCGCAGAAACGCAGCACCGGCAGTTGCAACACATTAATAGAATTCAGCGTATAGCAGAAGAGGACTATGTTTGGATGGACCGTTTTACAATTCGAAATTTAGAACTTTACCATTCCCCGCATGATCAAGCGGTAACCCTCTTACAAATCATAGACAAGACCATCTCACCCATGGGAGGACGGCTTCTAAAACGGTGGTTGGCGTTACCTTTGAAGGATCTGGAACAAATAACCGCCAGACACGATATGGTCTCTTACCTGTTAGAACAAGAACAGGATCTGGATAAAATACGCCACTGGGTCAAGCAAATGGGCGACCTTGAACGTCTTATTTCAAAAGTGGCTACAGGAAAGATTTCTCCCAAGGAAGTCGTTTACCTTAAAAATTCGCTGGAAGCCATTTTACCTATAAAGCAATTGGCAGAACAGTCTGCCTCTTCAGCGCTTCAAAGCTTAGGAGCTCGTTTAGATGCTTGTACCCCATTGCGTGATAAAATAAAAGCCTTGTTAGAAGAAGGAGCACCGGTACTCATAGGCAAGGGAAAAACTATTGCTGATGGTTATTCTGAGGAGTTGGATGAATTACGCGCGCTCTCCTCTTCTGGGAAGGCCTTTTTAGATACCATGTTGGAGCGAGAGACCAAAGCTACCGGTATCACTTCTTTAAAAATAGCCTCTAACAATGTTTTTGGCTATTATATTGAAGTTAGAAACACCCATAAAGACAAGGTGCCTGAGCATTGGATTCGTAAGCAAACCTTGGTAAATGCAGAGCGGTATATTACCGAAGAATTAAAAGAATACGAGGCAAAAATTTTAGGTGCCGAAGAACGTATTTTAAGTTTAGAACAACAATTGTTTGAACAGTTGTTGGTTTGGATGCAAGAATACATTCCACAAGTGCAGCAAAATGCACAACTCATTGCACAATTAGATTGTCTTGGTGGTTTTGCTCAATTAGCAAGAGAAAATTACTACGTACGTCCAGAATTGGATACTTCTGCAATCCTAGATATAAAAGACGGTAGACATCCTGTCATAGAAAAGCAATTGCCTTTGGGAGAGAGCTATGTAAGCAATGATGTTTATCTGGATAGAGAAAGCCAACAAGTGATCATGATTACGGGTCCAAATATGAGTGGTAAATCGGCTTTATTGCGGCAAACAGCGCTTATCGTTTTACTTGCACAAATGGGTAGTTTTGTTCCCGCTGGGTCAGCGAAAATGGGCATTGTAGATAAAATATTTACGCGTGTCGGGGCCAGTGATAACATTTCCATGGGCGAGTCTACTTTTATGGTAGAAATGAACGAAACTGCCTCAATTTTAAATAACCTTTCTGAACGCAGCTTGGTTTTATTAGATGAGATTGGGCGCGGAACTAGTACGTATGATGGGATTTCCATCGCCTGGGCCATTGCAGAATATTTACACGAGCATCCTTCCCGAGCCAAAACCTTGTTTGCAACGCATTACCATGAACTCAATGATATGCAGCAGACCTTTGGAAGAATTAAAAATTACAATGTGTCCATTAGAGAACTAAAGGATCAGGTGCTGTTTTTACGAAAATTAGTTCCAGGAGGCAGTGAACACAGTTTTGGAATTCATGTGGCTAAAATGGCTGGAATGCCGCAACAAGTAATTAGCAAAGCCAATAAAATATTAAAGAAATTAGAAGCTTCACATGCCACCGAAGACGTATCAGAATCGTTGCAATCTGTTCAGAATGAGATGCAACTAAGTTTCTTTCATCTAGACGATCCTTTGCTAGAAGAAATTAAGGAAGAAATACTCCATTTAGACATTGATACCTTAACCCCTGTGGAGGCCTTAATGAAGCTAAACGAAATTAAACGGCTTCTTACAAAAAAGAAGCGAGCTTCCTCATAAAAATTCTTTGGGATTCTAAGAATTGTATTAAATTTGCATCCGCGCTTTCAAAGCGATCGTTCCTTAACATGCGAAAATAGCTCAGTTGGTAGAGCATCACCTTGCCAAGGTGGAGGTCGCGGGTTCGAATCCCGTTTTTCGCTCGACTTTTACTCCTCTTAGCAATAATGAGTAAAGTTAATAAAGTCCAAGGGCTCGAGTGGTGGAATTGGTAGACACGTTGGACTTAAAATCCAATGGCCATTGTGGCCGTGCGGGTTCAAGTCCCGCCTCGAGTACTAAAAACCCTCTTAGTCAATTGATTAAGAGGGTTTTTTATTTTTATAAATTAGATTTAGAAACTAATATGAAATCATAGATTCATAATAACTGAAGTCTTCTGTTTGATCTTTCCTTATTTTTCTACCTCACCATACCGCGACTCCCAAACCTTTTCTATCTCTTCTAAGG
>CAZRPJ010000068.1:0-2614 GCA_964601965.1 uncultured Croceivirga sp.
CAGTTACCCGCCGACAGATTAGCAATCTGCTCCGTTACCACTCCGGCACCTCTCCTAGTATGAACAAAGAACTCGCCAAAAAAGCGGTTGCAAAAATACCTTTTCCCATTTAAGGAAGCAACTATTTTTATGATTATTTGAAATAAAAAAACATTCTAGAATCTAAAATAGAAAAGGGGGCCGCGGGAGCCCCCTTAAAATATAGGATGTGTACCCTTATTTGTTTAAAGTAGTCTTTAATCTTCCATGGTCCCCATTGGTGGTCACGGTATTGATATCTAATTCTAAAACCTCCTCTTCTAACATCTCTGGTAACCGAATGATGGCCATACCCTCTTCATTTGTGGTCACCGATGGATTCCAATACAACGTTGGTCCTTGCACTCGGTTTTTTCGGGAGCTACTCATCTCTTTATAGGCTTCAAAATTTAAGGAGTCATGGTAGCCTTCAAACCAAAGCTGGGCTTTTTTGCGATTAAAATAGTTTTCATCACTCCCATCTCTAGTATACACCATGATAACCCCTCCTGAACCACGGGTACCATACATAGCCGCCTGTGGGCCAAATAAAATCTCAATCCGATCCACATCAATAAAGGGAATAAGACTCATTACATCTGCTAATGGCGTCACCTCAAAATCTTGCGTTAATGGAATACCGTCTATTACCCAAAGTACAGGGCCTGTTCCAGCGGCCTTTGGCAGAATTACGGTTGGATTCAAATTCCCTAGATTACTTACCTGTACCCCTGGTATATTTAAAAACAACTGGGGTATTGTTTTAGGTCTTTCCGGATCTTGAACAACCCTTCTAGCCGGTTCTAATCCATAGTAGGAAGGCTTACGCTTAACTTTTAACTTCTCTCCCACCAATGTCACCCCTTCTAAGGTGATAAGGCGTTCCATTTCTTCATCCTTATTAAACTCACGCACCTGTTTCTTTGGTATAAATTGCCGTGAGGAAAGTCCTTCGCTTTCTTGAGTAGCACCTAAAACAGCTAGCGGTGGCGTCTCATACTCGTATGGGACCACCTTTACAAATCGATCACGTTGTTCATTCGCTTCGCGTCTAAAGACCATAGCCGCTTCGCCATCAATCTGTAAATCTGTTAATTTAAATAACCCATCCTCATTGGTTGTCACTTCTTTGGCAATGGCGTCACCCTCTCCACTAAGGACCACTTGTATCTTGGTATTTGGTAATGGAACAGCATCTAAATCGTAGGCTCTCCCGTAAAATTCCAACCCTTCTTGAAAATTGTATTTTATTTCTGTAGGTAAAGCTGTCACATGATCTAAGGCGTCATTCTCTGGCCGTTGGCCCGTTAATACCAATAGGTCATTTAGATACCGTTGATAGCGCAATCCGCTAACGTTGTCATTATAAACGGTTCTTTCCATTGGTTTAGTAATCGCAAGCGATAATTCAGTGCTCACAGGAGCTCCGGTTTTATCTGTAACTGTCACCGCCAAGAAATCACCCACTGCATCGGTTTGTTTTTCTACAGAAAATTGAACCTCGTTATTATCAATATGCAAAAGACGTTGTGCCCAAATTTGATCAAAACCATCTTCCAGTTGCAATTGTATGATACCATTAGGTAAGGAAGATTTAGGGATTTCTAATTCTGCAGTACTATTCTTAGCAAAGGCAATGTCTGTCTCAAAGGAAGTGACACCATTTACGCGCCCCCTAAGCACAATGGGTTCTTTTTTTAAGGCCTCGCTGGCCGTTATCTTAACCACCACCTTGTCATCTGCCAAATTATTCACTTGCATGCCATAACCCACTGTACCTGCTTTTGGCAAGGCTACTTTTTTAGCATTGGGAAATTGAAGTTGGTAGGTAGTATTCGCAGATGGATTCAATATAAAACTAGCTACACCCTCACCATAATCCTGCACTTGAGTTATGGTCTTACCTGCGTTATCTATAATGACTGCTCCCTGCAATGGGGTGCCTTCGTAGCGCACGGCAATGCGATTTTCCATTCCAGATACCATTGTTCCTCCTTCTGGGAAAAATTCAAGATTCTGGGTAGCGTTCAATGCTTTTGATCCAGCCCGCGTCTTTCCAACAATCTGTATTCTTTTCTGTGCGAAATTCTCCGGACCATAATTCAACATCCATCTGGTGTATGCTCTTACATAATAAGTACCAGGTGCAATCTTCTTGGGTAATTGCAAGGAACCAGAGGCATTCCCATTTTGAATCTTGTGGTACTGACTGTCTACCAAGGTGCCATCTTCTTGCAACAGTTCTACTTTTAGCACATCACTAGCACTTACCCTTAAATGCTTGGGCCCAGTTAAGACATTGGCTTTAAAGAACAACACATCCTTTGCCGGTAATTGATTTTTATCGGTATGTAATAGCACGCGCTCTTGCCATACAGAAAGCGAATCTAGCGCTGTGAGCTTCGTCTGTTCCGCTAAAAAAGAAGACCGTTCTAAAGGTGCGTCCCATGATGCTGGCCCCATATATTGGGCCTGCATTGCTGAAAATGAACCAAATACTCCTAGGAGCAACGCGGAAAGAACAGTTTTTAATTTCATAGCTTTACTTTTGAAGTTAATAGTATTACTTACATTTTTAACAAAGATAACTATCAGC
>CAZRPJ010000068.1:2714-12785 GCA_964601965.1 uncultured Croceivirga sp.
GGCGATTTTAAACTTTTGGAGGCAGCCTCAACTGCATCCGCCATCATTAAAATCGCAGTTTCTTTTGAGAAGGGAATGGGCCCAGGATAACGAAAACCCTTGGAAGACACCTCAGGATCTAATTCCTGTTGTTTTTTAAAGAAATAATACACCAAACTGGTACCGTGATGGGTTCTTAGAAAATCAATTACACGATCAGGTAAATTATTCTTCCTGGCCAATTCAATACCTTCGATAACATGATCAATAATAATCTTAGCGCTCTCCTTGGGCGGTAAATCGTTATGTGGGTTAACGTTCGTTACTTGATTCTCGGTAAAAAAGGTAGGCTTGTTCATCTTACCAATATCATGATACAGCGCTCCAACCCTCACTAACATAGCATTAGCCCCTATTTCATTGGCAGCTGCTTCGGCCAGGTTGGCTACCTGTAAGGAATGATGAAATGTTCCCGGGGCTTTGTTAGACAATTCTTTTAGCAAGCCAGAATTGGTATCTGAAAGCTCTAAAAGGGAAACATCGGAAACTAGTCCAAATATTTTTTCATAGGCGTAAATCAGCGGCTGGGCGAAGAGGGTAATCATACCATTCAATAAGAACAAGCCAAAGGTGATCCACTTGATGTTGTCTAAATTCCCCTCTTGAATAATATTAAAGGCAAAATAGCCAATCATATAAATAAGCGTGATCTGCCCAACAGAGATAAAAAGATTTGCGCGTTTGTAAAGCTCAGAAACGGTTAGTATGGTCACTATCCCCGCAATGATCTGTAAGAAGATGTATTCAAAACTATTAGGTACTACGAATCCTAAAATTAGAATGGTTAGTACATGCGCAAAGAGCCCCAGACGGGCATCGAAAAAGTTTTTTAAGATAAGCGGCAGGATGCATAAGGGCACTGCATAAATGTAACTCTCTACATTCTTTACTACCAAGGTGGTAATAAACACCATAAGCAGAATATTGAAGAAAATAAAAGTTACCTTATTGTTGTTTGCATAAATTTCTTGCCGGTACTTTTTTAGGAAAAGTAAGAGCATCATTAGTACCAGCGCTACGAGTATGGTATAACCAGAAAGGATGTAGTAATAATTATTTCCTTTCCATAGTTCCGATTCGTATTGTGATTTAAGGGAACTTAAAATGGTGAACTTGTCTGCTTCTACAATTTCCCCTTTAGAAATAATAAGCTTTCCCTCTGGCACATTGCCCCGTGTGTACGAAATGGTATTCAGTTCTTCTTCTAAGGCTTTGTCTGTTAAATCTTTGTCATAAAACAAGTTGGGTTTTACTACCTGTATTAAAATTTTGGATAGTCTGGTAGCCGTCTCACCACTGGGATAATTTCTAAGCAATTCTTCTGCCTTGTTTCTGGCCCCTTCCAGATTATAAAATTGTGAAGATTGCCCAGGAATGGCTTCGTTACTGCGTACTACCAACACCCGAGAACGCGCATCAAATTCTTGAAAAACACCTGTTTTGTAAATACTATCTAAAATAGTTTCCCCAACATTGAAGAAAAAAGTATTGGTAGCTTCTTGAAGCGCACTTGCATTGGTCTCTTGAAAAAGAGCACGATAAGAGGCCTGCACTTCTTGCACCACAGAATCACTGTAGGCGTAATAAACGGTGAGATTTTCTCTTAGAAATGCGCGTTCATTGGTGAGCTCTTCTTCCGTTTTATTAATTGAAAAATCAAATGGGGCATATAAGTTTTCGTATTGCCAAGACCGTCCTTTTTGAAATTCATATTTGAATTTACCTCCTCTGGGGAAAAAGAAGACGATGAGACCGGCCGATAAGAGGTACAGGAAATACTTATAAATCTGAGATTGGTTGCTATAAAATCGATCTAAAGAATTTCCCATAAACTGCGTTGCCTAAGCCAAAAATAGAAAATTTAGGAGCAATGCCTTAATTGCCAACAATGCCTTTAAAAATTAGTATTTTCGTGCCACCTAAATAAGAATGGAATGAAAGAGGTTGTCATTGTATCTGCAGTTCGCACACCCATAGGAAGTTTTATGGGATCTTTGTCTAGTATTCCTGCACCAAAACTAGGTGCAGAAGCTATTAAAGGAGCACTTGAAAAAATCTCATTGGCACCAGAAATGGTAGATGAAGTGCTTATGGGAAATGTGGTCCAGGCAGGAACGGGACAGGCTCCAGCAAGACAAGCCGCCATTTTTGCAGGAATTCCTGATAGTGTTCCTTGTACAACTGTCAATAAAGTATGTGCCTCTGGGATGAAAGCGATTATGCAAGCCGCACAATCGATAGCTTTGGGCGATACTGAAATCGTTGTGGCAGGCGGTATGGAAAATATGAGTCAGATTCCACACTACGTTCACATGCGAAATGGAACGAAGTTCGGTCCAGGACAGTTGATAGATGGAATGCAAAAAGATGGTCTTGTAGATGTCTATGACCAAAATGCCATGGGCGTTTGTGCCGATGCATGTGCCGATAAGTACGAATTTACAAGAGAAGACCAAGACGCCTTTGCAGTGCAGTCTTACGAGCGTTCTGCCGCCGCTTGGAGCGCTGGCAAGTTTGCAAATGAAGTGATCCCCGTGGCCGTACCTCAACGCAGAGGGGAGCCCGTAATTATTGCTGAAGACGAGGAGTATAAGAATGTGAAAATGGAAAAGATTCCTGCCCTTCGCCCAGCTTTTACCAAAGAAGGCACTGTGACCGCAGCCAACGCTTCTACCATAAATGATGGAGCAGCAGCCCTTGTTCTTATGAGTGCTGAAAAAGCGGCAAGTCTTAATCTCACACCTTTGGCAAAAATTAAAAGCTATGCAGATGCGGCCCAGGAGCCTAAATGGTTTACCACCGCCCCTGCGAAGGCCTTACCCAAGGCTATTGCAAAAGCTGGGATGGCAATTGAAGACATTGATTTCTTTGAATTTAACGAAGCTTTCGCCGTGGTTGGGTTGGCTAATATTAAATTATTAGGTCTTACGGACCAAAATGTAAACGTACACGGCGGGGCTGTATCATTAGGGCATCCCTTGGGGTGTTCTGGAGCCAGAATTGTGGTAACCTTATTACACGTCATGGCCCAAAATAATGGTAAAACGGGCGCCGCAGCTATTTGTAATGGTGGTGGCGGAGCATCAGCGCTAATTTTAGAACGCTAAACAAAGGCATCAATGCAGTATGGCCTTGGACATTTGAGTGTGGTTCCCATTCGGGAAATAGCAGCTACTAATGCTCCTCTTGTCTCGCAATTGCTGTACGGTAGCGTCTTTAAAGTAAAGGAACGCCGAAAGTATTTTAGTCGTATTCAATTAAAATTTGATGGTTTCGAAGGGTGGATAAGCAACGATCAGTACCAAGAAATCACGGAAAGTGATTATAATACAATCACCTCCATCGAAACTCCTAGCTACAATCAAGAATTTCTAAACTTTGTAACCACCAAACAAGGAGGGCTTATTCCCATTGTAATGGGATCTCGCTTGGATAGTTGTTCCTACTTAAACCATACCCTAGAATCCGATGCTACTCCACCAAAAGAATGGGATAAAAATACGTTAGTAGATACCGCATTGCTCTACCTTAATAGCCCGTTTCTAGAAGGAGGATGTACCCCTTTTGGAATTGATAGCGCTGGCTTTACTCAAATGGTTTACAAGGTAAATGGCAAGGCGCTCTTAAGAACCATCCAGGAGCAAGCAACCCAAGGGGAAGCACTCAGTTTTATTGAGGAAAGTGAACCAGGGGATCTGGCCTTTTTTGATGATACCGATGGTATCATTAACCATGTTGGTATTATTTTAAAAGACAATTATATTATTCATGCATCTGGTTCTGTAAGGATCGATAGAATAGACCATACAGGTATTTTTAATACCGAGACCAGGAAATACACCCATAGTCTTAGAGTGATCAAAAAAATAGCATAAAAAAAAATCCCGCGTTATTCAACACGGGATTTTCTATTCTTAGCTGGAGGAAGAACTATTCTCCAATTAATTTCTTAATTCTCATAAAGTTCTCATTGTCTCCCAAAGCAGCGTAGATATTTTTAAGTTGCTCTAAGATCTGAACATTATCTGGAGTGTTTTTTAAAGCAGTTTCTAACACACCCGCTCCCTCTTGGAACAAATCATCACGTTTGGCTTTTAACTCATCATACTTCTGAGTATCAGCACGTGAAGTTCCCAAATTGTTCATAACATCCACAAGCTCATTTCCTTCATTTACATAGGTAGTAGAAAGGTTAAGAAGTGCATTTACATAGTTAGGATCTACTTCTAGCGCTTTTTTGTAAGCTGCTCTCGCCTCTTCCATGTTTCCTTGCTCCATATTTATTACCCCAATGTTGTACAATAAATCTGGATTGTCTGGAGCCATGTCAGATGCCTGTCCCATTAATTCCTTAAACTTATCCTTATCTCCCATGGAGTAGTAAAGATTTGCCTTGTTTAAAACCAAGTTTACGTCCCCTGGATTATTAGCGATGGCGTCTTCATAAGCAGCTAGGGCTTCATCATTCTTTCCTTGCTCCTGGTAAATTAGCGCAATGTTCTTTACGATCTCTGCCTTTTTAGAAGGTGTTTTTTCTTCTTTAAAATCCTTGTAAGAGTTTGTTTTCTTGTAAAGCTCATACTCTTGTGCTCCTAGGCTTACAGTTTCCCCGGTTGCAACATCAACAGCAGAATAGGTAACTTCACTACCATCGTAGTTAATGTCTTTTAATTCTGTGTAGTATTTAATGGCTTGGTCGTAGTTATCTGGACCCCCGTTTACTGCCGAACTAGCCGCATAATACAAGTAGATCGTATCAGTTGGACTTAAGGTATACGCTTGATACAACTTTAAAGCCGCTGATGAAAACTGCTTGTTGTTATTTTCATCAATAGCAGCGTTTACCAAATCACCCGTCATTTGAGCTAATTTTTGGTTCACTTCTGTCGTATATTTTGCTTTACCACTGGCTTCTTCTACACTAATAACTTTTTTGTAAGCAGTAATCGCTCCATCAAAATCAGACAATTGCTTAGAAGCGTCTCCTAAAAGTGCATAATACTGTGCCTGAACTTTCGCATCTGCACCATCAATAGCGCCTGCAGCACCTTCTAAGGATGCTTTGGCAGCAGCTGCGTCTCCGCTTTTTAAAGCTTTGGTCGCCGCTTTTATTTCGTCCTTCTGTGCAAATCCAATCATAGAGATTGAAAGTGCAAGTAATAACATCATTTTAGTTTTCATGTTCAATATGTAATTAAAATTTAGCGTTTATTGATTATTCTTGTTTTTCGTCACTACCCTTATCAAGAGCCGTGCCATCTTCTTGGTTTACTTCAATATCCATGATATCCATTTCATCTACGGCGTCTTCATCTTTCATCACTTTGGCTACCGCAGCAATAGAGTCATTTCCTTTTAAATTTATGAGTCGAACCCCTTGAGTGGCTCTTCCCATTACTCGTAAATCTTCAACTGCCATACGTATTGCAATTCCAGATTTATTAATGATCATTAAATCATCTGTATCACTTACGTTTTTAATAGCTACGAGGCCTCCTGTTTTATCAGTTATGGAAATAGTTTTGACTCCTTTACCGCCTCTATTAGTTACGCGATAATCATCAAGGTTAGATCTTTTTCCGTAGCCATTTTCTGAAACCACTAGGATATCATCTTCAAAATTATGTACGGAGACCATTCCAATGACTTCGTCTTGGTCATCAGCAAGGGTGATTCCTCGAACTCCAGACGCATTACGCCCCATGGGTCTTGTTTTCCCCTCTTCGAATCGAATGGCTTTTCCTGATTTCAATCCAAGGAAAATTTGGCTAGTCCCTGTGGTTAATTTTGCTTCTAGCAATTCGTCATCCTCGCGAATTGTAATTGCATTTATACCGTTTTGTCTAGGACGTGAATACTGTTCTAGGGATGTTTTCTTAACCGTACCTTTCTTAGTAGCCATTATCACATAATGGCTATTGACATAGTCAGTATCCTTTAAATCTTGCGTGCAGATAAAGGCTTTTACCTTATCTTCTGATTCTATGTTGATAAGGTTTTGAATGGCCCGTCCTTTAGAGGTTTTACTTCCTTCCGGAATTTCAAAAACTCGCATCCAAAAACACTTCCCTTTTTGCGTAAAAAAGAGCATGTATTGGTGGTTGGTACCTACAAATAAATGTTCTAAAAAGTCCTCATTACGAGTGGTAGAAGCTTTTTGACCTACCCCTCCTCTATTTTGAGTTTTGTATTCTGTAAGTGGTGTTCTTTTGATATACCCAGCGTGCGAAATGGTAATAACCACTTGCTCATCTGGAATCATATCTTCAATACTTAAATCTCCACCTGCAAAATTTATCTCAGAACGGCGCGCATCTCCATACTTCTCTTTTACTTCTATGAGCTCGTCTTTAATGATCTGCATTCTGCGATCTTTCTTATCTAAGATGTCTTTTAAATCTTCAATAGTTTTTAAAAGTGCGTCGTATTCTTCGCGGAGTTTGTCTTGCTCTAGACCAGTAAGTTGGCGTAAACGCATTTCTACAATAGCCTTGGCTTGTATTTCCGTCAACTTAAAGCGCTCAATTAAACTATTACGGGCTGCTTCTACATTAGCAGAACCGCGAATAATGGCAATTACCTCGTCAATATTATCAGACGCGATGATAAGACCTTCCAAAATGTGGGCGCGGTCTTCCGCCTTCTTCAGTTCAAACTTCGTTCTGCGAACAACCACCTCATGACGGTGCTCCACAAAATGATGGATAATTTCTTTAAGGTTCAGCAATTTTGGTCTGCCATGAACTAGTGCAATATTGTTTACTGAAAAAGAAGACTGCAACGCTGTATACTTATACAGCATATTAAGCACGATGTTAGGAATAGCATCACGCTTTAAAATGTAGACGATGCGCATCCCTTTTCTATCAGACTCATCTCTAATAGAAGAAATTCCTTCGATTTTCTTATCGTTGACAAGATCCGCAGTTTTCTTAATCATATCAGCTTTGTTCACCTGATATGGTATCTCTGTAACAATGATGCATTCTCTACCTTGAACCTCTTCAAAGGACGCCTTAGCCCGCATTACAACACGTCCGCGTCCCGTATGGAAAGCTTCTTTTACCCCGTCATATCCATAAATAATTCCACCAGTAGGGAAATCTGGCGCCTTAATATGGGTGATGAGTTCTTCAATCTCAATAGCATTATTATCAATGTAAGCTACGGTGCCATCAACCACTTCAGAAAGATTGTGTGGTGGCATATTGGTGGCCATACCAACCGCAATTCCTGAGGCACCATTTACCAACAAGTTTGGGATACGCGTAGGTAAAACAGTGGGTTCTTCTAAAGAGTCATCAAAATTAAGTTGATGATCTACGGTATCCTTGTCAATATCAGCAAGCATTTCCTCAGAAATCTTGCGCATTCTAGCCTCTGTATATCGCATCGCCGCAGGGCTATCTCCATCTACAGAACCAAAGTTACCCTGCCCATCTACTAGCATGTAACGCAAACTCCATTCTTGCGCCATACGTACCATAGTATCATACACAGATGTATCTCCATGCGGGTGGTATTTACCCAATACTTCCCCGACAATACGAGCCGATTTTTTATGTGAACTTGAGGAACGAACGCCTAATTCGTGCATACCAAAAAGCACTCTTCGGTGTACGGGTTTTAAACCATCCCGCACATCTGGCAGCGCACGTGACACAATGACCGACATTGAATAATCAATGTAGGCAGATTTCATTTCATCCTCAATGTTGATAGGTATCAATTTTTCCCCTTCAGCCATAGTAAAATCTTATTGATTTTTTGTTGTTAAACAATCGTGGCAAGATACCAAAAAATGGCCCTTTCAGGATGTATTTGCTATACTTTATTAAAAAAATTATTAACACGAAATGCGAAGGAAAAAGTCGCATTTAGAACGTTAAAGTTTCTGTTAATGCTGCCATTTTTCGTCTTTTATCCCGACTTTGTCGAATATGGGTACAGTATTTGAACACTTGTCCATTACTTTTATTAATTTTATTTCGGATAAAGGAAAGCTATGGATGATAATTTTTCCCCTAGGGTAAAGGATGTAATTGCTTACAGCAAGGAAGAAGCATTGCGATTGGGCCATGATTTTATTGGTACCGAACATTTAATGCTTGGATTGTTGCGAGACGGAAATGGTAAAGCAATTAATATTCTAGACGCCCTAGACGTGGACCTAGACCATCTACGAAGAAAAGTAGAGATTCTAAGTCCGGCAAACCCAAATACTGGAGCAATCCAGAAAGACAAAAAAAATCTTCATTTAACGAGGCAAGCAGAGCGTGCTCTTAAAACCACTTTCTTAGAAGCAAAGTTGTTTCAGAGTTCTTCTATCAATACCGCGCATCTTTTGTTGTGTATTCTTAGAAATGAAAACGACCCTACTACCAAATTGCTGCATAAACTTAAAGTGGACTATGACAATGTCAAAGAACAATTTAAGTCCATGATTACAAGTGACGATGATTATCTAGATACCCCTAGATCTGAATCGTTCTCTAGCGACCCAGAAGATGGGCCGGATAGTGGCGATGGCAAGGAAAGTAGTTTTGGTTCTTCTAGCCAGCAAAAAGGAAGTAAAAAATCTAAGACTCCCGTTCTTGACAATTTTGGTAGAGATCTTACCAAACTTGCAGAGGAGAATAAATTAGATCCTGTGGTTGGGCGTGAAAAAGAAATTGAACGCGTTTCGCAGATTCTAAGCAGAAGAAAAAAGAACAATCCGCTATTAATCGGTGAACCTGGTGTGGGTAAAAGTGCCATTGCCGAAGGTTTAGCACTTCGTATCATCAACAAAAAAGTTTCAAGAATTCTTTATAACAAAAGGGTAGTAACCTTGGACCTTGCTTCCTTAGTCGCAGGCACCAAGTATCGTGGCCAGTTTGAAGAACGAATGAAAGCGGTGATGAATGAACTTGAAAAAAATGATGACATCATTTTATTCATAGACGAAATTCACACTATTGTAGGTGCTGGTGGTGCCACTGGTAGTTTAGATGCTTCAAATATGTTTAAACCAGCCTTGGCAAGAGGTGAAATTCAATGTATTGGAGCCACTACCCTAGATGAATACAGACAGTATATAGAAAAAGATGGCGCTTTAGAAAGACGTTTTCAAAAGGTCATGGTAGAACCTACTACGGTAGAAGAAACCATTGAAATCCTAATGAATATCAAAAGCAAGTACGAAGATCATCACAACGTTTTATATACGGATGATGCCATTCGTGCTTGTGTGAAATTAACGAACCGCTATATGACGGATCGTTTTCTTCCAGACAAAGCTATCGATGCTTTAGACGAAGCTGGCTCTCGCGTGCACATTGTTAATATGGATGTACCGAAGCAGATCTTGGAATTGGAACAACAATTAGAAGATGTGCGAGAATTAAAAAATAGCGTGGTTAAAAAGCAGAAGTATGAAGAAGCTGCTAAACTACGTGATGATGAAAAGCGGCTAGAGAAAGATCTAGCTTCTGCCCAAGAACAATGGGAGGAAGAAAGCAAGCTAAATCGTGAAACAGTTTCCGAGGATAATGTAGCAGACGTAGTGAGTATGATGAGTGGGATTCCTGTGAACAGAATTGCACAAACAGAAAGCAACAAATTAGCAGAACTACCGAATCTCATTAAGGATTTTGTTATTGGTCAAGATGAAGCGGTCGCCAAGGTGGCAAAAGCCATACAACGGAACCGTGCGGGACTTAAAGATCCGAACAAACCTATTGGTTCATTTATATTCTTAGGGCAAACTGGAGTTGGTAAAACCCAACTTGCAAAAGTGTTGGCTCGTGAATTGTTCGACTCTGAAGATGCACTGATTCGCATTGACATGAGTGAGTACATGGAAAAGTTTGCCATCTCTAGATTGGTGGGAGCACCTCCAGGATACGTAGGTTATGAAGAAGGAGGTCAACTCACTGAGAAAGTAAGAAGAAAGCCTTACTCTGTAGTACTTTTAGACGAGGTTGAAAAAGCACACCCAGATGTGTTTAATATGCTGCTTCAAGTATTAGATGACGGTTTTATCACGGACAG
>CAZRPJ010000069.1:0-12781 GCA_964601965.1 uncultured Croceivirga sp.
CCTCTATTCATTTCCAATAACTGATAAAAAGCTTACAATTCATTTAGACTGAATTTGTGCATTTTATCGTGGATACTTGCCATTAAATCACCTTTTTTTATTTATAACCTTATTTGCAATACATTTGACGGCGTAATCCCCAAATTACCAATAATGAAAGTAACAAAATCAATTCTCGCAGTACTTTTGCTATTTTTTCAACTGAGCATAGCACAAGATTTACAATTAACCGAAAAAGATAGTATTGTACAAAGTTCATGGATATTTGGACTAGGTTTCAATGCGGTAGATGACGCTGGTTCAGAATTCAGCAATCTCTTTGATGTTGAAGACAATTGGAATATAGTGCCGTTTCCATCAAGAATTAGTATTGGTAAATATTTTAAAAATGGTTTAGGTCTAGAAGCTATAGGATCTTTTAATAGGTATCAAGAAGGAAAAACTATTGACAATATTATTATAACAGAAGATATTGATTATTATGCTCTTGACCTTCGTGTGAGCTATGACTTAAATCAGATACTAGGGGAAACTGCCTGGTTTGATCCCTATGTGGGGATTGGTACGGGATATACAGAAGCAAATAACCAGGGTAGAACTACTTTTAATGCTTCGGTGGGTTTTAGGACTTGGTTCTCTGATCGTTGGGGATTAGATTTAAACTCAACTGGGAAATGGGCTATAAGTTCAGAAAACGCTACGAACCATTTACAACATGCTGCTGGAGTGGTTTATCGATTTAATATTGAGAAAGGTCTTTCAAGAAGAGGTGAAGACAAACTGGCCTTAATAGAAGAAATGCAACGCGAAGAACAGAAAAAAAATGATTCTATCAATGCAGCTAAAAGGGCAGAAGAAGAGGCGCGTGCACTTGCCATGCAATTAGAAAAGGAGAAAGAAGCCGCTAGATTGGCAGCAGAAGAAAAAGCTAGAATCGAAGCCGAAAATTCTAAACGAAGAGCGATTGAAGATCAAATAAAAGCGCTTGGTTATGTTTATTTTGATCTGAATTCGTCGTACTTAAGCACAAGGGATAAAGAATTATTAGATCAATTAATTTCAATTTTACAAGAACATTCTGCACTGGTTATTGAAGTTTCTTCACATACTGATGCACGAGGAAGTGATAAATATAATTTGTGGTTATCTGAGCGTCGCGTTAGCAGGACTGTAAATTATTTAATTTCTAAGGGGATTGTTAGTGAGCGAGTAGTGAGTAAGGCAGTGGGTGAGGAGCAATTAACTAACGAGTGTGAAGATGGTGTTTACTGTACAGAAGAAAAACACCGTAAAAATAGAAGATCAGAATTTAGAATTCTTAAATTCTAAAATATAAGGATAGATACAAAAACCATAAGCACGTGTAGTGTTTATGGTTTTTGTGTTTTTGGAATATTGGGTGCATTTATACTTTGGTGCAATTAATCTATTAATTTAATGTTCTAATTTAAGCTTTACCGTTTCTAAAGCTAACAATCATCTATTATGATTGACCGAATTACCTTATTTCTAATAAATAATAAGATTGTTGTATTTACTGTAATCTTATTTCTTATTGTTTTCGGATTAATCGTTTCTCCCTTTGAATCAAATCTACCTGTTTTACCAAAAGCCTCTATTTCTATAGACGCCATTCCAGATCTTGGAGAAAATCAACAAATAGTTTACACAGAATGGGCTGGGCAATCACCAAGAGAAATTGAAGATCAGGTTACCTACCCACTTACAACCAATCTTTTGGGAATTCCTGGAGTAAAGTCGGTTCGGGGAAATTCCATGTTTGGATTTTCTACCGTCTCAATCATTTTTGAGGATAATATTGATTTTTACTGGTCAAGAACTCGAATTTTAGAGAAATTAAATAGCCTTCCCAGTAATTTGTTACCACAAGGCATTAAACCCAAACTTGGTCCTGATGCAACTACATTAGGACAAGTTTTTTGGTATACGTTGGAAGGGCGAGACCCAGATGGGAATGTCACTGGAGGTTGGGATCTACAAGAATTAAGAAGTATACAAGACTTTTATGTTAAAAATGCACTTGCCAGTACTAAAGGAGTTGCAGAGGTAGCTTCTATTGGAGGGTTTGTAAAGGAATATCAAGTAGATGTAGACCCTGCTTTATTACAACAATACAAAATTTCCTTGCAGGAAGTTATAGAAGCTGTTAAGGCGAGCAATAAAGAAATTGGTGCTCAAACATTGGAAATAAATAGGGCGGAATACTTTGTAAGAGGATTAGGATATGTAAGATCCTTAGAGGATTTAAAGAATACGACTATTACTTCCAATAGTTTTTCCCCAATAACTATTGGAGACATTGCAAAAGTCTATTTGGGACCAGCCGAAAGAAGAGGGATTCTTGATAAAGGAGGTGCAGAAGTAGTGGGTGGAGTTATTACTGCCCAATTTGGTGCGAATCCTATGGAAGTACTTCAAGAACTAAAAAGCAATATTGAAGTAGTAGGTGGTGGTCTGCCCAAGAAGAATCTTAAAGATGGAAGGTTGTCTCAATTAACAATTGTACCCTTTTACGATAGGTCTGAATTAATTGAAGAAAGCCTAGATACACTAGGGGATGCACTTTTTTTTGAAATAATAATCGCCGTTTTAGTAGTGCTCGTTCTCTTGCGAAACCTTAAAATTTCTATATTAATTTCTGGGCTTCTACCGCTCGCGGTTCTATCCGTTTTTATTGCAATGAAGCTCTTTAGTGTTGATGCTAATATTGTGGCATTATCGGGTATTGCAATTGCTATAGGCACCATGGTGGATATGGGTATTATACTCGTAGAAAATATTGTTAGGCACCAGGAAGAATTTCCACATTATAAGGTTACTACAAATGTCATAAAGGCGAGCGGTGAAGTTTCAGGGGCTATAATAACAGCAGGTCTTACAACGATTATTAGTTTTATACCTGTTTTCGTATTAACGGGAGCCGAAGGGAAGTTATTTACTCCTCTAGCCTTCACAAAAACAGTAGCTCTTTTCTCATCAATTGCTATCACGCTATTTGCTTTACCGGCAATAACTGCCGTAGTATTGAAGAGACAACAAAATAGTTTCCTAGAGAGGTCCACAGAAGTCTTGGTAATACTAATTGGGCTGGTGTTTTGTTTATTCGGTCATTATACCGCTGTATTATTGATTATTATTGGAGGTCTATTTTTAATGGCTGCATTTGGCAAAATTGCGCAAGCTAACGCTAAATGGTACTCTTTGATTTTAGTGATTCTCTATGCATTATTGCTCTTAACTATGCATTGGAGGCCATTAGGATACCAGATTAATCTTTTTAGTAATGGACTATTTATTCTTTTCATTGTTGCTCTAATATTGGTTCCTCTACAGTACTTTTTAACTAAGTACGAAACAATGTTGGAATGGATCTTAGCCAATAAGTTAAAAAGCATTTTACCCCCACTAATTTTACTTTTATTGGGATTCATCATTGCGATTTCTGCGCAGAAAGAATTTATGCCTAAACTGGACGAAGGTGAATTTTTGCTTATGCCAACTTCACTTCCGCAGTCTGGAATTACAGAGACCAGTCAAGTTTTAAAAAAATTAGATATTGCCGTTGCTTCCATCCCTGAGGTAGAATATGTTGTAGGAAAAGCAGGAAGAGTAGAATCAGCCCTTGATCCCGCACCGCTTTCAATGTATGAAAATCTTATTTCCTACAAACCAGAATTTATATTGGATAACAATAGGAATCCGGTGCGATTTAAAGTAGATGAGGAAGGAAAGTTCATTAAAAAAAATGGGCAAAAGATTATTTCAGGTCAACGCGTACGCCCCAATGAATTGGTTGTTGATAAAAGAAACGGATCATATTACAGAAATTGGAGACCTCATATTACCAAAGTAGAAGATATTTGGGAAGAAATTTCGTCGATTTCACGATTGCCAGGTGTTACCACAGCGCCCAAGTTACAACCTATAGAAACCAGGTTAGTAATGTTACAGACAGGAATGCGCTCTAATCTTGGGATTAAAGTAAAAGGACAAGATTTGGTTAAAGTCGAAGAGTTTGCTTTGGATTTAGAAAAGGCTTTAAAAGAAATGCCGGGAATATTCCCAGAATCGGTTTTTGCTGATAGAATAATTGGTAAACCTTATTTATTATTAGATATAAATCGAGAAAAATTAAGCAGATATGGATTAGGAGTAGTAGATGTTCAACAAACAATTGAGGTAGCCGTTGGGGGCAAGATTTTCTCAGAGACTATTGAAGGTAGAGAACGCTATAACATTCGCGTAAGGTATCCGAGAGAACTTCGAGGTACTCCCCAAGATTTAAATTCTATATTGATTTCTGTAGATGAAGGGGTTTCCATACCGATCTCAGAATTTGTCACGGTTCGTTATGAAAAAGGGCCGCAGAATATTAGAAGTGAAGATGGTTTTCTTATTAGTTACGTAATTTTTGATAAGACTAAGGATATTTCAGAGGTTGCTATTGTAGATAAGGCTAAGGAACACTTATTGAATCTTATTGATGAAGGTACGCTTGAAGTTCCTAATGGTGTAAGCTATGAGTTTAGTGGAGTTTATGAAAATCATGTGCGATCACAAAAAACACTTGCATTAGTAATTCCAGCTGTTCTTATGCTGATAATTCTTTTGTTGTACCTACAGTTCCGTTCACTTTCTATATCCTTAATGGTTTTTTCCGGGGTAGCAGTTGCTTTCGCGGGTGGTTTTGTCTTGCTTTGGCTTTATGGACAACCTTGGTTTCTTAATCTTAATTTAGGGACTATAAATTTTAGAGAAATATTTAATATCCAAGCCATAAATTTAAGCGTGGCAGTTTGGGTTGGTTTTATTGCTCTTTTTGGTATTGCTACAGATGATGGAGTGGTAATGGGTACGTATTTAAATCAGTCATTTAAGGAGAAAAATCCTAAAACCATTGGTGAGATTCGAGAAGCCGTGATCTTGGCTGGTAAAAGACGTATAAGACCTTGTTTAATAACCACGGCTACCACAATTCTTGCACTTTTACCGGTTTTGTCATCAACAGGGAGAGGCAGTAATATAATGGTTCCAATGGCTGTTCCTGTGTTTGGAGGCATGTTAATGGCGTTGATTACGCTGTTCATCGTTCCTTTGCTTTATTGTTGGCAAAAAGAAATACTTTTGAGTAATAATATTGAACAAGGATAACTGGTAGAATGAAAAAGATAGGATTCAATATCGTATTGGTTGCAGGAGGTGTTTTGTTAGGATATCTACTTTTTAATGGATTATCTGATAAGGAAAGTGTAGAAAATCAAGAAGTCATTTCTGAAGGAACATGGACTTGTTCTATGCATCCGCATGTAAACGGTGAAGAAAACGGAACGTGTCCTCTATGTGGTATGGATTTGGTCTATAATGAAGATGCAGACCCGATACTTCTTGATGATGAATTTAGAATGTCCGAAAACGCCTTAGCTTTGGTCAATATTGAGACATTTGCGGTTGGACAAAAGGATGAAGAGATAGTCTCTCTTGACTTATCGGGTATTATCACAACAAATTCAGAAACAGATGCCATCCAAACAACATTATACGAAGGACGGTTAGATGCACTTTATGCAAATTTTGTGGGGAAGAAAGTTAGGAAAGGCCAAGAAATAGGTAAGATTTATTCTCCTGAATTATATCTAGCCCAAGACAAGCTTCTCACCTCGGCAAGTTACAGAGAAACCCATCCTAAACTGTATGATGCAGCCAGATACTCATTGGGACTTTGGAAAATGACCGATGACCAAATTGAGAAAATGCTTGAAAGGGGAAAACCAATGATGAATTTTCCACTTTATTCAGATGTAACAGGTACAGTAACAGAATTATTAGGTGCTGAAGGTAATTATTATGATGAAGGAACACCAATCTTTAAAGTTTCCGATCTTAATACTGTTTGGGCTGAATTTGATGCATTTGAAAATCAATTACCGTTATTAAAAGTTGGACAAGAGATTACTATACGGCTCACCGCATTTGCCAATGAAGAGATAAATGGAACCATCAATTTTATTGAACCCATTTTAGACAGAGATAGGCGAATTGCAAAAGTACGTGTGGTGTTAGAAAATAGAACAGGTTTATTAAAACCTGGAATGTTTGCACAAGGGAAGGTGGCCAGTATTTTATCTAAAGATGAAGAGTTTTTAACTATCCCCAACTCCGCAGTTTTATGGACTGGTAAACGCTCAATCGTATATCTAAAACCATACAAGGAACAACCAATTTTTCGATTAAGAGAAGTAATCCTCGGGAAGCAATTAAATAATAGTTACGTAGTACTGTCGGGATTAAGAAAAGGTGATGAGATTGTGACGCAAGGTGCTTTTACCATTGATGCAGCAGCGCAATTAGCGGGGCATTCATCAATGATGCATAGGGGAGAAGGTATGAAAGATGAGCATGAAGAGGAAATGAAAGAAATGAAAGATGCCAACTCCTTACAGCCTTTACAGATAACCGAAGAAAATAAATTTGATGACTTTCTTTCAAATTATTTCGCCTTGAAGGATGCTTTGGTTGAAACTGATTTTGAAATGGTCAAGTCAAAATCTGAAAAATTGGAAATAGTTTTGAAGGATTTACTTAGGACCGATTCTAAAAACCAATCGACTTGGATTCTATTAGAAAAACAGTTAGCAAAACTGTTAACTTCTTTAGACATTGATGAGGCTAGAAAACACTTCAAACCATTTTCAGAACAACTAATTACAGTAGTTAAAGAATTTAGTGTCTCTAACGAAACTATATATGTTCAGTTTTGTCCAATGGCAGATGAAAATAAAGGAGCATTTTGGTTGAGTTTAGAAGAGGATATTAGGAATCCATATTTTGGAGAAAAGATGCTTATTTGCGGTGTTGTAAAGGAGCGAATTAATTAGCTACTTCAAAACTAAATACTTGAGAAATTGATTCATTGCCCTGGGAATCAATTGTAATAACTTTCCAATAATACTGTTGCCCAGCGTTAACTTCAATATTGGTTAAAGAATTTGTAGATATTGCCTCAGAAAATAAAGGTGGTTCTTCTTCCGTTCCAAAATAGATATTGTATTCTCTAATATCATTATCCAGATCTGAAGCTTCCCATTCTAGGGTGATTGAACCTGGATTTATTAGCTCATTATTTTTAGGAAAAATAGCTGTTGCTGGAAAAGGTATGAACGATTGTACTCCTGGACCAGCATTATAAAACACCTCTGTATCGCTTGGAGTAATAGTTTCTGAATCATTTAAAATGGAATCTACGCGCCATTGGTAGGGGGTGCCTCGAAGAAGTATTATGGGTAGTGAACTATTTTCCGTTTCAAAGGTTTGTTCTTGATTCGTAGTTAAATTAATAAGTGTTATTCTGTATCGATCTACAATATCGGCATCGGTCCAATCAAATTCCACTTCACTCTCTGTATCAGAGATAATGGTACCTGTAGTACATTCTTCATTGGCTTCCGGAAAGACCAACTGCACCTGAGAAGGAGGTAACAAAACAGTTTGAACTAGATCAAGGTCTGGCCCGCAACTAACCACTAGATAAACCATTAAGAAACAAAATAACAAGCGTTTCATCATCGTTTAATTAATTTAAAACTTTGCACCCTTGTACCATCAATCAAAGAAACAATGTATGTTCCAGAACCTAATGGCAAATCTTCAATTTTTATGGTTGGTTCAATTGTTATCAGTGTTCGTTCATATGCGAGTTGACCCGAAAGTGTAAAAAATTGAAGAATAATCGATTCTTCATTAAACCCATTGGAATTAATTGTAAAACTGTTAGAGAATGGATTAGGATAAATAGCTATTTCACTAAGCATATTAAATGTCTCTTCATAGACTCCTTGACACTCTTGTCCAGTGGTAATTTTTAGATTGTTTTGTCCTTCCACCAATTTAAGTTCTAAGAGACTCTCTGAAGTCCTGAAAGCGGAACCGTTTAAAGAAATAAAATAGTCTTTAGCTCCGCTCATTTGCAATCTAACTATCGAATTGCCGCTATCTATTTCACTAAACACGCTTAAAGGATCCGGAGCATTAACAACTACATTTGCACACATCTCATAGTCCGGAAATTCAGTTGCAGTAATACATAGTTCATAAATGCCAGAAGCCAAACTATTGACAATGAGATTATCTGTAAAATTGAATACTTCTGAATAGTTTTCGTTTTCCAATTGCATTTCATATGAAAGCGAAATACCAGCAGTAATAGAAATTTCACCATCTGCCGTTTCCCTGCATGTGGTGCTTACCGTCGCTATTCTAAAATTATCTACGGGGATAGGGGCTATTTCACACCCATCAGCATCAACAGTCACTCCAATAGGGGTATTTGGGCAACGATCAACTGAATTCACAACACCATCATTGTCTGAATCGAGTTGTGATGCAGAACAGCCATTGCTATCGACCACTTCTCCAACAGGGGTATTGTTACATAAATCTTGTGCGTTGGGAACACCGTCATTATCGATATCTTGTTGTGAAGGGCTACAACCTAAACTATCTGCAGTTTCAGAGCTTGGAGTGTTTGGGCAGATATCTTCGGAATTAGGGACACCATCATTATCGTCATCAAGTTGCGAAGAAGAGCAACCATTGGCATCTACAGTTTCTCCCGTTGGAGTATTTGGACAGCTATCTTCCGAATTTACAACGCCATCATTGTCATCATCAGTGCTATTTTGATTCGCATTTACAATTAATTCAAATGTTTCTGAACAACCTTCCGTAGAAGAAAATGTATAGATACCAGAATCGTCAGGTGATACCGTGCCAAAATTATAATCCCCTACGATCATTGAATTATCAGGTAATGTAATTGTGAAATATAAATCTTGAACAATTCCAAGGACAAAGGTATCGCCTTCTTGAATTTCAATGGTATTATCACCCATATCCTCAATTCCATTTATTTGGTATTGCGGAGTAATACTAGAAGCTATACATCCATTGCCTTCTCTCCAAATAGCAATATTATCAGAGTCAATGGCACCTGCGGAAGTAAAATTGCCTCCAACACTTAACTCTGAATTATCATTATTGAATGCCAATGTATTAACCGATGTACTTACTCCTACATTTGTGTTGGTACCAAGTGCTTCCCATCCATTACTAATACTCCATCTAGCAATGTTCCCCATTATTTCATTTACATCTACTAAGTCGGAGGCTGTATCAAAAGTACCTCCAACATAAAGATAGGTGCCATCATGGGCTAGTGCACTTACATTTCCGCTAAGCCCGAAATCTAATGATTCCCAGTTGGAATTTGTTTTGTTCCACCTTGCAATTCTGTTAACAGTACTGCTTCCAGCTATAGAGAAATTGCCACCCACATATATAAAATTTGGTTGTAGAACAATTGCCTGTACAAAACCACTTGTTCCAAGACCTAGGGTTCCCCAGTTTGTGCCGTTCCAAACGGCAATTCTAGGAGCCGAATTACCACCAGCACTATCAAAGTTACCACCTACATACACTAAATTGTTTTCATCTATGGCTATGGACCTTATTTCATTATTAGTTCCGGCAATAGAAGTACTAGAATCCGCGAGGGCGTTCCATGAACCATTCCAACGAGCAATATTGTTAACCAAAAGGCCACCCGCATTTTGAAAAGCTCCAACAACAAAGACATTGTTATTAGAATCAATTTCGATTTTTGAAACGGGGCCATCAGTGCCAGAACCCAGAGCCGTCCAAGAAGTTCCATTCCAAACGGCAATATTTGTTGCCGCTATCCCATCTATTTGAGTAAAACTACCCCCAACATAAATATTGCCATTGCTATCTGTGGCCACTGCACTCACGCTTCCATTTGTGCCTGTTCCAAAAGATTGCCATCCTTCACTCTTACTGTACTGCGCTAAATTATTTGCTGTTATACCTGCGACACTGGTAAAATCGCCCCCGACTATAAACGTATCAGTTCCATCGTTCTTAATAACCTCAATAATTCCATTACTTCCAGGAACTCCTTTGTTTATCCAGGCACCCACACCATTTACTGGTGTTGTTACAGGACCTGCGTTCTGGTCTACAATTTTATAGAGTTTCACTGAAGTACCATAGTTAGAAAAATAGAGTTCTCCGGACTCATCCAGACCAAAACTAGAAATGAATTCACCATTGGTCTTAAAAAGTTCTGTGCGCGAAGCATTTCCGGTTGAAAAATTATAGTCTAAAGACCAAACTCTTCCAGATACATAATCCCCAAATATGTATTTTCCTTGTAAAAGGGAATTCGTTATTGCCCCTCTATATACATATCCACCGGTCACTGAGCGGTCGCCATTACTGTAGTCATACGCAAAAATCGGTGGAGTGTGTGGCTCTGTGGCTAAGGTGGTACTTGAAAATAAAGCACCATTAATATCACCTTCAAATTTGCGCCATCCATAATTTCCACCATTTTCGATTAGATTGATTTCATCTCGTGCAGACTGTCCAACATCTGCACCCCATAAATTAGAACCATCAAAAGAGAACTTCCAAGTATTCCTAATTCCCCAAGCATAAAGTTCATCTAAACCAGAGTTTCCTACTCTTGGATTATCTCCTGGGATACCATAATTATTACCCCCACTAGGATTATCTACATCAATTCTTAGAATAGCACCAAAAAGATTATTTAAGTTTTGTGCATTATTATTAGGATCGTTTCCTCCACCTCCATCGCCAACAGAAACGTATAAATAGCCATCGGGTCCAAAAGCAATTTTACCACCGTTGTGGTTAGAATTATTTTGATTTTTTGTGAATTGTAAAATGACGGTTTCAGTATTTGGATCCACAAAATTTGGATTGGACGCACTAACCTGGAACCGGGATATATTTATTCTATAATTACTAGAAAAATCAGTGTAGTAAACATAAATGTATCTATTAGAAGCGAAATTTGGGTGAAAGGCAAGTCCCAATAATCCAAGCTCTTGGCCTGCATTATACTCTACTTTTGATTGGATATTTAGAAAAGTGCTGACCTGAGAGTTAGTCACACTTGAAGAATTAGGGAATACTTTTATCTGCCCAGGTTGTTCGACTACAAATAACCTATTACTACCATCACTAGCATTTTGTATTTCAATTGGAAAATTGAAACTAATATTAGGAAAAGCTTCTTCATACGAGATTTGACCAATAGCCAACTGAAAGGTTGCCAGGATGGTCAGAAAAAAAAAGAATGAAATCTTATCAGGCCTAAGGGTCATTTATCTTGGGACAATCATAATAAACATGATGAAAGTTCCATCGTTGATGGTTAAATTCATCAAAATATTGGCCAAAGATAATACTATCTCTCCACAACTATATTCTCCATAACCAAAACGTCCATTTTAGTCCTAGCAAAGCAGGCATATGCCTCTTCTGGGGTATTTACGATGGGTTCGTTTTCATTAAAGGAGGTGTTTAAAAGGATAGGAACTCCAGATTTTTTTCTGAACGTATCTATTAATTTGTAATACCTCGGTGAAACTTCTTTGTCAACACTCTGTAGTCTTCCAGTGCCATCCACATGTGTTACTGCGGGAATTTCTTTGTACTTCTCTGGCTTAATCGGGAATACTTTCTCCATAAAGGGCACTTCTTCGGTATACTCGAAATATTCTGGCACGTATTCCTTCAAAATAGAGGGTGCAAAGGGCCTAAAGCTTTCTCTACGCTTTATTTTTAAGTTGAGCAATTCTTTCGCTTTATCGTTTCTTGGATCAGCAATAATAGAACGATGTCCTAAGGCCCTTGGACCAAATTCAGCTCGGCCTGAGAACCAACCAACCACAGCGGGTTCAATTAGACGACTTGTAATGTAATCAAATAGTTCATCATCATCCAATTTCTTATAACTCACTTGTTTTTCCTTTAGGAATTGTTCAATTTCTTCATTGGAGAATCTGGCGCCTGTACCGGCGTGTCTTATAGATTTAGTTCTGGGTTGATTTAAATTATGATGATAATGATAAAGAGCAGATCCCATTGAAATACCGGCATCATGACCAGCTGAAGGTATATAAAGATTATCGAAATCTGTATTAGCAATAATCTTTCCATTAGCTACGGAATTTTGTGCTACACCACCTGCTATACAAAGGTTTTTAGAACCTGTCTTCTTTTGCAAATAAGAAGCCATGTGAAAGATAACCTCTTCGGTCACTTGTTGAACCGATTTGGCTAAATCCTTATGATATTGGGTTAATTCCTCATCTTTTTTTCTAGGTTTCCCAAAAAGTTCTTCGAACTTCTTGGTGTAAAATTTTTCGACTATGGGTTGGTTATTTCTGTATAGAACTTTTATTTCTCCGAAATATTCATTTTTCCAATCCCATCTACCGTTATCTTTCAATTCAACTAATTCTCTGACTTTTTCAACCTGAGTTGGTTGCCCGTATGGAGCTAGTCCCATAACCTTGTACTCATCACCATAATGCGGAAAACCCAAGAAATGGGTAAAGGCTGTATAGATGAAACCTAATGAAACTGGGTAGTCAATACTATCTAAAACCTCAATTTTATTATTTGATCCTTTTGCATACATGCAGGTACTAAAGTCTCCAGAGCCATCAATAGAGAGTATTGCAGCCTCTTCGAAAGGACTAGCGAAAAATGTTGAGGCAAGATGTGCTCTGTGGTGTTCTACTTTTATCAGTTTCTCAGCAATCATTTCTTTCTCACAACCAAACGCAATGGTAAATTGTTCAGGGATAGAGGTAATATCGTTTCTATTTTCCCATCTGTTTTGTATCAAAGAAGTGCCCGTTTTAAGATTTTT
>CAZRPJ010000070.1:0-12567 GCA_964601965.1 uncultured Croceivirga sp.
GGAGAAGGTACAGGAATTGGTTTAGCATTGGTAAAAGAACTCACAGAATTAATGGACGGATCGGTGATGGTAGAAAGTGAAGTAAATAAAGGAACAGTCTTTACCGTAAAACTACCCCGAACCAACAATGCCGTCTTACAAGACGCGCCAACGGTAGAGTTAAAAGCTGCAAAAGAAAACTATAAGACCACAGCATTTCCTGAATCGAATTCAGACAACCAATCAGAGTTGCCGCATTTACTCTTGGTAGAAGACAACCCAGATGTCATGGAGTACCTTTCTACCTTTCTTCAAGAAAGTTACCGCCTCAGTTTTGCAAAAGATGGTTTACAGGGGATTAAGATGGCACTAGAAATGGTACCTGATCTGCTTATTAGCGATGTGATGATGCCAAAAAAGAATGGGTTTGAACTTTGCCATGCACTAAAATCAGATGAACGCACCAGTCATATTCCTATTATCCTTTTAACCGCAAAGGCCGATGCAGATGCGCAGCTCAATGGTCTTCTACAAGGTGCCGATGATTACCTTATTAAACCTTTTGATAGGCGCGAATTAGAAATTCGACTCAAAAATATTCTGGCAAACAGAATGCGATTGCAAGCCCGGTATAGTGCCATTGATCAACTAGAACCCACTACCGATAAAGCAGTCTTGCAAGAAGATGCCTTTGTCTTAAAACTGCGGCAGATCATTCAAGAGCATATGGGCAATGAGAACTTTGGTGTGCCTCAACTCTGCAGAGAGGCAGCAATGAGTAGAACACAACTACACAACAAATTAAAATCACTTACCAGCAGATCTACCTCCCAATTTATTAGAGACGTCAGAATGAATAAGGCGGTTGATTTACTGCGAAATTCACAACTGAACATCAGTGAAATTGCCTTAGAAGTGGGTATTGGCAATCTCTCTTACTTTTCTAGAATCTTCTCTAATGAAACGGGGCACTCTCCCAACAGGTACCGTGAAATCATGACTTCAGAACAATAGGTAAAGTTTTTGGAACAATACATAAAACAAAAAAGGGCCTCCAAAATCTAATTTTATACCAATAAAAAATACTTCTACCTGCACTCAAGAACATTGAATAGAATAGGAGTAATTTTTATTAAAATTCTTGTTTAAGCAGATGTTAGTTGGGCCCCTCCCTGTTTCAAAGGGGCCATAACATCACAAAAAAAGCGAGAAAAACCACAAGTTGTTTCATCGCTTTTAGACAAGTAGTCAATTAGATTTGTATAGACATCATGTCGGCCTGGTTTCTCTGATTGTAGGGGGCTACCTGAGGATATAAACCGGTCGGCATGTTTACAAATTAAAGATACGCAAAACCCCTTGCTTCCCCTAGTAATTATTCTAAAAACCATTCCTTTTCTTCATCCTTTTATAGCATATCCTACAGGTGATTTAAATTCCTTTTAAGCACTTATCTCCTTTTGGCACCTATGATTTCCTAGACAGCATTTTATTGAAAAAATATAAATGGAATATTTCCTTTTTTTTGGAATTTTTCCATAATTTAGATTCCCTTTTTTGGTGCTAGTGGAAAAAACAATTTTACATCTGGATCTTGATACCTTTTTTGTTTCGGTAGAACGACGCATTAATCCTGAACTGCAGGGAAAACCTTTGCTCGTAGGAGGTATTACAGATAGAGGTGTTGTGGCTGCCTGTAGCTATGAGACCCGTGGTTTTGGTATTCATTCCGGCATGCCCATGAAAATGGCCAGAGAGCTCTGCCCAGAAGCCAGAGTAATAAAAGGCAATGCAGGAACCTATAGCAAAGTATCCGATGAGGTTACCGAAATTATTAAAGAAGGCGTGCCCGTATTTGAGAAATCAAGTATTGATGAGTTCTATGCAGATCTATCCGGTATGGATCGCTTTTTTGGGAGCTATAAATATGCTTCTGAACTCCGCAGAAAAATTATTCGAGAAACCGGAATGCCTATTTCTTTTGGGCTCTCCGTAAACAAAGTAGTTTCTAAAGTCGCTACCAACGAGGCCAAGCCTAACAATCAGCTTAAAATAGATTTTGGATTAGAAAAACCATTTTTAGCCCCTCTCTCTGTAAAAAAAATACCCATGGTGGGTGATAAAACCTACCAGACCCTAAGAAACTTGGGAATCCGTCAGGTAAAGACCATTCAAGAAATGCCTATGGATATTATGCAACGGGTCCTAGGTGCTAATGGACGTGTTATTTGGAAACGCGCCAATGGCGTAGACCATAGCCCTGTAATTCCTTTTCATGAGCGTAAATCAATTTCAAACGAACGCACTTTTGATAGAGATACCATTGATGTTATAAAACTAAAAGGGATCATTGTAGCCATGGCCGAAAATTTGGCATATCAACTACGTAGAGGAGAAAAGCTTACCGCCTGTATTGCGGTAAAAATCCGCTACTCAGACTTTAACACCTATACCAAGCAAAAACGTATTCCCTATACCAGTGCAGACCATATTTTAATCCCAAAAATTTTAGAGCTGTTTAATAGTCTCTACAACAAGCGAATGCTTGTACGCCTAGTAGGCATTCGGTTTAGCCATTTGGTTTCTGGAAACTATCAAATTAACCTTTTTGATGATACCGAAGAAGCACTAAACCTCTACCAAGCTATGGATAAAGTACGTAGTCGTTTTGGAGATAGAGCTGTCATTAGAGCATCTGCCATGGGCGCTAGAACCATTGGTAGAATGCACAATCCTTTTAATGGTCAACCTCCTACAGTATTAGCCCACAGAAAACAATGAACTCTTTTAAATCCCTGATTTTACCACATGTACCTAAACTGCCATACCTACTACAGCTTACGATTTGGGACTTTTTCCGAGACCACCCTATTACAAATGGGGCAAACAAATGGGGTAAAAAAGCTAGTACTCACAGACATTAACAATACCTCTGCTGGTTTAAATTTTGTACGCGAAGCACCTAAATACAACATCACTCCTATTCTTGGGATTGATTTTAGAAACGGTGTAGCGCCCTGTTTTGTAGGAATTGCCAAAAACAATAAAGGCTACCAAGAACTCAACACCTTTTTAACCCACCACCTACATAACAAGACCCCAATCCCAGAACAAGCTCCCTATTTCAGGGAGGCATTTATTATCTATCCTTTTGAAAAAGTACTTCTTACCGAGAAGAGTCATTTTTTAGAAAATGAATTCATTGGCATTTCTATTAAAGACTTACGCCGGCTTCCCTTTTCTAGGCTAAAAGACCAAAGAGAAAAACTAGTAGTACTACAGCCTGTAACTTTCAGAGACAAACGAGACCACAATGCGCACAGGTTGCTTCGTGCAATTGATAATAATGTGTTACTAAGTAAGCTAGAAGAAACCGAAGTAGCTAATGAAGATGAGCGAATGCATCCTATAGAAAAGGTGACAAAGGCCTTTGAAGACTATCGTTTTATTTTAGAAAACACCCAGCGGCTGTTAGACCAATGCAGCATTCATTTCGATTTTTCTACCAACCGGATTCCCCAAAATCTACGCTTCTACACAAAGAGCGCCCAAGAAGATGAAGCATTGCTAGAAAAACTATGCCAAGAAGGGCTTCCCAAACGTTACAGCACCTTAACCACAGTTGTAAAAAACAGAATGGCCAAAGAATTAGACCTCATCAAAAAAATGGGGTTTGTTTCCTACTTTTTAATTAATTGGGATATTGTTTCTTATGCTAGAAAAAAAGGATTCTTTTATGTAGGTCGTGGTAGTGGAGCCAATAGTATTATTGCCTATTTGCTTCATATTACCGATGTAGATCCTATAGAATTAGACCTTTATTTTGAACGTTTTATCAACCTCTACCGCGCCAACCCTCCTGATTTTGATATCGACTTTTCTTGGCGCGATCGTGAGGAAATGACGCATTACATTTTTAATCGCTTTCAACATGTTGCGTTAGTTGGCACTTATGTCACCTTTAAATACAAAGGTGTTGTACGTGAACTAGGGAAGGTATTTGGTTTGCCAAAAGAAGAGATAGATGCTCTTAGTAACGGCCAGCTACCCTCTGCGAAGGCAGATAGTATGGCAAGGCTTGTTTTAAAGTATGGAAAGCTTATAGAAGGCATGCCCAACTATGTAAGTGTGCATGCCAGCGGTATCTTAATTAGCCAAAGACCACTGCAGTATTTTTCTGCAACTTTTATGCCCCCAAAGGGATTCGCCACAGTACATTTTGATATGGTAATTGCAGAGGACGTTGGGCTCTTTAAGTTTGATATTCTAGCACAGCGCGGCCTAGGGAAAATAAAAGATACCCTTGCCATTGTAAAGCAAAACCAGCCTGAAAAAGCGGATTTTGATATTCATAACGTTGCGGCATTTTATAAAAACCCCACAATTAATTCGCTTATAAAAACCGCACAATGTATGGGGTGTTTCTATGTAGAATCTCCTGCCATGCGCATGTTGCTTAAAAAATTAGAAGTAGATAATTACCTGGGATTGGTTGCCGCTAGTTCTATTATTAGGCCAGGGGTTTCTAAAAGTGGAATGATGCGCGAATACATCTTACGGCATCGTAACCCCGGAAGAGCAGAAAAAGAAGCACATCCTGTGATGCTAGACATTATGCCAGAGACCTATGGTGTTATGGTCTACCAAGAAGATGTCATTAAAGTGGCCCACTATTTTGCAGATTTAGATTTGGGAGAAGCCGATGTACTGCGGCGAGGAATGAGCGGTAAATTTCGTTCTAGAACTGAGTTTGAAAAGGTAAAAGACAAATTTCGAAGCAACTGTATTAAAAAGGGGTACGAGCAAAAACTAATTGATGAAATCTGGCACCAAGTAGCCAGTTTTGCAGGCTATGCCTTTGCCAAGGGACATTCTGCTTCCTACGCGGTAGAAAGCTACCAAAGTCTCTTTCTAAGAGCATACTTTCCGCTAGAATATATGGTTGCCGTACTCAATAACGGCGGCGGGTTTTACCGGCCGGAGTTCTATGTGCACGATGCTCGAATGATGGGCGCTACCATCCATCCGCCCTGCGTTAACCAAAGCAACGCTTTAAATGTTATTTATGGCACTCATATTTATTTAGGCATGATGTATTTGCGCGAGTTAGAAGAGCGCGTCATGGAACGGATTATTAAAGAGCGTCAAACACACGGAAAGTTTAATTCCCTAGAAAATTTCATAGACCGGGTAGTGATTTCCATTGAGCAGCTTAGCATCTTAATTCGTATTGATGCCTTTCGGTTTACAGGCATTAATAAGCATAAACTTCTCTGGAAAGCCCATATGATGCTTTCTAAAAGCAAACGCATAGACCACCCCAAGCTCTTTCCACCAAAACGACGCAACTTTAAAATTCCAGCACTACACACTACAGATTTAGAAACCGCTTTTGAACAATGGGAACTTTTAGGATTTCCGCTTTGCAGTCCGTTTGAACTGCTGCAAGATCCTCCTAAAAGCAGCAATGGACAAAGAGATTTAGAGCGTTTCTTAAACAAACCTATTGACATTTATGGCTACCTCGTTACGGTTAAAAATACTAGCACCCATAAAGGAGATAGAATGCATTTTGCCACCTTATTAGACCAGTATGGTGAAGTTTTTGACACCGTGCTCTTCCCTCCTGTAGCGGCCAAATATCCTTTTCATGGCAAAGGAATTTACAGGTTTTATGGCAAGGTGGTTAGTGAATTTGGTTTTCTTAGTATTGAAGTACTTAAAATGCGAAAAGAGCATTATATCTCCGATCCCCGGTATGCCGATATGAAAACAGGAAACCTGAAACGTTTTTCTTCTTCATGGAAGACAAAAGAGTAAACCACCATTTCTAATTGCTTTGTATCTTAGAGAATCTAAGGCAAGGATATGAAAATTAGAATTCGAGGCAATTCAGTGCGCTTCCGACTCACCCAAAGCGAGGTAAAACAACTAAGTGACACTGGTTCTGTTACATCGCAGACCCATTTTGGAGAACGTATTTTTACCTACCAGGTACAAACACAAGAAGGCATCGATCATTTAAAGGCCAGCTTTCAATCTGCCACCATTACCTTGCTACTCCCTAAAGCATGGGGACAAGACTGGTATACCAACCCAAAGGTGGGGTTCCAAGATCAGGATGGAGCACTGCAGCTATTGTTAGAAAAGGACTTTACCTGTTTAGACAATAGAATGGAAGACGAATCTGATAATTACCCCAATCCAAAACAATTTGCAAACCAGTAATCTGCTATGGCTAAAACAAGCGCTACCTCCCGCAATGTATCCCTTACGGGAGAAATAAAGTTCACTGGTCTGGAGCTTAAAGAACCTATGGAAGTTTCCGCCGGGCTTCTTGGGGTTAAAGAAGCGCTGCGCCACGGCGCCAAAGAAATGGGAATTGTGCGTTCCATGAAGGCCTTGCTGGCAATGAATCAAGAAACGGGATTTCGCTGCCCTAGCTGCGCATGGCCAGTTCCAGAAAACCCATCAAAAATTGCAGAATACTGCGAAAACGGTGCAAAGGCATTGGCAGATGAAGCCACTCATAAAAGCATTGGCGCTGCATTTTTTAAAGAGTTTTCCATTGAAACACTCTCTCAATTAAGTGATTATGAACTAAACCAATTTGGGAGGCTAACAGAACCCTTACTACTGAAAAGCGGAAGCATTCACTACGAGCCCATCTCATGGGAGGCCGCTTATGAGCTAATAGCCCAAGAACTTCATGCACTTAAAGACCCTAATGAAGCCATCTTTTACACTTCAGGAAGGTCTAGCAACGAGGCTGCTTTTCTATATGGAATGCTTGCCCGTGCCCTTGGGACCAACAATATGCCAGATTGTTCTAATATGTGCCACGAATCATCAGGAGTAGCACTCTCTAGCACCTTAGGAATTGGAAAAGGATCCGTAACGGTGGATGATTTATATGGGGCCGATGTGATTCTGGTGGTTGGTCAAAACCCTGGAACCAATCACCCTAGAATGCTATCCGCCCTTGAAAAATGTAAAAAAAATGGCGGCAAAGTGATTAGCATAAATCCATTGGCAGAAACAGCCATGGCGCGCTTTAAAAATCCGCAAAAAGTAGAAGGATTGCTTGGATCTGGCACCCCTATTGCCGATCTACATCTGCAATTAAAAATTAATGAAGATGTTGCCTTGGCAAAACTCCTGCTGAAAAAACTAGTTGCTAAAGAAACCAAGCAAGGGAATGTCTTTGACCATGAATTCATCCAAAACTATGTAGATGGCTATGATGATTTATTGGCCGATCTAGCCCGTTACGACGAAGCCACTCTCCTTGAAAGAACAGGGGTGGCCGCTGAACAAATTGAAGCTGCTGCTGCACTGCTTGCTGCAAAACCAAATATTATTATTTGCTGGGCCATGGGCATCACCCAGCACAAAAATGCGGTAGAAACCATACAAGAATATGTAAACATTCTTTTGTTAAAAGGTGCTTTGGGAAAACCCTTTGCGGGTACTTGCCCGGTACGGGGCCATAGCAATGTGCAAGGAGACCGTAGTGTTGGGATCATGCATTATGTAAATCCCACGCTTAATGAAAAAATTAAGGAACACCTAGGATTTGATCCGCCCACCGAGGAAGGATACGATACCGTGGGCGCCATTCAGGCAATGCATGATGAGAAAGCCAAGGTATTTGTGTGCCTGGGTGGCAATTTTGTGATGGCCGCATCAGACACCGAGTACACCGCACAAGCCATACAGAAGTGTTCGTTAAGCGTACAGATCAGTACAAAATTAAACCGAAGTCATCTGGTGACTGGAGAAACTGCGCTTATTCTGCCTACCTATGGCCGTTCTGAAAAGGACATGAAAAACGGTCAGCTTCAGTTTATGACCATGGAAAGCAGTACTGGAAAAGTGCGCCAAAGCAAAGGCTTATTAAAACCCATCTCTGGAGCTATTAAAAGCGAGCCAGAGATTATTGCCATGATTGCAAACGCCTATTTTAAAGGATCGCATAGTATGCCTTGGCAGCAATTAGGAACAGATTACGAGCAAATAAGGGAGTTAATTGATAAAACCGTGAAAGGGTTTGCTAACACCTCCAAGCAATCTAAAGGGCATGGCTATTATTTGCCCAATAATGTGCGCGAACGTGATTTTAGTAAACTTCCCAACGGAAAAGCCCAACTCACCAAGAACAAACTCTCTACCTTGGCCCCAAAACAAAACGAGTTGGTGTTAATGACCATTCGATCCCATGATCAATTCAATACCACCATTTACGGACTCAACGATCGCTACCGTGGTATTCATAATGAAAGACGGGTGGTGCTTATGAACCCAGAAGATATGGCTGCTCGCAACCTCCAAAAACGAGACCTAGTGCACTTAAAAAGTGCATATAACGGGATCGAAAGAACAGCGCACCAGTTTTTAGCTATCCCCTATGACATCCCTAAGGGTAATTGTGCTGCGTACTTCCCAGAAACGAATCTGTTAATACCTATTGATCAATTTGCAGATAAGAGCAGAACCCCCATTAGCAAATCGGTAATTATTACGGTAGAAAAAGCCTAGACTTACCCTTTAAATGCAGGATGGCCAGTAATATCTGCACCGGTAATTAAGAGATGAATATCATGAGTTCCTTCATAGGTGATAACACTCTCTAAATTCATCATATGGCGCATAATGCTGTAGTCACCAGTTATACCCATACCCCCTAATACCTGTCTTGCTTCTCTGGCAATTTTTATGGCCATTTCCACATTGTTTCTTTTAGCCATAGAAATTTGCGCAGTGGTTGCCCTTCCTTCATTTTTTAGCTGTCCTAAACGGAAGGCTAATAGTTGGGCCTTGGTAATTTCTGTGATCATCTCTGCCAACTTTTTTTGTTGAAGCTGGAAGGCCGCAATGGGCTTTCCAAACTGCTGGCGTTCTTTGGCATAACGAAGCGCTGTATCATAGCAGTCCATTGCCGCCCCAATGGCACCCCATGCAATTCCGTAGCGGGCAGAATCCAAACAGCCTAGTGGCGCACCTAATCCAGATTTATTGGGTAGTAAATTCTCTTTTGGGACTTTTACGTTATCAAATATTAACTCCCCTGTGGCAGACGCACGAAGGGACCATTTGTTATGGGTTTCCGGGGTAGAAAAACCTTCCATACCACGTTCCACTATAAGTCCGTGAATACGTCCTTCTTCATTTTTTGCCCATACAACCGCCACATCAGCAAAGGGTGAATTAGAAATCCAAAGTTTGGCACCATTTAGCAGGTAATGATCTCCCATATCTTTGAATTTGGTTTCCATCCCGCCAGGATTGGAACCATGATTAGGCTCTGTTAAACCAAAACAACCCATCCATTCTCCAGTGGCCAACTTTGGTAGGTATTTGTTACGCTGTTCCTCCGTTCCATAGGTAAAAATAGGATACATCACTAAGGAAGACTGAACAGAAGCTGTAGAACGAACGCCGCTATCACCACGTTCTATCTCTTGCATAATTAAACCGTAACTAATCTGGTCTAGGCCAGCACCGCCATACGCTTCAGGAATATAAGGTCCAAAGGCCCCAATTTCTGCCAAGCCTGCGATGATCTGCTCTGGAAACTCCGCTTTTTGGGCATATTCTTCAATGATAGGAGAAACATCACGCTTTACCCATTGGCGTGCAGCATCGCGCACTAATTTATGCTCTTCAGAAAATAAATCGTCTAAGTTGTAGTAATCTGGTGCTTCAAATAAATCGGGCTTCATGCAATAAAAATTTTTTCAAAGGTAGGAATCAAACGTAACACTCTGGGAGCATATTGTTACATTTTTAAATAGAAGTCTTTTGTTAATGCACAATAGGCGGCTGTGTATTGATGGCGCCCCGTTTCAATAACCAATTCCTGTTCAGAAACCTTCTGTTCTTTGCGAGAAAACTCAAGAATACAGCGTTTAATAGGCGCCTCTGGATTGCCTTTAATTCGCAAGACTTTAAAAGGAAAAAGCCTAGTAGCGAGGGCTAATTCGCGCACATGAACTTCCATAGAAAAAGGAATAATAACAGAAAAATGACCACTTTTAGATAGTAGTTTTTGAACGCCTAGGAAAAGTTCCTGGTAGGGCAAGGCCTCGTTCTGTCTGGCACGATCTCTTGCGGGATCACCGCTAGAATTGTCCTCTTTAAAATAGGGAGGATTGCAAACAATGAGATCGTATTCGTCGTCCATTTCTTCGTAGAATTCTTGAAAAGAAGCGTGGTAACAGAACAACCGATCTCCCCAAGGTGAGGCTTCAAAATTGTCTACGCATTGCTCGTAGGCATCACCATCTAATTCAATGGCATCTATTTGCATGGCCTGGGATCGTTGGGCCAGCATTAAAGCAACCACACCGGTACCCGCACCAATATCTAAGATGGCATCTGTTTCAGCGCTCAATGCAGTTACAGCACCTAAAAGCACCCCGTCTGTACCAATTTTCATGGCTGTTTTATCTTGGTGAACGGTAAATTGTTTGAACTTGAAGGGTTTCATTCTTTACTGTACTTTTCCGGGTTGGCGCGTCTCCTTTCCTTCAATATCATACAAAGCGTCCCCAAGCTGTGCGCGTTTCTCGTTGGCCAATTCTTTAATTTGGTTTACAATATCCGGAAATTGATCGGCTACATTTAGCGTCTCAGCAATATCGTTGTCCAAATCATATAATTCAATTTTAGGTATGTCTTGGTAAGCATAGGTCCCAGGCTGTCCATCTTTACCACTTTTCTGGTTATTCATGGTTCGGTACTGATGCGGAAAATATAATTTCCATTTTCCATAACGCACTGCATGGAGTTCGTTAACTCTGTAATAAAAGTAATAGGCCTCCTGGGGAGAAACATTGGATGTTCCCTTTAAAAGATTCCAGGCACTTTTTCCATCAATTGGTTTTTGCGGTAAGTCTAGATCAAGCATATCAACAAGGGTAGGAAACAAATCTATGGCCATGACCGGTTCATGGATTACTTTGCCTGCCTCCAGACTATCTGGATATTTTATAATAAAAGGTTCTCGCTGCCCTCCTTCCCATACCGTTCCTTTGCCTTCTCTTAGGGGCTCTGCGCTTCCGGCATGATTGCCATATGACAACCAAGGACCATTGTCTGAGGTAAAAATAACCAATGTGTTGTCTTCTATTCCTTGCGTTTTTAAGGCATTTAAAATCTCTCCTACGGACCAATCTAGTTCCATGATCACATCTCCATATACTCCTTTTTTTGATTTGCCCTTGAATTCATTGGAAACGTAAAGTGGAACATGGGGCTGTGGATGGGGTACGTAAAGAAAGAAGGGAACGTCTTTGTTTTTGGCGATAAACTGTACGCTACGTTGTGTAATTTCCTTCGTTAAATTAGACTGGTCCCAAAGGGTATCAATCACCTTATTATTTTGATAAAGTGGTAAAGGATCAAAATTAAAAATGGTGCCCTGTTGCGGGTGTTTGGGCCACATATCATTCGAATACGGAATACCATACCATTCTTCAAAACCATGTTCAAGCGGTAAGAACTCCGGGGCATCTCCCAGATGCCATTTTCCAAAAATTCCAGTAGCGTATCCCTCTTCTTTTAACAGCTCTGCCAAGGTGGTCTCTTCAGAATCCAAACCAATCTTTGAGTTGGGCATAAACGCATTATGAATACCTATTCGGTTGGGGTAACATCCGGTCAATAATGCAGCTCTTGAAGCAGAGCAAACAGGCTGTGCGGCATAAAAACTTGTAAGTTTCACGCCATCCGCAGCCATTTGGTCAAGATGCGTCGTTTTAATATCTGGTGATCCAAAGACACCCACATCGGCATACCCTTGGTCATCCGTAAAAATGATTACAATATTTGGGGCTCGTTTTGCAGGTAGTACATTGGTGTTATTCTTACAACCAACAAGAAGGCCTAAGACCCCAAAAAAAATAAAGGCTCGCATGAATTGAGTATTTGGTATGTGTTACCAAATAAATGTAGTAATACTAATCTAAATAAAGAGATACCAGACCTTCAGGGGCGGTGATGTAAATGGTTTTAGCATCGCGGTCTACTTTGGTAATAATGTCATCAGACACGGGTATCAGTAATTCTTTCCCATCTTTTTTGGCCTCAAATAACACCTGCGCGGCAGAATCATTAATAGACTCAATTACGCCAATTGCTCCATAAACAGAATCTACTAGCGTAAACCCAATAACCTCATGGTAATAAAATTGATTCCCACTCAGTGCTGGCAGCATCGTTAATGGCAAATACGTGCCTTTGCCAATAAGGGCATCAGCAGTAGCCTCGTCCCTTACATCTTCAAACTGCACCCGTAGTAAAGTAGATTTGTGCAGTTGACTTTTTTCAATAAAAAATGGAACCAAATTTTTGCCCATATCGACAAAAACTGATTCCATTCCTTCATAAATTTCAGGTTCATCGGTATCGAGTTTTAGCAATACCTCCCCTTTGAAACTGTATTTAGACACGATTTTACCGAGATAAAAACACGCGTCTTTTTGCATGATTCGCTATTTACTCTTTTGGAGCTTCTTCTTCAGCAGCTGGTGCTTCTGGAGCAGCATCTTCTGTAGCTGGCGCCTCTTCAACAGCAGGAGCTTCTTC
>CAZRPJ010000071.1:0-9844 GCA_964601965.1 uncultured Croceivirga sp.
CAAAAGATGGCATTATTCTTTTAACAACAGGAAGCGCTGATTTTGCTACAAGAATAGCGAGCGATTGGGTGTATATCCACACAGGTAAAGTGGATGCACTTCTCTTCAAAAGGCAAATGGTGAAGATGATTCAAACTATGATTATTGGTATGGTCATCATTTTGGTTTTGGTCATATCAATAGCCATTACTCGTAAAAAGATTAATTTATGATGATACCCTATCCGTTAATCAAACCTAAATACTATTGGTCTTTAATAAATGATTTAAGCACCTTTATTAAGTTGTCTAACTATAATACAGATTTACAAAAAAGTACGAGAAATAAAGTCTATGATACCATTGGTCTCTTTTTTATAAAGGTTGTTTTCTCAGTGATAGTGGCCTCATTGCTACAATTCATCTATGAACCAGAAAATTTGACTTCAGAAAGTATGGCAGAACGTTTTTCTCCAGTTCTTCTGTTGCTGGTTGGTGGAGTTGTTTTACCACTATTTGAAGAAATTACATTTAGGTTGTCCTTAAAATTTAATCCAATATATCTTGCTTTAACAACTGGAGGATTTTCATATTACATTATAACTAAGGCAATCTTTAAAAGTAGATTGTCACTCATAGATGACTCATTTGGGTATAGAGTAATTGCCGCTCTTATAATAGTTCTAATTGCGTTTGCCGTTTGCAGAAAAAAGAACATTTGTGTGGTGTTACGACAATTTTGGGAAAAGAATTTTAGAATGGTATACTACTTGTCTTGTTTAAGTTTTGCGTGGCTACATATTTTCAATTTTGAGTTGAGTTTAGTCAATCTTTTGTGGATGCCAGTATTAACACTTCCGCAATTATTTAGTGCAACTATTGCCGGATATACACGTGTCGCTTTTGGGTTTCAATATCCACTTTTAGTCCATATGATAACCAATATTATCTTTCTGAGTCTCACATTTTTACCGATTGACTAGGTAGGAAGGCCTAAGAAGGGATTTCAACTATTTAATTTGACTAGGACGATAGCCGAACTTTTTCGCAAAAGCGTTAGAGAATGAACTTAGGCTGTCGTAACCCACTTGCCACGCCGCTTCTTGTACGGTAGCCTCATTTTCACTGATAAGCTTATGAGCCGAAACAAGCCTTTCATTTTGAAGATATTTAAAGACAGGAACACCGAAAATGGCCTTGAATTCCTTTTTAAGCCGGGTGGTATTAAATCCTATGGCTTGGGAAAGTTCTGAAAGTGATGGTGGGTTTTCCAAATTTTCCAGAAGGATATCCCTGGCTTTGTTCAGTTGGGCCCTATGATTTGGTTTCACGTCTTCTTGTTGCTTTAGGGCAAGTTGGCCAAAAAAGTGCGATAACAATGCGGTAATCTGACTCCGATAAAACATCATTTTTGTTTTACCCGAATAGGTATTTGAAAAAAATCCATCAACGATGGTTTCCATTTCTGGGGTCATAAAAAAGCTTGGGCCCTCAACATAGTGGTCTTTGGGATATACCAACTCTTTAAGCAGGTCAGAGAACAATTCACCTTCTTGATTGGGAAGCTCCTCGAGCTTTTCAAGTTTGGTGGCCACCACAATGCACTTTAAACTCTTTTCTGGACTAATCGTATGTTCAAATTCAACCTTCTCATCAGCATAAAATGCAAACGAAAGTCCTTTGGTGTATTGAAAGTTCTTTTGCTTATTGCCGTATTTAACCGCTAAATCCACATTGCCCGAACCGTAAAAAGCAACGGCTACAATCGGCTCATCAAAGTAACAGGCATCTACCTCTACCTCAGTGGAATTTCCTTCTTCCACCAAGATTACAAAGTCGTTGATATGGATAAAATCACGGGTCATAGTGAAACATAAATTTACGAAAAAGAGCAGCTTCATAGTGGATTGATAACACAATAGCTGTATTTAATTTATATCATGTTCACCACCGTGAGATTTCCCTTTGGTTGGGTCAAATAGCCTTAAGCATTTATACACCATTTGTGCCCTTACGGGCACTTTTGTTGTTAGGGAGAAGAAGAGAAGAGTATTTTTTAATAAGTAAACCGCCCAATATGGATTGCTGGTTTTATGACATGATTTTTGCATCGAAATCATCAATAACGTTGGTTTCGAATGAGTTCAGATACTTTTGGGTCATCGCCTCCGTAGTATGTCCAAGGCTGTCTTGAATTACATTACTGGGAGCACCACTTCTTTTGAGTATGTTGGCATAGGTATGCCTAGCAGTGTAAATCGTAAATTTTGGTAGTTCCAGTCTTGTAGCAAGGCGTTTCAAGTAAATATTCTGTCTCTTTCGCTTATTTTTTATCGTTTCATGAATTTGATTTTGAGACACATCTTTGGTTAAGATGGGAAAAATATACTCATCATTCTGAATTTTATTTTTGTTATACTTTAAAAGTATTTCCTTTAAGGCAGGGGTTATTTTAATAGAAAATAATTTGTTTTTTGTTTTTGCCCTTATATAGGTGATTCGCTCAAAATCACCTTGTATGTTATCACCTTTCAACAAGGCCAAATCCATCCAATTCATTCCCCTTAAATAGAAGGAGGCCATGTATAAATCTCGCGCTTTGGCCAAGAAAGACTCCTCCACTGGAATTTCTTTTAAGATTGTTAACTGTTCGTTGTTCAAGAATTGTCTTTTTGGGGTTCCATTCCTTATCGAATAATCGTTGAAGGGGTTATGATTTTCTTTAGCTATACCGTGTTTAATGGCTTTTTTGTAAACCGATCTCAAAGTTCTGAGATACACACTTAAACCACCTGCCGTGTTTCCGGAAGCGTAGTGATTCGTCTCCAGCTTCTTCACAAAAGCGTAATTGATTTGATTGAATGGAAGGGAAGGCCTTCCATGGAATTTTTCTATTCGATTTCTCAGGGTCCTATATATCTCTGCATTACCATATTTTCCAGCCTCTTTAAAATCTGCTATTAGAAAATCAATGAATTGAAAAAAATCCATGTTGCCAACCGACTTACCCTCTATTTCTTTTTTGATTGAGGACATCGATAAACCTTCAATTTTACCATCTTCTTCCAAACGGGAAATCGTGTCGTAAATCTTCTTCAACTTTTCTTGTATCCCGTTATTCAGACGTGTAATATTGGAAGCTATTTTACTGGAAGACCTTATTCGTTGATTCTTGGCATCGAAGTCTTTTTCAGCCAGATTATAGCCCAATGGCATATATATGGATTTGCGATTATAGGTGATTCGAATTACCAACGGGAATGTTCCGTCCTGTTTTTGGCGAACTTTGTTTAGAAGGACTTTTGTGGTTAGCACTGTTTATAAATTTATAAACTATTTATAAACAAATATAGGTATTATTTGGTTCTATATGGTTTTATAAATTTTTTAAATCATTGAAAAACAGTTATTTAATTATTTTTTAAATTATTTAAAACCATAAATGACGTGTCTGTCACGCAGGGGGTCGCGGGTTCGAGTCCCGTCCAGACCGCAACTAAGAAGCCCTTTATAGAAATATAAAGGGTTTTTTTATGGGTTGCCCCTGCTAAAAATGAACACAGCAATACCTCAAAATAAAACAACCCTTTATTCCGCCATTTAACCCATTTATTTTATTGAAAGAACACTAGTTCAAATCCTTCATTTTTCTATCCTTTGGTTGATAACTTCTTCCATTTCTAAAAAAACCGTTTTAGTCCATTTTTGATCATTTTTTATTAAAAAAGGTTAAATTTTGAGCGTTTTTGGCCATTTTTTTGGTTTTTTCATCAAAAAACTTATTTTTTAAGTATGGTCAAAAAAGAAAAACTAGAACATCAAAACATTTTCAAAAAATCAATTAAACATTTAAAAGCGGTCGGTTTTGACAATATAAAAGCAGACATCCCTGGCTATGAAAATCCAAAGTCTTTTATTAAGAAATCCACAGGCATGGAGGTAACTCCAGATATCTCGGCCACCAAGAATGGAAGACGCTATTTTTTTGATATCAGCCTAAAATCAGAACGCGCTTCACAATTAAAATCCAAATGGTTATTGTTAGACACCTTTTCTCGGCTACGATCCAATAGGTTTAAAATAATTACCTTCCGAGGGCACTTCAAATTCACTGAGCAGCTTCTAAGTGACATCAATCTAACAAACAAGAAGCCCATAAAAATCTAAAAATTCTTCCTAAGCCTCTAAAGGCAAAGCAAGACCGGCATGCATTTTCTAAAATAGCATGAAAACTGGTCATTGCTCTAAATGATCTAAAAAAGAAAACATGCAACTAGTAAAAATTAAAAGGAATACCCGTTATGAGAAACGCTACAGCCTAAAAATGGGGAAGTTAACTACTAAAGTAACCTATATAAAAAAACATATAATGGGTATTCCCGTGACCACCTTACACAAGTATAGGGAAACGTATTATGGCGAAATAAAAGACTGCAAAGATTGTGAATTAACCACCTGAAAGAAGCGTTCGCTAAGAAGTAGATTTGAGGTTTGATTCATGTAATCCTAGCCATATAAACCACGCGAATCTTGCCTTAAATTTTAAACAAAAATGAAACAGTAGGTAGTATTAATGATTTAAAAAAAGCAAAAAAAATCCAAGTATGAGGCAATTAAAGATCACGAAACAAATTACCAATAGGGATACAAAATCTTTGGAAAAGTATTTTCAAGAAATCTCTAAAATTGATCTTATAACAACCCAAGAGGAGGTAGATTTAACAGTTAAAATAAGGGATGGGGATGAAAAAGCACTTGAAAAATTGGTGAATGCAAATCTTCGTTTTGTTGTCTCTGTAGCAAAACAATACCAAGGGAAGGGATTAAAACTTTCTGATCTTATTAATGAGGGAAATGTAGGGTTAGTCAAAGCTGCTAAGCGTTTTGATGAAACACGTGGATTTAAATTCATTTCATACGCCGTCTGGTGGATACGTCAATCCATATTGCAAGCAATTTCAGAAAAATCGAGAATGATTCGCCTGCCGCTAAATAAAATAGGAACCAAGGCAAAGATTAGAAAGGCTAGTATTGGTCTTGAGCAAAAATTTCAAAGAGAACCCAGTGCTGAGGAAATTGCCGAAGCCATGGACGTGCATGTAGCCAAGGTTAAAAATGCGATGAAAGAATCAGGGACGCACCTATCTTTAGATGCCCCTTTGCGTGAAGAAAGTACCTTTAATTTACATGAAGTGCTCCCTTCTAAATTAGAAGCAGATCCTGATAAGAGTCTGTTAGAAGAGTCGTTCTCTTCCGATGTAGCCGAAATACTAAATCAATTACCTTATAAAGAACGAGAGGTACTAAAACTTTACTACGGAATTGGTTTTAAAAACCCCGTAAGTTTGACAGAGATTGGTGAAATCTTCAATTTAACTAGAGAACGAGTGCGGCAAATTAAAGAAAAGGGCATCCGAACCTTGCGAAGAAAACCTGAAAGCAAAATATTGCAGGCATATTTATAGCATTTAATCCATTCTAAAGAAAAAAGTAGAATTACAACTACAAGGTCAAGTTTGTAACCCTTTGAACAGTCTACTTTGGTGGGCTTAAAGTCTGTTTGACTTACATAAGAATAATCCATCTACAGACTAGTATCGCCTCTCTTTCTTAATTGATTTAGTACTAGACTATTACCTTTTGTAGTATTTGCATTACATCGAAAACTTTCGAAATCTCGATAAACTGTACATTTTTATCGTTTAATTTACGTTTGAAATGTGTTGAATGAAATAGCGAAGAGAATTCATTCGAAGCATCTCATAAAGATTATGGTGAACCACCCAAACCAACCATAATCTAGTACAAACTTAACCGCAAACTATGGAAATTCTAATTCCAAGGAAGACATACGTCCGGAATTTTGGTACTAGCCCCTTTTTTATCCTTTTCCTCTTTTCTTCACTACTTTATTTCTCAGCGCACTCCCAGCAAAACCCACAGCTCTCTCAATATCTTCAAAATCCTTTTGTTGTTAACCCAGCTATGACCGGGGTGGAGGACTATGTAGATTTAACTACAGCTTACAGAAATCAATGGACAGGCTTCGATGGAGCTCCCAGAACGGCCACACTCAGTTTTAATGGGTCTTTGCACCTTTTAAAAGCACGCTTGCAAAGAAAAGAAGGCGAATCGCATCAAGGAATTGGTGCATTTATTTATACGGATGATGTGGGCCCAATAAAGCAGGGTGCTTTTTATGCGAGTTATGCCTACCACCTAAAAGTATCGCAAGACTGGTTTCTATCTATCGGCACCTTTACCGGTGCCACACAATTTCGGTACGATGCCTCGGACGCCATACTACTCCAAAACCCGAACGATATCCTTGTAAATAGTTTCTCTGATTTCAATTTTGACATGAGTTTAGGACTCTATGCCTATTCTGAGTATTTGTTTCTAGGCATTGCAGCGAATCAGTTATTTGACAATCAAATCCCATACGATGTGGACAACGGTGTACTCACCACAGACGGTCGTCTAGAACGTAATTTTAATCTATTAGTAGGCAGTAGAATATCCTTAAATACAGAATGGGAAATGGTACCCTCTGTGTTGTTAAAGACAGTCGCCAACGCTCCCATGCAATGGGATGTTGGTGTAAAAATGGTGTACAATAACACCCTTTGGGGTGGTTTGGCCTACAGAGACCAAGATGCGGTACTTGGTTATTTTGGCCTTCGGCTCATGAAAAACTTTCTCGCTACCTATTCGTACGATTGGTCTACCACAGATTTTAGCGGTCAACAGAGCGGTACTCATGAGATTACCTTAGGGTATCGTTTTGATTTTGGTGAACAGGCATGTGCATGCCCAAAATATTCCTTGTAAGATCTTATCATGAAACACTATCTATTCTTTCTTATTTGCTTATGGTTGGGAGTGCAACATCTTAGCGCCCAAACAGAGAATATGGATTTTGAATTGGGCAACTATAATTTTTGGACGCTAGACACCGGGGTTCGGCCCAATCCCATCAACGTTGATTGGAATCCACCTCCGGCCCAAGATCTAAGCACGCAAATACAGATTATGAACCCATCCAGACCGCCACTAGATGAAAACGGTTTGGCATGTATGCCTGCACCGGTCAATGTTCCTTCTGTATATCCAATGGGTGCCTTCTCTTCTAAAATTGGTGATATTGAAGGAGGGCGAAAAGCAGCTAGAATTAGTAGAACATTTACCGTTACTCCAGAGCAATCCTACTTACAATACAGCTATGCGGTGGTCATGGATGATCCTGGTCATTCTCAAGACGACCAGCCTAAATTTGTAGTGAATATTAAAGATAGCAACGGCCAAGTCGTCACCTGCGGAAAATTTGAAGCTTTCGCGGGACCCAATGCCTTAAGTAAGGGGTTTGTGAATTGCGACAATTCGCGGCTGCAAATACTACCATGGACCAGTGGTGGCGCAGATCTTACGCCTTATATAGGAGAACAAATCACCATAGAATTTATGACCCTTGATTGCATGCTTGGGGGGCATGGAGGTTATGCGTACGTAGAAGCGAACTTAGAACCATTAGACATTCAAGTAGAAGGTTTGTGTGATGTGGGGCTCAACGATGTGACACTTACAGCGCCTTTGGGCTTTTCTTCCTACCTGTGGTCTACGGGAGAAACCACACGCAGTATTACCGTTGTAGATGCGTCTTACGGCGATACCTTTACGGTGGATCTTACCTCCAATACAGGTTGCAATACCTCTGCAACCATAACCTTAGGACCAGTGGCCAGTGCCACTATAGATCCTATTCCGGACCAAGAAATATGCGAAGGGGGGAGCGCTATTATATCCCCTACCGGTACGAATGTGGGCGATTTCTATTTTCCCGATACGGACACCTCTGGGAATGTAGTTGTAGTTTCACCTACCTCAGACACCACCTATACCGTGGTAGCTAGAGACGAAAATGGGTGTGCTGGAGAATCTACTACGGTCACCATTTCGGTAATTCCTTCGGACGAACCTCCTTTCCCAAAGGCAGATTTTGAAATTACACCTGTTGTTACTGATGTAGCAAATCCTTGCAACACCATACAACTCAACAACCTTTCGGGCTACTGTAAAAGCGATCTCACCTATTTATGGGATTTTGGAGATGGCACTACGAGCACCGAACAAAACCCCATGCATTCGTTTCCACTGTCAGACACTATTGAAACCTACTACATCTCTTTAACAGTGACCTCTGCAGGTGATGGTTTAAGCGATTCGGTGGCTATTCCTTATACCACCTCCACTATTGTTCCAGGATTTTTCGCAATACAAGACTGTGGCATTGTTTCGCTCACTAATTACAGTACCATCTGCGGTTCTACTATAGAAAACTACCCTACGTTTTCTTACAGTTGGGATTTTGGGGATGGAAATCCGCCAGTAGTCACAGATAGTACCCAACCAGAGTTTCAATATACGTATACGGATTCTGGGCTTTATACCATTACGATGACAATGACCGATAGCGCTAGCGGGTTAAGTTTTACCACAGAGCGTATGGTGAACGTCATTGCTGGCTTAAATGCCGATTTTGAGTTTTTCCCAGACTGTTATGATGTTCAATTTATAGATTTATCTACCACCTGCGATCCTATTGTAAGCTATTCCTGGGATTTTGGCGATGGCAGTCCCTTGAGTACGGAAGAAGCCCCCACCCATACCTATGCTACGGTGGGCCCGCATCAAGTTACGTTAACGGTAAACGATGGAACCAATACACTACAACAAACCTATGACGTACTATTAACCCCAGACGAAACCACTCCGGAATTTAATTTTACCATGGTCTGTAATGAAGTTAATTTTCAAGATTTCTCTAACAGTTGTACCCCCTTAACTTTTGAGTGGGATTTTGGTGACGGTAGTCCACTGGTGAACGAACAAAACCCTACCCATATTTTTGACTATGACAACGCCTATCAAGTATCCCTAACCATTAATGATGGGATGGAACGGTTTACCCTAACCAAAGAGGTTATAATAATAAGTGAATTTCTTTATGAACCACCACTCGATCTAGAAGCCTGCGCTTCTCCAGGTGTTACGGATATAGGATTCTTCAACTTTGTGGCGCAAACAGATCACATCCTTAGCAATATTAATCCCAACGGGCCTTTTTATCCGCTAGTTAGTTATTATACCAGTGAACAAGATGCCTTAAATAATACTGGCTCCTTAGGTTTTGATTTTGTAAACACCACAAATCCACAGACCATTTATGCCCGTACAGAGGATAGCCAAGGTTGCTATCAGGTGTTTCCTTTTCAGCTAGTGGTTAACAATACGCCTGTACTTAACGCCTTAGAAGCGGTACATCTGTGTTATCTTAAGGAAAACTCCATAGGGTATGATCTTACCCAGCTCAATGCCAGAGCTTTTGAAGGTTTGGATCAAAATGCCATCAACCTAAGCTATCATCTTACAGAAGCAAATGCCTTTAACGCAGAAAATGATGTTTTGTCAATTAACTTGGCCGCTGGGGTAGACAACACGGTATTTATCAGAGCAGAAAATGCCTTAGCGCCCAATTGTTTTTCTGTAAGTACTGTTGAATTGCGCATGGACAATGAAAATACCGATCTTGAAGATCGCTGTATGCCCTTTTTTGCCAATACAATGACCCCCAATGGCGATGGCGCGAATGATGTTTTCTATATAGAGAATATAGACACCTTTCCTAACAATTACCTCACCATTTATAACAGATGGGGAAAGGTAGTTTTTGAAACCCGTAGCTATAACAACGATTGGGAGGGAACGTACAATGGGCAACCTTTGCCCGTAGGCACCTACTACTATTATATGGAATTAAATGATCCCGACAACAGATCTCATTCGGGGCATATTACCATATTGAGATA
>CAZRPJ010000072.1:0-9839 GCA_964601965.1 uncultured Croceivirga sp.
ACTTCGTATATTGCAAGCTCCGACTTTAGAGAAATAGCCATAAAAAAAACCACCCCATGCACATTGCAGTAGCCGGAAATATTGGAGCAGGAAAGACCACACTAACCTCTTTATTAGCCAAGCATTACAAATGGGATGCCCATTTTGAAGATGTGGTGGATAATCCATATTTAGATGATTTTTACACCCAAATGGAACGCTGGAGTTTTAACCTGCAGATCTATTTCTTAAACAGTCGCTACCGACAGATTCTAAAAATTAGGGAGAGTGGTAAAAATGTGATTCAAGACCGGACGATCTATGAAGATGCACATATATTTGCCCCCAATCTTCATGCCATGGGTCTTATGACCAATAGGGACTTTAATAACTACAAAAGCCTTTTTGAGTTAATGGAAAGTCTTGTTCAACCACCCGATTTATTGATTTACCTACGTAGTTCCATTCCTAATCTTGTACAACAAATACATCATAGAGGGCGTGATTATGAAAGCAGCATCTCTATTGATTATTTAAGTAGACTTAATGAGCGGTACGAAGCTTGGATTAACACCTATGAAAAAGGGAAGTTGTTGGTATTTAATGTAGATGATATCAACTTTGTAGATAATCCGGAAGATTTAGGGTCCGTGATTAATCGGATTGATGCAGAAATAAACGGTTTGTTTTAATTAACGGTTTAAGATTTCTTCCTAAACCTTTCTTTTAGATTTTTTTCAATTGAATAAATAAGGGCAACGCATCCTATCAAAAAATAGCTGATAAAAATTAGCACACTTGCCTTATCCTCTATCTTAAGAACCAGACCAAGGAAAGACATTAAAAAAATAACCACACCAAATCGGACCAATTGCTTTCCAGCATATTGTTGAGCATAATCCCATATTTCCTGTGATTTCATGGAAGTCTTGGTTCTATAACCGTAGAAAAAATTAATTTTTTTTGGAGGTCGTTTGATAAGTAGATATCCACATAAAATTAAAATGGGGCCTAGAATTACTGGTGTTAAAAACAAAATATTTAAAGTCGCCACCTTTCTTAATTATACTTCAAATATGGCGAATTTAATATCAAGAAAAGCCATCGTTATTCTATTGAAATAAAAAACCACGCCTTTCAGCGTGGTTTTTTCTGTATTTATTTTACAAAAGCCCTTTTATTCAATAGAAATTTCCTTGGTATAGGCTTCTACTTGTGCTTTTACTTCTTCCTTAGTGGCACCTGTAAACTCTTTAATTTCTTCGGTTAGCTCACCATTTACTTCGGAAGTAGTTTTAACAACAGCTTTGAAAGCACCTTCTTCGGTATTGCTCATCTCTACACGGATTTGCTTTTCTACCTCTTTGGATTCTTTCATTCCTTCAGTGGTAATAGAGATCTTAGTACCATCTTCCTTTAACATACTTACTTCATCTGCTGGCGCTAGGCTTACCAAACTAGGTGCAATAACTAAAGCTACAACACTCATTAATTTTAGAAGAATGTTTAGAGAAGGTCCTGAAGTATCTTTAAAAGGATCTCCAACCGTATCTCCTACTACTGCTGCTTTGTGAGCATCAGACCCTTTGCGGCCTTCACTTTCAATCGTTTTCTTAGCATTGTCCCATGCACCACCAGCGTTCGATTGGAAGATTGCCATTAAAACGCCAGCCGTGGTAACACCTGCTAAAAGGCCTCCAAGCATTTCGGCACCACCTAAGAAACCAACAGCAACAGGCACTGCAATAGCCAATAATCCAGGCAATACCATCTCTTTAATGGAAGCTTGCGTTGATATAGCAACACATTTATCGTATTCTGCAACACCGTCTGCAGCATCAAATATTTTACGATCTTCTGGAGTCGCTTTAGACAAATCAGAATCGTATTTAACCATAATTTCTAAAGCAGCTTTTAAAGCAGGAATATCTCTAAACTGTCTGCGAACCTCTTCAATCATAGCCATCGCCGCACGACCTACTGCATTCATAGAAAGCGCAGAGAATACAAATGGTAACATACCACCAACTAATAATCCTGCCATTACTGTAGGCTTGGATACATCGATTCCTTGAACATTGGCAGTTTGCATAAATGCAGCAAATAAGGCCAATGCTGTTAAGGCTGCCGAAGCAATAGCGAATCCTTTACCGATCGCAGCGGTGGTGTTACCAACCGCGTCTAATTTATCTGTACGCTCACGTACTTCACTTGGTAGCTCTGCCATTTCGGCAATACCACCTGCGTTATCTGAAATAGGTCCGTAGGCATCTACTGCCAACTGGATTCCTGTATTTGCAAGCATCCCAACAGCAGCAATAGCAATACCGTATAAACCTGCAAAATGATGTGATACTAAAATTGCCGCAGCAATAAGGATAATTGGGAACATGGTAGACATCATCCCCACACCTAAACCTGCAATAATATTGGTTGCAGAACCAGTTTCTGACTGACGAACAATGGAGTTCACAGGTTTAGTGCCTGTTCCGGTGTAGTACTCTGTTACTTTACCAACAGCCAAACCAGCAATTAAACCAGCTAATACTGCGATAAATACTCCTAGGGATCCGTATTCTACTCCGTTAAATGTCCAAGATTCTGGAAGCATTCCGGTAATAATAAAATAACATGCTACCAACATTAATCCAGCTGAACCGAACTCTCCAACATTCAACGCTGTTTGTGGATTTCCACCATCTTTTACTCGTACAAAGAAGGTACCAATGATAGACATGATAATACCCACTGCAGCAAGTACTAGAGGCAAGTACACTGCTCCTAGCCCATCAAAAGAGCTTTCGAAGCCTGGCAGTTGCGTAAAGGCTGCTCCTAGCACCATGGTACCAATAATTGAACCAACATACGATTCAAAAAGATCCGCACCCATACCGGCTACATCCCCTACGTTGTCTCCTACATTATCTGCAATGGTAGCAGGGTTTAGTGGGTGATCTTCTGGAATACCTGCTTCTACTTTCCCTACAAGGTCTGCTCCAACATCGGCCGCTTTGGTATAAATACCACCACCAACACGTGCAAAAAGTGCAATAGAAGAAGCTCCAAGAGAGAAACCAGATAATACATTAAGTACTTCACCTAGTGCCCATCCTTGACCACTATATAACATAAACAATCCGCTAAGACCAAGCACACCAAGACCTACAACACCAAGTCCCATTACAGCACCTCCTGCAAAAGCAACTTCTAAGGCTTTCCCTAAAGAAGTTCTTGCTGCATTCGTAGTTCTTACGTTCGCTTTTGTAGCAACTTTCATCCCGATAAATCCAGCTAAGGCAGAACAAATGGCACCTACAATAAAAGACACCGCAACCATCCCGTTAGAACCGGCCTCACTACTTCCCTTAAAATAAAGTAATACGGCTACCGCGGCTACAAAAATGGCTAGAATTTTGTACTCTGCTTTAAGAAAAGACATTGCTCCATCGGCAATATTCTTGGCAATTTTAGCCATCTTTTCTTCCCCTACTGGCTGTTTGGAGACCCATCCACTTCTAATGAACACGTACAAAAGGCCCAAAACACCAAATGCGGGTAAAAATTTCACTATTAATTCCATAGTCGATTAGTTAAAAATTAGGTTTTCTTTAAGAAATTTTAATGGCTGCAAATGTAGTAAAATGCATACGAATAAAAAAAGCCTGTCTTGATGATAAAGACAGGCTTTTTCTTTCATTATTAAGTCCTTAAATAATAAAAGTACGCTTCTTTTTATGTTCGCTTTCTTCGTAGCGCTGGACGCACTTTCGGTAGATCTCTTTTGCCTTGCTGGCACCACTCCATCCACCGGTATCTACCTTCTTTTCTTCCAGGTCTTTATACACTTGAAAAAAGTGTTCAATCTCTTTTAAACGGTGCGGATTTAAATCTGTTATATCATCGTTTTTACTCCAAATAGGATCATTGACTGGAACACAGATAATTTTTTCATCCGGACCTTTTTCATCGGTCATATGAAAAACCCCAATGGGCTTCACCTCCATTACCACCATGGGGAAGGTAGGTTCCGTCCCCAAGACCAATACGTCTAATGGATCTTGATCTAACGCCAAGGTCTCCGGCACAAATCCGTAGTCTCCAGGATACATCATTGACGAGAAGAGCGTTCGATCGAACCTAATTTTATGCAGCGTAAAATCGTACTCATATTTATTTCTACTCCCCTTTGGGATTTCAATTAAGACATCAAAAGTAACAGCGTCTGTTTTAGACATAGTTCCAAGTTTTAAAGTATAAAGGTATGGGAACGTGCATTAAGAAGCGAAATTGCCCGTGCTATGTTATCTTACTATTAAAAACTAAAGCCAAAAGAACCAGTAATTCCAAAGGGTCTAGCTTCTGGAGCATCTAAATAATTCCCTCTAAAATTAAAATCGATTCGAAAGATTTTAAATATGTTTCCAATTCCAAATGAGTACTCCCAATAAGGTTCTTTGTTAGGCGCTAAAAGCGGAATGTTAGTAGGGCTACTCAATGCAATATTTTCATCTGAAATGGAGCCCCACGCACCTCGAATACCCACAATTTCTCGAAGGTTTAATTTCCTAAGAAGAGGTATTCTTGAAAATAACCGTCCATTAAAATTATGTTCAAGATGGAGCGTGGCATAGGTATCTGTCACAAACTCGTAAAAATCAAGATTGGGAAAGGTGTTGTAAAGTGAAAAAAGTGTCTGGTTCCCAGGGATTACACTCAATAAACCCAGCGGGACTTCCCCAAAAGTTTTCCCGAACTCTACCGTACTACGCAGTCTTCCAAAACCTCCTAATTGCCAGGGTTGGGTATACGAAAACTGTAAACGATCATAGTTGAAATCACTCTCTAAAAAGCCTTCGGTTCCACGGGTGTAATTCAACACCAAGGTGCTGTAATTTTCATTGACATCTCTTCGCTCTACCCCATACCCAATTGTGCGGCGCCCCGGTGTATAAATGAGGGTGGTATTTAAATCGAACTGTTTTACCTCGGAAGATATGCCTGTTGGTGATTCTGGGTCTATATAATCCAAACTAAAATCATTAGGCAGTGCAGAACTTAATGTTCTAAAGGAACTACCTACCCGAAACCGAAGATTTTTCCAAGGTTCCATTTCTAATGCTAATACCGACAGGTTAATATTACTCAGTCGGTTGTTATTCCCAACGGTTACCAAAGCAGACGAGGCAATACTTCTGCCTAAAACATCTGTGGTACTGGTGAGGCTGATTCCTAGCTGTTCAATATCTCGGCGGTTTCCTCCAGAAAGGATGAGCCGTGATTTTCTGTCCAATAGAAACTTACCGGAAAGGCCGTGTTTAAATTTTTTATCATCAAAGCCATAGGCCATATATCCTTCTAAACGCCAGGTATCATTTTGGCCAAAATACGTACGGGCACCCCCTCGAATACGAATACCCTCAGCATCATTAAAACCAAAAGTGCTGTAGATATCTCCTATATCTAAGTTCCATTTGTCAATCTCAACATATCCAGAACCAAGGATACTTACAAGATCATAGTAGGTTCTAAACTTAGGGACTGTTTTTAGGGTATCAAGCAATTGAAAAATTCCTGCCTCATCTTCATTTAATTTCTCTAACCTGGCATTGCGCCAAAAGATACTGTCCTGTGCAAAAACACGAGGATCGTAGGGATCTGACACAGCTTTGTAAAATTCTTCAGGACGGTCTAGATTAAATTTATAATTGTCATAGACCGTAGTTCGTTTGCCATATACTCCTCTGGATTTTTCTTTTTTTGAAAATGCGAAATCTGTGAGCATATAATCCCGCTGTAAAAGAAAGACAGAATCGTTCACCACATCAAAATCTTGTTCAATATAGATTTCTTTTACCCAGTTAATATTGGCACTCTTCACCACCTCCATATTGATTTTTTTAATAGCGAAGGTGGAATCGTTTACCCAAAAATCACCCTTAAAAGTGAGCTCATTTTTACGTCTTGGATAATAGATGATGTTGTAACACCATTTGTTGTCTATGAAAGTGCTGTCTGATAAAACGTAGTTATACACATCAATCCCCGTTTTGGAAAGTGGACTGGTAAAGCTTTTATCAAAGAATTTTAGGTAATTATCATAGATATTATAGTCCGAATACAAGTCTTCAACAAAAGCTGTAATTGCCTGATTGCCTCCAAAACCAGAACTTTTATTTCCTAGCACATCTTCTTTTTCAAGTGCTTTGGAATTATCGCCATAGACCTTAGAAAACACCTCATTTAAGAACATGGGTAAATAGGTCTTTCCCGTAATTCTCGAAGTGTCTAAACCTTCAAACATAAACTCCAGACCCTTGAAGAGCCTGCTTTGAATCAGGGCGCTGTCTATTGTGTTAAGATCAAACTCTACTTTTTCATATTTGTCATATTGGTAGCTCCTAAATTTCCGAACTCCATTCTCCCGCTTTTTGGCCCATATTTTTTTAAGAATATCAATGGCAGGATTATTTTTTTTGGATTGCTTTCCGGTGTAAACGATCACTTCACCCAGCTGCTCTGCCGCTTCTATAAGCACAACTCGTAAGTTATTCGTAAACTGCTGTTCTAGTGTAATCTCTTTGGTCTCGTAACCAATGAATGAAACTAAAAGTGTATCATAATTAGAATCTGATTCAAAATAAAACCGGCCGTTATCATTGGTAATGGTTCCTTCCGAAGAGTCTTTGAATAAGATATTTGCAAATGCCACGGGGTCTCCTGCTTCATCCACAACAATACCACCCACTTTTGTTTGGGCAAAACCTGCAAAAAAAATGAATAGGAAACAATGTAAAAGGAATCGTTTCATAGTAGAAAAAAGAATCTCAACAGAGTTGAAATTACTTTGATTGTTCGTTATTTGATTATGCGTAGTTGTTTATCAAAAACTATTCCTTTTAATAAAAAAACCTCGTCAACCTTGGTCGACGAGGCGAATATAACTTACAAAATTGGTTTTAATCCTTGTATAACACTTTCTTAACAGCCTTTACCACATCTTGAGCATTTGGCAACCATTCTGCTAACAAAACAGGTGAATAAGGCGCTGGTGTGTCTGCGGTATTCAATTTAACGATCGGGGCATCCAAATAATCGAAAGCTTGATCTTGAACCTGATAAATAATTTCGGTAGCAACATTACCAAAAGGCCAGGCTTCTTCTAAAATCACCAAACGGTTTGTTTTTTTCACCGACTTAATAATGGAATCATAATCCATTGGGCGCACGGTTCTAATATCAATAATCTCGCAGCTTATCCCTTCTTTTTCAAGCTCTTCCGCTGCTTTGTAGGCCTCTTTTATAATTTTCCCAAAAGAAACAATAGTGACATCTGTCCCTTCTCTTTTAATATCGGCTACACCAATTGGAATGGTATATTCTCCTTCAGGCACCTCCCCTTTATCACCATACATTTGTTCAGACTCCATAAAAATCACAGGATCGTCATCTCTAATAGCACTTTTTAAAAGCCCTTTAGCATCTGCCGGATTAGAGGGCACTACCACTTTTAAACCAGGGCAATTGGCATACCAGCTTTCAAAAGCCTGTGAATGTGTGGCCGCTAATTGACCTGCCGAAGCGGTTGGGCCACGAAATACGATAGGACAATTGAATTGCCCACCGGACATCTGACGAATCTTAGCTGCGTTATTAATAATCTGGTCAATTCCTACCAAGGAGAAGTTGAAGGTCATAAATTCAATAATAGGGCGGTTCCCATTCATGGCCGAACCCACTCCTACTCCTGCAAATCCAAGCTCTGAGATGGGAGTATCCAAAACACGATCTGCTCCAAATTCATCTAACATTCCTTTAGAAGCTTTGTATGCACCGTTGTATTCTGCTACTTCCTCACCCATTAAATAAATGGATTCGTCTCTGCGCATTTCTTCGGACATGGCCTCCGCAATCGCTTCTCTAAACTGTAATGTTTTCATAGTCTATGACCCTTTTTTAAAGTGCGAACAAAAATAGCAAAATCTAGAGGAAAGCAAAGCCCACTTTTCGCAATTTCCAACTAAAATTTACTATGCATGCATAATAAATTGAGAACTTTTTAATATCTTTGAAGTCGAAAAAATTTCTACCTATGAAGATTTTGGTATGTATCAGTAATGTACCCGACACTACGTCAAAAATCAACTTTACCGAAGGTGACACTAAGTTTGATACCAACGGTGTACAGTTTGTAATTAATCCGAATGATGAATTTGGCCTCACACGCGCCATGTGGTTTAAAGAAAAGCAAGGGGCCGCCGTACATGTGGCCACTGTGGGAGATGCTTCCGTAGAACCCACTATTCGCAAGGCACTAGCAATTGGTGCGGATGAAGGGATTCGCATAAATGCAGCTCCCAAAGACGGATTCTTTGTTGCCAGACAATTGGCAGAAATTATTAAGAATGGAGGCTATGATTTGGTCATTGCCGGCAGAGAATCTATTGACTACAATGGAGGTATGGTTCCAGGAATTATTGCATCACTCTTAGATATGAACTTCGTGAATACCTGCATAGGTTTGGAGGTTGATGGTGATCAAGTAACGGCCATGCGAGAAATTGATGGCGGTAAAGAAAAAATTAGTACCAGTTTACCATTGGTTATTGGTGGTCAAAAAGGTTTGGTAGAAGAAAGTGATCTTCGCATCCCTAACATGCGTGGTATCATGATGGCACGCAAAAAGGCGTTGAATGTGGTAGACCCTATTGATGCGCCTGCACCAACAAACGACACCAAATTTGAGCGTCCTGCAGCCAAAGGTCCTGTGAAATTGGTAGATGCTGCCAACGTAAGCGAACTTGTGAATTTATTACATAACGAAGCGAAAGCTCTTTAAAATATTGCTATGTCTGTACTAGTATACACTGAGACCGATAACGGAAAGTTTAAGAAAAATGCATTTGAAGTAGCTTCATATGCCAAAAATGTTGCCGATCAATTAGGTGAGAGCGTAACTGCCATTGCCTTTAATCCAGGGAATTCCGAAGAACTAGGAACCTACGGCGTGAGCAAAGTATTGCAAGTTGAAGAATCCAGTTTAAAAGAATTCAATGCCAAAGCCTATGCGCAAAGTATTGCGCAAGCTGCGGAGGCCGAAGGGGCAAAAGTTGTCATTATTAGCTCTAGCGCTGATAGTAAATACCTTGGTGGGATTTTAGCGGCAAAATTAAATGCCGGTTATGTACCGAATGTTGTGGCCGCACCAGAACAAACCGCTCCTTTTGTAGTTAAAAGAACTGCCTTTAGTAATAAAGGATTCGCGCACACCGAAATCTCGTCCGAAATAAAGATAATTGGTGTTTCTAACAATGCCTATGGAATGGTAGAAAATGCCACGACAGTAGCGGCAGAATCATTTGCACCAACTGCCTCAGATGGGGACTTTGGTGTAAAATCTGTAGAAGTAGATAAGGTTGTAGGAAAAGCAACAATTGCCGATGCTGATATTGTTGTTTCTGCAGGTAGAGGTTTAAAAGGACCAGAAAACTGGGGCATGATTGAAGAACTAGCCGATGTTTTAGGAGCGGCTACCGCTTGTTCCAAACCGGTTTCTGATCTAGGCTGGAGACCGCATGGAGAGCATGTTGGCCAAACTGGAAAACCCGTAGCTAGTAATTTGTATATCGCAATCGGTATTTCGGGAGCTATACAACATTTAGCAGGGGTAAGTGCCTCTAAAACCAAGGTAGTAATCAATAACGATCCTGAAGCTCCGTTCTTTAAAGCGGCAGACTACGGAATTGTTGGGGATGCCTTTGAAGTGGTGCCAGAGCTTATCGAAAAATTGAAGGAATTTAAGGCCCAAAACGCCTAAATTTTGTTACTTTGCTTCTTTGAAGCGGCTGTTCAGATAATGTGTT
>CAZRPJ010000073.1:0-9810 GCA_964601965.1 uncultured Croceivirga sp.
TACTGTAGATTATTACTTGCCTAAAAAGCTAGACACCGTTGCGCTCACTTTAGAGGTGCTACAAAATGGAAAGCTACTTCGCAGCTATAGCAATCAGAAACCAAAAGACTTTAAATCATGGCCAGGAGGCCCACCAAAACCAGAAGTTTTACCCAGCAAAAAAGGGTACAACCGCTTTACCTGGAACTTTAGAAAAGAAGCGCTTCGACCCGTAGATAAGGTCTTCGTTTTTGGGAACTATCAAGGCACGCGAGTGGCACCGGGCTCCTATACCCTTCGATTGAAAATGGGCGAAGAAATGGTTGAAACTACGGCCACCGTTTTAGCAAATCCTAAAGTAACGGCTACCCAAGCAGATTATGCAGAGCAACAGAACGTATTAAACCAGATAGAAAATGCCTTAGATCAAATGCATAAGGCGGTGAACCAAATGCGTTCTGCAAAAAGTCAGTTAGGTTCCTACAAAAAGCTCCTAAAGGATGAAGAAAAAGCCAAAGAGTTGGTTGCCAAGGGAGATAGTTTAATGAAACGCATTACAACTTGGGAAGAACATCTCATTCAACCCAAACAAAAAACATTTCAAGATGTGATTAATTTCCACAATCAATTAAATGCAGACTTTATGCATCTAAAGGGCTATGTAGATGTGGCAGAACCACAAGTTACCGCTGGTGCCAAAGAGCGACTCAGGGATCTGTTAGCAGCTTGGGTAGTCTATGAGAAAGAAAAGAATGCTATTGTAGAAACCGAGATGCAAGCTTATAACGCACTCTACAAATCGCTTAATCTACCGGCGCTTATTTTAGGCTCTGACTAATGCGTGATTTTGTAGCGGACACCACCTTTGAAGGACAGGACTATAGAGAAAAGCGTTTACCAAAAGGTGATTATGAAAATTGCACCTTTATCAATTGTAAGTTTCAAAACGGCTATTTAGATAATTGCCATTTTGTGGATTGTGAATATGTTGATTGCGATCTAACGAATGCCAATGTCGCACATTCCCAGTTTAATGTAGTAGTCTTTAAAAAATGTAAGTTGGTTGGGGTTCACTTTGAAAACTGTGATCCGCTGTTTTTAAGCCTACGCTTTTATGAGTGCAACCTTGAGCTAGCTTCTTTTTATGAGCTAGAATTGCCTAACACCCTTTTTGATAGTTGTGTTTTGCAGCAAACAGACTTTGTGGGCGCGGTATTAACACAGGCTAAATTTCCTAATTGCAACTTAGAAGGCGCTCAATTCGAAGGAACCGCGCTACAAAAAGCAGACTTTACAACCGCTCTCAACTTTACCATAGATCCTACAAAAAACCAGTTGCAAAAAGCTCGTTTTCAATCTCATGGACTCATAGGTTTATTGAAAAAATACGATATTGTGGTTGAATAAAGCACCATGGAAACACGAACATGTTTGGAATGCGGTACGGAAATTAGGGGACGCGTTGACAAAAAATTCTGCGGAGACTATTGCAGGAATGCGTACAATAACAAACGAAACAAAGACAGCACAAATCTTATTAGAAACATTAACAACCGGCTGCGAAAGAATTACCGAATCTTGGCGAGTTTTCAATTAAAAGATGGGAAAACCAGAACAAACAAAAACACCCTTTTAGACAAAGGATTTAGTTTTGAATACATCACCAATCAATACACCACCAAAAAAGGAACTACTTACTTTTTTGTGTATGATTTGGGCTATTTACCCTTAGAAAACGATGTGTTTATGATTGTAAAAAGAGACTAGTTTACTTCCAGTTAGCACCGCTCAATTTAAGCGCTGCCACTACAATGTCTTTTCTACTTATTTGGCCAACTAAAATACCATCCTTCATTACAGGAAGTCGCCTTCTGTTATGGCGGTCAAATACGCCGGCAGCATCAAAGATGGTCATGTCGTGTGGTATGGTTTCAACATTCTTTGTCATGAAGCGTTCCACACTCTTATCTAAAATAGGTTGATTAAAATAGCGGCTCTCAGAAATTTGCTTCATACAATCTGCTTCTGAAATAATGCCTACTAAGAAACCATTATCATCCATCACCGGCCCTCCAGAGATCTTAAATTTTGCAAAAGCCTCCATCACTTCCAAGATGGATTGTTGGGGTGAAAAGGTAACGAGTTTTCGAGTCATATAGTCCGAAACAAGTATTGGTCCACCAGAATCTTTTTTAGTATCTACTTTGGCGCGCGCCCCCTGAAAACTCTTGATTGCCATGTTGGTATAATTTATTGGTTGACTACTAAAGTTAGTGATTTTTAGGGAATTATCTAAAAAATAGGCCCAACAGCTAACAAGCCCGTAATATTTTATACTTTTAAGAACCAACGCCAACGACCATGAATCTTTCAAAAATTCTCGCCTTTTTTCTGCTTCTTTTCGCGGTTTATTGGAGTTTTGAATCTTTAACTCCAAAAGGGGCTAACGACCCTAGTCTTGAAACTTGGGGCTTTCAATTATCCAATGCCCAAGACCATGTAAAACGTATCTCACAAGCACCGCATGGAGTAGGTTTCCCAGCCCATACCAATGTTAGAAATTACGTTATTGCCGAATTAAAACGTATGGGTTTGCAGGTGCAAACTCAAGAAGGATTTACAGCCGGGGACTGGGGGAACTTATGCGAAGCCTCCAACATCTTAGCTAGAATAAAAGGTAGTTCCAATGGCAAAGCGCTGTTGCTTTTATCTCATTATGACAGTAGTCCTCATTCCTCTTTTGGTGCCAGCGATGCAGGTAGCGGGGTAGCTACTATTTTAGAAGGAGTAAGAGCGTATTTAGCTAGTGGACAGACTCCTAAAAACGATCTTATACTATTGTTAAGTGATGCCGAAGAATTAGGTTTGAATGGGGCAGAGCTCTTTGTGAATGAGCATCCTTGGGCCAAGAATGTTGGTTTAGTGCTCAATTTTGAAGCACGAGGCAGTGGCGGTGCTAGTTATATGCTCATTGAAACAAACAGAGGCAATAGCCAATTAATAAAGGAATTTAGCGATGCGCAGCCTTCTTTTCCGGTTGCTAATTCCTTGGCCTATTCTATTTACAAAATGCTCCCTAATGATACAGACCTTACTGTATTTAGAGAAGACGGTGACATTGAGGGATTTAATTTCGCCTTTATTGATGACCATTATGATTATCATACCGCCTTAGATACCCACGATCGTTTGGACGAACGCACTCTCGCGCACCAAGCAAGCTACTTAATGCCCTTGTTATATCATTTTGCCGATGCAGATCTAGGGGCTCTAAAAAGCCTGAATGATGATGTATACTTTAACTTACCCTTCTTTAATTTGGTGAGTTATCCTTTTGATTGGATTTGGCCTATTTTTCTTCTAGCCTGTGCCCTTTTCGTTTTCTTACTGATTCTTGGCTTTAAAAAAGGCGCATTACAAACTCGTAAAGTACTATTAGGCTTTGTTCCTGTCCTCGTTATTTTGATTGTTAATGGACTGGCAGGATATATTAGTTGGCCAGCACTTACTTGGTGGTATCCTTGGTTTAATGACATGCTACATGGCTTTACCTATAATGGACATCTTTACATTATGGAGATGTCGTTGTTCTCCATTGCAATTTGTTTATTAGTATATGATAGATTTAAAAAGGCAGGTACTGCCAATTTACTAGTAGCCCCTTTGTTTATTTGGTTACTAATCTGTGGTCTTTTAGCTGCGTATTTAAAAGGAGGCAGTTTCTTTATAATTCCCGTATTTGGTTTGTTGGCCGGTTTTTTGGTTTTCATCAATCAAAAGAAACCCCAACCTTTGTTATTACTATTTTTAGGACTCCCTGCAGTATTTATGCACGCCCCCTTTATTCAAATGTTTCCTGTGGGACTGGGATTAAAACTACTAATAGCCGCTACCCTCTTATCATCACTTCTATTCTTTTTAATCTTGCCCTTATTTGCAGGATTAGATAGATTTAGAGGTTTTGGGTTTTTGGCACTATTACTATTTGCGATTTATGGTATTAAAGCACACTTAAATGCTTCTTTTTCTAAGGAATATCCTAAACCGAGTAGTTTATTGTATGTCCTAGATGCATCGACAGATCAAGCCCAATGGGCTTCCTACGATCATACCTTAATTGAGTGGAATAAACAGTTTTTAAAAGAGAATACCACCGACACTAAAAACGAAGGCATCAACACCATTAGCAGTAAATACAACACCCGTTTTAATCATACGGCCATTGCCCCTAAAAAGGATATTCCACTACCCGAAGTGCTCGTTACCCAAGACACTATTATTTCAGGCAATAGAGAGGTTACCATTTGTATTACCTCTCAACGCCCAGTTAATAGATTGGAAGTATTTACAAACGACATACAATTATCTTCTGGGAAAGTAAACGGGGTAGTACTTTCAGACTATTATTTAGAAAATCGCAGAAATGGCAAACTCGTCACACATTTTATTAGCGACAATAATTATACTGAACTAGAATTGAGTTTTCCAGAAGCAACGCCTTTAGAACTAACTTTGTACGAAGCTTCTAACGATCTATTGGAAAATCCACTATTTTCTGTTCCAGACCGGCCTGACATAAGCATCCCAATGCCTTTTGTTTTAAACGATGCGGTTCTGGTGATTAAAAAAATAACCCTTGATTAAGTCCATTGGAATTTTAGGCTACGGCTGGCTAGGAACACCACTTGGCTTGGCTTTAAAAGATGCTGGGTTTACCGTTAAAGGAACCACAAGAGACACCGCCAAATATGAAAACCTTCAAGAACAAGGGTTAGCGCCCTACCTTCTTGAAATTACCCAAGATGGCCTTAATGAAAAGTCTCCTGGTTTTTTTGATGACCTAGACCTGCTTATCATTAACGTACCCCCTAACCTAAGACGCGATCCTTCTGCCAATTATGTACATAAAATGGAATTGCTTCTTAAAAGGGTGGAAGATTCAGGAATTGAGCACCTCATATTTGTTAGTAGTACCGCGGTTTATGGTGATATTTCAGGAGAAATTGATGAACAAACAATTCCCAAGCCTGTGACCCAGTCAGGGAAACAACTAAGACGAGCGGAACAATTGTTTCAAGCAAATGCACCCCTTAAAGCTACCATTGTTCGCTTTGGTGGTCTCCTAGGAGGCGATAGACACCCAGTGAAACAACTTTCTGGTCGGGAACTACAAAATGGCGATGCGTTGGTAAACCTCATTCATCTCAATGACTGTATTCATCTTTTAAAGACAATCATTACACAAGCCTATTGGGGAGAAGTCTTTAACGGGGTATACCCGTATCATCCAACTAAAAAAGAATATTACACGGCCCAAGCAAAGAAATTGGGTGTCCCACCACCAAAGTACCTGCCTTCTCCTAAAACACCTCTTCTAAAAAAGATCATTTTTAGAAATTTTTATGTTAAAGGGCATGAATTTACCACATCCATTTCCTAGCCGTTCACCACAAACAGCACAACTTTCACAACAAATAGCCCTTTTTAGTGTTAATTAAACCCTTGATTTTAAAAGGGTTATCGGCGTATGACATAATTTTGTACTACATCAAAAAAGTTTAGTTATGGAAAATTTAAATGTAAAATCGAGGATTTTGATGGAAATGGAAAGACTCATTGCACGTAGTAGTGCAAAAGGTAAAATGACCAAAAATATTCAGTCATTTCATAAAGCCATCATTAAAAAGCACTACAATGCGGCGGATATAAGTATTGATTATCACAGACATCGTATTAAGATGAACGTGGTCTTAGATGAAAACAGTTACGATCCTACCGCTGCCAATGTAGATTTAGCGGTACTGCCAATGAATCTCTTCTTTAAAAACTTATGTGAGTTTTTAAAGTCTTGTTTGGAAGCAGATTCAAAAAGTGTGGCATTTTATGCACGATTAATGAAAGAGCTGTCCAATAAAGAGTCGGCTCAGTTAGCAGTTTAATACTCCAAATAAAACAACAAATTAAAAAAGATGCCTAAGGCATCTTTTTTGTTTTCAGGACTTTCCACTTCTTTAACAGGCTGCTTTGCTTAATTTTTTTAGTTTTGCCGCACTAAACAAGCATGACAATGAAAAAAATACTCATTATAGCACTTGCCATCATTAGTTTCCCAATGGCGGCACAAAGTACTGGCGATTTACAAGCGCACTTTGAAAAGTACTATCAAGAGATGAAAAAGCAGGGAGATATTAACGGCGTTATCAATGCACTTACCCATTTAAATGTGGTAGCACCTTCACAAGAAAGAAGAGATACCTTGGCGTATGTGTATATGAATAGCAACCAACACCTACAGGCTTTAAATACCATTGGTATAGAAAAAGTAACCACGGATTCTGATTTAGCAGTACAGGTAAAAGCGGTTTCTTTAAAGGCGCTTAACCAACCAAATCGTGCAGTTGAGCAATTTCAAGTGCTTTACGACCGAAAGGCCGATCCTTTTGTAGCTTACGAACTAGCAGATCTAAAAATACAAATTGGTGATATTGCCGGTGCCGAGAAGGACATCACCTACGGCATCGCAAATTCTACTTTAAATATGAAACACGCCTTTTATGAGCGTCAACAACCCTATGAAGTTCCTTTGAAGGCTGCTTTCTATCATTTACAAGGGCTTTTAATCTTTAACAAAGACAAAACCAAAGTAGACGAAGCCATCGGTTTTATGGATAAGGCATTGGAGTTAGATTCAAATTTCAATTTAGCAAGCTTAAGCAAGCAGGCCTTAGAACAAAGAAAAACAGAAGCTGCGGAAGGTAATTAATCCTTTTCCGTACGATATTTAGCTTTTAAGTCAAGAAGCAGAAGGCTGTCCTTCTGCTTTTTTAATGCGATTAAATCTCCCACATGCTCGTTAGGAACTGCAATAGAAAGTACATAGTGCGCAATTTTCCATGTAGCACCTTCTTTTTTAAGTACTCCAGAACCGCGACATAATTTCATTTGTGTATCTAAGAGCTCATCGAACCAAGCAATAGTACCCGATTCATCCACGTAAATATTACGTTCTACGGGAGTAAAACTCCATGCCTTTCCTGCCTCAAAGTAGGGCTTTGAAAATGCCCTAAAAGCCTGGTTTTGCCAATTTTCTGTGGCATCGGTACCTAAGAATACTCCCTTTTCTGTCATTAATCCAAAATAGGCTTCAAAATTGGCCTCTGCTGCCGCTCGGTGCCACGCATCTAGGGTTGTTTCAATTGCAGTCTGCTCCTTCTCTTGAGCAATCACTAAAGAGAAAGACCACAAACAACAGGCAAATACAATGCTATTCTTCATCTAATATAAGTTTAGGATCAAGGGTAGTACTACTTAAAAAATTATATTGTTTTTTGTAGGCATTGTAAGCATTAATGAGCTGCTCCATTCCTTCTTGTATCGCTCGATTATCCTGCAAATTTCCCTTTACTTTATACAAAAACGTTCGGAAAACTTGTTGCCTGCTTTTAATTGGCAGCTTGTCAAATTCCGCAGGATACGTAGATTCTGCCAATGCCTTTTCTTTGTCGATAAGATCGTCAATAGCAAGTTTTAAATCTTCCGTATTGGTAGCGCGCTTTAAAACGGCAATACTATTTTCTAGGGCCATATACTCTGGCCAACTCGATACAGTGGGGAGCACACTTTCCTCTAATTCAATCAATTTAGGGTAATCTTGAAACGAAAATGAGGCTGGTTCACTAGTTTCATTAGCGACGGGTCCTTTGTTTTCATTACAACTTAAAAACGCCAAAAAAAGAAAGACAAAACAAACGTATTTATGCATGGCTCCAAAGTACAAATTCTTGGGAAAAGCTATCTTTACTTTCGGAATGTTTTAACTGCAATACTTGTATGGGGAAATCTATTTTAATTCTAGGAGCCTGTGGGCAAATTGGTACAGAACTCACTATGGTCCTTCGAAAAAAATATGGCAATGAAGCGGTGGTAGCCAGTGATATTCGCGAAGGCAGCGATACCCTAATGGAATCTGGTCCTTTTGAGCTCTTAGATGCTACCAATTACGAAGCGATTGAAGATGTGGTCATGCATTACGAGATTGAAGAAATCTATCTAATGGCCGCCATGCTTAGTGCTACCGCAGAGAAATTCCCATCCCGAGCCTGGAATCTAAACATGAGCTCTCTTTTTAACGTCTTGAATTTGGGAAAGGAGCACAAGGTGGAAAAAATATTTTGGCCTTCTAGTATTGCCGTTTTTGGGCCCAATACACCCAAAGAAAATACCCCTCAGCATACTTTAATGGAACCCAGTACCGTCTACGGTATTAGCAAGCAATCTGGAGAGCGCTGGTGCGAATATTATTTTAAAAAATACGGGGTTGATGTACGAAGTGTTCGTTATCCAGGATTAATTAGTTGGAAAACACTTCCTGGTGGAGGCACCACAGATTATGCCGTAGAGATTTATCATAAGGCTTTAGAAGAAGGGGCCTACACGAGCTTTTTAGCAAAAGGAACCACCTTGCCCATGATGTATATGGATGATGCCATACGCGCTACTATCTCCTTAATGGAAGCCGATGGAGCGCAGATTAGTATTCGTTCTTCTTATAACTTGGCCGCGATGAGTTTTGCACCCGAGGCCATAGCTGCTAAGATTACAGACGCCCTCCCCGAGTTTAAAATGAGCTACGAACCAGATTTTAGACAAAGTATAGCCGATTCATGGCCAAGCAGTATTGATGATTCTATGGCGCGAAAGGATTGGAATTGGAAACCAGAATACGATCTGGAAAAAACAACTGAAGAAATGCTGAGCAATCTCCGAAATCAATAGGATTAGGACGAGACTGAGATATCAGATTTCCCGCCCCTTTTTTCAAGTAGTTTAACGGTCCTAATCTCAATACCCTTATCTATTGGTTTAAGCATATCGTACATATTTAAAGCTACTATGCTAGCGCCATGCATGGCTTCTACCTCAACACCCGTTTTATAGAATGTTTTTACAGTAACTTTTATATGAATCTCAAGACCTTCAATACTGTAATCAACTGCGGCAAATTCTATAGGAAGCGGATGACAATCTGGCAAAAGTTCTGGTGTCTTTTTAATTCCTAAAAAACCAGCTGCTTTGCTCATCGCAAAAACATCTCCTTTAGGAACTTTATTATTCTTTATGGCATCTATGGTGTCTTGACCACCTACCCGAACAATGGCCTGTGCAATGGCCATTCTATGTGTATTAGATTTTTGGGTGATATCTACCATTTTATGTATTTACTTTCCATTGATAGGAGTCATCCTCAAACAATTCTTTTCCAAAGACAGGCACCTCCTTTTTAATGGCTTCCACCACGTGATGTAAGGCGTCAAAAACTTCCTTTCTATGTGGAGAAGACACAAAAACGAACAAGCATATTTCACCAACCGCCACAGTTCCAATGCTGTGATAGATGTGCATGCAGGTTAAATTAAATTTAGAAAAGGTTGCTTCCCGGATTTCGTGAAATTTCTCATTAGCCATTGATTCGTACGCAGAATATTCTATACCATGTACTTGCTTGCCATCTATGGTATCTGCGCGTACTTGCCCCAAAAAGATATCATGCGCGCCTATGGTAGTTTTAGTTTGGTGCTTGGCAATAGAATTTGCAATGAACTCAGGTGAAATGGCCCCTTGTACAAACACGTTTTTTATTTCTCGCTTCATGGCTTAAAGGTAGGCAACATTGGGCAAAACTGCATTTTAAGGTCGTTTAAAAAATAGTATTTTTACTTGCCTCTGGCCCCGTAGTTCAATGGATAGAATAGAAGTTTCCTAAACTTTAGATGCAAGTTCGATTCTTGCCGGGGCTACTCTATTAGGCACTTTCCAATGCTCTAGATTACT
>CAZRPJ010000074.1:0-9658 GCA_964601965.1 uncultured Croceivirga sp.
TAAAAAATACTTTCGGTTTTCGTATTTTTACGGAAATTCGAAATTCTTTAAAAATAATTCAACATGGCATTTGATATTGAGATGATCAAAGCGGCGTATTCCAACATGGGCGAACGTGTGGAAAAAGCCAGAACACTACTAAACAGACCACTAACACTAGCTGAAAAAATCTTGTATTCCCATCTTTGGGATGGGACACCTACCACCACCTTTGAAAGAGGGAAGGATTATGTAGATTTTGCCCCAGACAGAGTGGCTTGTCAAGATGCAACCGCGCAAATGGCGCTTTTACAATTTATGCATGCTGGGAAACCCAAAGTGGCTGTCCCTACAACAGTTCATTGCGATCACTTAATACAGGCAAAAGTTGGAGCAGATGCCGATTTAAAACGGGCGAATGAAACCAGTAATGAAGTATTTGATTTCTTAGAGTCTGTTTCAAACAAATACGGAATTGGGTTTTGGAAACCAGGTGCAGGAATTATTCACCAGGTGGTACTTGAAAATTATGCGTTTCCAGGCGGTATGATGATTGGTACAGATTCTCACACGGTAAATGCCGGTGGTTTAGGAATGGTAGCAATTGGTGTAGGTGGTGCAGACGCTGTAGATGTCATGGCAGGCATGCCATGGGAATTGAAATTCCCAAAATTAATTGGTGTGAAGTTAACCGGAAAGCTTTCCGGGTGGACAGCCCCAAAAGACGTGATCTTAAAAGTGGCAGACATCCTAACTGTAAAAGGAGGAACAGGAGCCATTATTGAATATTTTGGAGAAGGCGCAACAGCCATGTCCTGTACCGGAAAAGGAACCATCTGTAATATGGGTGCAGAAGTAGGTGCTACAACCTCTACTTTTGGCTATGATGAGTCTATGGATCGCTATCTAAGAGCTACCGGAAGGGCAGATGTCGCAGATGCAGCTTTAGAAGTGAAACAACACCTCACAGCAGACCCTGAAGCCTATGCAGATCCAGAAAAATATTTTGATCAGGTTATAGAAATCGATCTAACTACACTAGAACCACATCTAAATGGACCTTTTACGCCAGACTTAGCAACTCCTATCTCAAAGATGAGTGAGGCTGCAAAAGCAAACGATTGGCCTTTGAATGTAGAGGTAGGACTTATTGGTTCCTGCACTAATTCTTCTTATGAGGACATTTCTAGAGCGGCTTCTTTAGCAAAGCAAGTAGCAGATAAAAACTTAAAAACAAAATCTAAGTTTACGATCACTCCTGGGTCCGAGCAGGTGAGATATACTATTGACCGGGATGGGTTTATAGACACCTTCAATAATATTGGTGCCACTGTATTTGCCAATGCCTGTGGACCTTGTATAGGTATGTGGGATCGTTACGGCGATAAAGCATCGGAAGGTCCTAGAAATACTATTGTACACTCTTTCAACCGTAATTTTGCCAAAAGAGCAGACGGAAACCCAAACACCTTGGCTTTCGTAGGTTCTCCAGAATTAGTAACTGCCATTGCAATTTCCGGTAGATTAGACTTTAATCCAGTAACGGATAAGTTGATTAATGAAGACGGCGAGGAAGTAATGTTAGATGAACCACGCGGATACGAGTTACCACCAGAAGGCTTTGCTGTGGAAGATGCTGGATATTTGGCACCGCAAGAAGATGGTAGTGGTGTAGAAGTAATTGTATCTCCAGAATCGCAACGTTTGCAACTGTTAGCTCCTTTTGAGCCTATTCAACCAGCAAGCTTAACGGGAATGAAGCTCCTTATTAAAGCCTTTGGGAAATGTACTACAGACCATATTTCTATGGCGGGACCTTGGTTACGCTATCGTGGTCACCTAGATAATATCGCAAACAATACTCTTATTGGTGCGGTAAATGCATATAACCAGAAGACAAATTTTGTAAAGAATCAGCTAACCGGAGAATACGGTGCCGTTCCTGATACCCAAAGAGCTTATAAAGCCGCTGGTATTAAAACCATAGTTGTGGGAGATCATAATTATGGCGAAGGTTCTTCTAGAGAACATGCGGCAATGCAACCTAGACACTTGGGTGTTGCAGCAGTATTGGTGAAATCTTTTGCTAGAATTCATGAAACGAACCTTAAAAAGCAAGGGATGTTAGGTCTCACGTTTGCCAACGAAAGTGACTATGATCTTATACAGGAAGACGATACCTTTAATTTTGTTGATATCGATGCTTTTGCACCAGGAAAGCCACTTACTATTGAGGTGGTTCATGCAGACGGAAGCAAAGACACTATTATTGCGAATCATAGTTACAACGATGCCCAGATCAATTGGTTTAAAGAAGGATCAGCATTGAATGTAATTAAAAAAGAGAATGCCTAAGCCAAGGCTTAGACACAACCAAAACTCCTGAGTGATCAGGAGTTTTTTTGGTTAAATAAACAAGTATGATTAAAAAAAAGACCCTCATAAACGTTCTTATCATTTTAGTGGTAGCCTCCTTTTTTGTGACCCCATTGGGGCATTATGGGAAACTTTTTTTAAACAGATTGGTTGCTTTCTCACCAGATATCATTGAAAAAGAAAAACGCGAACAACTGCCTAATTACCAGTGGACCTTAAAAGATGCCAATTGGGATTTTTTCAGTTTCGAGAAATCCAAAGGGCGGGTGGTATTCATTAATTTCTGGGCTTCTTGGCGTTTGCCTTCTGAAGCAGAATTGGCCAGTATACAATCGCTTTATGATGCCTACAAGGGGCGTGTAGATTTTTATATTATCACTGACGAAGAACGCGAACCGGTTGAAACTTTCATGAGTAAAAATGATTTTTCATTTCCGCTCACGTATTTAATCATTGGGGAACAAGCACCAATTGCTATTGAAGAACCTCCGTACTCCTATGTGATTGATAAAAATGGTTTTATAGCAATTGAAAAAGATGGTATAGCTGATTGGGATTCCCAAAGTGTGCGAAGTTTATTAGATGAGCTCCTTTCTCAATAATTTCTACTGTGGCTCAGATTACTACCATTTCCTTCTTCAAATTCAAAAAAACGAGTTCAAAAGTTTGGGCGTTTGGTATGATGCAATTCGCGCATAAACCAATGCAGAAGGTCTCAGGACAAACTTTTTACAGGCTTTTAGGAACTGGTAAAGAACAATTTAACCCCTTCCCAGATTGGTCTACCTATGCTGTTCTTCAAATTTGGTCCAGCCAAGAAGACGCAGAAAACTACTTTTCGAGCAATACGCTCTTTACACGGTATAAAGAAAGAGCCTCTGAACATTGGGTACTTTTTTTAAAAAATAAAATTGCACGAGGGGAATGGTCCAAGCAGCAGCCTTTTGAGCGATCTAAGACCTTAGAAAAGGAAAATCCGTTTGTAGTTGCCTTAACCCGCGCTACTATTAAAACATCACTTCTGTTAAAATTCTGGCGCTTCGTTCCAAAATCGCAATCACAACTTTGGAGTAATACAGGTCTGCTGTATACCAAAGGAGTAGGGGAGGTTCCCTTTAAGCAAATGGCTACACTTAGTTTATGGACGGATGAAAAATCCCTCAATGAATTCGCTTATCAAACCAAAGGTCATACCAAAGCGATTGGAAAAACAAGAACCTTAGATTGGTACCATGAAGAGCTATTTGCACGTTTTCAGCCTTTTAAAACCTTCGGTAATTGGGAGGGAGCTGATTTATGGATGAGCCAGATTAATGGGGAAAAAGGGTGAAATAGGCAAAGAACACCAATTGCGCTAAAAAAAGGTGCAGGCTTAGCGGTAGATTCCCTTTAATTTTTAAGCCTTGAAATACGAGCTGAAAGAGATAGGCAATTACAAACCAAGTCACATAATTGGATAATGGCACGTGCTCACCGAAACTCCAAAAATCAAAACTAGGTGCAGATTGTTCCATAAAATAGTCTAAGCCAACCATTAATGCCGCACCAATAGCCGCCTGTAAAAAAAGCGAATGATGGAGTTTTTGGGCAATGATTCCAGAAACAAAAGTTAAGAGCGCCCAATTAATACCTATAAAATAGGGGACTCCATCAAGTTTCCATCCTAAATTAGTTCCATAATCATAGCTACCAAAAAGAAGGGAGTAATTTGCTCCTAGCCATTCTACGAACATTCCAATGAAAAAAAATAGCCCAAAAAGCCCCCATTTCTTCTTCGTGTCCATTGGAAATACCACAAAGAAAATGAGCGTGCAACACAATAGATTGAGCGAGGTTTTAGAAATAAACCATTCTTTAAACCCCACACTGATGCCAATAATACCACTAACATGAAAAAGCCATATTAAAAGAATTGCAACCAGCTGGATGTAATGTTCCCGTGTTTTCATGAGGTAACTTCTGGGATTTGGTCTGCAACGATCTTTGCAGATAGTAAACATAGTGGAATACCTCCTCCGGGATGAACCGAACCGCCACAGAAATAAAGCTGTTTTAGTGTATTGGAGAAATTGGGATGTCTCAAGAAGGCCGAAAATTTTGAATTGCTCGCAGCACCGTAAAGTGCCCCTCTATAACTACTTGTATTGTTTTCAATACCTATTGGGTCTAAAACCATTTCCGTAACAATATGTGAGGCGATATCACATTCAAGTATGCGGCTTAGTTTTGCGAGAATGTTTTCTTTCGCCTTTTTAATTAAAGCCTCCCAATTTTGACCATAATTTCCCGGAGCATTTATCATTACAAACCAGTTTTCTGATCCCAGTGGCGCATCTGATGCTTCCTCTTTTGAACTGATGTTGATGTAAACCGTAGGGTCGTCAAAAAGAGTCTTTTCCTCAAAAATGGCTTTAAATTCTTCTCGGTAGTGTTCGCTAAAAAAGATGTTATGCAAATCCAATTGCGGAAATTCTTTGGAAATACCCCAATAGAAAATTAAAGCAGAACTTGATCGTTCTTGTGAAAGCACACGTTCTGGAGCTTTTTGCTTTTTTAAAAGTGATTTATAGGTAGGATAAACATCCATATTACTAACAACCACGTCTGCCTTTACTTCTTGATCCGCAGTTTTAATACCAATAACTTGGTGCTGTTCAACCAATATTTCTTGTACTCGTTCATTAAAATGGAACCCTATTCCAAGATTTTGGGCTAGATTAAAGAGTGACATAGGAATGGTATGCATACCTCCCTTTGGAAAATAGGTGCCTAATCCCATCTCTAAATGCGGAATCATTGACATGATGCCAGGAGTTTTATAAGGCGATGAACCATTGTATGTGGCAAACCTATTAAACAATTGAACAAGTTTTGGGTTTTTAAAATAGCGGGTATTTAGGCTATTGAGGTCAGTATGTATCCCCATCATACCTATTCTTGCCAATGCTTTCAGTGTTGTTGAGGAGAGATACGTATTGAGCTTATGCAAAGATTGTTCTAGGAAAACGCCTTTGGTTAGTTCGTATTTTTTTTGATTGTTTAGAAGGTATTTCTCTAGTTTTTTAGGGTCTTCATGGAAGGTCGTTGCGGCCTCCGAAATAAAATCATGAATAGCCGCGCTAGCAGAAAACCTAGTACCGTCTTCCCAGAAATAATTACAGATCACCTTTTTTTGATGGTAGTTAAAATACTCCTTTGGCTCTTTTTCTGCCAATGTGAACAATTCTTCTACAAGCCATGGCATTGTAAAAAGGGAGGGGCCCATATCAAACCTAAAACCGTCTTGGTTTTTTTGATGAAGCTTTCCGCCAGGATAGGAATTTGATTCAAAAACGGTAACGTCGTAGCCTTTTAATCGCAACCGAATAGCGGTAGCCAAACCGCCAATGCCAGCACCTATAACTAGGGCTTGTTTTGCCATTATTTTTTAAAGTACTTGAGAGGAACAAGCAACATACCGAAGTTCTCGCCGTCTTGTTTGCCTAAATGTTTGTGGTGAATTTTATGGGCTCTGCGTACTCCTTTTGCATACCAATTATTTGCGTTTCTAAAAAGCTTAAAACGCTGATGTATAAAGATATCGTGCACCATAAAATAGGCAATACCGTACGCTAAAATTCCAAAACCAATAGGCCAGCCGTACCAGAACCAGCTGTTGTCCGCAATCATGATAAAAGACATGCTAACTACCGCATAAAAAAGAAAAAAGGCATCATTGCGCTCAAACCAGGAGTCATGGTCCTTGTGGTGGTGATCTTTATGCAGTACCCACAAAAATCCGTGCATCACGTACTTATGGGTAAACCATGCCATAAATTCCATAAAAGAGAAGGTCCCAAGAAAAATGAGACTACCAAGGAGTATCTTCATATCTACACCAAATGTAGCTTGTAATTTACATAGGATTTAGCCAAAAGTCCAATTTTTTCATAGTTGGGAACGCGAATCCTAGTGTTCTTAATTTCTAAGGGTGGAGTCTTTTTTAGTTTGTCTAAAAGCCTTTTGTAATACTTAAAGGCGGTATACACCCCAAATTTAGCTTCTGGTGGTAGTTTTTCTATGCCGTAAAACCCATGTGCAAAGTCTGCATCAATTTCAGCTACTATTCTTCGCTTAGAGTCTTCATCTAACTCTAACAAATTGGTATTTGGAAAATAAGAGCGTTCTAATAACTCATAATCTGCCTTTAGATCTCTAAGAAAGTTTACTTTTTGAAAGGCAGAGCCCAAAGCCATTGCTGAATCTTTTAATTCTTCATATTTCTCCATATCTCCGTTCACAAAAACGCAAAGACACATTAACCCAACCACGTCTGCAGATCCATAAATATATTCACGATACTCTGCCATGGTATGGTAGTCTTTCTTTACAAGATCCATGCGCATGCTTTTCATGAAAGCCGCTACCAGGTGCTTAGGAATACCGTAACGGTGGTAGGTGTATTGAAAAGAATTAAGAATTGGATTTAGGCTTATTTTTTGATCAATCGCATCATACAAAGATTTTTCAAAATCTTCGAACAGCTTTTCTTTGTCATAATCATGAAAGGTGTCTACAATTTCATCTGCAAATCTCACAAATCCATAAATATTATAGATGTCACTACGTATAGACGTTCCCAACATTTTTGTTGCTAATGAAAACGACGTGCTGTACGATTCTGTCACTAGTTTGCTACAGCTGTAAGATACTTGGTCAAATATGGATTTCATCTTTCAAGTGTTTTTTAATGGCCAATTCAGATACCAACTTTCCTGAAATTAAAGAAGGAGGAACGCCGGGACCTGGCACTGTTAATTGTCCTGTAAAATATAAGTTATTCACCTTGCTGCTTTTAAGATTGGGTCGCAGAAAAGCAGTTTGTGATAGTGTGTTTGCCATTCCATAGGCATTTCCTTTGTAGGAATTGTATTGTTCTACAAAATCGTTTACACAAAAACTTTCTCTAAACAAGATGTTGTTTTTCACTTCTTGCTGTGTACGTTCTTCAAAACGATCCATGATAATATCAAAATATTGATCACGCAATGCCTTGGTATCTTCTAATCCCGGAGCTATGGGAATTAGAAAGAAGCCTGCTTCATAACCATCAGGGGCCATAGTTTCATCTGTTTTTGATGGAAAATTGGCATAAAATAGCGGTTTAGAAGGCCATTTAGGCTCATCATAGATTTCTTCGGCATGCAGTTCAAAATCCGTGTCGAAGAATAAACAATGATGCTCAATATTTTTTAGTTTTTTACTGAATCCTACGTAAAATAATAAAGAAGAAGGAGCGTAGGTCTTTTTACGCCAATACGTCTCAGAATACTGTCTGTATTTTTCGTCTAATAGGGTTTCAGAATGATGGTAATCTGCTCCAGAAACTACAATTTCGGTTTCAAATAAAGTTCCATTGCTTACCACGCCCTGAACCTTATCATCAAGTACCTCAATCTTTTCTACGGCATGGCCTGTATAAATTTTTACGCCTAATTCTTCTGCCAACGCTTTCATTGCCAAAATAATTTGGTACATGCCCCCTTTAGGATGCCAAGTGCCCAAGCCGAAATCAGCGAAATTCATGAAGCTATAGAAAGAAGGTGTTTTGCTAGGTTTAGCACCTAAGAATAAGACAGGAAATTCTAAGGTTGAAATGAGCTTCGGATTTTTAAATCGCTTGCGTACTTCTTGGCTTATTGTTTTAAAAAACTGATCAACACGTAAGACAGTGTCTTTGGTGACTAGCTCTAAGGGCGAAATGCCTGGTTTTAAAACAATTTTATTGATCGCTATGTCGTAATTCTCTTGTGCTTTCTGAATAAAACTTCTTAATTCCTTGCTACTGCCTGGTTCTATGCGTTCAAATTCGGCGCAGATTTTATCCATACAATCCCCAATGGTGATGACATCGTCTGCGAAAAATATTTTGTAGGCTGGGTCTAACTTTTCTAATTCGTAATAATCCGAGGTTGACTTCCCAAACTCGGCGAAGAATTTTTCAAAAATATCAGGCATCCAATACCAGCTTGGGCCTATATCAAAGGTGAACCCGTCTTTAAGTAGTTGTCTTGCCCTACCACCAACAGTTTCATTTTTTTCAAAAACTGTGACATCAAAACCAGCTTTGGCTAAATGACAAGCCGCCGATAAGGAGGAAAAACCAGAGCCAATGATGCCTACTTTTTTCATGTAAATTATGCAATTAGATTTGAGCTACTAGGCGCTCAATAGAATTAAAGGTTTGTATGGAACGTGGCAAATCTTCAAGAACCATATGCTGTACCTGGTGCCCAAGAACCCAGAGTTTGGAATTACCAACGGCGTTCACTTCTTTTTCGAAACTTTCAATGTATTTCTTTAGTTCATCCTTGGTAGGAGAAACTGTGAAATAAGATACGAAGTGCACATTATCATAGTACTTAATGATGTCTACCAAGTTCTCGATAGGCATTGTTTGCCCTAGATAGATAGACTTATAGCCCTTGAGGTTGATCTCGTAATTCAAGAACAACAGCCCCAATTCATGGATTTCGTTTTCTGGCAGAAAAAGAACAAACACCTTGTCTTTTCGGGTGGGCTCAATTATTTGAAGCTTTTCGGTGTTTATGTAGATTTTTTGTTTTATCAAGTTGGTCACAAAGTGCTCATGGGACGGACTAATAGTATCCGTTTGCCATAACAGTCCAAGCTCATTTAACAAGGGAATAAACACCTCAATAAAGATCTCTCTAAAAGAACGTTCAGCTAACAAGCTATTGTAGGTATTAAAAAACAGGGCTTGATCAAAGTTTATCATGGAAAGCTTAAACGCATTGATCGCATGACTTTTTTCACTGTTTTTAGCTACAATCCCTCTTACCAAAACAGGAATTTCGCTTTCGGGAATTTTAGCAATTTTAGAAATCTTATACCCATTATGGTATAGAAGAACAATATTTAGAAGCTTTTGTAGACTTTTTAAACTGTATGTTCTAATGTTGGTGGCTGTGCGTTCTGGAGAAAATAAATTGTAACGTTTCTCCCAAATCCTAATGGTGTGCGCCTTGATTCCTGACAAGTTTTCCATGTCACGAATACTGAAGGATTTTTTTACGTTGTTCATTATTTGTGTAGAATCGTTAAACAAATCTACAATTTTAATCTTAGCAAGTTGATAAACAACCGTTAAAATTTGAAGAATAAAGGATTAACAGAAGATTGTTAAAAAAAAATCCTTTGGAAGTCCAAAGGATTTTTGTGCCCACGACTGGAGTCGAACCAGCACGTCCATAAGAACACTACCCCCTCAAGGTAGCGCGTCTACCAATTCCGCCACGTGGGC
>CAZRPJ010000075.1:0-9467 GCA_964601965.1 uncultured Croceivirga sp.
AAAGAAGCTCGATGGAACCAGTCGAAATACAAAACACTAACAGACATCTCTCCCGTTGGAATTTTTCATGCAAGTCTTGCTGGGGAACTTACGTTTGTAAATGATCGGTTGTGCGAGATTTTTAATTTAACCACTGAAGAAATTTTAGGACTTGGTTGGCAGGTTGCAGTGCATAGACATGATTTAGAATCTATCAAGAAAAGCTGGGATGAAGCCTTGTCTAAAAACGAACCGGGTAGGGCAGAGTTTCGCATTTTATGGAAAGACGGTTCTTTACGTTGGTTGTTGGGGCATATAGTGCCGGAAACCAACAACGACTTTGAAAAAGCAGGGTATGTAGGGACGGTTACGGATATCACTGAACTAAAAGCTATACAACAAGAACAGACATCGCTTAGAATTCAGGCCGAGAAAAGTGACCAACTAAAATCTGCTTTCTTGGCCAATATGAGTCACGAGATTAGAACACCTATGAACGGTATTTTGGGCTTTTCTAATTTGCTAAAAGAACCACGACTCTCAGGAGAGAAAAAGTTAAAATACATTCATATCATAGAGGAAAGTGGTTCCCGCATGCTTTCTATAATTGATAACCTTATCAATATCTCTAAAATTGAATCGGGCGCTATTGAGACGCAATTCAACGAAACCAATATTAAAAAGGTGTTGAAAGATGTGCACGATGTACTTTCCATAGAGGCCGATAAAAAGAAACTAACATTAAACATCCAGTGCGATAATGATGACGCTACCGACATGTATTTGGTAGACAGCGAAAAGCTCTACGGTATTCTTACCAATCTGGTAAAGAATGCTATTAAATTTACGGATGAAGGCAGTGTAACATTCGGTTACAAAAGAGTTTCCAATCAGCTGAAGTTTTTCGTAAAAGATACCGGTATTGGTATTCCAGAAAACAGGTTAAACGCGATCTTTAAACGTTTCATCCAGGCAGACGTCATGGATACGATGGCACGCCAGGGTGCTGGTCTGGGATTGACAATTGCCAAAGCCTATGTAGAAATGTTGGGCGGTGAAATATGGGTAGAAAGTACGGTTATGAAGGGCACGTCCTTCTATTTTACCATTCCTTCGCAACCCAAATTAGTGCCGGAGAAAATTGTAAAAGGGCCCTTTGGGATGGAACTGAAAGTATGTGAGAAAGCTGCTGAAACTAGAAAATTAAAAATACTTTTAGTTGAAGATGATGAGACTTCCCAACAATTAATGCTCATAAAATTAAAGAAGTACAGCAGCGAAATTCTATGCGCCAAAACAGCGGAAGAGGTTTTAAAAATCTGCCATGCACATCCAGATTTGGATTTAATCTTAATGGATATTCAACTTCCAGGAACCAATGGTTATGTGCTTACCAAAGAAATTAGAAAATTTAATGCCTCCGTGGTAATCATTGCGCAAACAGCTTTTGCTTTAGCAGGAGATCGTGAAAAAGCACTTGAAGCGGGTTGTAATGATCATGTAACAAAGCCAATTAACATGCCTTTATTGGCCAATATTGTCTTTTCTCACTTTGCTACAAAGCCGGTTTCTAAAGAATCCATTTAGATCACACAGCACCTTATTTTAATAACGTACTAAAGGCCTTTTGTAAAGGGTTTTAAAAGTGTAAGGATTCGGGTTAAATCCCGTCTAATCAGATGTGTAAAAAAGGATGCTATTGCATCCATCACAACTAGAAGCAATAACAACGTTATGAAAAATACAAACAAGCAAAACAATAGAAACAGCAATTTACTAGACCGGTTATTAACCCGTCATGACAGCTGGAAAAACTATCGCAGACATACCGGATTAAAACTCATCCGATTTTCTTGATGCATAGTTAAAAATCGTAAAGAGGGCTTTGGCCCTCTTTTTTTTGCGATCCTCTAAAGAGACACTTGTACTTACAGTGCCGTGCCCACCTTTAAAAGGAATGCTAGCCCTGTACCACTAGCATTTTTTGTACATTAGGAAATTGAAAAAAGAACACTATGAACGTCCGTTTAGGTTTCCTATTCCTCCTTTTAAGTATTGTACAAATATCCTTGGCACAAGATCGTATCACTGGGGCTCCTTTTGCCACACGCTCTGTTGTTATGGGACAAAACGGAATGGTAGCCACCAGCCACCCATTAGCGACGCAGATTGGGTTAGATATTTTAAAAAATGGCGGGAATGCTATTGATGCGGCTATTGCAACCAATGCTGCCTTGGGGCTTATGGAGCCCACAGGTTGTGGAATTGGTGGCGATCTCTTTGCAATTGTTTGGGATGCAAAAACACAACAATTATACGGCTTAAACGCCAGTGGCCGGTCTCCTAAATCCTTGTCCTTGGCGTATTTTGAAGCAGAGGGCATGGAAAAGATACCATCACATGGCCCACTTCCTGTGAGTGTCCCTGGTGCTGTAGATGGTTGGTTTGAACTACACAAAAAGTTTGGATCAAAACCCATGACAGAATTACTAGCCCCAGCAATTTCATACGCAGAAAATGGGTTTCCTTTAACTGAACTAATTGCTTGGTACATACAACGTACGGTTCCCTTTTTTGAATCCAAAGGATTCCCAAATATTGAAGACACCTATAAAAACCAAAATGGTGGGAAATTGCCAAACGAGGGGGATATATACAAGAATCCTTATTTGGCAAATACCTACAGACAAATTGCAACAGGTGGTAGAGATGCTTTTTACAAAGGAGCAATCGCCAAAACCGTAGGAGCCTTTATTAAGGAACAAGGAGGGTTTCTTTCGGCAGAAGATTTTGCAGCACACAAATCAGAATGGGTTACCCCTGTATCTATAAATTATAGGGGATACGATGTTTGGGAGCTACCCCCTAATGGTCAGGGAATAGCAGCATTGCAAATGCTTAAAATCTTAGAGGGGTTTGATTTCTCGAACATTGAATTTGGAAGTGCTGAGCACTTGCATTTATTTACGGAAGCAAAGAAGCTTGCTTTTGAAGACCGGGCAAAATATTATGCCGACATGGATTTTGTAAACGTACCCGTGGAAAAACTACTCTCTGATTCTTATGCCAATGAACGAAGAGCACTCATTGGGGATCGCGCAGGGATGTATGCGGCCGGGGAGATTTCTGCAGGTGAAACCATATACATGACGGTAGCAGATAAAGAAGGAACCATGATTTCTTTAATACAAAGTAACTATAGAGGGATGGGTTCTGGCATGGCGCCTCCAAAATTAGGGTTTATGTTACAAGACCGTGGAGAGCTTTTTAGTTTAAAACGAGGTCAGGCCAATACTTTTGAACCTGGCAAGCGACCCTTTCACACTATTATTCCGGCATTCATTACCAAAGATGGGCAGCCCTATGTAAGTTTTGGGGTAATGGGAGGTGATTTTCAACCTATGGGTCACACCCAGATTGTAATGAACCTTGTAGACTTTGGTATGAATATTCAAGAAGCAGGCGACGCACCAAGATGGGATCATACGGGAGGGGCAAGCCCTTTAGGTCGCATTACAGAAGATACAGGCTTAATCCGCACCGAATCTGGTATTCCTTATAGTACCATACGTGCACTTATGGATAAAGGGCACCGCATAGGAACAGCCCGTGGGGTCTACGGAGGATACCAAGCCATTCTTTGGGATGCCAAAAACAAAGTATATCACGGAGCCTCTGAAAGTAGAAAAGACGGCCAAGCAGCAGGGTATTAAGAATGTTTCCTGTCAGATTTAATATTTCTAAAGCACCCGCAAGACTATGAGCCGCTCCAAACCAAGGATATTCTCAATACTTGAAAAAATCCCGCACGCCATTACCATGTTGTTTGGCATTATCGTACTGGTAACCATACTTACCTATGTACTCCCCGCTGGAACCTACGAACGTGTGCTGGTAGATGGCCGCAATGCCGTTGTTCCTAACTCGTATCGCGTTATTCCCTCCACACCCGTAGGATTTTTAGATATGTTTAAAGCCATTCCCTTAGGTTTTAAAGCAGCCTCCGAAATCATCTTTATAGTATTGGCAGGAGGTATCATGTTTGGTTTTATGGAGCAGTCACAGGCCGTAGAAAATGCCGTGGGAACCCTTGTGAAAAAATTGGGGCTTAGAAATAAGCATCTCATTATTGTAATCATGACCTTTATTTATGGCATTCTTGGGGTGGCCGTAGGTTATGAGAATAACATCGCCATGGTTCCTATTGCAGCTGTATTAAGTCTGGCTTTAGGAGGTGATTTAATTTTAGCCGCGGGCATCGCTGTGGGGGCCATGACCATTGGTTTTGGATTGTCACCTATAAATCCTTATACCGTAGGAACAGGCCATAAAATTGCTGAATTACCTATGTTTTCTGGCGCATTGCTGCGCAGTGTGCTTTGCTTTAGCGCCCTGTCTTTAATGGCTTTTTACAACGTTCGATACTTTAAAAAGATCACTGCCCATCCAGAAAAAAGCTTGGGAATTGGACTGGACACCACCAATCTGGCGTTGTCACGCCCTTTGGAATCCTATTCGTTGAGCACCAACAATTGGATGGTAATTGGGGTATTTGTGCTAGGGCTCATAGCCATCTTATTTGGGGTGTTTAATTGGCATTGGTATATTAATGAGCTGTCTGCAGTTTTTTTAATCATTGCCCTATGTTGCGGTATCCTCTCTAAAATGAGCGCAACTACCATGAGTGAAACCTTATTGAAGGCGGTGAGTATTGCGGCACCCGGTGCTTTTATGGTGGGCTTTGCCACTTCTATTAAAGTACTTATGGAGATGGGAAATATTGGAGATACCATTTCACATCAATTGGCAACCCTACTACAAGGACTGCCTTTGTATGCTTCTGCTATTTGTATGTCTATGTCCCAAACAGTTATAAATTTCTTTATTCCTTCAGGAAGTGGGCAGGCGCTGGCCACCTTGCCTGTGATGTTACCTTTAGGAGAATCTTTAGGGCTTTCTAGACAGATCAGTATTTTGGCATTTCAAATAGGAGATGGACTTTCTAATCTAGTAAATCCTACTTTAGGTGGCTTAATAGCCATGTTAAGTATGTGTCGTGTTCCAATTGACCGTTGGATACGTTTTATTATTCCGGTGTTACTTAGTGTTTTATGCATTGCTTTTTTAGCACTAATTGTAGCCGTTGCAACAAACTATAGTTAATATGACAGCAGAAAAAATCCTTGAAAAATTAGTGGCTTTCCCAGTGTTAGGAGGAGAGAGCAATACCACGATCATTCAGTGGATTAAAGAATTTATTGAAGCCCAGGGGGTAGAGGTGCACCTTGTACCCAATGAAGATGGGAGCAAAGCTTCGCTACATTGCAGAATAGGCCCCGCTGTTGATGGTGGCGTAATCCTCTCGGGACATACAGACGTTGTGCCGGTTGCTGGCCAAGAGTGGACTACAGATCCTTTTGTATTGACAGACAAAGGGGATGGTAAATTGTATGGAAGAGGTTCTTGTGATATGAAGGGCTTTATAGCTTGTTGTTTGGCAGTTCTCCCCCAAATGGTAAAAGCCGATCTAAAAAAGCCGATCTACTTTGCATTTTCTTATGATGAAGAAATTGGGTGTTTGGCTGGTCCTGAATTGGCCCATGTGTTGCGCACTTTTTATCCAGAGACTCCTAAATATGCCCTAATAGGGGAGCCTTCCCTTATGGAGCCTATTATTGGGCAAAAAGGTATTTATATCATGGAAACCTACGTCAATGGTTCGGCGGGTCATAGCAGTAGAATTAAGCAAGAAGTAAGTGCCATTCATGAAGCAGCACGTCTCATCTTATGGTTAGAGGCTAAAATGGATTCTCTAATAGAAGCGGGGCGATTAGATGACCGTTTTCATCCTCCACATTCTTCTATTCATATTGGAATGGTGCAAGGGGGTATTGCACCGAATGTTATTGCAGACAAAGCCAAATTCTATTGGGATTTAAGAACAATTCCCATGGATAATTTGGAATCGATTGTAAGCGAATTTGAAGCACATTGTAGAAAACGGGAGGAAGAACTACGCGAAATTTATCCAGGCTTCGAAATCAAAAATATAGAGCATCATCCGCCAGTACCTCACTTAAATACCCAAGAGAATGATGAGATTGTGGGGTTAATAAAGCGAATTTCTGGAAATACTACTTGGGATACAGTATCCTATGCTGCGGAAGCCGGACAATTTGCCAATGAAGGATTTCAATCTGCAATCTGTGGCCCGGGTTCTATTGCCCAAGCACATAGAGCAGATGAATTTATTGCGAAGGAACAACTACAATTAGGAACTAAGATGCTCGATAATTTAATTGAGGAATTAAGCACAGAAAGCTTTCAATAATGCATAGACTGACTTTGGCAGTAAAGCCTTTACATAAAAAAACCACTTCTCATTGAAGTGGTTTTTTGTTGAAAAAGGTTGGTCATCGTTATGCTTCACAACTGGCGCATTCTTTCTTTTGTTTGAATTTCTGCGCTGCATTCATGCTATGCTGGTAATACAGTGATTTAAGACCTAATTTCCATGCGGTCACATGAATTTTATTAATGTCTTTTGTGGGCATGTCGGGGTGAACGATAATATTAACCGATTGTCCTTGATCAATATGGTTCTGGCGGTTGGCTGCTTGGTAAATAATATCTAACTGATCTATTTCTGAGTAGGTTTTAAAAACCGCTTTTTCTTCGTCTGTTAAAAACTCCAGATGCTGCACGGATCCGTCGCGATCGCGAATAGAACGCCATACTTCAGGAGTGTTTTGTCCCTTTTCATCCAATAGCTCTGCTAAGAATTGGTTTTTGATTGTCACTTTAATCTTAGCAATATCTTTCACATAAATGTTAGACCAAATAGGCTCAATTCCCTGAGATACCTGCCCTAAAATGAATGCAGAAGAAGTAGTTGGTGCAATCGCATTTAAAGTGGCGTTGCGGCGCCCGTATCCTTTTAATACTTCTGGTTCGCCAAAACGCGTTGCCAACTCTTCAGAAGCTTTGTAAGAACGGTCTTTTATAGCCTTAAAGATTTCACTGTTCAGGTCATAGGCTTCCTGACTATTAAAGGCTAGTCTTTTAGATTGCAATAATGAATGCCATCCTAAGGCTCCTAATCCTAACGCTCTGTTTTCTTTGGCAAAGTTGTACGCACGTTCCATAAACAGAAAGGTTTGTCTATCATCTCTATCTAAGGAATCACGGTATGATTCTAACTTTTCTAAGAACTCGGTGATTACGGCATCTAAGAAAAATACCATGGTTTCAACAGCATCTGTCTCTTTCCATTTATCATAGTGCAGGAGATTAATGCTAGAAAGTACGCACACAAACGACCAATTGTCGTTAGATGGCAGCATAATTTCTGTACAAAGGTTACTCGCATGAATTCTATGATTTTTTTCTTGGTATACTTCGGCAGCCCCATTGTTGGCGTTGTCTGAAAAGAAAACATACGGATACCCCATTTCTCCACGTCGTTGCAATACTTTGGCCCAAATAGTTCTTTTTTCTACATCACCGTCGATCATTTCTTGCATCCATTCATTACCAACTGTTACCCCATGGGTTAGTTGCTGAATAGGATTTCCCTCTGTACCAATTTCAAGGAATTCCATAATATCCTTGTGCTCTATTGGTAGGTAAGGAGAAAAACGACCTCTTCTTACAGAGCCTTGGCTTACCACGTCTACCATGGATTCAAAAAGCTGCATGATGTGCACTGCACCTGAAGCTTCTCCATTGTTTTTAACGGGGGCTCCTCTATGGCGAATTTTACCGAAAAAGCCTGAAGTTCCACCTCCAAGTTTAGACATCATTCCTACTTCTGATTGGGTGTAGAGAATGTTCCCCATATCATCATCTATGTGCGAACCAAAACAACTAATGGGCAGCCCTCTTTCTTTTCCAAAATTGGACCATACAGGCGATGCTAAGGAGTAAAACCCTTCTGACATATATCCATAAAACTTATCTGCATACCCCGGAATTTGCAAAATCTGTTCGGCGCGTTCTGCAATCTCACGAATACGTGATTCTGGAGTAGCGCCTTCTGTAAGATAACCCGAAGCCAAGAACTGGCGACTGTATTCGTTGAGCCACTGAAATCCAGCGCTCTTTTCAGGCTTTAATTGTGATAATGCTTCTTTTCTTGCAGTTACTAAAGATTCTGTAGGGGTAGTTTGGGTAGTTTCAGTCGGTGATGTCAGAATGTTTTTTTCCATAAATTAAAAAAGGTCGTCGCTAGTTATACTCTGTGTTCTTTTGCTATAGTTAATGGATCGCTTCACAAAGAAGTCGCCATGTTTTGTTCCAATAATTTCATCATCAAACCATTCGGTCTCTGCAAGGAGTTTTTCATCAATTTCAAAAACCTTCTCAATTCCAATACTTTCTAGAGAACTGTTGAAACGGTTTTTGACGAATTCATTCACCACGTCTTTTGGTAAGAAATCCAATTCACCATCTTCAAAAATCCAATCCACAATTTTGCTTTCTGCATCAAAAGCATCTCTGCACAACTGTTGAATCATTGCATGGTAGTCTGCATCAAACCACTCTGGACGTTCTTTTTGGATAATTTTTATGATATCAATACCAAAATCGCCATGAATTTGCTCCTCTTTAGAAGTAGCCTCTACCACATTGGAAATACCTTTAAGCATGTTTTTATGCTTATTAAAGGCCATGATGATTAAGAATTGAGAGAAAAGAGAAACATGTTCAATGAATAAAGAGAAAAGCAAGATAGATTCTGCATACTCTTTGTTATCGTCGCTCTTAGCATTTTTAAGGGCCGTTTCTAAATACTGTACCCTTCTCATGATCACGGGTTTTTTCTTTAGAGACTCGAATTCTTTGTTCAATCCTAAGATTTCCAGCAGGTGAGAATAGGCGTCGTGATGCCGCACTTCACTTTCTGCAAAAGTAGCACCTACTGAACCAATTTCTGGTTTAGGCATGCGCTGGTAGATATCTCCCCAAAAACTTTTAACCGCCACTTCAATTTGCGAGATTGCCAACATAGTATTCTTTATGGCACTACGCTCTACTTCTGTAAGTCTTGATTTAAAATCTTGGATGTCACTGGTGAAATTAAATTCTGTGTGAATCCAATACGAATGGCGAATGGCAGGCACATATTCGTACAGCTCTGGATATTCGTACGGCTTTAAATTAATGCGCTTTTCAAAGATATTAGACTGTCTGCTTTGGGCTTGTTGGTTTCTATAAATGATATACGCCTTGGCAACATCTTTAAACTCACTGAGCATTAAATGTTGCTCAACAATGTCTTGTACTTCTTCTACAGTTGGCACATAATTAGTGACCTGTGTCTTGCGTTCTAACAAGCTTTGGTATACTTGATCTGCAATGTTTTGAGCGTCATTCATTTGACCATGATCTACTGCTGTCATGGCCTTTAAAATGGCATTGGTGATTTTATAAAGCTCAAAAGGTTTTGTACTAAAATCTCTTTTAGTGATGTGGGTAATCTCCATAAA
>CAZRPJ010000076.1:0-8682 GCA_964601965.1 uncultured Croceivirga sp.
AAAAAGCCGTAAAACAATACCGTGATTACAAGCCTGAAAAGGAGAAAATTTCAGTGGATTTTGAGGACATAAAAAAGCTCTTAATTAATCCCGTAGAACGAGAGTATAAAAAACGATTTACTGCGCGGGTAGGGCAGCATCTAAAAATTATAAATGCAGATGAGGTAGAGTCTTTTTACAGTGAAAATAAAGGGACCTATGCGGCCACTGTAGATGGTAGAAATTATTTACTTGATACTACTTTAGAAAACTTAGAAGGGGAGTTATCTCCCAAAACATTTTTTAGAGTAAGCCGTAAATTCTATGTAAACATCAACCATATAAATGATATCATTTCGTACACAAATTCCCGACTTCAAATAAAAATGAATACCTTTAAAGAGCAAGAAATCATTGTGAGTAGGGAGCGAGTGAAGGACTTTAAGTTGTGGTTGGAGTAATAGTATTTAAATAACTGGTTAATAATTATTTAATACTTACAATAGATTTTTCTTATAGCTTCTTTTTAACCGTTTTTTAGCATTAATCTTCAATTCTGTTGTCGTCAAAAGCAGAAGGAAGTAGCTTGGGAATTAGCTTGATGAAAATTGGTAAAAGAACAGCTCCGCCAGGCAACATAAAAATAGCTAAAGACGGAATCGTTTTAAAAATATCTAATAGTTGTTGCTGCACTTTTTTTCGTTCTTCTGATGTTAAATCATGAGTAGCTGCCTTGGTCAATAGGCTCATTAATTCCCTACTTTCTGAAAGTTCTTTCTTAAGTCTTTTGCTATTTCGAAGAATAAGTTTGCTTACATTTTTGGTCATCCCCTCATAGAATTTTGAGGCCAAATTTGCATCCTTTAAATAGGGTATTTTTTCTTTGTTTTTATTAAAGAAATTAACCACATTTTCCAGCGCTACTTTTATCTCAATTTCATTCTTTTTTAGAGCCCTTCCAATCTCATAAATATAGATGGATTCTGTCTGCTCTAAAGTGGCATCTTCCCATACCGTTAAACATGCAATATCCATTAAGTAATCACGCTCACATGAATTGAATTGTTGCGGTATTAATTCAACCCCATTTTCTTCAATATCTGTTTCATTAAGATCAACGAATGTAAGTGAGGATGCTAAAAGATGCATAAGTCGCGCATCACTTTCATGCGTTTCTTTAGAGTTCAGCGCCTGGTAACCAATGTTGATAGTTACATATTCTAGAAGCTGCGCATGCGCCTTTAGGTTTGGATGTCGCTGTAAATAGCGTCTAAAAATTAGAATATCAACATAGAGCAAAGAGTTGGTGAGGCTATTCCCAAAAGCTCTGCTAAAAGCGCTGCCATTCAAGTAAATTCTGGAATCCAGTAGTTTTTCTAATTGAGATTCTGTTTTTTTTCCAGTTAAAATTTTATTTAGAAAAGAGATCTTTCCTACTTCAAGAGAGGTGTAATATTCAAAAACGGTTTCTACGAACGTTTCAAAATCGGTATCTGAAGTTTCCAGTACATAGGAAAAATATAAGGCAGTTAAAAGATTGCTCTTCGCAACTTCGTCTTCTGTAAAAGTATGCTCGGCTTCAATGAAATAAGGCACTGAGAGGTGTATGCCGTAAATAAAACCATGAGAAAGTAAGTCGTGATACAAGGCCTTATAAGAGGTGTAAGGCGTGCTGCTATCCTTGAGTATATGTCCAAATTTATTGATCCATCCGGAAGCTGAAGGGTTCATGACGATTTTGATTGATCCTATCAAAGAAAAACAAAATCATTGAAAATGTAGAGTATTGTTGATATCTCCTATTAAGAAACGAAGCTAATGGCTAAAGATCAATGAAATTATCAATGTCTAGGGTCCAATCGTATCCTAAATAGTCTATAGAAATTCCTTTCGTACTCGAAATGATACCATGGGACTGCAAGATCTTCTTAGAGCCTCCTTTGCTACCAAAATCACCTCTAAACCAACTAAAAAGCGGGGTTACCAGTACTTTATCACCACCGTTTTCAATTTTGGTTGTCTTTAATAAGTATGCTTTACTCCCTTTTTCAAATTGTTCCGCAATCCTTTCTGGGGTATAAACGGCCACCGGTGGGCAGTCTTTTGCCCCACAATTCAGGGCAAAGTGAATCCTGTAATCTCTTTTATCAACCCGTAAAGTCCGCTCTAATTTGCTAGGAAACCATTTTCTAAAATAGCCTAAACCTAATTTCCATTGCGATTTTCTTAAGATGCCGTGTTCTATAAAATCAAACGAAACCGTTTCTCCTGCTATAGGGATCTGGTCCCTTGTAAAAAAATCGCCTTTATCCTCATACAATTCGGGGTTTTCTTTTAAAATAGTGATGATATACGCATTGTAAAAGTTCACCCAAAAAGCATAGCGCTGCGCGTCTGTCTTTAGTTCCTCCTCTAAAGCATTAACGCTTGCTCCAGCCAACTGCATGCGCACCGTTTTAGTGTCTTGCCCTTTTCTTGTTTTCTCTAAAAAGGTTTCAACCATAGCAGTATAATCCGCGTTCGCTGTGACCTCTTGTTGTAAGGGCGCTTCTTTCACCTTACAACAACTCAATAGCAGCAAGAAGCTCATAACCAAAAAGGAAAGTCTCATAATCACCTGTTTAAAAAATAACGTATTAGACATTGGTACTTAATTGAGGTCGGTCTCATTTAAAAACCCTTTCATTCTTGTTAGTAGAATTATTAATAGCGAACTTACTTCAAAAAAAGTTGCTTGTTTGATTAGCATTATAATTCCAGCCCACAACGAATATAAAAATCTAGCACTCTTGCTGCCACGACTGGCAGCTATAGAAAAGGGGTTTGCTGTAGAATGTATTGTGGTATTATCATCTGCAAATTCAGACTATAGTCTAGAACTTCAAAACCAACCATCGGTTCGTTTTATTCGGGCAGCTCAAAAAGGACGCGCACCGCAAATGAATGCTGGCGCGGCGGAGGCAAAAGGGAGTATTCTCGCCTTTCTACATGCAGACGTTTGGCCGCCAAAGACGTTTTTACAGCGTATTACAGACACCATTGCCAATGGATACGATGCAGGCTTTTTCTCCTATCGTTTTGATAAAGAGCATATTTTGCTTCGTATGAATGCCGCTTTTACCAAACGAGATGGTTTCTTTACTGGTGGTGGTGATCAGTGCCTTTTTATAAGGCGAAGTTCCTTTGACTCTTTAGGTGGTTTCGATGAAGCACAGCTACTCATGGAAGATTTTGCCTTCTTCCGTGCAATGAAAAGGGCTAAAGTGCCTTACACTATTGTTCCCGAAGACCTCATTGTTTCCGCTAGAAAATATGAATCCAATAGCTACCTAAGAATTAATTTAACCAACTTGCTACTAGTCCTGCTCTTTAGATTAAATGTTGCGCCAAAACGTTTACGAAGCTTGCACTATAAATTGTTAAAGGTGCCCCGTTAAGCGAGCATTTTTAAAACCGAGTTGGTGTCTAAAATAGTTGCAAATTCTTCATTGAGACTTGCCAGAGATGTTTTGTGTACTAAAGCTGCTTCAAACACCTCACCATGCACTCCTTTTCTATCAAAAGTTGCAGTGGCATCTTCAATTAAAAAAGTAGTAAATCCTAAATTAGCCGCCATCCTAACGGTTGTTGAAACGCAATGATTGGTGGTAAGCCCTACTACAATCACATCTTTGATGCCAGCTTCTCTTAGCAATGCCTCCAAGGCAGTCCCAATAAAGGCGCTATTGGTATTTTTAGTAAGCACCTGTTCATGTGCTAAAGGCTGTACTTCTTCTTTAATAGCAAACCCTTCTTTTGAAGCGTGCAAGGGTGATTCTGGATTGGTAGAACTGTGTTGTATGTGAAAAAGGGGCCAATTTTTTTTACGGAACTGCTGTAAAATAGCTGCTGCATTTTTTTCAGCAGAAGGATTGTTTCTTTGGCCGCCGTAATAATCCCAATCATCAAGGCCCTTTTGAATGTCTACAAGGAGCAGTGCACAATGATCAAGTGTAATCATGGTGTAACATCTTTTAGCACCTTCCAGACATTTTCTGTCACAATTTGGTGACCTTCTGGGGTGGGGTGAATACCATCCTCTAAATTAAGAGAAGGATCTCCCGCCACACCGTCTAATAAGAAAGGGATCAAAGGCAGGTCATTAGCGGCAGCTAAAGCTGGGAAAATTTCTCGGAATTCACTAGTATATTCAGGGCCCATATTTGGCGGAATTTGCATGCCTACCAAAACAATTTTAATCCCAGGATTCTTCGTTTTCACCTGATCTATTATGGCTTGCAAGTTGCTTTTAGTTTGGTCTAAAGGAATGCCGCGAAGACCGTCATTCGCTCCAAGCTCCAAAACAAATACATCAACTTTTTGGTTCAACACCCAATTAATACGGTTTAGTCCACCTGTGGTTGTTTCACCACTAACCCCAGAATTTACCACTGTATACGCTCTTCCCAGTGAATCTAGTCGTTGTTGAATAAGGGCTGGGAAGGCCTCTTCTAATTCAATACCATATCCAGCAGTAAGGCTGTCGCCAAAGAAAAGGATCACCTTGTTAGTAGTGGTCAGGGTTTCCTCAGTAGTACTTTGGATTTCTGAATCGGTTGCACTTCCTTCAGTTTTGGTGCTGTTGTCCTTGCAACTAAGGATAAAAATCAAGAGTAAAAAATAACGAAACTTTAAGAGGTTGTTCATGCCTAATGGGTGTAAAAATCGAAATCAATTGCCTATTTTCCCCGTTCATCTAAGTGAGAAAAGACAGCTATGTCAAAGATATTAAACGTGCACCAGCTAGGAAAGAAGTATAAAAGCGGTTCTAGAGAATTAACGGTGCTTCAGGATGTAAGTTTTAGCATAAACGAAGGAGAGACCTTTGCCATTGTAGGTCCTTCTGGAAGCGGCAAGACCACCTTGTTAGGATTATGTGCCGGATTGGATAGATCAGATACCGGAACGGTAGAGCTCTGTGGGCAAGAATTAAGCACACTGTCTGAAGACGAATTAGCCCTCTTACGAAATAGAAACGTGGGGTTTATATTTCAAAACTTTCAACTGTTACCAACCCTCAGTGCTTTGGAAAATGTGGTGGTGCCTTTAGAATTACAAGGCGTAAAAAAACCAGGTGTAGTTGGTAAAGAATTACTAGAAAAAGTGGGGCTTAAGGAACGCATGCATCATTACCCTTCACAACTTTCTGGCGGTGAGCAACAACGTGTGGCATTGGCAAGAGCCTTCTCCGCAAAGCCTGCCATACTTTTTGCAGATGAGCCAACGGGTAATCTTGACCAAGAAACAGGCGACACCGTGGTGAACTTATTATTTGAGCTGAACAAAGAAGCCGGAACTACCTTAGTGATAGTTACGCATGACATGGAACTGGCGCAAAAAACACAGCGTGTACTCCGCCTTAAAGGAGGGAAGGTACATTCTGACGAAGTAATGGCACATTCATGAATCCGGATAAGCCTTTAAAATCAAACACAGATTGGCGTTGGGTATTTAAAATGGCCCAACGTGATAGCAGCGCAAGCGGTAAGCGTCTGTTACTCTTTATGGCGTCTATAGTGTTGGGTATTGCTGCTGTAGTTGCCATTCAATCCTTTAGTACCAATCTAAAAGAAAATATAGCCTTGCAATCAAAGGCACTGATGGGGGCCGATTTTTTAATAGATAGCAATCAACCCCCCAATGAGGTTGTTTTGGGCATCATAGATTCTTTGGGAGGCGCAGATGCAAGCGCAGTAAGTTTTCCTTCCATGGGACTATTTCCAAAAAGTGGAGATGCTCGCTTAGTTGGGGTTAAGGGAGTAAAAGGGGCGTATCCCTTTTATGGCGATTTAGAGACCGTGCCAGCAGCCGCTGCAAAAACCTATCAAAACACAGAAGGGGCTTTGGTAGACGCTACCCTCATGTTACAGTTTAATGCCAAAGTAGGCGATACTATTAAAATAGGAAATGTACTTTATCCCATAGTGGGTCAATTAGTAGCTGCCCCAGGAACGGGTGGGATTGGTGCTTCTATTGCGCCGCCAGTTTGGGTGCCAGAACATACCATTGAGGCCACAGGACTCATTCAAGTAGGGAGTAGAGTAGGGTACGATTATTATTTCGTAGCGCAACCAGATCAGGATTTGGAGGAGTTAGACAAACGTGTAGATCCTTTATTAGATGCAGAAAATGCCGACCTGGACACACATTTGTCTACTGGGCAACGCCTAGGTAGAAGTTATGATAACTTCGGTAAATTCTTAAACTTAGTGGCTTTTATAGCCTTGCTCTTAGGGTGTGTGGGTATTGCTAGTTCGGTGCACATACATATCAAGGAAAAACTACGATCTATTGCTGTACTCAAATGTTTGGGTGCTACTCGCCGACAAACATTCCTAATTTATTTAATTCAAATTGCAGGAATGGGACTTTTTGGAGGTTTTCTAGGAGTTTTGGCAGGGCTACTATTGCAGCAGTCTTTCCCCATTTTATTGCAAGATTTACTTCCTTTCGAAGTAACCATTAGCATAGCGCCAGAAGCTATTGGGTTAGGACTTATCCTTGGCGTACTAATGTCGGTGCTGTTCGCACTAATTCCCTTATTGGCTACGTGGTACGTTTCGCCATTGCAAGTACTAAGGGTTCAAGAAACTAGCAATCCAAAATCACGGATTCCAAATGCCTTGGTTTTTACAGGAATTTTACTATTTGTATTTGCCTTCGCCTTTTGGTTACTTGGTAGTGCAGTTTATGCCGTTTATTTTGTCTTGGCCATTGTCATTGTCTTTTTTATCCTAGGCGGATTGGCAACTGGTTTTATGAAATTGATAAAACGTTTTTTCCCTAAATCATGGGGTTTTACCGCCCGGCAAAGTTTGTTAAATCTATACCGCCCCAACAATCAAACTATTGTATTGGTGATTGCCATTGGCGTTGGTAGCTTTTTAATAAGTACCTTGTATTTTTCGAAGGATATTTTGTTAGCTAGAACGTCCTTAGAGACCACATCTAAAACTCCCAATTTAATTCTCCTGGACGTACAGTCTGAAGAGCGAGAGGCCGCCATGACCAGTATTACAGAAGCTGGGCGAGAGGTTTTGAATAGCATTCCCATTATTACCATGCGAATGCAGCAAATAAAAGAACGCCCGGTACGAGAAATCATCTTAGATACCACTTCTACCATGAACCAGTGGGTCTTGCATCATGAGTTTAGAGTGACCTATCGGGATTCTATGATTGCCTCCGAAACTACCACCGGTGGCGATTGGCCTGCTAAGATTTCTAAGGAGGGTTATGTGCCTATTTCAATTGCACAAAATGTAGCTGAAAGCGCAGAGGTGAATTTGGGAGACGTTATTGTTTTTAATATTCAAGGGGTATTAATGAAAACTGTGATTGCGCACTTGAGAGAAGTAGATTGGGCACGCGCGCAAATTAACTTTTCCATTTTATTTCCCTCTGGAGTTTTGGAGAATGCCCCACAATTCCATGTGCTAACTACCAATCTACCGGATGCCCAGACATCTGCTCAATTACAAAGAAAATTAGTAAGGCAGTTTCCTACGGTTTCTATTATTGATTTACGACAGGTACTTAGTATTGTGGAAGATATCTTAAATAAAATCTCTTGGGTGATAAATTTCATGGCGTTCTTTAGTATTCTCACCGGAATCATTGTGCTCATAGGTTCTGTGAGAACGAGCAAATACCAGCGGATGAAAGAAAGTGTTCTCTTACGAACCCTAGGGGCCAAGGATGCTCAGATTCTAAAGATTACGGCCTTAGAATACTTGTTTTTGGGACTCTTAGGTGCTGGTATGGGAATTGTTTTAGCCTTCTTGGGAAGTTATTTGTTGGCGCAGTTTGTTTTTATGACCCCGTTTGTCCCTTCTGCAGTGCCCTTTTTGGTGGTGCTCCCCGGTATTACGGCCCTGGTTTTATTAATAGGGCTATTTAATAGCCGTACAGTCCTGCAAAGTTCACCACTGGTAGTTTTACGAAAAGAATTAAGTTAAAAAAAAGCCACCCGAATGAGGTGGCTTTCTAATTTTCCTGAGTTTTTTCTTTACTGAATGATTCCAGTGCACGAGACCCGATCGCCAGCAGCTCCACTGGGTTGAGAGGTAAAATCATCTACTCCCTGGTGTACAATCACGGCTTTACCAACAATATTCTTGGTTTCATCATCGCAACCAATACACCATTCATTGGTAGCAAAATCAACGGTAGCGTTACCGTCTGCGTCTGCGACAAAGTTTCCAATATCACCTTTATGATATCCTTCTTCTGCACCCCATTTACCATGTGGTTGAAAGGTTGGATTCCAGTGTCCTCCGGTAGATTTTCCATCTGCAGAAGAGCAATCTGCCTTCTCGTGTATATGAATGGCATGCTCTCCTTCTGTTAATCCAGTTAAGACTGCTTTCATAACTACGTTTCCATTTTCTTGCGTAAAGGTAACTTCGCCGTTAACGGAGCTATCACTTTTGGGTTCCATGGAAAATTTAATGGAGGTTACTTCGGCAATTTCTTCTTTTACCTCTTCCACTGCAGTTTCCATTTCTTCTGCGGCTTCTTCCGCTTCTTTTTTTGCTTGTTTACATCCAACTGTGCCTATTAGAAGCATGCAAATAATGAAGGCAGTTATATTTTTCATCTGTAAGTAATTTTAGGTTTTCTCGAAGGTAACTATAAAACTAAACCATGTCAACCTAAAGCGGT
>CAZRPJ010000077.1:0-8667 GCA_964601965.1 uncultured Croceivirga sp.
AAATTGCATGTATGACTGGTAAAAAGATATTGTTTGTATCTTCTGAATTAGTGCCTTACCTCCCTGAGAATCAAGTATCCTTAATGTCTTACGAAGCCCCTAGAATGGTTAATAGTAATGGGGGACAGATTCGAATTTTTATGCCACGGTATGGAAATATCAATGAAAGAAGACATCAATTACACGAAGTAATTAGACTTTCAGGAATGAACCTAGTAATTAATGACATGGACATGCCATTAATTATTAAAGTTGCTTCTATTCCACGGGAACGTATTCAGGTATATTTTATTGATAATGACGAATACTTTAAAAGAAAAGCCACTTTTGAAGATAAGGATGGAAACCTTTTTCCTGATAATGATGAGCGAGGAATTTTCTTTGCAAAAGGGGTAGTTGAAACTGTAAAAAAATTAAACTGGTCCCCAGATATTATTCACGTTCATGGATGGATGGCCTCTTTATTGCCGCTGTACCTAAGAGAGTATTATGCAGATGAGCCCATCTTTATGGATAGTAAGATTGTGACTTCTGTGTATTCTAAAGGATTTGAAGGCGAGTTAAATAGTGCCATGCTAGATAAAATTTCCTTTGACGGGATAGATTCTAGTAAAATAGCTTCGCTAAAAAACCCTGACTATAATAATTTGTTAAAGCTGGCGGTTGATTATTCTGATGCCATTATTTTAGCCTCCGAGGAGGTGCCTGAAGAATTGTTGGGATATGTAAATCAACAAGACAAACCTGTACTTCCTTATGTTTCATTCCAAGAAACGGATGAAGCCTATGCCAATTTCTATAACACGCAAGTCTTAAGTTAAGCTTAATGGATTTAAAGTTGAATCGGATTCTAACATCGGTTGGAGCGTTTCTTTTTTTGGTGCTAATTAGTTCCTGTGAGGAAGATTTAGATACCCTAGGAGACGGTGTTATTGCAGAAGAACCCTTTGAGACCAATTCTACTGCGTATGACGTGTTTGCTTTTAATAGAAGCGCTGTTGCAGTTCAAACCAATCGTTTACCACTTTATCAAATAGGGGTATATAATGATCCCATTTATGGCAGAAGAGAAGCAATAGCAACTTCACAAGTGACTTTTCCAAACTCTCAAGGCAATCCTGTTTTTGGAAACTTTAGACAAGATGTAGAAGATTTGCCCGAAAGTGCACGGGGTAAGGATACCATTCCTGAAAATGAAACAGTAAAACAAGTGCTGTTGTACTTGCCGTATCAATTGGTACCTTCTTCTAGTAATGACAGAGATGGTGATGGTGTTCCGGATGAATTAGAATCTCCAGAAGATCGCGATAATCCCGATAGTGACCAGGATAATGATGGTTTAACAGATTCTGAAGAACGCGCACAAGGTTCGAACCCTTTTGACCCTGATACAGATGGGGATGGCATAGGGGATGCCGAAGATGATGCTACCATTTTAAATAGTTTTGCCAACACTTTTGCACTAGACAGTATCTTTTCTAGAAGATTTATTGGTACAGATAATCAAGCACAGTATGTAGGGGAAGAGTTTACCTTTAAGGTAGAGCGGTCTACTTTTTTCTTACGAAATTTAGATCCCGACCAAGATTTCTTGGAAAACCAAGAATATTTTTCAAATACAGACATTCCAAGTTTTGTTGAAGGAGATCCATTATTTGAAGGGACTGTAACAGTCGATAACAAGGAAATTGTAACGTTTAATGAAGACGATCCGGACACGGAGGACGACGAGTCTTTAATCGTAGAGTCTCGCTTAAACCCAGGTATACAAATTGCCTTAGATCCGCAGTTTTTTCAAGAAAATATTTTAGACAAAGAAGGAAGTTTTGAGTTATTGAGCCAGTCTAATCTTGCAGAATTTATAAGAGGGTTTCATTTTTCCATCACTCCTACCAACGAAGATTTATTACTGTTGTTTGATTTAACCCAAGCTACAATCACCATTACCTATGAATTTGATGATTTTGTAACGGAAGATGATGAAGATGGAGATACTGTAGAGTCCATTGAAAAAGTAGAGCGAGAGTATGTTCTAAATCTTTTGCAAACACAGAACACCAACGTCCTTGGGAATGCGGTAAATACCTTTAGAGACGATCCCTTGCCGTCTAATGTCTTGGCGCAACTAGATAATGACCAAGAGAATGCCAGTAGACTCTTTTTAAAAGGGGGTTCCGGAGCGTTTACAGAATTTAGGCTGTTCAATGAAGATGAAGATATAGCCAACGGTATTATTGATGAGATTAAGTCTAATAATTGGGTAATTAATGAAGCCAACCTCATCTTTAATATTGATAGGGATGCATTAGATTTAACCGGAGGCGTAATAGAACCCCCTAGGTTGTATATCTATCGTGCGGATAATAATTTGCCTGTTTACAATCTTGCAACAGAACGATCTACCTCTCAAGAACCATTAGGCCAGTTTTTAAATTATGATGGAATCTTGGAGAAAGATAGTAATGGAGATGGCATTAGATATACCGTTAGAATAACAGAATACATTAATGATATCATTGTAAGAGATTCGGTGAATGCTCCTTTACGGTTATCATTAACATCCAACATTGCCATCCCCGCTACCCAAGAAGGCGAATCTGCCATGAGCCAGCGTGTAGACTTGCCTGTTATGAATGCTATTAATCCTTTGGGGACTATTCTATTTGGTAATAATGTTCCCGCACAGGAAGAGGATCAGAAATTAAAACTTCAAATTTTTTACACAGAAACTAATTAATTTTAGTTCAATAGTACTGCTTGTGGATTTTTTACGTTTTTAAACTAGTTTTTCACTCAATTAGAGTTTGGAGAAGTAATTTTAGAACATAAACCCCTCTTTTAACTTAAAATAAAACCTTATGTGTGGTATTGTCGGTTACCTAGGACCACGGGATGCATATCCAATAATAATTAAAGGATTACAAAGACTCGAATATAGAGGATACGATAGTGCAGGACTCGTCCTGTATGATGGGAATGAAATATGTCTAACAAAGACAAAAGGGAAAGTTCAAGACCTTAAGAATAAAGCAGAAGCTGCTTCCTGTAATCATGGTAAGTTAGGGTTAGGTCATACGCGTTGGGCAACCCATGGAGTCCCAAATGATGTTAATTCTCACCCCCACTATTCAAATTCTGGAAATTTAGTCATCATTCATAACGGGATTATAGAAAATTATGAGTCCATAAAGAAGGCTCTAATAAAAAGAGGCTATTCTTTTGAATCTGATACGGATACCGAAGTATTGGTTAATCTTATAGAAGAGGTTAAAGAAAAAGAAGGCGTAAAATTAGGGAAGGCCGTTCAGTTAGCTTTAAACCAAGTGGTGGGTGCCTATGCCATTGCTGTTTTTGATAAAACAAAACCAGACGAGATTGTAGTCGCTAAATTAGGAAGCCCATTGGCAATTGGTGTTGGAGAAGATGAGTATTTTGTTGCTTCCGATGCCTCCCCTTTTATTGAATTTACCAATAATGCTGTCTATCTAGAAGATGAAGAAATGGCCATAATTCGTATTGGTAAAGAAATAAAATTACGCAAGATAAAAGATGATGCCATCGCTTATCCAAATATTCAAGAACTTCAATTGAATATAGAAGAGATTGAAAAAGGTGGATACGATCATTTTATGCTGAAAGAGATTTATGAGCAACCTAGAGCTATTTTAGACACCTATCGCGGTAGATTACTTGCCGATCAAGGCATTGTAAGAATGGCAGGCATTGATCAGCATTTAGAGAAGTTTTTAAATGCGAATAGAATTATTATCGTTGCTTGCGGAACTTCTTGGCATGCGGGACTGGTAGCAGAATATATCTTTGAAGATTTGGCGAGGATACCTGTAGAGGTGGAATATGCTTCCGAATTTAGGTATAGAAATCCAGTAATTACTGAGAATGATGTACTTATTGCTATTTCTCAGTCCGGTGAAACTGCAGATACACTTGCTGCCATAAAAATGGCAAAAGAGAAGGGAGCATTTGTTTTTGGAGTTTGTAATGTGGTAGGTTCTTCTATTGCAAGAGAGACACATGCCGGAGCCTATACACACGCAGGGCCAGAAATTGGAGTGGCCTCAACAAAAGCTTTTACCACACAGATAACCGTTTTAACCCTAATTGCTTTAAAATTAGCCAAAGAGAAAGGCGTGCTGTCTGATAGCGATTTCCATAACTATCTAACGCATTTAGAAGCGATTCCGAGTAAGGTAGAGCAGGCATTGGAGTCTAATGTTCTCATTGAGCAGATCGCTAATGTTTACAAGGATTCTACCAACTGTTTGTATCTAGGGCGTGGCTATAATTTTCCAGTGGCATTGGAAGGAGCCTTAAAGCTTAAAGAGATCAGTTACATTCATGCAGAAGGTTATCCGGCTGCAGAAATGAAACACGGCCCCATTGCTTTGATCGATGAAGAAATGCCAGTAGTGGTGATCGCCACTAGAAAAGGGCACTACGAAAAGGTAGTTAGCAACATTCAAGAGATAAAGTCTAGACAAGGTAAGATTATTGCAGTGGTATATGAAGGTGACGAAACGGTTTCAGAAATTGCCGATCATGTCATTGAAATTCCAGAGACCGTAGAACCATTGTCTCCCTTATTAACAACAATTCCATTGCAATTACTCTCATATCACATTGCATTAATGCGTGGATGCAATGTTGATCAACCCAGAAACTTGGCAAAATCAGTTACTGTAGAGTAACCAAAGAATACTGTTATTTTAATGAAGAAACCGCTTTTTAAGCGGTTTTTTTGTTAAATCCGTAGAATTAATCTCCAATTACTACGAAAAATATACTATGCATGCATAATTTTTTAAGTTTTCCATGGGATGCAAGGCAAAAATAATGTATCTTCCCAGCCGATTACTTAACTTGATTTTAAAACTAACTTAACGCAAAATTCTTCACTGATGAAAAAACTCATTTTCGCACTTTCATTATTGATAGGTCTTTCTTCTTTTGCCCAAACTACGGTTACAGGAAAGGTTGTAGATGAAAACAACGAGCCCATACCTGGCGCCAATGTGGTGGTTATAGGAAAGGCAGAAGGTGCCGTGGCAGATTTTGATGGTAACTTTACTTTAAGTACCACAGAGACTCCACCCTTTCAATTAAGAATTACTAGTGTAGGCTATTCTGAAGCAGTTGTTGAGGTAACTGCAGACAACCAAAGCTTGCAAATAACCCTAGCAGAAGCTTCTACCTTATTAGATGAAATAGTTATCTCTGCTTCTAGGACCCCAGAACGTATTTTTGAATCGCCGGTTTCTGTAGAACGTTTTGGTATACAAGACATTAAAAACACTACGGCGGAGTCTTTTTATGGAGGTCTTCAAAACTTGAAGGGAGTAGATATTAATACGAACAGTTTAACGTTCCAATCCATTAACACAAGAGGATTTGCCACCTTTGCTAACGTACGATTTATGCAGTTAGTAGACGGTATGGACAATACCGCTCCAGGATTAAATTTCGTTCTTGGTAACCTTGTCGGGATGAACGAATTAGACGTACAAAGCGTGGAGATTTTGCCAGGTGCGGCTTCTGCCTTATATGGTGCGGGTGCTTTCAACGGAATCTTATTTATGCAAAGTAAGAGTCCTTTTGATTTTCAAGGGATTAGTACTTACATGAAAACAGGGATTACTTCTCAGGAAGCAGCTGGAGATAATCCATTTTATGATATTGGTGTAAGAGCAGCGCATGCGTTCAGTGATAAATTTGCGGTGAAGGCAAACTTCTCTTTCTTACAAGGAGAAGATTGGTACGCTTCTAGAACAGATGATGTAAATCAACCTGGTGCAGACAGAACAAATCCCGCTTATGACGGTCTTAATGTATATGGTGATGAAGTAGGAACGCCTTTAAATTTTGACGCCTTGGCAGGTCTTCCATCGGGTACATTAGGTTCTGCTTTTGTTACTAGAACTGGGTACGATGAAAGAGACTTAATTGATTACAATGCCCAAAGCGTAAAAGCAGATTTGGCATTGCATTACCGCCCCTTCGGAGACGATCTAGAAGTAATCTATAACGGTCGTATCGGTAGAGGTACTACTATTTATCAAGGGATCAACAGATACTATGTTGATGGCTTCAAAATGCAGCAGCATAAATTAGAAGTAAAGAATGATAATTTCTTTATTAGAGGGTATATCGTTGCAGAAAATTCTGGGAACGCTTATGATTCTAGATTCGCGGCTATCAATACTAATAGAAGATGGAAAGGAGATACGCAATGGTTTACAGAATACGCACAGACGTTTATCGGAGCAAGATTGGGTGTAGGAACCGGCGTACAAGCTACAGAAGCACAAGCACATGCTGCAGCGAGAGCAGCAGCGGATACAGGGAGACTTATCCCTGGTACTCCAGGTTTTGAACGTGCGTTCAATGAGGTTATTAATGATGGAGATTTAACAACTGGAGCTAAGTTTATTGACAACACTAAATTCCGTCACGTAAATGGTAACTATAACTTAGCACATTTAATTGATGATTGGGCAGATATTCAAATAGGAGGTTCTTATAGAGAGTATGAGTTAAACTCTCAAGGAACCATCTTTACAGATATTGATGGTCCTATTACTTATGATGAGTACGGAGCCTATATGCAGTTCCAGAAAAAAGTCTTGGATGATCGTTTAAAAATTACCGTATCTGGTAGATATGATAAGAACGAATTCTTCGATGGCTTTTTCTCTCCAAGAGCTGCTTTAGGGATCACTTTAGGTGAAAGACGTAATCACAATATTCGTTTCTCTGTTCAGACAGGATTTAGAAATCCAACTACTCAAGATTTATTCATTGGGTTAGATGCTGGGCGTGCAATTCTTGTAGGATCGGCTCCAGCAAACTTAGATCGTGATGTACGAACGTTTGAATTAAGTCAGGCCGGTCAAGCACTTACAGGAAACTCTACTGCTACCGTAGTTGGTCGTGCTGCTTATGAAAATGCCTGGGACGCTGTGGCACTAGGAGGAGGTACTTTCCAAGCTACCAACACTCCAGTAGTTCAGCCAGAAGAGATCACGGCTTATGAAGTTGGATACCGTGCGCAACTGGGTAAATTCTCTATTGATATGAATGCGTATTACAATCAATATACCAATTTCATTGCCGGAGGATTTGTACAGGTACCATTCTACGGGAACGTATTTGGTACTGAGCAAGAACAAGGGTTGGCTCAGTTAGCAGTAGCTAATGGGGATAGCAGAACATACCAAACGTATACCAATTCTCCAGAAGAATTAACGGCTTATGGAGCAAATATTGGAGTAGATACCAAAATTGGAGGCTTCGATGTGGGAGTTAATTACACCTACAACCTATTAGAAGATGCAGAAGATTTAAGAGCCAGAGGTATCCGTACCAACTTTAATACGCCAGAACATAGATTTAAAGCTTCATTTGGCCACACAGAGTTGTTTAAAAACTTTGGATTTGGAATTAACTACAGATGGAGTGATGAGTATTTCTGGGAAGCTTCTTTCCAGGACGGAGATATTGATTCTTTCAGTGTTCTAGATGCGCAGATTAATTATGCAGTGCCTAGTATTAAATCGGTTTTCAAAATTGGAGGGTCTAACATTCTTAATGATGAATATGTGACTGCTTTTGGAACAGGAAACATCGGTGCTATATACTATGTTACTTGGAGCATTAATCCATAAAAAAAGCATTAGTAAAGAGAAAAGAAAGGTGTCTTAATAGACACCTTTTTTTATGCCAAAAAACAAAGGCGGAAGTTTCTTATAACGAATGGAATATCCTATCTTTGCGCCCGAAAAAACATAGTGTATTCTCCTACACGGGAAACGAAATAAATTGAAATACTGAAGTAATGTCTAAAGTTACAGGAAAAGTCGCCCAAATTATTGGCCCAGTTATCGATGTTGAGTTCGAATCTGGAACTGAAATCCCTAAAATTTATGATTCCTTAGAAATCAATAGACCAGATGGATCTGTATTAGTTCTTGAGGTACAGTCGCATGTTGGTGAAAATACCGTGCGTACTATTTCTATGGACTCTACTGATGGTTTAAGCCGTGGTGCAGAAGCTACTGCTACTGGTAGTGCAATTCAAATGCCCATTGGTGAAGATGTATACGGCCGACTATTTAATGTGATCGGAGATGCTATCGATGGAATGGATAATTTGCCTAAGGCAGGAGATAACGGACTTCCTATTCACAGAGAGGCTCCGAAATTTGAAGATTTATCTACTTCTACTGAAGTATTATTTACCGGGATTAAGGTAATTGACTTGATTGAGCCTTATGCCAAAGGAGGAAAGATTGGATTGTTTGGTGGTGCTGGTGTAGGTAAAACGGTACTTATTCAGGAGCTTATTAATAACATTGCAAAAGGACACGGAGGTCTTTCTGTATTTGCAGGTGTTGGAGAACGTACAAGAGAAGGAAATGACCTTTTAAGAGAAATGTTAGAGTCTGGGATCATTAAATATGGGGACGACTTTTTACATTCAATGGAAGAAGGAGGATGGGATTTAAGCAAGGTAGATAAAACTGCTATGAAAGAATCCAAAGCAACCTTCGTATTTGGCCAGATGAATGAGCCTCCAGGAGCCCGTGCTCGTGTTGCCTTGTCCGGATTAACTATTGCAGAATATTTCCGTGATGGAGCAGGTGATGGTCAAGG
>CAZRPJ010000078.1:0-8265 GCA_964601965.1 uncultured Croceivirga sp.
TTGGATAAAAAGACCAGATGGAGTTCTTGAAAAAGTATTTGTGGTTTGGTGGTAAAAAAAAGCCTTCCATTACTGAAAGGCTTTCACAATCAATCTACAATCAACCTAACGCTTAAAAATATAGCGTGTTATAAAGATGCCATTTGCATCGCCTTTTCCGGCCGCGCTTTCTACTGCGCTGGTTACGAAGGCAAGTTCCCATCCTTCTTCAATCATCGTGTTAATTTTAGATGAGATAAGCGCATCATTAGCAGCAATATTTTGAAAGCGAATCCCTCCAAGATTAAAGAAGTTTAAAAGCTTTGTTTCTTCAAAATTCTTCACCCGTATTTCTTTTCTATTAGATTTATTTCGGGTGTTGTCTTCTTCTGTTTGCACACTTGTGTACTCTTGATAATCCTTTTCTTCATTAGCGGAAATAATTCTAGATCGTCCTAAACCATTAGGAATAATAGATTCTACACTTGTAATTACCTTGTACTCTTGAGCAGTTACGCTAAAAATGGCTGAAATGCCTACCAATCCTATTAAAAGTATTTTTCTCATTGAAATTTGTTTTATTTCTTCTAAAGACAATATGGGTTTCAAGAGGTTGCATTAGATTCTGAGCGAGTGATACTTTTGAGAATACTTTAACACCTTACAAGAGTGCCGGGCGCTAGCAACCCGACACCTTCACACATCAAACCTTCTATGCGTTTGATTCTTAATCTAAGCTTGACGCGTCTTCTACAAAAGTGTAGCTTGTTTTTGCTACTTCTGTAAGACGGAAATAACCAAAGGCGTAGTTGTCTGGATTGGTTTCATTTATGCAATTTCCCTTCACTGCTACTGGGGTAGTATCAAAAATTCCCACACCGCCCATTTGGTCTATTAGAATGCTTATGTAATCGTAATAGGACCTAGAGATCCCATATAGTTCAATGGCAACAACATCTCCAGTTGCAAAAGGCGGTAAATCGGAATCATCCTCAATTTCATACCACCAATCTATTTCATTTCCATTTACGAATTCATCTTCTGCATATTCTAATTCTGGTAGCAAGTCTCCTTCTCTCTGAAATTTAAAAAGGTAATTATTCCCTTCTTCTGGCGGATCGGTAAAAACGACATGTACCTCCAAGGCTTCTGTATCAAATCCTTCTTCTCTTGCCTGATATATATTTGTTATTTCCGTTACTGGAGTCATTGTTTCCTGCGCGGTATATACTTCTCCATTGTATTCAATTCGCAAAGTGTACGATTGTCCCAATATTGGTCGAAAACTAGTAGTTCTATAAGATCCATCATTTTGGTCTGTGAATACATAACGAATCCCTGAGGTGTCGTTAATTACAGCTACATTGGCACCAGTGACTTCTAATAAGGTGTCTTCTTCAAAAAAAGGTGTTGATTTACTTAGAGAAATGATTTGAACGCTGCCATTGGTACCTTTTTCCCAGTCAATTGAAGCCTCCACTACTAAACGTTCCGGTCCTGTTTGAACTTCTACATCCACTACATCGGTGCAAGCAGAAAATAATGGAAATAATAGAATTAGTACGATTAATCCTAGGATAACATTTCTAGGCCTAGTAGATCGAAAATATCTTTTGATTTTGGTCATGTTTTAAAATTTAAAATTGTAAGTTATACTTGGTAAAATGCCAAAGATGGCGGTACGTGTAGCCTCGTTAGCGCCAGTTTCTATATTTTGTCCAAAAGAAATGGAAGCAGCATTGCGTCTGTCATAGAGATTATAAACACTTAAAACCCATTCACCTTTAAAGCGTTGCTTTTGATATTTTTTAGGCTTGTAAGTGAGGGAAACATCCATTCTGTGGTAGGCAGGAAGTCGATCTGAATTTCTTGGAGCATAGCTAGCAATGGACAGTTCTTCATAACGATATTGGCCATTTGGGTAGGTAACTGGTCGTCCTGTTTGAAAAACCAGATTAGTACCAAAACTCCATTGATCATTTAAGCGATAGGATCCAGTAAGGGAAATATCATGTGTACGATCAAAATTAGTGTTATACCACTCTCCATTGTTAATTCCAGGACCTCCCGCAGCTCCTCCAGGTGTGCGTTGTTCTGACTTTGACAAAGTATAAGACAACCAACCAGTAAGTGCCCCTTCATTTTTTCTAAGTAAAAATTCTAAACCATAGGCACGCATTTCTCCATTTAAAATTTCGGTTTCAATCGTATTTTGACCAATTAATTCAGCCCCATCTATATAATCAATTCTGTTATCAACAGTTTTATAATATGCTTCCACTTCAAGGGAGTATTCTTTATTCATAAAATTTCGGAAATACCCCAACGCATATTGATTAGAAACCTGAGGCTCAATAAAAGGACCACTAGGTGCCCAAACATCTAAAGGGGTCACTGAGGAAGTATTGCTAAGCAAATGAATATATTGTGCAGCTCTAGAATAGCCAGCTTTAATAGAAGCATTTTCATTCAGCAAGTAAGCCAAAGATATTCTAGGTTCTAAATTCCCATAATTAATAATGGATTCATTGGAAGCCACCTCTGAATCACTTATTGAAACTCCGCGTTCATAAATACCCAAATTTTCGTTGTAGACTACTGGTAACCCATTTGCATATTCAGAGATTGGTTGCCCCCCTAACCTGGTAAATGCGCTATATCGCAAACCGTATTGAGCTGAAAGTTTCTCTGTTAGTTTGTGTTCTGCATTGATATAAACGCCACCTTCTAATGCTCTTTTTTGATCAAGGCTTAAGGGATTAATTGGTGAGGATGTAGAAGTGGGGTTTATTTGACCGGGATCAAAATCATAATAGATACCGTTTACTCCAAAATCGAGCTGTAAGCCATCACTTAAATAGTATTTTAAATCATATTTTACGTTATAATTAGTAATTGATGACACCCATTCAAAATCTTCTTGATCAAAATTTAGATCATAATCATATCTACTATAAATAGCCGATAAATTAGAAAAGAGTTGATCATTAAATAAATGATTCCAACGCAGGTTTCCCGATCCGTTTCCATAGCTGTTTTTAAAAATACCATCAAAATCAAAAGCATCTCTACCAAAATAACCACTTAGAAAAAGCTTATTATTTCGGTTAATACTATAATTTGTTTTTAGATTAAGATCATAAAAAGAGACCCTATTTTCTTCGCCTGCAGCAGCCAACAAAAGGTCTACATACGAGCGCCTACCAGCGATTAAGAAGGAGCCATTATCAGCAAATACTGGACCTTCGGCCGTAAGACGACTTGAGATAACTCCAATGCCGCCAGTAAGGCCAAAATTTTTGCTGTTTCCGTCTTTCTGCCGGATGTCTAGGACAGAGGATACTCTTCCACCAAAACGGGCTGGTATACCACCCTTGTAAAGTTTTACATCTTTTATTGCATCTGCATTAAAAACAGAAAAAAAGCCAAACATATGAGAAGTGTTATAAATGATGGCCTCATCTAAAAGCACTAAATTTTGGTCCTGGGCACCACCGCGTACATGAAATCCGCCAGTTCCTTCACCATTATTAGTAACCCCTGGAAGGAGCTGTAAGCTTTTTAAGACATCTACTTCACCCAATACAACGGGCGTTTGCTTTATGGTTCCCACATTCATCTTTACCACACTCATTTCAGGTTTTCTAAGGATCGCTCTTTCAGTTTCTTCTGCCGTCACCACCACTTCATCCAATTGGTTGGCAGTTGAAGAAAGTTCTACATCCTGTTTAATATCTTGAGTGAGGGTAATGTTGATGTTTACATCATTGAATCCCATATACGAGATGTTTAAAGAGTAGCTCCCTGAAGGTGCTGTAATTGAGTAAAACCCATATTCATTGGTTACCCCTCCTATTGTTGTACCCCTTAAGAATACCGAAGCCCCAAAAAGTGTTTCTCCATTACTTTTATCAGTAAGTGTTCCGCTTATGGTATACAACTCTTGACTAAATACAATTGTGGTACCCATTAAGAAAGTCCAGAGCAATAGCTTTCTTGTTTTGCCCAAAAGACTTGTTTTTTTTTTGTTCATTTTTTGATTTTTGATGGTTATAACAGAATTTCACTTCCAAGAGACAGACCAAAATGCCAAGGGTTGCATCTAACACCTAGCTGAGAATAAACTGAAAGTATTTTAATCCTTTCTCCATGTTTTTCTTATTCTTTTTTAAGCCTAAGTGCAACCCTTTACTTTTGCGGTTGTCTTTATAAATGCACATCAACCCTTAATCGTTGAAAACCGACATTCGATTTACACATCAGTCCCTGGTAGAACAATGCAAGTCTGGGAATCCTAGCTCACAATATGAGTTATACGCCCTTTATGTAGATGCTATGTTTAATGTGGGAATTCGGTTTTTAGGAAATAAGGAAGATGCCGAAGATATTGTACAAGACAGTTTTATTGATGCCTTTAAGAAACTACACAGCTTTAAATACGAAAGTAGTTTTGGCGCTTGGTTAAAGCGCATCGTCATTAACAAAAGTATAAACCATTTAAAGGCTAAGCGTATTCCTGTAGTACCCATGGAACCTCATGAGTTTCATTTGACAGATGAAGAACCCATAGAAGTGGAAGCCGTAGACTTAAAGAAAGTACAACTAGGACTTAAAAAGCTCCCCGAAGGGTACCGGCAGATACTAACCCTTTATTTGATTGAAGGGTACGATCATGTGGAAATTGCAGAGATTTTAGATATCAGTAGTAGTACATCAAAATCGCAATACCACCGAGCAAAAAAGAAATTATTAGAAATCATCACAAGTTTGTAATGGACAATTTTGAAAAACATATTCGAAAAAATGCTGAAGTGTTTGATACAGAGAAAGTTGATAAGGCTAAACTATGGGCAGCTATCTCTAATGGATTAGACAAATCTGAAGAGCCAAAGGTACTACCCCTTTGGAAACGACCAGCTCTCCTTGTTGCTGCTAGTATTCTTTTAGTATTTGGTATAGCCGGTTTTATTGGATTGTCTATTTACCAACCTTATAATTCAGACACACAGTTTGTCTCTAAGGAGTTATTAGATATTGATCAACATTATCAAGGATTGGTTTCATATCAAGTAGAATTAGTAAACAACAGTCCACACCTTACAAATTTAGACAAAGAGGAATTTTTGTCTTTTATGGACGAGTTAGATGCAGAATACGAAGCCTTGCGCCAAGAAATGCGAACCAATTTAGATAATGAACGCGTATTGGAGGCAATAGTGGGCAATTACAAGAAGCGAATTGAGCTTATTGAGAACTTATTACAACAGATTAACGAAGCTAAAAAATCCGATGGAAATGATGGCTACACTTTATAAACGTTCGGTTTTAGCAGCAATGCTACTTTTTTCAATGCACTTGAGCATTGCTCAAGAACAGGTCTCTAAAACGGTGGAAAAGCGCTTTCCATTCTCAGAGGCCGGCGAATTGCAAATAGAAAATAAATATGGAAATCTGTCCTTTACTGGATGGGACCAAAATGAGGTTTCTATAAAAATAGAGATTGTGGTGAATCGACGAAAAGAGGAAGATGCGAAAGAACTTTTAAGTCGCATTAACCCTAATATTAAGGCGAGTAATTCCGCTATTTCTATTTCATCTGAGGTTACAAAAAAGAATACTGGATGGTTTGCAGATTTTTTTAATCGAACTAATCCTATTGACATGGACCGAAGTCGAGTACAAATCAATTATGAAGTTTTCTTACCCGTAAATGCCAAACTAAAAGTAACCAATCGCTTTGGTGATGTGGTCTTGGAAAATTGGAAGGGTTCTTTAACCACTTTAATTGAGCACGGCGATCTTTGGATTGGGGAAAATCTTGCCAAAGCAGACATCATTCTAAAATTTGGCAAACTACGGGCACGCAATTTAAATTATGGGAGTCTAAATCTAAAAAACGGAGAACTAACGATGGAAGATGCCAAAAGTTTACGTCTAAATAGCAGTGGTACGGAGCTTAGTTTTGGTTCCGTGAACTCTCTAGAATTATATTCTAATAAGGATGAAATTACTCTAAAAAAAGTAGGGACACTCTACGGTGACCTTAAATTTAGCACGTTCATAGTTGAGGAGCTTTCGGAAGATGTAAACCTATCAATGAAAATTGTAGATTTTACCATTGGTTCAATTACGAATGCAACAACTGAAATTTCCATAGAACAAGAGTCTTCGGATATCAATCTTTCAATCGCCAATTTTTCACATAGCTTCGAAGCAACCTTGGAGCAAGGTGTCGTTCGTTTACCTAAATCGTTTGACAATGTTGGCTCTGAATTATTGGATAAAGGAAGTAGACTCAGAAATATTAAAGCAACCTATGGAACTAAGAAGGAAGGTCAGATTAGGATTAAAGGAATCAAAGGAATTGTGACTTTAAAAGAATAAAATTTTACACGCATGCAACCTTCTATATACTTTCTTGTCTTTAAAAGAAATCAATCAAAACAATCATACAAAATGAACAATCAAAAGACGTCAACACTACTCCTTCTGTTTTTAATTCTAGGGATCCAAACCTATTCTCAAGAAGATGAAGAGTCCTATATCACTTTCAATGATCGCCGGAATGTGGTACATGGAGTGTATGTAGGAATAGGGATGGGTTATGGAGAAATTGAAGGCCAAGATACCTATATCGGAACCTTTAAGGTGGCGTATGTAGCGAACCAACAATTTGAAGTTGGCTTTTTAGCTCGTGGTCTTTATTCAAGGCAGAATATATTTAATCCTAGAAGTGGAGATAACGACGACCTTTTTGCGGGCTATGCAGGCTTTCATTTAGAGCCTATCCTCTTTGGGAAGTCACTAGTAAGTCTCTCCTTTCCTGTTTTTATTGGAGGCGGTGCGGTTGGTTATGTAGATCGAGATATTGTGGAAAATGATGAAGATTTTGATTTTGAAGATGACGATTTAGATGCGGTTTTTGTCCTAGAACCTGGGGTTAGTGCCTTATTCAATATTTCCCGTTACGTGCAGCTAGAAGCTGGTGTGCGATATCGTTTTTCAAGTAAAATTGAATTAACTGATAGTCCAATTGATCGTATCAACGGCTTTTCGGGAGGTATCGGGATTAAACTAGGAATTTTTAATATGGGAAGAAATCGATATAAAAAACAGTTAAATTAAAATAGAATCATCAATCAAAAAAAATCATCATGGAATCATCAATCAGAAAACAAAGCATTACTGCATTACGGGTATTTACAGTGAACAACCAAGTATATGCCAAAAAAGGTAAATCACGCCGCTATCATGTTCCCCTGCGTTGGATCCCCGTAACTAACTTCAAATAAGAAGGATTCTTTTAGTCTTTTTATCCATTGGTACATATAATATCTCTTTATGCAAGGTGTTCCATGGGGTCTTAGGGATCAAATGACAGATTTTTTAAATACAACCTTTAAATAACAATCAAAATGAAACTAAAACTAATTTTAAGTTTTTTGGCTACAGCTTTAATTTTAACCGCTTGTGAGACAGAACGCATAACTGCATCAAATGAAGTAACAAGTACCTCCTATGAATTTAATAACTACAGTGGATTACAGGTAAGTAGTGCATTTGACGTATTCGTGCAATTTTCAGAAACAGAAGAAGAAGTACGTATAGAAGCCAATTCCAATTTACAAGACAAATTGGTGGTACAAATGGAAGGGAATACTTTGGTGATACGCCCACAACATAACCTAAATATAAAAGGAGACGCCACCTTAAAGGCATATATCACTACTACTAGTCTAACAGATATTTCCCTTTCCGGAGCTACCGATTTAGTACTTGAAGATGATTGGCAAGGCAATGATGGCAGTGTAACTCTTTCTGGAGCCTCCTCCATTTCTGGAGTTATTGGTTTTACCGAAGTTCTTGTCGTAGAAGCTAGTGGGTCATCTGAGATAGACTTTTTCGGCTCAGCAAGGGAACTAAAGGTGCAGCTTTCCGGAAGTAGCAATTTAAAAGATTACGACTTACAAGTACAGCAATTAGATGCTGAACTTTCTGGATCCAGTAGTATATTTCTTTCTGTAGACGAAAGTATACGGGTTTCTGCTTCCGGCGCAAGTGATATTAACTATCGAGGAGATGCTGTAATTCTATCACAGAATCTATCCGGTGGCTCCGAAATTAATAAGAGAGGGTAAGTAGTTGCTGGCTCGATACTTTAAAATCTAGCTACGGGTCCTGCGGAATTGGCGTAGCGTTGTAAATCACTTTCTTAATTTTAAGTGATCCTACAACTTTCCCAAAAACAAACAGGTTCTTTGTTTTAAAGGGGATGGGAGCTGAAGC
>CAZRPJ010000079.1:0-8216 GCA_964601965.1 uncultured Croceivirga sp.
AAAAAGTTGATAAGAGAGCCAAAGATATTTTGGTTGCTAAATCAGAAATTGAAGAAAGTGATCAAATGATGCTCAAACTACTAGATTCTGTAGAGCGCGGGCTAGAGGTAAGTGCCTCTCGGTGGACAATACCTACAAGCCCAATGGCCGTAGGAAACTATCACCCCAGAGTGGCTGCAATGGAACCGCAACCAATGGCTTTTCTAGCAACGGGGCAGGCAGATGTGTTTACCCATTTTGTGAAGCCCACGGTGAGCGGTGATGATTTTGCATTAAATTTTACAGAAATGACCAGTCCTGTTCAGCTGCTTTTTGGAAGCTTCGATTTGGCCTTTGTCATTGTTTATTTACTGCCACTTTTAATCGTTGCCTTTTCATACAACGTCCTTTCTGCAGAAAAAGAAAGTGGATCGCTCCGTCTTTTAGCAGCACAGCCTATCGGAATTCAGAATTGGGTCCTGCAAAAATTAGGCTTGCGCTTCTTCTGGCTTTCTTTTCTAGTACTGCTTTCGTTGCTTTTGGTATTCCTTGCACTTGGCTTTCCTGTGTTCGAACAATTTTCAAGTTTTCTAGGGCTGGTAGGTCTTACTTTGGCTTATATGCTTTTCTGGTTTGGTTTGGCCTTCCTAGTGAATTTATGGGTGGGCAGTTCTGCTAAAAATGCAGTGGCGTTATTAGGACTTTGGGTAGTCTTTGTCTTGCTAGTGCCTTCTGTATTAAATCAACTTGGCAATACCCTATACCCTATGCCTTCCCGTAACTTAATGATCAATGAAATGCGTGCATTAAAGGCACAGGTTACGGAAAGACAAGACGAAATTCTAGATAATTTCCTTAGAGATCATCCAGAATATGCCATAAATGATACGACTCAAAATAGAAGTTTTTACCACAGGTACATGGCGTCTCAAAAACTCATTACAGAAGAATTAAGTCCCTTGGTAAATTCATATGAAGGTCAATTACAAAAGCAACAAGAATGGGTGAGTACTTTTAAGTGGCTTTCCCCTGCTATTCTTACGCAAGAATCCTTGAATAGTTTAGCAGGTACTTCCACATCGGATTATGAAAACTTCAGGGATCAGGTAGTGGGTTTTGCAAGCACTTGGCGTGAACATTTTATGCCATTCTTGTACAACAATCAGCTCTTTTCACAGACCGATTATGACGCCCTTCCTAAGTTTCAATATCAAGCTAGCTCAAAGAGCACAGCTACAGCATTCATTTTGGTGGCCTTGATTGCTCTTGGGTTATTTGCCGTAGGATTCCTGTTTTCATCTAAGCATAACGCACATCATATTCTTAAAGAAGCATAGCATGCATCGGTATCTGGTTTTATTTATTTGTCTCTTTGGATATAACTTATGGAGTCAGGAGGAAGAAACTGATAATTTTCCTCCTCCTGAAATTCCAGTTCAAATAAGTGCTACCAAAGCATCTGGAGTTATTTCAATAGACGGTCGCTTAACAGAAGCCGATTGGGATATGGCCGTACCCGTAACCGATTTTTTTAGAGTTGAACCCGTTCAAGGAGGACAAATAAACAATCCTACAGAGGTTAGGATATTGTTTGATGACAAAAACTTGTATTTCGGTGTTTTTGCGCGGGATTCCTTAGGTAAAAAGGGAGTTCGTATGCAAGATTTAAGTCGAGATTTTAACGGACTAGAAAATGATGTTTTTGGAATTCAGATCGATGCACAAAACACGAAGCAGTATGCGGTTTCCTTTCAAACAACGCCCTATGGAAATCAACAAGACGTACAGAATTTTAATGATAATAATAGAGATGAGGACTGGAACGCACTCTGGCGGGTGCGTACCCAGCGAACAGATGAAGGGTACTATGCAGAATTTGCGATACCGTTTAAATCCATTCGGTATGATAAACCCGTAAATGGGATTCCGGTAGAATGGGGAATTACCTTTTTTAGATTGGCGCGTAGAGATTACGAAAAAACCGTATTTCCTGCTATTCCACAGTCCTTCTCAGAAAATAGAATGATTTATGCCGCAAAACTAACTGGGTTAGAGGTACCACCTCCCTCTGCCAATATCCGCGTAGAGCCTTATGCCTTGTACCAATATGATGAAAATAGAGCTGGGGATCTGTTGGTAGATAAATTGAACAACCCAAAGATTGGCGGCGATGTTAAATGGGCTATTAGCCCAAATGCTGTACTAGACCTAACCATTAACACTGATTTTGCCCAAGCAGATGTAGATCGCGCGGTGAATAACTTAGAGCGCTTTAATATCTTTTTCCCTGAGAGAAGACAATTCTTTTTGGAAAACTCCGGAATTTGGGCAGGGTCTGGGAATTTTCGAGTACGCCCCTTTTTTAGCCGAACCATAGGATTATCAAACGCTTTCAATGCAGCCCCTGCGCCATTAGATGCGGGTGCCAGGTTTACAGATAGGGATGAAAAAAGAACCCTAGCTGCTTTGGCCGTACGGCAAAGAGAAACGGACAATAGTCCAGGAAGCACCTTTGGAGTGGCGCGTTACACTAAAAACTATGGCAAAGAAAACAATATAGGTGCCATGGTAACCTATAGAAGAGACGATGCTCTTGACGCCTTAGGTCTTGAAAGTGAAAACAACACAACTCTTTCTTTGGATGGATTAATAAGACCCAGGCCAGATATTACCATCACTTATCTATTATCCAGCTCCATAGACAGTGAATCGGGCAATACGGGTTTCGCGGGCAGAATTGCCGCCACTTCCACTACAAACAAATATTATATGGGCTATGTCTCTGATATTGTTAGCGAAGAATATGAGCCAGGGATGGGTTTTGTATTTCAAAAAGATGTAGTGGTCCATAGCCCTGGTGGTTACGCCATTGTAAGGCCGAAAAGTTTACCCTTTATACGACGTTGGGATCCAGGGGTGTTTTTTAACTACTTCCATGATTTTGAAGATTTCGGAAACTTTCAACAAGCGAACATCTATATTTTTCCCATTTACACATGGTTTAAGGATAATAGTTTTATTGAAGCTTCCTTCACTCCTACTTGGCAAAACATCAATTTCGATTTTTCGCCACTCGGCCTTCAGATAGCGCAAGGAAATTATGAGTATACACGATATACCTTACGCTACAATACGGATCAATCCAAGAAATTTTCCGGTTCCATTCGATACGACTTTGGGAACTTTTATAATGGGATACGAAATTCTGTGAATGCTGGGCTGCGCTATGCGCCTGTTCCTCATGTGGCCCTAAATGCCAATTATGAAAACAACAATATCAATGGAGTAGGTATTTTGTCTGAAAATTTAACTACCGACCTGTACACGGCCAGTTTGCGCTTGGCATTAAATCCAAGAGTACAACTTTCTACCTTTTACCAATACAATAGTTTTGATGAACAAGGCCGATGGAATGTGCGTTTTAGTTGGGAGTACATGCCTTTATCGTTCCTCTACATTGTATTCAACGACACTCAAACAGATGCATTTGACCCTATTCAAAGTAGCACACAGTTCATTAGTAAAATCACCTTACTAAAACAGTTTTAAGTCCCAAATGCGCGCACTCGTCTAAGGGCTTGGTACTTAGAAACTTGAACTATTTTCTAGGATAACTTAAATCCCGTGCCTTAATTTCTTTTTTCCAGAGTTCATTCCCCGTTTTATCCATGATCTGAATGGCCAATACCCGATCTGTTCGTGGTCCAGACACGGTGAGCAGTCCATAATTATGAACACCTACCAATGTTTCATCCAATCGGTATTGATTGAGTTCTTCTTTGTTAGGATAAACACCGGCTGTAAGAGAAGAACAGGTTAAATCGTAGATTGGATAAGCGTCTTTGCTTTCTTGCATGCGGCTTAATCCCGTATGATGCCGATCGCCATCTAAAAAGATTACTCCTTCAATTTTTGCCTCTCGAATTTTGTCCAATAAATAACGTTGTTCTTGAGGAAAAGTAGCGTAATTCTCGTGCATAGCCTCCGTACTGAGCACTTGCCCCCCTATTGCTATGAATTTAAAAGCGGCTTTACTAGAAGCAAGGGCATTTATTAACCAATCTATCTGGTCTTTTCCCAACATCTCCCGTTCTGCCGCAAAATTGTTGTTCGATGTTCTGTGGTATCGATTATCTAACAGAAAGAAATCCAAATCTGCCCATTGAAACACCCCTGTGATACCTCCTCGATTGAGGACATCAAAATTTGGATTCCCCCAAAACAGCTGAAATATTTCTGAAGCGGTGTCCTTTAACCAGAAGCTACCATCTGAATCATTTGGTCCAAAATCATGGTCATCCCAAATTGCGTAATGATGCGTCGAGGCCAAGAGCGCCTGCATTTCTGGTAGTGCGCGCGTATGAGAATATCGGTGTAAAAAACCTGTTCTAGAATTCCAATCGGGCTCCCGCAAATACGTATTATCCCCCAGCCATAGCATGAAATTGGGACGTTCGCTGTGAATGGTTTCAAATATTTCAAAATCACTGCCATAGGGCTTCCCGGGGCGATCATACTTTTCTTCGTTCACATAATTACAACTGCCTACCACAAAACGCACCTCTGGTGGATCTGTGCGCCATTGCCAAAGGGTTTGAGACTGAAACTCCATAGGATAGTCTCGCACCACCTTAGTCCCGTTTATAAAAAGTTCGTATTCATAGGTATTTCCCGGTAGAACCTGATCTGCAATTATTTTGGCGACAAAAGCGTTCGCTGCTTGGGTATCAATCGCTTTCGTCTTAAAACGCGTTTCTGGAGCACCTTTTGCAAAGTATTCAAAATGTACGTTCGCTGGTTCCGAAGTTTGTGCCCACAGCAATACCTCCCGCATTGTTGAATACCCTACCATTGGGCCTGATTTTAAGAGATCTTGTGCTAACAAGGTCGTGGTTAAAAGAAGTGCTAGCAGGGTGGTAAAGAAGGTAATTTTTGTCCGCATTTTCTGAGTATTAATTCCACCGAAAATTAGGCATTCCATTCCAATCTTAGGTTGCTAAATGTTAAAGATTTATGATGAAAACTTGTTGGGCAATGTATCCTTAGGATTTCTTGGATTTACTAGAGATGAGATAGGTATACACCCACATGATGGTAAAGGAAGGAATAACATCCAGCCCTGGCACGAGCTCTTCTACAAAGGTGATAACCCCTGCGGCTTGACCAATTTTCCCTTTGTACATACGTGTCATGAGCCATCCTGCCAAAGGAGCCCATACCACGTCAAGTACATCTCCAAGTCCAGGAAATAACATGGAAGACATCCCAATGGCATCAAATAATAAGCCTAAAAGGAGGTTTCGAGTGCGCTTGTCATTGTTTTTTGACATGGTGGAAAAATAACAAAAAAACAGGAAAGGCCTTAAGACAGGTCTGCACTAATAAGTTTTAAAAACTCATTACGCGTTTCAATTTTCTCGAACTGTCCTCTAAAACCTGAGGTGGTTGTAACCGAGTTCTGTTTTTGAACACCGCGCATCATCATACACATATGGCTCGCTTCAATTACAACCGCTACCCCTTTTGGTTTTAGGGTATTATTGATCGCTTCTAAAATATCATGCGTTAATCGTTCCTGCACTTGCAAGCGGCGTGCAAATACATCTACAATTCGCGGTATTTTGCTGAGTCCAACAATCTGTCCGTTAGGGATATACGCCACATGGGCTTTTCCAAAGAAAGGCAGCATATGATGCTCACACAAGGAATACAATTCAATATCCTTGATAATCACCATATCATCATAATCTTCCTTAAACATGGCACTTTTAAGGATCTCCTCTGCATCTTGCTTGTATCCTTGTGTAAGGAAAAGCATGGCTTTAGCAGCACGCTCGGGTGTCTTTAAAAGCCCTTCTCTGCTTACATCTTCCCCTATTTCATCAATGATATTCTTATAGCGTTCCTTCACCTCATTGGTGAGTTCAATGTTGTATTCTTCTAAATTACGGTACGGCGCCATCTTAGGTGGTTACGGTGTTTAATTTGTCTGCAAAATATGTTTGCAGCTTTTTAATTTTCGGATCTATGATCACTTGGCAATAGGGTTGATTTCTATGATCGTTGTAATAATTATGATGATCTTCTTCCGCCAGATAAAAGGGTCCAGCTTCCGAGATCGCGGTAACAATGGGATCATCGAACACCTTTTGCTTCGTTAAGGTATCAATAAAATTCTCAGTGGCCTCTTTTTGTGCTTCATTGGTATAAAATACCTCGCTGCGGTATTGGGTACCCACATCATTTCCTTGACGATTTAAAGTGGTAGGATCGTGCGTGGCAAAAAAGATATGCAGCAGTTCTTGGAATGAAATGACTGTTGGATCAAAAGCTATTTTTATTCCTTCAGCATGCCCCGTTCTGCCGGTGCACACTTCACGATACGGAGGGTTTTTAATATGCCCGCCAATATAACCGGGAACTACCGCATGTACACCCTTGAGCCGCTGAAAAACCGCCTCAGTGCACCAAAAACAGCCATTTGCAAAAATGGCAACCTCCAAATTGGTATTATTTTGTTTATCCATTTAATGTAAAAGTTGAACATTTATTTTACATATGCAACCCTGCATTTGCATTTAACTTTTGGTTAATAGTCGCTAAAACAAGTGCAGCCTTATCCAGCTCGAGTTGCCTTCTACGACGGTTATGCGTACATTCACGCAGCAAAATAGACTGCATGATACTGGCTCAAAATATTCATAAGTCCTACGGGGATTTGAAAGTGCTTAAAGGAGTGGATCTTACCATAGAGAAAAGTGAAGTAGTTTCTATTGTTGGAGCTTCCGGAGCAGGTAAAACAACCTTGCTACAGATTCTTGGCACCTTGGATATGGCCACCAATAAAAAGGAAAGCAAAGTTGTGATTAATGATATTGATGTAAACCAATTAAACGACAAAGAAATTGCTAGATTTAGAAATGAACACATTGGTTTTATTTTCCAATTTCATCAATTACTACCAGAATTTACAGCGCTAGAGAATGTTTGTATTCCGGCATTCATTAAAAAAACAGCACGTGCGGAGGCAGAAAAAAGAGCATTAGAATTACTGGGGTTCCTGGGACTTAAAGATCGATCACATCATAAGCCAAAAGCGCTATCTGGCGGGGAACAACAGCGTGTGGCTGTGGCACGTTCCTTAATTAATAACCCTTCTGTGGTTTTGGCAGACGAGCCCTCTGGGAACCTAGACTCTGAAAGCGCCGATACCTTACATAACTTGTTTTTTGAGTTACGGAAAGAATTTGGTCAAACCTTTGTGATTGTGACTCACAATCAGGAGTTAGCAGATATGGCAGACCGGAAATTAACCATGGTAGATGGACTTATCGTCTAAGGTGTAATGACTAGGGCAGCCCTTAAAGAATTTTTGGATGAAAAGGCCGAGCAATATGAAAATCCGACCTTTCTAGAAACAGATCCGATACAGATACCACATGCTTTTTCGCGAAAGGAAGATATAGAAATTAGTGCATTTCTTACGGCCACCATTGCCTGGGGGAATAGAAAAAGTATAATTTCTAATGCACAGCGTTTAATGACTTTGCTAGACAATGCCCCTTATGAGTTTGTCTGTTCTCATACGGAGGATGATTTAAATACCCTCCAAGGTTTTGTGCATAGAACTTTTAATGGTGATGATCTAACCACATTTATAAAGGGGTTGCAACATATTTATACGCAACACGGCGGTTTGGAAGGTGTTTTTGTAAAAAATAAAACCAAACAGAGTTTGCAACCGGCCATTAGCGCATTAAAAACCTGCTTTTTCGAAATCCCACATCAAAAAAGAACCGAAAAACATGTTTCAGATCCGTTGCGGGGAAGCGCCGCCAAACGTATTAATATGTTCTTACGTTGGATGGTACGCTCCTCCCAGAAAAATGTAGATTTTGGCATATGGCATGGAATTGAACCAAGCATCTTGTCTTGTCCTTTAGATGTGCATTCTGGAAACGTGGCACGCAAACTAAAATTATTGAAGCGTAAACAGAACGACGCTAAGGCCTTGGCCGAGTTAGATAAAAACTTACGCCGTCTAGATCCCAAGGATCCGGTAAAGTATGATTTTGCTTTATTTGGTTTGGGTGTCTTCGAGAAATTTTAATCTCCAAAACCATAGCCTTCTGGAAATTCCAATTGCTGTGGCACTCCACCTTTAGAAATTGATTGATAAATCGCCGCCACAATTTCCATATCCCGTTTTCCCATTTCCCCTGGCGCCAAATTAGGAG
>CAZRPJ010000080.1:0-4411 GCA_964601965.1 uncultured Croceivirga sp.
TACTGACGAAACCTGAGCAGCTTACCCTAAATACAATAAATAAATATCTTGAGATAAAGGCTAGGGGCTTATTGTAGTCCTATTCCCTGCAAAGCACTGTTAGAAAGTGTTAGTGATGTAAGACTAGGTGGCGATTGTTGCAACCAAATCTGATTAATTTGACTGACAGCGGTGTCTGAAACTTTTAAAGCCTTCCGCTGAGCACGTTTTTCATTTCTTTTGTGATCTGTAAACAAATCAATTGTTAATCCAACTGTGATACCTCCTAAGATGGTGGCGATAAGGTCTCCATTATCCCAGCCATTTTCTCGTTGGCTAGCATCTACAGCTTCTTTGCCAATTCCAATAAGTGCACTTCCCCCTACTGCCCCCGCAAAGGTCCACCATCGGTTACCATCAGATATCTGTTTTGCAATACCCGCACCGGCCAAACCGTACAAATTTCCACCAAGAAAGTGCAAAGCTTTATCATCTTCTATTTGAGATGTTCCCCGAAAGCACATACAAAAAATAAAACCTACCAATAGCAGTGTCCTCATAGTTTCGCAAAGATAAACAAGGGTATACATCAAAGGAATTTATTCGACGAAATGCAAGGCCTAATTTTAGAAAGGAATTGATTTCAGTTCCTGAAGAGCAGTATTGTAGTCCATAATTAGTTCATTTAAAACCTCTTTAGCGGGAATAATCTCGTGTATTAAGGTTGCAACTTGGCCGATTTCTAATTCTCCTTCCGCTAAATCGCCTTCAAACATCCCTTTCTTTGCCCTTCCCCTACCTAATAAAGCCTTGAGATCTTCTGTGGACGCTCCTTGTTCGTACGCCTTTTGCACTTGGTGATAGAACTCATTTTTAATGAGTCGAACAGGGGCTAATTCTTTTAAAGTTAACTGGGTAGCGCCTTCACCTGCTTTCACCACTTCCTCTTTAAAAGCTTGATGTGAAGAAGCCTCTAGTGTTGTAACAAACCTACTCCCCACTTGTACGCCATCTGCACCAAGTACCATAGCGGCCAGCATCTGTTGCCCGGTGGCAATACCTCCAGCAGCAATTAAGGGAATGGATATGGCTTTTTTTACAGCCGGTATTAAAACCATGGTGGTGGTTTCATCTCTCCCATTATGACCTCCTGCTTCAAAACCTTCTGCCACAATCGCATCAACTCCTGCCTCCTGAGCTTTAAGCGCAAATTTTACACTACTTACTACATGAACCACAGTAATATTCTGGGCTTTTAAAAAAGAAGTCCACGTCTTCGGATTTCCGGCGGAAGTGAAAACAATAGGTACTTTTTCCTCAACAATAATATCCATGATCTCTTGTAGGTCTGGATAAAGCATTGGCACATTTACCCCAAAAGGTTGGTTGGTGGCCTTCTTACATTTTTTAATATGTTCTCTAAGAACTTCAGGATACATACTACCCGCACCCAAAAGACCAAGTCCACCCGCATTAGAAACAGCCGAGGCTAGTCGCCATCCGCTGGCCCACACCATTCCTGCCTGAATAATAGGATATTTAATACCAAATAAGGTGGTGATTTTGCTATTGAGCATGTTACGAAATTACACCAGAACCAAGAAGTTCATCGCCCTTATACCAAGCAACAAACTGCCCTTCTGTAATGGCAGATTGATTTTCCTTAAAATCTACATAAAGACCTCCTTCTACTTTATAAAGCGTGGCTGCTTGCAGCGGTTGTCTGTATCGAATTCTAGCCGCTACCTCCATGGTTTCATCCAATGATAGGGCTAAGTCTTGTCGTACCCAATGTATTTCATCCTCCTTTACAAAGAGTGTACGACGTAGCAAGCCTGGGTGATTCTTTCCTTGTCCGGTGTAAATAATGTTTTCATTTACATCGGTGTCTAAAACAAAGAGCGGTTCTTTAGTACCACCTACATCCAAGCCTTTGCGCTGACCTGTAGTAAAAAAATGGGCGCCACTATGCTCTCCAACAATTTTTCCATCACTAAGTTGGTAGTTTGGCTTTTCAGAATAAAAAGCCAACTCCGAATGCTTATCATGAAAGCCATTGGAGGTCTTTTCTAATTTTGGAGCATCTTTCGGTACTTCCACAATCACACCTTTCTTTGGCTTTAATTTTTGCTGTAGGAACTCTGGCAATCGCACTTTTCCAATAAAACAAAGACCCTGAGAATCTTTTTTATCAGCCGTAATCAAACTGTTTTCACTAGCGATTTGCCTTACTTGGGGCTTTGTTAATTCACCAATTGGAAATAGTGTTTTAGCCAATTGCTCTTGGGAGAGTTGGCATAGAAAATAGGATTGATCTTTATTCCCGTCTTTTCCAGACAAGAGTCGGTGAATTTCTTTGCCTTGATCATCTATAAATGAGTCTTTTCTACAATAATGACCGGTGGCAACGTAGTCCGCGCCCAGCTCTAAAGCCAACTTAAGAAAGACATCAAATTTTATTTCGCGATTACAAAGGACATCTGGATTTGGAGTGCGGCCGCGTTCGTATTCATTAAACATATAGTCAACAATGCGCTCCTTGTATTCCTTGCTTAAATCAACAGTTTGGAATGGTATGCCCAATTTTTCGGCTACAATGAGAGCATCATTGCTATCCTCTAACCAAGGACATTCATCAGAAATAGTTACAGAATCATCGTGCCAATTCTTCATGAAAAGCCCTATAACATCGTAGCCCTGCTCCTTAAGTAAATAGGCTGCTACACTAGAATCAACCCCTCCAGATAATCCTACAACAACTTTTATTTTTTCCTGTTTCATTGCAGCTGCAAAAATACAAAATAGTCCTCGCAATCTTAATATGATTTGGTGTGTACAAAACACCAGCCAATTTGTAATGTGTTAGCCCTACATCTAAAACTATCCTTCATATCGGCACCCAATGCGATTTTAGAAAGGAATATTTTCTTTAAAAGTAAAAATCCTAACCTCCTGCAATTTTATGAATTTCAAACTATTTTGTTAAACTTTTCAAAAAAAAGATGAAACAAAAGCAACCATTGTAAATTTGTTTAATCTTTTGAATGTTTCGCAAAACAGAACACTATTTATTGCATTATTAATTAATTTCTACTAAAAACGATCTTTTTACTGCGTTTTTTACAGGTTTAATTAAAAAAGAGATAAGAAGTTTTTGTGAATGTAAATACCCTAAAAACTAAACAAGAACATTCAAAACAATTAACTATGAGACACCCCTTGAAAATGAAAAATTATGTGATCTTGGTCTTTTTGGCCCTGTTCACTTTTGCTTGCAACGATGAAGATGATGGCGCCAGAAACGCCGCTACTGCAACATCAACTACTATCGTAGAAACTGCCATTGCTACTGATGATCTTAGCAATTTAGTAGCTGCTTTAAGCAAAGCAGACGAAAATGATGGTTCTGATCTTATTGGTACGCTTAGCGGTAGCGGACCATTTACTGTATTCGCACCCACGAATGCCGCATTTACCGAACTTTTAGCACAATTAGATGGCTTTGATAGTTTGGAGGATTTCGATACTGAGGAAGAAAAAATGCTCCTTGGCCAAATTCTTCAATATCATGTGGTAGCTGGTGCTGCTGTAGCCTCTACCGAATTAGAAGAAGGTCAAGTAATTCCTACCGTGCAAGGAGAAAATGTAGCTATTTCACTTGAAGGAGGTGTTTTCGTAGAAGACGCCACCAGTGATTCGGCAGAAGTAGTACTTCCAGACGTTGGTACTTCTAATGGAATTGTGCATGTCATTAACAAGGTACTTTTACCTCAAGCTGTACTCGATGCGCTCGCTCCTCCACAAGATTTGGTGGATCTGGTTATTGCCACTGAAAGCTTATCAGCTTTAGAAGCAGCTGTTATCAAAGCAGGTCTGGTAGATACCTTAAAGTCTGATGGTCCATTTACCGTTTTTGCACCAACAGATGAAGCCTTCCAAGCGCTGCTCATGGTTTTAGGTGATGATTATAATTCATTAGATGATTTTGATACCGAAGATGAAATAGCCCTTCTCAAGGATATCCTTTTATATCATGTAATTCCCGCGAAGGTTTTGGAAGCTGATCTAGCCCCAGGAAAAGTACCTACCGCTTTAGAAGAAAATGAACTAGAAATCATAGCGAGTGACGAATCTTTTGTTATTGGAGATGCCTCCGATATGAATGCCATGATTTTAGACACAGATATTGAAGCTACTAATGGCGTTGCCCACGTTATAAGCAAAGTATTGCTGCCACAGTCTGCCATCGACTTTCTAGCAACTTTAGAAATGAAAAACATTGTGGAGCTAGCCGTAGCTACAGATGATCTTAGCTTATTGGTAGATGCTTTAACAGCTGCAAATGCTGGCTTAGTAGAAACACTAAGCGGTGAAGGTCCTTTTACAGTCTTCGCCCCTACCAATCAAGCCTTTGTAGAACTTCTTGAAATCC
>CAZRPJ010000080.1:4511-8016 GCA_964601965.1 uncultured Croceivirga sp.
TAGAAACACTAAGCGGTGAAGGACCTTTTACAGTCTTCGCCCCTACCAATCAAGCATTTGTAGAACTTCTTGAAATCCTTGGAGATGATTACAACAGCCTAGCTGATTTTGACACCCAAGAAGAGTTAGACTTACTAGTTAAAATCCTAACCTACCATGTGGTTGCTGGAGTTGAAGCCTTTTCAACAGATCTAACAGATGGACAGCAGATCCCAACGGTCAATGGAGCCAACCTTGGTATTGCATTAAAGGACCTCGTTCATGTAGTAGATGCTTCAGATACCAACGCAACCGTGATTATGCCAGATGTAGATGCTAGCAATGGAGTGGTGCATGTAATCAATAAAGTATTGCTACCACAAGAAGCGATTGATTTTGTGACTGCATTGCAAACACCGGATATCGTGGAACTGGCTCAATCAGTAGATAATCTAAGCTTATTAGTAGAGGCTTTAATTCAAGCAGATGCTGGGCTCGTGGAAGCCTTACAAGGAGATGGACCTTTCACAGTCTTCGCTCCAACGAATGAAGCTTTTGTCAATTTATTGCATGCGTTAGGCAGCAACTACAATAGTTTAGAAGATTTTGATACAGACGAAGAAAAAGCCCTATTGGCGCAATTATTGAGCTATCACGTGGTAGCAGGTAACGCAGTAGCATCAGAGGATTTAACTGATCATCAAGTAATTGAGACCCTACAAGGTGAATCCATTACAGTGCGCCTTAATCATGGCGTATTTATACAGGATAAAACTCATGTAAATGCCCAAGTAATTGGTGCGGACAACGAAGCTAGCAATGGCATCGTACATATTATTAATAAAGTTTTAATCCCTCAAGAAATTATTGATGCATTGCATTAATCAACATAAAAGCCCAGAACATATAGTTCTGGGTTCCTTTCTTTTTTAACATAAATCAATTTTAATTGTTATGAAACATTTTTTTAAAACACCCTTAATTTTACTTTGTTCTATCTTCTTACTATGGTCATGTTCAGACGATGATGACAATAATGGAGGAGGAGAAGAAGAAGCGATAACTATTGTAGACTTAGCCCTAGGGAATGAAGATCTTACAACTTTGGTAGATGCGCTTACGAGAGCAAACCTCGTAACTACTTTACAAGGAGACGGACCTTTCACGGTCTTCGCTCCGAGCAATGATGGTTTTGCAGCGTTTTTAGCCGCCAACAACTTTGCTTCTTTAGACGATGTACCAGTAGACGTTCTAACAGATATCTTATTAAATCACGTAGTGGCCGGAAATAATGTTTCTAGCAGTTTAAGTACAGGATATGTGTCCAGCTTATCAACCGCTGGTGCAGAAGGACGCAACCTTAGTCTTTTTGTTGATGTTGCTTCTACAATTCAAATTAACGGGGTTACTACCGTTACGCAACCAGACGTTACTGCTGATAATGGTGTGGTGCACTTAGTAAATAATGTAATTGGTTTACCTACTATTGTAGACCACGCAGTTGCCAACGATTCTTTCTCTTCATTAGTTGGAGCCTTAACAGCAGATGGTAACACCACCTTTACTGATCTCCTATCAGACACTACTACGGATTTTACGGTATTTGCCCCTGTAAATGATGCCTTTACAGCGTTCACAAATCCAAATGCAAATGACTTAAATGATATTTTATCCTATCATGTAATTCCTGGTACTGCTGCTTTTTCAGATGAATTAATGAACATGTACGTAGGAACTGCTGCTAGCAATGCAGATGGCGATACTTTAAGTCAATATATTAATACCGATAACGGTGTAAGCATCAATGCAGGCAGCAATGTAGCTGTAGCAGATGTGGTTGCTGTAAACGGAGTCGTTCACGCGGTAGATGCGGTTATTGACTTACCTACCGTTGTAACTTTTGCAGTGGCAGACCCAACTTTTGCTCCATTGGTTGCAGCTTTAACAGATGGCACACCAGGAACTGATTTTGTGAGCGTATTAAGTGGAGATGGACCTTTCACAGTATTTGCGCCAACTGATGCAGCGTTCTCTGATTTATTAACAGCCTTAAGTGTTGAAATGGTAACAGATATTGAAGAAGGTCTTTTAACAAGTGTTCTTAATCACCATGTAGTTTCAGGCAATGTACGTTCTGGAGATTTAACAGACGGTATTTCACCTGCAACTTTAGAAGGAGATAACATCACTATTAACCTTCCTGGTACCGGAGACAACATCGCAGACGTTACCGACGGAGCTGGAAATACAGATATTGGTATCATTGTGGTAGATGTTCAAGCCAATAATGGTGTGATTCATGTACTAAACAAAGTAATGCTTCCAGATACAGAAAACTAAGAATCAATCACTTAGAACAAAAGGAGCCCAATTGGGCTCCTTTTTTTATGGTATACTTACATTTTTGTAGTATTAATCTTATAAATGTGCAGTTCATCGATATTCTTGGTAAGCCTTGAGTTTACTGGGGTTTGCAGTTCATCGATGCTACATCAAAAAGCACCTCTTTTACCCCACAAAATATCGCACTTGACAACTATTAATTTTTTTTGAAGAAAGAAGGGCCCATCTTTGGAGTCCCGAATCTTTCCAAACTATACCTATTGATGGTGAAGGCTTCCCCCGAAAGGGGGAAGCTTTTTTTATTGACCAATTATCTTAATGGCCTTCTGTTGATATCCTGTATTTATTTGGATAAAATGTAAGCCATCAGCGACATCTCCAACTGGAAGATTGATATTATTTTTACCTTTATTAAGGCTATAAATACCAAGGTTCTTTACTTGTCTTCCTGTAATATCAAAGATTGAAATATTACAATCTGTCTGATACGAAACTTCAATTTCTACATTAACATTATCATAAAAGATAACTGGGTATGCCTTTGCCTCAATCTTTCTATCAATTGTACTAATTGTACTAATTGCATTATCATCATTATCAGGATCAACTCCTACTGGACAGACTTCGGCATGAAGAATTAAGTAATAAGTATCAGCGTCACCCACAGGGATGTCTTCAAAAGTGTAGCTAGTAAACCTTCCACTTTCAGAATCTTGGTATGGGTATTGGCCAGGTGCCACCGTAGGTTTACCATTATTGCCAATAGGTAATATTCCTGTTCCTACATATAATTGAGCTACAGTCATATCAACACCAGCAACTGTTGTTACTGTAACGTCTACTTCACCATTGGCATAGGAAACTGATACTTCACCAATTAAAGCACCTTTCGATATATCACATTGGCCTGCGGCCGCATAAAAATCTAACGTATAGTTAGAGACCGATGTAGACATTAGATTGGTCCATCCCCATCTTGGTGAATCAAAACCTTGTATGTCCTCAAAACAAATAGCGTCATTGCTGTCAAGTTTTGCAAAAGCCGTTTCACACTCATCTATGGTATTTCCACAGTCTTCTTCAAGGATTGTTAATTGGGCCTCATAATCACAGCCATTAGCATCTTGAAGAGTAACCTTAACAGGGCTGTCATCTACTGTATAGGTCAACTCCGTTACTTGCC
>CAZRPJ010000081.1:0-7777 GCA_964601965.1 uncultured Croceivirga sp.
AGTGTACCTCTTCAATATTTTCATTTTTATAATAGGGTGGTATGTACATACTTTGCTTTAAAGCTTAAAGATAAATTGCGCAACTAGAATAAAATAATTGGGACTCTTTTTTTAAATAGAAACAGCGGCTAAGGGGAGTGCCTAAATTTTAATTGAATTAAAGTGCCCTTAAAATTTTTAAAGAAATGCAACATTATTGCAAAAGCGCAACTTCAATAAGGCTATCAATCTTTTTTTGCTGTTCTAAGGACTTGATGAACATTTCATAAAGCCCTTCTTCAATAGCAGCGATAAGAATTAAATTATTGCGAAACTCAAGGCTTCTGAATAAATCGGTATTCTGCATTTCCAAAGTCAGGAAATCGACATCTTTTGCCAGATAGTCAAAAAACTTTTCAAATCGCAGTTCTAGCGCTTTGTCTGAAATTATTTTTAAACCGCGCTGTCTTTCGTTGAGCCGCACCAATTCATCAGACAAAACAGATTGATTTTCAGAATTAAATGCAATGTATTTTTCTAAATAATCACTATTAAGTTCATAGGTGTTTAAGCGCGATAGAACGGTTAAGTAGTTATTTAAGGAGTCCCTATGTTGTTCAAAATTTCCATCTTCTAAAAATTCATGAAATTCATAGATTGAGGTAAACAGTGTGTCCCTATACGAGGCGTCTACCTCCAGATCTTCAATATTTAGATTGTTTTCTTTTTTTAATTCATTTAAAAGAACCCGATTGGTGTTTCGATCTTTTCGCTCTTCATTCCAATTATTGATGTACAAGGCTATAAGAATTCCGATGACTACTAGGATAATTTCTCCTAGCGCATATGTTATATAATTGCCCCAGTTTTTAGTTTGTAATGTTTTCTTTCGTTGGTCGTTAAAAAGTCTCGCCATGGCGCACTAGGATAAGCGAATTACAATGTTTGTTGTTTGTTCAAAAGGTTTTTCTAGGGGGTAGTTTTGTATTTATCGAACCATGCTAGAATGCCCGCTATTTTGGCAATTAGGTTGCTAGGTTTATTCGCAATACCGTGGGATGCTCCTGGTATTCGAACCATGGCTGTTTCCACCCCTTCAAGTTTTAAAGCAGTATAGAATTGTTCTGATTCGGCAATTGGAGTTCTAAAATCTTCTTCACCTGTGAGTAGCATTGTAGGTGTTGTGACGTTCGCCACGTACGAGAGTGGCGATCTTTTGAAATAATTCTCAGGATCTTCCCAAGGTTTTTTACCAAACCAATATTTTGAGAAAAAGGCAGCCCCATCTGCATAGAGAACAAAACTGGTCCAATTAATAACAGGCTTAGCCACTACCGCAGCTTTAAAACGGTCTGTTTTACCTACAATCCAAGCCGTGAGCACGCCACCACCGCTACCTCCAGTAACGAAGAGGTTGTTGGGGTCTACATTGCCCTTGGCAATTACCGCATCTACACCGGACATTAAATCATCATAATCATGGTTGGGATAATCATGATGGATTAAATTTCCAAATTCCTTTCCATAGCTAGCACTTCCTCTTGGATTTGCATAAAGCACAATATAACCTGCAGATGCATAGGCTTGAATTTCTGCTGAGTAAACAGCACCGTAACTCAAAAAGGGTCCTCCATGAATTTCTAGAATCATAGGGTACTTTTTAGAAGGATCAAAATTTGGTGGCATTACCACCCAACCTTGGATATCTCTTTGATCGTGGGAAGATTTCCACCAAATCTCCTCAACTTTTCCAACATCTTTAAAAGCAAATAAGTCGTTATTCACATACGTCAAGCGTCTTGGACCTCTTTTGTTGTAAAGCCCAAGATCTGCAGGATGTTGGGTGGTCCCAAAAGTGTAGGCGATATTTCCAGTGCTTGAGGCAGTATAGGTACCCGCATTGTATGGTCTTCCTAAAGACAAACCCCCTACATTACCTATTAAATCGGTGACCTGGCCACTTAATGCAAAATGAGCGATTTTTGTTTGGCCCTTATCATGGTATTGAAAGTAAACGCCTTTGCCATCATTGGCCCATTGTATGTTATCTACGCTTCTATCAAAGTCGCCACTAATTAAGGTTGTCTTCCCTGTGTTGAAGTCTTTTACATACAATTCAGTTAGTTGATACCCCAACAGCTCATCATCTAGACCTAAATACGCCAGTTTAGTGCCATCTGGTGACACCTTGGGCGATTGGTCAGGGCCATATCTATTTGTAAGAGCTTTGCTCGTTAAATCTGCCAAGGTAAGCTCGTAGATTTCACTATTTAGAGGTTCCAAAGCCTCATCGGCATTGTAGTTAGCAGAAAAGTAAATTTTGGTACCATCTTTTGACCACTCTGGTGCGCCATGATCAAAACTTTCAGTGGTTAATTGTTTTGGAGTACCACCATCTGTAGACAGGGTAAAGAGTTGGGTGTTCCCAGCTTTTAAATACCCTTGACCATCTCCTCTATAGTTTAATTTATCAATATAGGTGGGGGGGCTATTCCAACTGGCACCCGCTGGTTTAGGCGGTAGTTTTATAATAGATTTACTTTCTCTTGGGACAAACATTGTAAATGCCAAAAATTTATCATCAGGAGACCAACTTATTTGACTGGGTGCGTTTGGGGTGTTTGTAAGTGGCGCTACTTCTTTGGTTTCTACCCACATGAGAAATAACTTCATCCTATTATCCTCACGATTTGATTTAAAAATGATTTTTTTACCGTCATGGGACCATCTGGGATAACTATCATTTTGGTTGCCTGTTGTGATGGGTCTGTTATTGGTGCCATTGGCATTCACCAACCAGATATTGGATAAGTTTTTATCCGTCATGACATCCTTAAAATTACGGACGTAAAGAATCTGTGAGCCGTCTGGAGAAATCTGAGGATCGGAAATAAATTCCATATTAAAAATATCTAATAATTCCAGATTAGATTTGTTCTGCGCTTGCATTAAAAAGAAGCAAAGGCAGAGAAAGGGGGATAGGAAATACTTTGTCATTAAAGTTGTGGTTGGTATTAGTCTCCCTTAAGATACTAATTTACAAGTCATTTCAACCGAAGTATGGCAACTAAAAACGAAATGAGCACTATTTGTGATATTGAAGAACTAAGCTTTTAATAAAAAAGGCCCAAAATTGGGCCTTTCATATTTGGTTGGTTTTGTTGGATTATTCTCTAGCAGCAATGGCAGTAACTTTGCCATCTGCCCCGCTTAAATCGGGGCGAAACATCCAAATCTCTTGAGAATCTCCATCGGTGGCGGCTTCAAATTCGTTCACAAACTCTAGAAAAGTTCCTTCCCCATAGACTTCCTCATACCATTGTGGAAATTGATCGTTTTCACCCATCCAAGACATGCTATCAAAAAAATCTATCCAAACCATGTCTTGTCCATCATTGTTAGCTAGTTGATTCCAATAGACTCCCCATTGACCATCGGGGTCTTTGGTTTTAAAAACCTTATGGACTTTTCCTAATACCCCCATTAATTCACGGTTTTTAAATCGCTTCATATCAAGCATAAAAACAGCCATGTTCTTCAGGGTAAAATCTTTGGTGAAGTTAGAATGTGCCATGTCTCCTTTCCAAATAGTGGTTTCCATCGTAGCCTCTGCGTATGGGGCTACATTGGTATTCCATTCTGCCATTCGGTTGGCACTTTGAGCATCGCCATCCAAGCGATCCCAGCTGGTAGCCATACTCCAGACATACATTCCAGAATTCTTGCCGGTAGCGATCCAAAATACGGAGGCAGCTTCTCCCAAGCTGGTGTGGTACTTCTTGTTATACTCAGCAATTCCTTTTTCAAATTCTTGAATTTTGTCGGAATGTGGAGTCAACATAACATTTAGAAAAATGGGTTCTTGTGCACTTTCTTGGGCCATGATAAACATGGGCACCAGCAATAGTGCGAGTACTACTTTTTTCATATCGGTTCATTTAATTGGTTACGGGTTACTAGTACACAACTTGACTAAGAAGGTGCGGATGATTGGTTGCTTTTGTCAAGTAAAAGATCGAATACGAATGGTGGGGAACACTAACACTACTTAAAAAACTTAGTTGCCCAATTTTTAAGTAGCATAAGATACTAAAAAACTGATTATGAATGGTTTATTTATTTGTAAATTTTCAGTTCGTTGCTGAAAAAGATCGTTTTTAACCTAAAAATTGTGCGAGTAAACTATGAAAATGATGCACCCCTTGCTCACGTGTAGGTGAAAATCGTCCTGCCTTGTAATGCTTCGATTTTAAGCCCTGATGAACTCCTTCTACCACAAATTCGTCTTCGCGTTCTACTTTGTCAAGCAAGGCTCCAGCCCGACTATGGAATTTGCTATCGTCATATAAATAGGTGAGAAACGATACCTTGGTTTTCTCTTTGTCAATAGGTTTCACGATGTTGATAGAAAGTCCCCATGAATAAAAATTGAACATCATATTTGGAAAAATCCAGAAGTAATATGCCGCAATATCACTGCCATAGTCCATATGCCCTTCGGGAAGATCAAAAGTTTCCTCACCCCCTTGGGCATATCCAATTTGTAAATTCATATGATCATAGATCACTGTGGTATATTCTCCATAGTCCAACAGATCATTCAATTCAGCATGCACGAAGGGGATATGAAATCCTTCTAAATAATTATCGCAATAAAGGGCCCAATGGCAGTTTACCAAGTAGTCCTTGCTAAGATCTTTTCGGAATCTAAATTGTTCTAAGGGTAAGAATCCTACCCGCTCATTCATTCTGTCAAGAATGTCAGTGATGTCAAAAGCAGGTTCTAAGCCCACAAACAAAAACGGATTCCATTGGGCAACCTTAAAGGGTTTAAGATTGTCACAGGGTCTTGGAAAATCTTCTGCTTCTTCAAACTCAGGCATGGATTTAAAGCTGCCATTAAATTCAAAACGACGGCCGTGGTACATGCATAATAGTTGTTTCTGGACACCTGCATTTAAAACCACTAGATGTCCTCTATGAGTACAAACATTGCTCATACAATGAATTTCGTCTTTTTCATCGCGTACCAAGACCAGGGGCTCGGTGATGTAGCCTTCTAATAATTGAAAAGGGTATGCAGATTTGGCAAATGGTACTAAATCTAAGTCGCCAATCCACTGCCATGAAGTACGAAATACTTTATCCTGTAATTCATCAAAAATTTCTTGACTTGAATAAAAAGTGGCCGGTAAGGTCTCGGCTTTTTTAATATCTGGGTTAATGTGAAAACGACTCATTAATACACTTTTTTTAGTTTGAATAGCAACCACCCAATACCAATTAATAGGGAGGTTACCCCGGTTATTTTAAAATAAAAGCTAGAAGGATCTCCCACAGCGTTAGATGGCATAACGGCCAAAATAAGCGATAAGACCACTACTGCTAAGGCCATAATGCCCAGTAACCAGGGCCATTTTGAATTCTTTTTAAATAACCCGGTATGGTTTGTATCCCCTGTGTTCTTGTAATTATGCCATAAAAATGCACTGAACATATACAGAAAAGGTATAAAATATAACAATACAGACATATCATATAGCAAGGAATAGGCTTCTTGGATTTTTGTGCCAGAAACGGCTATTATGAGCAATAGTGTGACGATTCCGCCTTGAACTAAAAGGGCTATATAGGGTGTACCATATTTTGGATGCACCTTGCCTAATACAGGGGGTAGATAACTATCGATGCCTATAGCAAAGGGTAATCTTGCATTCCCGTTCATCCAAGCAGCAAATAATCCTAGGGTGCTAAGTGCTACCAACAGTGCGCCTAGGGGTCCTAAAAATGGCCAATTGAGTGTTTCGGTTAACACATAAAAATTCTGAGCAATTCCATCAATAATGCTTACCTCTCCTTCGGGAATGGCAACTAGTAGTGAAAACGTACCAATGGTGTAAAGGATCACAACCAACACGGCAGAAACAAGAACGGCTTTGGTCATGAGGTTTTTTGTGCCTTTTATCTCACTAGACATCACCGAAGACAATTCTAAACCACCAAAGGAAAATGTGATAGCCGCAAAAAAGGGCAATACTCCAAAATCTGTTAAATCTGGAATAAACTTGGCCGTATTCATTTCTTGAGAACTACCGTTGCTAATAAACTGATAACATGAAGCAATGGCCAATAACCCAAACAGTAGCCAAACAGCCACCCCTCCAATATTTTGTATCCATTTACCAATGGATAGGCCATAGATATTTAGAATTACTGTGAGCCAAAGCATCCCCAAGGATAGCAGTGCGGTAAACCAGAAATTATCTTTTAAAAACAACCATTGATCCCCAAAAATGTACAGTGCAGAAAGCGAAAGGGTAAACAACACCGTGGGCAACCAGACGATAGCACTAATCCAATAACACCAAGCAGCGAGAAATCCATGCCATTCTCCAAAAGCCGTTTTAACCCAACTATAAAATCCACCTAAACCCTTGATACGTGCGTTTAAATCAATGACCATAAAACTGCTTGGGATAAGAAAGAAAACAGCCGCAACAATCCATAGCACCAAGCTAGACCATCCAAACTGGGCTGCTTGGGTTAATGAGGAAAGCCCAATAATAGTGGCAATGTTCAACAGCACCAAGTCTTTTAAACCCAGCGCTTTTTTAAGCTTGGTCATTTATTCTCCTTTGTAACCGGGGCCCTTAACAAATCTACCAGGGGTAGCTCCGGTATGCGATCCGTTATCCAATACTTGTGATCCATTTACAAAAACGTGGATCATCCCTTCCGAAAATTGATGGGGATCTTCAAAAGTAGACTTATCACTGATAGTTGCCGCGTCAAAAATGGCAACATCTGCAAAATGTCCTTCTTTTAAAAGGCCTCTTTTGGAAATTTTTAGATTACTAGCTGGTAGGGCACTAAGCTTTCTTACCGCTTCTTCTAATGAAATCACCTTTTCCTCACGAACATATTTCCCCAGCAAGCGAGAAAAATTACCGTAGGTTCTTGGATGCGGGTTGTAATTTGTAAATGGAGGTACCGGTGCGATAGAAGGTGCATCAGACCCAAAACTCATATAGGGTAGGGCTATTTGTTTTTGTACGTTTTCTTCAGACATTAAAAAGTAGACGGTTCCAACTCGGCTGCTATCCTGTACTACAAGATCCATGGCAGTTTCCTCAGGTGAGGTCCCTCGCATTTTAGCAACCTCTCCCAAAGTTTTACCAGTTAAATACCGTAAGGAGTCTGTTCTAAATCCATTAAGTATCAATTTATCTGGGCTTCCAGCTGCAAAATATAAGTTCTCCCAACCATCTCCTTTTGCACGCATTTCTTTGGCCACTTTTTTCCGTATAGCGGGATCTTGTAAGCGTTTGGACCAAGCCCCATATCCGCCCTCTTGTACCCAAGGAGGCATGGATGCATCTAACCCTGTTGCTCCGGCAGTGTAATTATACATATCAGTGGTGATTGCCAAACCTGCGTTTCTGGCAGAATCTATTTTAGCAACTGCTTTTTCCCATTTGGGCCAGTTGTCCTTGCCGCCTGCTTTTAAATGATAAATTTCTGCAGCGATATTTGCTTCTGAAGCAATTTCTAAGAGTTCGTCTATGGCTTCTAACCAATAATCTCCTTCACTTCTTAAATGTGAGATATACAGGCCGCCGTATTCGGAAGCTACTTTACAGAGTGCTATAAGTTCTTCGGTATCTGCATAAAAGGCAGGGGCATAAATTAGCGAAGAACCAATGCCCATGGCGCCTTCTTCCATAGCTGTTTTAGCCAAGGCTTTCATTCGTTCTAATTCTTCGGCAGTTGGGGGCCTGTCTTCCGATCCTATTTCATG
>CAZRPJ010000082.1:0-7566 GCA_964601965.1 uncultured Croceivirga sp.
ACAAAAAGAAAAAATTTTGGAAAAGCTTTGCGGTTGGATTTTTGGTGGGAGTGCTCTTGTATTTTTTACTGTTTGAATTACTCATTCCTAACCTTGCGTAAACCCATTAACCAAAGGGAATTCTGTAAATAACATTCCTTAGAAAATAGTAGCGAACCCAGAATAACAACAAATGGAAATCCTAAGAACCCCAGAAGAGCGATTTAATAATTTAGAAGACTACCCTTTTGAAAGCCACTATATGAACCTAGAAGGTGGATTGCGAATGCACTATCTGGACGAAGGAGCAAAAGAAGATCCAACGGTCTTGCTGCTACATGGGGAGCCGAGTTGGTCTTATCTCTACAGAAAGATGATTCCTGAGCTATCAGGACGTTTTCGGGTAATTGCTCCCGATTTAATTGGTTTTGGAAAATCTGATAAGCCAAAAGAAAAAGACGCCTATTCCTATCAAAGTCATTTAGGCTGGCTGGGCGCATTTATTAAAAAACTAGACCTCACAAACTGTGTGGTTTTTTGTCAAGATTGGGGTGGATTATTAGGATTACGATTACTCACAGAAATGGAAAATCGTTTTGCCATGGTAATGGCCTCGAACACTACCCTACCCACAGGAACCGTGGCCATGCCCGAAAGTTTTATGAAGTGGCGTGCATACTCACAGCACTCTCCTGATTTTGAAATGGGTAAGGTGTTAGATATGGGCACAGTACAACCACTCTCTGAGGCTGTAATAGCCGCCTACAACGCCCCCTTTCCCTCCGAAGAATACAAAGCTGGAGCTCGTATGTTCCCCACCTTAGTGCCAATAAATGCTGAAGACCAAGAAGCGCAAAACAATAGGCAAGCTTGGGAGATTCTAAAAAATTGGACCAAGCCTTTTACAACGGTGTTTGGCACTAAAGACACCATCATGCTGGGAGCAGAAAAGGTATTTCAAAAGATGGTGCCTGGCACCCAAGGACAGGAGCATCACTATTTAGAGGCTGGCCACTTTATTCAAGAGGAAAAAGGTGAAGAATTGGCGGCCTTACTCGTTGAATTTTACGATAAAAATAGCTAGACTTCATACGACTGAATCCCCAACAGCATTTTCTATTTTTCAAATATATTTTTATTTGTTAGGATTCCTTACTATATTTGTACCGAAAAGAAAATTTAAGTCCTAGGTTATTGAATACTGATTTCAAAAATTTTTAATCTATATAGTTAGGACTCCTTATTTTAAATGTAAAACATCAAAAGACAATGAAAACAAAAATTTTAATGACAACAAGTTTGGTGCTCTTAGGATTCTTTAGTTCTTGTGCACAAGAAAACCCGTACAACAATGCTGATTTCACCATTAAAAGTGTGGAAGTAAGCTTAAAAAAAGAGCTAGGTGTCACCCTTTGGGAAATTGAAGTGGAGGGAACAGCTGGCCAAACGGTGCCTAATCCAGCGGGGCAATTAGATGGGGCTCCCGTTTTAGGATACGTTTTTCCTACGAGTTTGCAACCCACCGACGTGGGCTTTGATGCCACCGAAGGTATTTTAGCCATGGCACTCACTTCACATCCAGATTTTGATGATACGCCTTTATGGGATGAAAACAACGACGCTGTTTTTGACAATGACGGGGTAGTTTGGCATCCTCATTGGGTAGTTTTAGCACCAGATACCCGTGTGGCAGGTGGACTTGCTGTAAAGCAGTTTAAAAAGGAAGACGCCGCTGTTGTCTTACCTCCTACTAATCCGGGCATGCCTATGTATATGGATTCCCCTGGATTCCCTGTTCTTACTACTGGCCATACTATTCGTGTTGTAATTCCTAATTATCGCATGAACCACCAAACGGATTTTAAATATGATGGTGTTACGGCTTTCATGAAAGTCAATACTTCTAAGGATGCGCTCCCATTATTGGGCGTATATGAGGTGTTTTCAGTAGCCAGTGGCGATTTATCCCTTCCGTATCAAGTTAAAAAATAGCTTATGAAAATTGCAGTTTGGGACACCTATGTACAACGAGAAGACGGGGCCACTATGCATTTTGATATTTTGGTACCCGATGAAACGAACCATGAGGAGGCAGTTTTTAATTTTGGAGAGACCTATTTACAAACCAAGCCATTTAAGACTGCATCCTTAACAGCGAAGGAATGTCGGTTGTGCCATATGGAACAGGCCACAGAAAGCATCGCCGAACGTGTAAAAACCCATGGCTTTGCCATCATTGAAATGGAAAATTGTAATTAAAAGGAAGAAGTCAACTACCTTTGCCTGTCGCCCTAAAGCGGCAGGCTTTTCTAATATGAGTAACAATCCGTTTAATCCAGCCGAACAAGAAAACAGCTTGTCTAATAAACTGGTAGCGGGTTTAGAACGTATTTCTGAAGTCTTTAAAATTCTTCTCTGGGAAAAAGCCAAGATTGTAGGCCTAAGCCCTATCCAAATACAACTTCTGATTTTTTTGGCGTACCATCCAAGAAGGCTTTGCAATGTAAGTCATTTGGCCAAAGAATTCAATGTTACCAAGCCCACCATAAGCGATGCTGTAAAAGTGCTCAACAATAAAGGCCTAATTGAAAAGGATTTTTCGGAGGCTGACCAGCGCAGGTATTCTATCTTTTTAACGGCTTTAGGGGAAGAATTGGTCAAGGAAACCAACCAATTCGCAGCTCCCTTACAACAGCAAGTGGCCGCTTTGAGCAATCAAGAACAAGAAGCACTTTTTGGCACGGTGAGCAAGCTAATTTATCAATTTAACCAGGTTGGAATCTTAGAAGTACAGCGTACCTGCTATAGTTGCAAATTCTTTGAGGAAAAGAACCATGGTGCCTATTGTGGACTATTAGAAAAGGCACTTAAGAGCAAAGATCTTAGAATTGATTGCCCAGAGTTTGAAGCTTCGGTTTAAATATTACCATTCCCATCCAATTCCCGTTCGGATGACATAGTCTGTTTCACTAGCATTCGGTGCCGGTTGGTTGTCATAATTTAAGGAAAGTCCCACGCGAATAAAGAAATCTAGTGGCAATTCGTATTTGGTATCGAAGGTAACATCCGACCGAAAACGCCCACTTTCAGATAAGCCAGAATACCCAATGTAAACCAAGGAGAGTTCTAAATCACCCACATCGTATAAATTTACTTCGGTCCCCAAATACCATTCCCAAGAGCTTCGATTTTCGGGGTCGTTAGAAAAGCGTTCTAAGTTGTTATTAAAACCAGTCTTAACGCCCCAATAGGCTCGATTGTTACTAAGAATAAACTTGCCCACTCCTAATTGTGAATTTGCGCGCAGATCTATCAACTGCTCCGTATTGGACAAGGTAGCGATGGTCCCAATTAAATACCACCCTCTGCTAAGAATGCGTCGGTAGTTTAACAGGCCATCACTTCTACTTACGGGTTCTGTATCGCTCTGGGTAGATCGTAGCACATTGTACGCCAGATCACCTGACCATTTATCCGTTCTATAACTCATAGATCCTCGCAAGGAAAGTTGCCTCAAATTCTGCGCCTTTGTAAGGTTAAATCCCACTTCAATCGCCGCATCAAATCGATTCACAAAACCGTCTTTAAACGGGTACAAATACACAATGTCTTCTAACTCACAGATGGTCAGTACTGAATCGGCTTCAAAAACCTTTATTCGTTGATCCGGTAAGGAAGCGAGTCTACCAGAGTAAAGCGCATCTTTAATACTTACTACAAACTTAGATTCCGTGTAAATCTCTTGAATGTCTAACCACTTCACCATAAAATTTTCATCGCCATAAGGAGCATCTAATTCCAACACCCCTTTCTCCATCTTCTTAATTTCACCGATTAGCTTATTTCCAGAATCGATGCGCAAGGTATCGGATTGACCATGTGAGCGCACCACCGCGAAAACTACGAGTAAAAGTGAAATACTATGTTTTAAGTAGAAATTAATGGCAATTCGTTTTTAATCCATCCCAATTTTTCAAAGGTATTATCTGTGGTTGCATTTAACAAGTAATCGTAAGCAACACTCAAACCAAGGACACGGCCTGCTTTAAAAGACAGCTTTTTAAGCTGCTAAGATTAAAACCGCACTATTTTTTGCATATGACCTCTGCTATGATGTTTACCTTTTTTTATTGTTGTATTTTTAAAGCTATTCACCAACTCAAATGTATTTTATCATGAAAGCATCTCGGAATAGCTTCTATCTTTTACTCCTTGCGGTACTTTTTAACGTGGCTTGTAACGAAGCTCCAAAAACCGATAATTCTGAAACGGAAACTGAAGAAGAATTGGTAGCTAGAGCCTTAGAAATTCATAAACGTGTGCTCACCTTGGATACCCATGCAGATACCCCGCTTCGCATGATTGAACCGGGATTTGATATGGCAGAAAGGCACGATCCTAAAGAAACAGGCTCCAAAGTAGACTACCCGAGAATGAAAGAAGGCGATTTAGATGCTATCTTTTTTGCTGCCTTCGTCGCGCAAGATATTAGAGATGATGATGGAAATTCTAGAGCAAAAGCCCTATGCCTACAAATGATAGATTCCATAATCGCTTCTACTGACCGAAATTCTGATATCGTTGGCTTAGCTACCAACCCAGACGACGCCTATGCCCTAGAAAAAGAAGGGAAACGCGCTATTTTTATTGGTATTGAGAACGGCTATCCTATAGGTGATGACTTATCGAACGTAGAAACCTATTACAACAAAGGCGTGCGTTATATTACTTTGGTACATTCTTCTAACAACGATTTAGCAGATTCTGCCACAGATCGTGATGGCCCAGAACATGGAGGAATTAGTGAATTTGGATTGGATGTGGTCAAGGAAATGAATCGTCTAGGGATTATGGTTGATGTTTCTCACGGAAACGATAGCGTGTTCTATGACGCCGTGAAATACTCAAAAGCACCGATCATTGCTAGTCACTCCAATGCACGGTCTGTAACGGATCACCAACGAAACATGACCGATGAAATGCTTACCCTGATGGCGGAGAATGGCGGCGTGGTTCAGTTAACAATGCTTGCTGACTATCTAAGAGTAGCACCGCCAAACGCTGCAAGAGATTCTGCTGTAGCCCAGTTGAGAAGTACCATGAAGCCTATAAGTGAAATGACCGATGAAGAGCGTGGTGCACTTAGAAAAGCCTTTCAAGAATTGAATGAAAAATATCCTGCACCTCCGGCAACAGTAGTACATGTGGCAGATCATATCGATCATATTGTAAAAGTGGCTGGTATTGACCATGTAGGCATTGGATGCGATTTTGATGGTGGTGGCGGAATTGAAGGTGTATTTGATGCCAGTGAAGTAGCCAATATTACCATAGAACTGGTTCGCCGCGGATATTCTGAAGAAGAAATCGCCAAAATCTGGGGAGGCAATCTCATTAGGGTTTTTAAAGAGGTACAAGCGGCTGCAGAGAAAATTCAGGCAGGTACGCTTTAAACGCAGAAAGCTTTTAGGATTTGGTAAAAACAAGTGTTGTTCTCTTTCTGTTTCTATTGACTGAAGCGGTTGCAGTGCATCCACTCAGGTTGTCCTTGTGTGAAATTGAATACACCTCTAACAAGCAACTGCTTACCATTAATCTCAAGTTGTTTCTCACAGATGTGAATGAGGCCATTTTATTCGACCCTAATAACAACGAATTGGCCTTTTGTCAGCCCAATGAAAAAGCCAACGCCAATGAGCTTCTTATGGGGTATGTCAATAGATTCTTTTATGTAAAAGTGAATGGGAAAACCATTCCTTTAAAAGTGAAGCGGAAGCAGTTAAATGGAGAAGGTGAAAATACCGCCCTATGGGTATATTTCGAGCATAAGAATATCGCACCTTTAAAATCTATGACCATTAAAAACGCGGTGTTTACCGACCTCTTTTTTGATCAGAACAATGTAGTTTACGTACATGCCAATGGCAGTTCTAAAAGTTTAATGCTTACTAAAAAAACGCCTACCCACAACCTTCGCTTCTAGTATGAATCCGTTTCCATTTTACTTAAAACTTGGCTTTGAGCACATCGCAGATTTAGCAGGGTATGACCACATCTTATTTTTGGTTGCCCTTTGCGCAGTGTACCGGATTGAACAGTGGCGCAGAATTCTTATTCTGGTAACGGCTTTTACGGTGGGGCACAGCATCACTTTGGTTCTAGTAGCCTTGGATATATTTTCAATACCCTCTAATATCATCAAGGTGTTAATACCGTTAACCATCTTGATAACGGCCCTTCATAATGTGCTAAGCCCCATTGGTTCTCTAAAAACCGAGAAAGTAAATCGTAATTATTTAATTGCCCTATTTTTTGGGATGATTCACGGGATGGATTTTTCCAATTATTTTAAAGCACTCATCATGGATCCCTCGGATATTTTTATCCCGCTGCTAGGATTTAATATTGGTATAGAATTAGGGCAATTGCTTATTGTCTTTTGTATTGTAGGAGTGGCTTTTGTATTCCTTCACCTCTTAAAAGTAAAACACCGGGAGTGGAATTTATTTGTTTCGGGTGCAGCTGCTGGAATGTCGCTCTTATCCATCTTGGAGAACGTATAACTCCACCTCTTTAGGACTATTCTTCATGAGGAAGAATGGTTGTCATGGCATAAATATCGTCAATGAGCGGAACGGTGATTGCCGTATTTTCCATGCCAAGAGTCACGGAGGTAATCACTGCTTCCCCTATCACTTGCCTACCTACTAGTTGGAAATCATCCCCTAGATGCATTCCTTCCAAAGGATACTGCTCCAATGCTTTTTTTAAATCGTCGTCCCTAAAGGCCGTCTTTAAACCCCAGATAGCATGTAAAATTAGCGGTTCTCCATTGGGGGCATTCCCCACATAAAGCATGTTGTGTCCTTTTTTCCTGAGAATGGTTAAAAAAGGAATTCCCTTTTCTTTAATTCTTTGTATTTTCTCTTGAGCCGTTCCTTCTAAAGCCAATTGTTCACCTATTTCTATTTGATCTTTAGAATCTCTGGGCACCCAAATTCTATAGGTAGCCAAGAGGTCTTTTATCATAGAAGAACAATCTCTATTTTCTAGATAACCGCCCCAGCCATAAGGCTTCCCTATAAAATTATTTACCAATGCTTTTAAGCTAGCAGCGTTCATTGCATGGTCTGCAAATGCTAAGGATGCCTTATCCACCTCAGCTTTTAGGAGTGTTGCTTGTAGATGTTCATCGGCTACCGCATAATACCCAAGCACCTGATCTGATTGCTCCTCCATAGGTTCAAATGGAATCAACATCCCCAATTTAGCATCTAGGGTTTTTAACGAGTTTGGAGCCTGCAAGTAGAGGGTATCAGACAAAGGAGTGGCATACGAACCAACCATCCAAGATTCGATAAATGTTTCATCGGTTAGGGCCAAATCGTGTAGGCGTATCCATCCTTTGTAGAAGGGGCTCATTACATACCCCCATTGTTTGTCTTTTGTAATATGCGCTAGCAATACTGGAGTATTGGCCCATACCATGGTCTCTTGAAAATAATCGAATGGAAATCCTTCGCCAGCCTTGGAATATTTGTCAAAACCTGGTCTCTTGGTGGGCACCCTTCTTAAATCTGTATTTGC
>CAZRPJ010000083.1:0-349 GCA_964601965.1 uncultured Croceivirga sp.
GTAAAGTCAGATGATGTTATTGGTCGTGCGAAGACCTATGAGTCCATTGTAAAAGGTGAGCCTATGCCAGAACCTGGATTGCCAGAATCTTTCAACGTATTAATGCATGAGCTTAAAGGATTAGGCTTAGACATTAGATTGGAAGAATAAGAATTAAAAGAGAACATTTAACACAATAGCTTAGTAGCATCATGGCTAGATTAAAAGATAATAATACTCCAAAAAGGTTCAATAAAATTTCCATTGGTCTGTCTTCTCCAGAAGCAATTTTGGCAGAATCCAGAGGGGAAGTTTTAAAACCAGAAACTATTAACTATCGTACGCATAAGCCGGAGCGTGATGGCTTGTT
>CAZRPJ010000083.1:359-7430 GCA_964601965.1 uncultured Croceivirga sp.
TCTGCGAGCGTATTTTTGGTCCTGTAAAGGATTACGAATGTGCCTGTGGAAAATACAAGCGTATTCGCTACCGTGGGATTGTATGTGATCGTTGTGGGGTAGAAGTTACTGAGAAGAAAGTACGTAGAGACCGTGTTGGGCATATTAATCTGGTAGTACCAGTTGCTCATATCTGGTACTTTAGATCCTTGCCTAACAAGATTGGATACCTATTAGGATTGCCGTCTAAAAAGTTGGATATGATCATTTACTACGAAAGGTATGTGGTTATACAGCCAGGGATTGCAAAGGGTCCAGAAGGGGAGGAAATTAATAAAATGGACTTCCTCACTGAGGAGGAATACTTAAACATTTTAGAATCTATTCCTGTTGAGAATCAGTATTTAGAAGATACCGATCCTAACAAGTTTATTGCTAAAATGGGTGCCGAGTGTTTAATTGATTTGTTGTCTAGAATTGATCTTGAACAACTTTCATACGAGTTAAGACACAAAGCAAATACGGAAACTTCAAAACAACGTAAAACAGAAGCTTTAAAGCGTTTACAGGTTGTAGAAGCCCTACGTGAATCTCAGGATAACCGAGAAAATCGTCCAGAATGGATGATCATGAAGGTGATCCCTGTTATTCCACCAGAATTAAGACCTTTAGTTCCTCTAGATGGTGGTCGTTTCGCTACTTCGGATCTAAATGACTTATATAGAAGGGTAATTATCCGTAACAATCGTCTAAAGCGATTGATGGAAATTAAAGCACCTGAAGTAATTCTTCGTAATGAGAAGCGTATGCTTCAAGAATCTGTAGATTCTTTATTCGATAATACAAGAAAGGCTTCGGCGGTAAAAACAGAATCTAATCGTCCATTAAAATCCCTTTCAGATTCCCTGAAAGGAAAACAAGGACGTTTCCGTCAAAACTTATTAGGTAAAAGGGTAGACTATTCAGCTCGTTCAGTAATTGTTGTTGGACCTGAGATGAATCTTTATGAATGTGGTCTTCCTAAAGATATGGCAGCAGAGCTTTATAAGCCTTTTGTAATTAGAAAACTAATTGAAAGAGGTATTGTAAAGACTGTAAAATCTGCTAAGAAAATTATTGATAAGAAAGAGCCTGTTGTTTGGGATATCCTAGATAACGTTATTAAGGGCCATCCAGTCTTATTGAACAGGGCTCCCACCTTGCACCGATTAGGAATTCAGGCATTCCAACCAAAATTGATTGAAGGAAAAGCAATTCGCTTGCACCCATTGGCATGTACAGCGTTTAATGCGGATTTCGATGGGGATCAAATGGCGGTGCATTTACCGCTTGGTCCAGAAGCAATTTTGGAAGCGCAGTTATTAATGTTAGCCTCTCAAAACATTTTGAACCCTGCGAATGGTTCCCCAATTGCGGTACCTTCTCAGGATATGGTTTTGGGGTTATACTATATGACTAAAAAGAGACTTTCGGATGATAAAATCACTGTAAAAGGTGAAGGGCTTACATTCTACTCTGCAGAAGAAGTAGAAATTGCCTTTAACGAGAAGAAAGTAGACTTAAATGCCAGCATTAAAGTACGTACCAAGGACTTTAATGAAGAAGGAGAATTGGTGAACCAAATTATTGATACCACCGTTGGACGTGTGCTTTTCAATAAAGAGGTGCCAGAAGAAGCTGGATTTATCAATCAAGTATTGACTAAAAAAGCATTGCGTAGCATTATTGGAGATATTCTTGCAGTAACAGACGTGCCACGTACCGCAGCTTTCTTGGATAAGATTAAGACCATGGGATATCAATTCGCATTTAAAGGTGGATTGTCATTCAGTTTAGGTGATATTATCATTCCTGCAGAGAAACATGAAATGATTGCAGATGCAAACGAGCAGGTAGATGGTATTATGATGAACTATAACATGGGTCTCATCACCAATAATGAACGTTACAATCAAGTAATTGACGTTTGGACTTCTACCAATGCCATGCTAACGGAATTGGCGATGAAGCGAATCCGTGAAGATCAACAAGGATTTAACTCTGTGTATATGATGCTTGATTCCGGTGCTCGGGGTTCTAAAGAGCAGATTAGACAGTTAACCGGAATGCGTGGATTAATGGCTAAGCCTAAAAAATCTACTGCAGGCGGTGGAGAAATTATTGAAAATCCAATCCTCTCTAACTTTAAAGAAGGATTGTCAATTCTAGAATACTTTATTTCTACTCACGGGGCGCGTAAAGGACTTGCAGATACGGCATTAAAAACTGCAGATGCGGGATACTTAACGCGAAGATTGGTAGATGTATCTCAGGACGTAATCATCAATATTGATGATTGTGAAACTTTAAGAGGTATTGAGGTTACTCCATTGCGTAAGAACGAAGAAATTGTAGAGACTTTAGGTGAACGAATCTTAGGACGCGTTTCACTTCATGATGTCTACAATCCTTTAAACGAAGAACTGTTGTTGGCCGCTGGTCAAGAGATCAAGGAAGCAGATGTAAAACGTGTAGAAGCGTCTCCTATTGAAAAAATAGAAGTACGTTCTCCATTAACATGTGAAGCTCCAAAAGGAATTTGTGCAAAATGCTACGGTAGAAACCTTGCTACCAATAAAATGGTGCAACGAGGAGAAGCTGTGGGTGTTGTAGCGGCACAGTCCATTGGTGAACCTGGAACTCAGCTAACCTTGCGTACGTTCCACGTAGGAGGTATTGCAGGTAACATTTCTGAGGAAAGCAAGTTAGAAGCGAAGTTTGATGGGGTTGCTGAGATTGAAGATCTTAGAACCGTTGTAGGAGAGAATAGTGAAGGTGGAAAAGCAGACATCGTTATTTCTAGAACTTCAGAAATCAAGATCGTTGATGAGAAAACAGGAATTACTTTAAGTACCAACAATATCCCTTATGGGTCTCAGCTCTTTGTAAAGAATGGTGCTAAGATCAAAAAAGGAGATGTAATTTGTCAGTGGGATCCTTATAACGGGGTGATCGTTTCAGAATTTACTGGTGCCATTGCGTATGAAAATATCGAGCAAGGTATTACGTACCAAGTAGAAATAGATGAGCAGACTGGTTTCCAAGAGAAAGTAATTTCAGAATCTAGAAACAAGAAACTCATTCCTACTTTATTAATTAAAGATGGTAAAGGAGAGACGCTACGTTCTTACAATTTACCAGTAGGTTCTCACATTATGGTAGACGATGGTGAGAAGATTAAAGAAGGTAAGATTCTTGTGAAAATTCCACGTAAATCCGCCAAAGCTGGTGATATTACGGGAGGTCTTCCAAGGGTTACTGAACTTTTTGAAGCAAGAAACCCATCGAACCCAGCCGTTGTCTCTGAAATTGATGGCGTAGTATCCTTTGGGAAAATCAAGCGTGGTAACCGAGAGATTATCATTGAGTCTAAACTAGGAGAGATCAAAAAATATCTTGTAAAACTTTCGAATCAGATTCTAGTACAAGAAAATGATTATGTAAGAGCTGGTATGGCCCTGTCTGACGGATCTATTACTCCAGAAGATATCTTGGCAATCAAAGGACCATCTGCTGTACAGCAATACTTGGTAAATGAGGTTCAAGAGGTATACCGTCTACAAGGTGTGAAGATTAACGATAAGCATTTTGAAGTAGTCGTACGCCAGATGATGCGTAAAGTACGTATTGAAGATGCTGGAGATACTATTTTCCTTGAAAATCAGCTGGTACACAAAGATGATTTCATTAGGGAAAACGATGAAATCTTTGGTAAAAAGGTAGTTGAAGAAGTAGGAGATTCTGAAAATTTAAAAGCAGGACAGATTATAACTGCAAGAGAATTAAGGGATGAGAATTCACTTCTAAAACGTGCAGACAAAGCCTTAGTATCTGCGAGAGATGCGGTAGCTGCTACAGCTACTCCAATTCTACAAGGAATAACTAGAGCATCCTTACAGACTAAGTCATTTATCTCAGCGGCTTCATTCCAAGAGACAACGAAAGTTCTTAACGAAGCAGCCGTTAGTGGAAAAGTAGATTCTTTAGAAGGACTAAAAGAAAATGTTATTGTTGGACACAAAATCCCAGCAGGTACTGGAATGCGTGATTACGATAGCATCATAGTTGGTTCTAAAGAAGAATACGATGAAATAATGGCTAGAAAAGAGGAATTTAAATTCTAATACGTTCTCATGGCAGAAAAGAACCAGAATCAGAAGCAAATCAATATTGAATTGGATGAGAAAACGGCCGAAGGAATCTATTCCAACTTGGCTATTATTAACCATTCTGTATCTGAATTTGTGGTCGATTTTATTTCGATGATGCCTGGAGCGCCAAAAGCAAAGGTGAAAAGCAGAATTGTTTTAACACCACAACACGCTAAAAAGTTTCTAAAAGCATTGAATGATAATGTCAATAGATTCGAAAAGGCGCATGGAACTATTAAGGATTATGAACAACCTCCCATACCATTAAATTTTGGTCCAACGGGAGAAGCATAAAAAAAAGGCTGCCATCGAGGCAGCCTTTTTTATTTAAATATTTTAGGAGATCCAGCCTTTTTTAATAGCTGCGTTGGAGAATAGAATGAGTCCTATTCCTATAACAGTAACCAAAAGTGGCATGGTGTAGGAATTAGGGAAAACTTCTGGAGCATTTTGCACAAATAGCCAGTGAATGAATTGCGCCGTTGAGGTTACGAGTGAGATAATAAATAATGGTTTTGCCCATTTTTTCCTTAAAAGAAGTCCAATACCTCCAATACTTCCAGAAAAAACAGCCAAGGCAAAACAGGCCGTGGCCCATGCCGGGATCGCTTCAAAGAGTTCGCGTTGCGCTTGATTTAAAGTTTCAAGAATAGCTTCTTGTGCAAAGGCGTTAAAGAGATAATTGGCAACACCAGAAAGATTCCATAAGAGCCCCAATACGCTTACTACCCAAAACCAAATGGGTGGTTTGTTCGTTGCTGTCATACTTGTTTATTTAATTGGTTATGTATCAGCAATGTACAAAAAATGGATGATGAATACGTTCTTTAGGATGCTTTAGGGAACGATCAGCTTTCTTTTTCAGAAGTAAATCGCATCGCTACAGATGGGTATTTTTGTTGTGTCATTTGCAATGAAAAAGGGGAATCTGCTAGAAAAACCAATTGTCCACGCTTATCCTTGGCTAAGAATTTTTGTTTTACGCGTTTGAACTCTTTAAACTCCTCATTATTTTCATCGGCATCTACCCAGCAGGCTTTGTAGACTGGGAAATTTTCATACGTACATTTGGCGCCGTATTCATGTTCTAAGCGATATTGTATCACCTCATATTGAAGTGCTCCAACAGTACCAATGACCTTTCTACCATTTAATTCTAGGGTAAATAATTGCGCGACACCTTCATCCATAAGCTGATCAATACCCTTATTCAGCTGTTTTGCTTTCATAGGATCTGCATTGTTGATATACCTAAAATGTTCGGGTGAAAAAGACGGAATTCCCTTATAATGGAGCTGTTCTCCGCTCGTAAGCGTATCACCAATTTTAAAATTTCCGGTATCATGCAACCCAACAATATCTCCTGGAAACGAAATGTCTACTATTTCCTTCTTTTCTGCGAAAAAAGCGTTTGGACTCGAAAACTTAAGTTTTTTATCATGTCTAACATGCAAATACGGTTTGTTTCTTTCAAAGGTTCCTGAAACAATCTTAACGAAGGCTAAGCGATCGCGGTGTTTTGGGTCCATATTGGCATGAATCTTAAAAACAAAACCAGAAAAATCCTTTTCATTGGCTTCAACCGTGCGTTCTTCTGCCTTTTTAGGGCGTGGAGAAGGTGCAATATCCACAAAGCAATCTAATAACTCCCTAACACCAAAATTATTTAGAGCAGAGCCGAAAAAGACCGGCTGTATCTTACCTGCCAGGTACTCTTCCTTATTAAAAGTAGGATAAACAGCACTTGCTAATTCTAAATACTCTCGTAAATCTGCAGCATGAGTGGTGCCAATGATGTTCTCTAATTCAGGATTGTCTAGATCGTCAAAGGCGATGGTATCTTCTATATGCTGTTTGCTTTGGCCGCTAAAAAGATTGATATTCTTTTCGTATATGTTGTAAATGCCTTTAAAATCATAGCCCATACCAATGGGAAAGCTTAGTGGAGTAACCTTAAGGCCCAACTTTTGTTCTACTTCGTCAAGAAGATCAAAAGCATCTTTTCCTTCTCTATCTAATTTGTTGATAAAGACAATCATTGGGATGTTGCGCATGCGGCATACTTCCACAAGTTTTTCGGTTTGTTCCTCCACTCCCTTCGCCACATCTATCACCACAATAACACTGTCTACAGCGGTAAGGGTTCTAAAGGTGTCTTCTGCAAAATCTTTGTGCCCTGGAGTATCTAAAATATTGATTTTCTTGTCTTTATACAGAAAAGCAAGTACTGAAGTAGCTACAGAAATACCACGTTGGCGTTCAATTTCCATAAAGTCACTCGTAGCAGACTTTTTAATCTTATTGCTCTTTACCGCACCAGCTTCCTGAATAGCACCTCCAAAAAGGAGCAATTTTTCCGTAAGCGTTGTTTTTCCAGCATCGGGATGCGAAATAATCCCAAAGGTTCGTCTGCGTCCTATTTCTTTTTCGAAATCCATTCGTAAAAATTTCGGCAAAAATAATTGAATCTATGGTGTCTTTTTAGGAAGACTGGGGTCTAATTGTTAATATGTTCGGAAAAAAAGTTAACGAAATCAGGTTTCATGTACAGTCAATGCCCTATTTTCGATAGTCCTACGAGGTTTGAAAGAATTTTTTACTTCCAAATCTAAACACTAACAAAGTCCGTAAATAAATAGACACATAAAAAATGTGTAGTTAATCGAGTAAAATAGGAGATTACATGGATAACAGCTAACTATGTCCGTGGTTTGATCCCATTTTAATGGGTAAAACCCATAAGAACCCCACAATCTACCCAAGTAAACCTACAACTGCCATGGTGACTAGTTGACACTAAACTATGAACTATGGAAAATCTAGCATCCTTACCATTTAACCGTGTAAGATTTTATTTTTTCGTTTTTGTTACGGCCTTACTTTTTACGCCTTTATCTCCTGT
>CAZRPJ010000084.1:0-7382 GCA_964601965.1 uncultured Croceivirga sp.
AATGCACCAACATCCCCTAAAAAAGTTCCTGTAACGGTCTATGCAGAGGTGACACCGAATCCGGCTGTAATGAAGTTTGTAGCGAATAAAGCGATTGTTCCTGGTATCTATGAATTTAAAAATATTGATGAAGCCAAAAATTCTGAATTGGCAAAACAATTGTTCCATTTTCCTTTTGTAAAAGAAGTTTTTCTAGATCAAAACTATGTCTCCATAAGCAAATATGACATGGCTGAATGGAATGATGTGAGCATGGAGTTGCGCGAATTTATTCGGAACTTTTTGGCAGATGGCAAAGAAGTAGTATCAGCAGAGGCATTACAAACCAAACAAGAGCAAGTTACATCTGAAGAAGCTGCGCAACAAGATGAAACCTCCCTGCAGATTATTAATATTCTTGAAGAATATGTAAAACCTGCCGTGGCCAGCGATGGTGGAAATATTTTATTTCAATCCTATGAAGAAGAGAGCAAAACAGTGAATGTTATCTTACAAGGCGCCTGTAGCGGATGCCCCTCTTCTACCTTTACCCTAAAAAATGGTATAGAAACCATGTTAAAAAATATGCTTGGTGATAAAGTAAACGAGGTTGTGGCTTTAAACGGCTAGTTCACTGCTTTCAATTTATGAGATTTGCTTATCTTCAAGAAATTCTAAAGACTTGAAATCATGGCAGTTTTAAAAGTAATTGAGGTTTTAGCCAATTCTAAGAAGAGTTGGGAAGAAGCAACAGAAAATGCGGTAGAACAGGCATCAAAGTCTGTTAAGAATATTCGTTCGGTGTACGTTAATGAACAAAGTTGCACCGTAAATGACGGTAAAATAGATGAATACCGCGTAAATGTTAAAATTACCTTTGAGGTAAATTAATCCTATTTAGAACCTACCTTAGCGCCTTATGGGGCGCTTTTTTTATGCGAATAATCCATCTTAGAATGAAATATCACTTTAGCCTTTATATAGTCTTTCTAATACTTTTCGGTTGTGCCGAAAAATCTGAAAAAATGAATCATAAGTACACCAATGCCTTAATAGAAGAAACCAGTCCGTATTTATTACAGCATGCCCATAATCCTGTGAATTGGGAAGCTTGGAATCCAGAAGTTTTGGCCCGTGCAAAACGTGAGAATAAACCGCTTTTAATAAGTATTGGATATGCTGCTTGCCATTGGTGTCATGTGATGGAAGCCGAATGTTTTGAAGATGAAGCAGTGGCACAACTCATGAATGAAAACTTCATTAATATTAAAATAGACCGTGAAGAACGACCCGATGTGGACCAGATTTACATGGACGCCATTCAAATGATGACAGGGAATGGAGGATGGCCTCTAAATATTGTGGCCTTGCCAGACGGTAGACCTTTTTGGGGAGCAACCTATGTGCCGAAAGATAACTGGATGAAATCTTTAACTAGTTTAATTGATCTTTACAACAATGACCCTCAAAAAGTTGAAGAATACGCAAGTAATTTGGAGCGTGGCATTCAGGCGATAAACTTGGTTGAGGTCAACACCAACGCTAGTACCTTTAGTTTAGATGATCTAGAGACCTCTGTTAGTAAGTGGAGCACCTATTTTGACACTTACTTAGGTGGGTATAAAAGAGCCCCCAAATTCATGATGCCTAATAATTTGGACTTTCTTCTACATTATGGGATCGCGCAGCAAAACGATAGCGTTTTAGACTATGTGAACACGACACTGACTAGAATGGCGTACGGAGGTATTTTTGATCCCATTGATGGTGGGTTTTCCAGATATTCTGTAGATACCAAATGGCATGTTCCTCATTTTGAGAAAATGCTATATGATAACGGGCAATTGGTTAGTTTATATGCAAAGGCCTATGCAGTTACCAAAAATCCCCTTTATAAGAATGTCGTAGACAAGTGTATTGAATTTGTAAAACAAGACTTACTAGATAATTCCGGTGGTTTTTATTCTTCTTTAGATGCGGATAGTGACAACGCCAAGGGAGAATTAGAAGAAGGAGCATTTTATGTTTGGAAGGAAAGAGAAATAGATTCGCTCTTAAAAGACGAAGCACCATTATTTAAAGCCTATTACAACTTTAATTCTTATGGTTTGTGGGAAGATGAGAATTACGTTTTAATACGCGATAAATCCGATAAAGAAATAGGGGAACAATTTAATCTAAGTGAAGGGGAGTTAACAAAATCCATAGACGCCGCTTTAGCAGTATTAAAAACTTCCAGAGACCAGCGACCTAAACCACGTCTAGATGATAAAATACTTACCTCATGGAATGGTTTAATGTTAAAAGGATTGGTAGACGCCTATCGGTACTTGGGTGAGGATGCTTACCTAGACCTTGCGCTTTCTAATGCTGAATTTTTACTTAAGAACATGGTAAAATCAGATGGGACCTTATACCGAAATCATAAGAATGGAGAAAGTACTATTAATGGCTTTTTAGATGATTATGCTACCGTAATTGAAGCATTTATCGGATTGTATGAAGTTACATTTGATGAAAAATGGATACAAGAAGCGAAACAGTTAACGGATGTCGCAATTACTCATTTTAAGGATGAAAAAAGTGATCTATTTTTCTATACCAGCAGTCAAGATGAAGATCTCATTCGCCGTTCTATGGAAGTCAATGATAATGTCATTTCTTCTTCTAATTCTATCATGGCTCAAAATCTTCTAAAGCTCCATAAGCTCTATAGTAAGGAGGGTTATGGGCAGCAAGCACGCCAAATGATGGAAAACGTTCAAGAGAATTTTATTGAAAATGGCCAGAGTTTCGCAAATTGGATGCACTTGGTCCTTTTCCAAAACCAGAATTTTTATGAAATCGCCGTTGTTGGGCAAGACTTTAAAAGCAAAGGCAAGGACATTGCTAAAGAATACATACCCAATAGCATTTTGGTAGGATCAAAAGAAGAAGGTACCCTTGAGCTACTAAAAAGCAGGTACAATGAAGGACAGACCCTTATTTATGTATGTATCGAAGGTACTTGTAAACTGCCTGTTACAGATGTTAGTAGAGCACTAGACCAACTTTAACTATTGTTTAAAATAGATTCTTTTGTTTGGGGCTCTCAAATACTTAGATTCCAAAAAAATTAATTTACGTGAAAGACAAGATTAGCAACTACGAACAACATTTAGAAAATGCCATAGAATGGTTTTGGAATTTAGTTCCAGATCTACTACTTGCGATAATTATCCTTTTTGTTGGGCTTTGGGTCATACGTTTTATTAATAAATTGGTGAAACGGTTCTTTGATAAAAAAGACTACGATCCTGCTCTAGAGTCTTTTCTTCAAAGCTTTATTAAGATTGCCCTTAAAGTTCTTCTAGCGGTACTCGTGGTTACCCAATTAGGAGTTAAAACCTCTTCACTGGTTGCGATGATAGGGGCTGCTGGTTTAGCAATTGGATTGGCGTTACAAGGTTCCTTGGCCAATTTTGCAGGGGGCGTGTTGATACTTTTATTCAAACCATTTAAACTAGGGGATTGGATCTCGGCTCAGGGTGTAGATGGCGCGGTAAAAGAAATCTCCATTTTTAATACCAAGCTTAATACGTTTGGGAACCAAATTGCTATTATACCCAATGGTACTTTGGCAAATGGGAATATCATTAATTTCAGTGCAGAGCCTAATAGACGTGAGAACTATATTGTGGGTATTAGCTACGGTTCCAATATTAAAGTGGCCAAAGATATTTTATTGGATATCTGTGCAAAGGATGATAGAATTTTAAAGGATCCCGCTCCAGAGGTATATGTAAACAGTCTTGGCGATAGTTCAGTGAATTTAACGCTACGATTCTGGGCTCCTAACGATGTATTCTGGCCAGCACGCTTCGACCTCATTGAACAATCTAAAATACGTTTTGACGAGGCTGGTATTGAAATACCATTCCCACAACGCGTTATTCACCAAGTGGAAGTAGACGATTAAGGCTTTTTCTTACCCTGTAAAACAAAATCTTTAAGATAGTACGGCTCAAAATAGGCCACATCTTCAAATTCTTGCTGCTTAAATTTCCGTTCCGCTAGCGAAGCCAATTCTTGTGCAGAAGGGATAGCAGATGTGATGTAGCTAAAAACAGGGTTGGTTAATACTTCTTCACATTTTGAGGCGCCTGGACCAATAAGATGTACTCGTTTGCAGGAAGTATAGTCTGTAAAGGAACTTTCCGTAATTACCTCTGCTTTGGTCTCACGTATAGAAGTTCCAGAAGCATCGTAAACTTCAGAATAAACTTCCATCCTTCTTGCATCTAAGAGCGGAATGACTACTTCATTGGATTCCAGCTTCACCTGCATGGCCATACTTTGTAAGGTAGGTATTGCAATCAGTGGGAGATCTAATGAAAAACAGAGCCCCTTGGCAGCAGATACACCAATTCTAAGTCCTGTGTACGATCCAGGACCTTTGCTAACGGCCACAGCATCCAACGCTTCCAATGGAAGCGCTGCCTTTTTTAAGGCCTCCTCGATAAAAACATGCAATTGCTCTGCATGCGAATAATTCGGTGTATTTTCTTCTACAAGGCTTTGGACTTGGCCGTTCACCCCAATTGCAACGGAACAATTAGTGGTAGCAGTTTCTAAACAAAGAATGTTCGCCATGCTGCAAAGATAGGGATGCTTCCGTTGCTATTGAGTAAAAAAAAACCCCTCGAAAAGAGGGGCCAAACTACATAAGTTTAGTTGAGTTGGATAGGAAGTCCGAAATAGAATTCCAATATTTTTAATCGAAAGATGTAATTGTATTTACTGCGGATTACACTTGCTCTTGCATCATCAAGTCTAGCCTGTGATTGTCCAAAATCAAAAGCATTCAGCAATCCTACTTCAAAACGATCCTTTGCGTATTGGTAAGCAACTTCTCTTGCTTCCAATGTTTTTTCGGCAGCTTCAAAGGCTTTAGAAAAAGTTTTAACATCCACGTAGGCCTGGTTAATAGCGGTCTCCAATTCTAATTTGGTAGACTCCATTTGTAAGCGCGCTCTATCCAGATCAATTCTCGCTCTCTTAACATTATTACGGGTACTCCACCCATTAAAAATTGGCACGTTCATCTGAGCCCCATAAGAGATCCCATCATTAATCCATAACTGATCAATAAAACCAATAAACTCTCCCGTTACAGGATCTCTGTTCTGATCAGAGTATCTGGTATTGTAATTAAAGAAACCACTAATAGTTGGATAATAAGCCCCTTTCGCAATCTCCACGTCTTTTTCAGCAATGTCAATATTGGCCTCCGCCAGCTTAATATCATTTCTAAACCCTAAGGCCTTGTCAAAAATGATCTTTGGTGAGTTGTCTAAAATATCGGAAGGTGGCACCTCAAAAGACTCATCCGCAATATCAAAATTGTCATAATCGGTGATTTGTAATAACTGCGCCAAGCTAATTCTTGAAATAGTTACCAACGCTTCATTATTTACAATTTGTTGTTGTTGCGAAGCCGCGGTTGCCTCTAAATCTAATAGATCGCCACGCGGAACCACACCAGACTCTACCAACTCTTTGGTACGTTTTAGGTCTTGCTCTGTAACAGCATATTGCGCTAAAGAAACTTTTAACTGTTCTTTATTAGACAGGACATCTAAGTAAAACTGAGCAACCTGTAAACGGATGTCATCTTTTAAATCATCTAGGCGATATTGATTAGAGATGGCATTTAACTTCGCTCTATTAATACGGTTGATGTTTCTAAGACCATCAAATAAGGTCATAGTAGAGGTAATATTCCCGGAAGATGATAAGATGGTACCTGTAACAAGATTGTTTGTTGTTGGGTCCAAAATAAGACCGGTATTCCCAGAAACATCCACTCGAGCATTTAAATCTGGCAGGAAATTCCCTAACGCGTCCGATTTATCAATCTTAGCGCTTTCCAGGTCTAACTCAAACTGCTCAATAGTTATGTTATTTTCTACTGCAAAGGTTACACATTCTTCTAGTGTCCACTTCTTTACTTGTGCACTCATTGAAAAAATGGCACAAAAAAGTACTAGTATTGAAACTTTTGATTTCATTCGTTTTTTGATTTTTGGTTCTTTATTGGTTGGTTAACTATGAGTCTTCGTCACTCTTTTTTTCAAGTTTATTCCAAACCTTAATCTTAGATTCTTCGTCAATTCCGGAAATGATCTCTACGTCGATACCATCACTTACCCCCAATTCTAATTCCTTCTTTTCGAACTCATTTTCAGCCACTTCTACTTCTACATAAGGTTTGTCTGTTTCCTCATCAAATTGTAATAAGGCTTCCTTAATGGCTAATACATCTTTCTTTTCTTCTAAAACAATAGAAGCATTGGCACTATAACCTGCACGTACATAGGTGCTATCATTCATAGCAAGATCACCCTCAATCTTAAATTGTACGGCTCCCTCTTCTTCAACCCCTTTAGGTGCAATGAACTTTAAGTTGGCATTGAACTTATCTTTTTCTAGAGCTCCTAAGCTAATCTCTAAAGGCATCCCTACGCTTAATTTACCTACTTCTGCCTCATCTACTTCACCTTCAAAAATCATCTTGGTCATATCTGCAATAGTGGCAATAGTAGTACCGTCATTAAAGTTGTTACTCTGGATTACCTGATCTCCTTCTTCTACTGGAATTTCTAAAATAGTTCCAGAAACTGTCGCTCTAATATTGGTGTTGGCACTTACTGAACCACCTGCGGAACCTCTAAGAATAATTTGGTAATCATTTTGTGCATTTTCTAACTCTAACTTAGCCTGCTCATAGGTAAGTTGGATGTTCTGAAAATCTTGTGCAGCTACAACACCTTTTTGAAACAAATCTTTGTTTCTATTAAAATCTAACTCAGCATTGCTTAAGGCCACCTTAGCATTGTTTACTCGGCCTCGTGCTTGGTACAACGATTGCTCGTTAGGAACCACTTTAATTACAGCAATTAATTCTCCTGCTCTTACTTGTGATCCTTCTTCCAAATAAATTTTATCTATAATTCCTGTGATCTGAGGTTTAATATTAATCTCGTCTTCTGGAATTACTTTTCCTGTAACGATCACCTTATTCACAATATCCTTGCGCTCAACGGTTTCCGTTTCATAGATCTGTTTGGGTGTACTATTCTGTTTTAAGAAATAAGAGATTGCAGCCAAGATACCTATGACGGCAACGGTGATCAATCCATATTTTACGTACTTATTCATTTCGTTTTATTTGATTGTTATTTAATTTTCTGTTTTGGTTATTCTTCTCGTAAGGCTTCTATAGGTCTTACTTTTATTGCTCTATTCGCTGGTAATAAGCCAATAAGAACACTAAGCCCTACCATTAATAAAAAGGAGATACTAAATTGTGGTATACTCACCATGGGATTCACAAATGGAAAATCATCTCCACTACCCCATAG
>CAZRPJ010000085.1:0-6609 GCA_964601965.1 uncultured Croceivirga sp.
CGTCTCTTAAATGAGGCTGTAGGTTCCCCATAACGCTGATGATACTTTTGGCCACTTTGTTCCGCTCTTCTTTGTCTTCAATGCTTACGGCATGGTCTACCATCTTTTGAAAGTGGCGGCCATACTCAGGAATGTGCAAAGGAGGACGCTCTGTATTATATTCTAGATTGTCTACTAAATTCAAGTTGATTAATTTTTTGGAAGTAATTTATCGCAAAATACTAAAATTCTAGCTTTCCTTGGTGCTAGAGCGATATGATTCCCTCAATCACCGAAACCTCTTTGTATTTTTCAATGACCGCATCGGGATTTTCCATGTTTAAGGTAATAGAAACGCTGGTATACGTCCCCTTTTTCGACTTTTTAGACTCAATTACTGCGCCTTTTGTATCAAAAATAGCGTGGATTGCCTTTATTTTTTCTTCATCGGTAGGCACGATGAATTTATATAAATAGTTCGCGGGCCACTTGGTATTTTCCCAAAGCTGCTCCCTTAAACGGTTGTAAAATTCTTCGGAATTGTTCTTTTCCATAAACCTATTTTTGCAAAGATAGCGGGTATCCGGCAATTTCGTATTGCGGATCAAGTCTTAAATTTGTGAGCTAAGAAAACGGACTGTGCATTCTAAAAAAATTGTCATTACTGGTGCTCCGGGAACGGGAAAAACGGTGGTTATTAACGACCTAAAGGCGCGTGGTTTTCATTGCTACCCTGAGATTATTAGAGACATGACTGCCGAAGCCAAACAAACAGATACCCAACGGGAACAGGTAAGCAATCCCTTGGTTTTTGTAGACGATCCTTTAGAATTTAACGCTAAACTTTTATACGGCCGTAAAGCGCATTATGATGATTCACTGACGTACGCTGGTCCGGTCTGTTTTTTTGATCGTGGGGTACCAGACGTACTGGCGTATATGGACTATTTTAAGCAGGCATATCCGCCTGAGTTTATGGAAGTAGCCCAACAAAGTAGCTACAATACCATTTTTATCCTTCCGCCTTGGGAAGCCATTTACCAGTCGGATAACGAACGGCTAGAGACTTTTGCAGAGGCCGAAGCCTTGCATGATCACTTAGAGGCAACTTATACAAACCTTGGCTATAGGCCCTTGTTGGTGCCTAAGGCTTCCATAGAAGAACGTAGCGACTATATTTTAGAAACTTTGGGCCTATGATGGCTACCGCAGAAGGGATATTACAGAAGTATTGGGGGCATTCGCAATTTAGAGGTTCTCAGGCAGCGGTGATTGAAGCCTTACTTGATGACCAGGATGTAATGGCCTTACTACCCACAGGAGGCGGAAAATCTGTTTGTTTTCAGGTGCCTGCCATGGTTAAAGAAGGTATTTGTGTGGTAATCTCTCCTTTAGTAGCCCTCATAGAAGACCAGGTACAATCCTTAAAGGCCAAAGGAATTAAGGCTATTGCGCTCACGGGTGGCATTCCGGCAAAAGAGGTAGATATGCTTTTGGACAATTGCATCCATGGCAACTATAAGTTTCTGTATCTCTCCCCAGAACGCATACTTAATCCATTGGTACAAGAGCGACTGCAACAAATGCCGGTGAATTTTTTTGCAATTGATGAAGCGCATTGCATTTCTGAATGGGGGCATGATTTTAGACCGGCCTACCGGGATTGTGTTCTTTTAAGGGAGTTGCACCCCACGGTACCTTTCATTGCTTTAACGGCCACGGCAACAGCAACAGTAGCAGAAGACATTCTTACCAACTTAAAAATGTCTGAAGCAACGGTCTATAAAGATTCCTTTCGACGAAAAAACATCACATTTAGTGTATTACAAAAAGAGGCAAAGGAGCAGACTTTGCGGCAGATGCTCACTAAAACTCCTGCGAGTTCCATCGTATACGTTCGAAGCAGACGGGAAGCACAGCGTTTGGCCGAAAGTCTAGGGAATCATTTTAAAGGTGTCTCTTATTTTCACGGGGGCCTCAGCACTTTTGAAAAAAAAGAACGCTTACAGGATTGGTTGAAAGATCGTTTGCAGGTTATTGTAGCGACCAATGCCTTCGGTATGGGAGTTGATAAAGCCAATGTAAGCCTTGTGGTGCATTATGAATTGCCAGACAGCTTGGAGAACTACTATCAAGAAGCCGGGAGAGCAGGACGAAACGGTACAGAAGCCCATGCGGTACTAGTAACGAACGCAGCAGATCGTGAGCGTTCAAAAAAAATGCTCCAGCATTCCTTACCGGATATGGAGACCATTAAACATGTGTACCGAAAATTAAATAGCTATTTCCAAATCGCTTATCAAGAAGGGCAAGAAGGGCAGTATGATTTAAATCTGACGCATTTCTGTGAGCAATATTCCCTATCGCCTAATAAAACCTTCGCGGCCATAAAAGTTCTAGACCAAAACGGTATTCTATCACTACAAGACCGTGCTACAGAGTTCACCAGCATCTATATTACAGCAAACAAGCATGGCCTCTTTCAATGGATAGAAACACATCCTAAAATGGGGGTGCTGGTACAGCAAATTTTACGGACATACGGGGGTGTCTTTGATATGGACACCAAGATAAACCTTCAATTACTACAAAAGAAGACAGGAACCAGTCACCAAGAAGTGCATGAGGCCTTGGTGAAGCTCTCCCAAGACGGTTTGGCAGAATACCACTTTCAACAACATGACTTACGCTTGCTATTTTTAAAACCAAGAGAAGATGATAAAACCATCTACCCTATTGCAACAGCTGTGAAAAAACTAGCCGCGAGTAAGCAATCTAAACTAGCAGCAGTATTGCGATATAGCCAGGACGATACTCGCTGCAGAAGCATACAATTACTGGAGTATTTTGGAGAAGCGACAAACGAAGACTGCGGCAAGTGCGATGTGTGCAGGAGTCGATTAAAAAGTACGAATACTGAGCGTGATCTAAAAGAAGCCATCATAGCAGCGCTAGGGAAAGAGCCCAAAAGCTCCAGAGATTTGGTACAACTTTTGGAGGCACCTGAAAGCAAAGTAGTAGCTTTGTTGCGCGAATTATTAGAAGACGGTATTCTGACTTTAAATGAAAATAACTGCTATGACCTCACCTAATCCAGCCATACGAATTGTCTTTATGGGTACGCCCGATTTTGCGGTGGCTGGCCTTGCCAAATTGGTGACCACGGGCTATGAGGTTGTGGGAGTGATTACCGCTCCAGACAGACCAGCTGGGCGTGGAAGAAAAATTCACGAATCTGCTGTTAAGCAATATGCAGTGGCACAAGGCATTCCCGTATTGCAGCCAAAAAATTTAAAGGACGAAGAATTTTTAGAAGCCCTTAAAGCGTGGAATGGTACTTTACAAGTAGTGGTCGCTTTTAGAATGTTACCAGCAGTAGTTTGGCAATTGCCCACCTATGGTACTTTTAATCTGCATGCTTCTTTATTACCGCAATACCGTGGTGCGGCTCCTATTAATTGGGCTCTTATTAATGGAGAAACCAAAACAGGCGTAACCACTTTCTTTATAGATGATAAAATAGATACCGGGGCTATTTTGCTACAGCGGGCTATTGACATAGCACCAGACGAAGACGCCGGCAGCTTGCATGATAAATTAATGGAATTAGGCGCCGAGGTCATTGTAGAAACAGTACAACTAATAGCTCAGGGAGCGGCAATTCCCACCAAGCAAAAAGAAAGCGAAGCATTAAAACCAGCACCAAAGATATTTAGAGACGATTGTAAAATAGATTGGCAGTGGAATGCAGAGACCGTTTACAATTTTGTGAGAGGGCTTTCTCCCTATCCTGTGGCTTGGACAACTATCCAGAACGGAGAAACACCCTTGGTGGTAAAATTGTACAAGGTAGCGGTAGAGAAAACGAATCATTCCTATAAAATAGGTAGCGTGCTTAGCAGTAAAACAGATTTAAAGATTGCCGTTTCAGATGGCTTTATTTCTGTTTTAGAATTACAGCTTCCTGGCAAGCGAAAAATGCCTACCAAGGCAGTCTTAAATGGTTTTCAGTTTAAAAAAGAAGCCTATGCGCTGTAACCCGCATGGTCATTGGGCTAAGGAGAAATGGCCAAAATAGGTCGCTTTTATCAACAAACCATCCAAGTTATCAACAAAAACCCCGATTTCCCTTGATTTTACTTGGTTCGGACGCAATTCCGTATAAATTTGTTCAGCATTAAAATAATTTTAACAACAATTAATTTAATTCAATTATGAACAAAACAGAGTTAATCGATGCTATGGCAGCTGATGCTGGCATCACCAAAGCAGCTGCTAAAAAAGCATTGGAATCTTTCTTGGGCAATGTTGAAGGATCACTAAAAAAAGGAAACAGGGTTTCTTTAGTAGGTTTTGGATCATGGTCAGTTTCTAAAAGAAACGCTAGAGAGGGAAGAAACCCACAGACTGGTCAAACTATTAAAATTGCTGCTAAAAATGTAGTAAAGTTTAAGGCAGGTTCTGACTTAAGCGATGCAGTAAACTAAATAATAGGTTTCTAATAGCTACAAAGCACTTCGTTACTAACGAGGTGCTTTTTGTTTTTATGGCCTTTTGTAGTTCGCATTTAAAACATTACATTTATTTGTAGTAGAGAACAATACCCGTGGAATTACAACCGAAAAAAGGGAAATTATTAATTGCAGAACCGGCGCTTACAGGAGATGTCTCCTTTAATCGTTCCGTGGTACTATTGGCAGAACACAATGCCGAGGGTGCGGTGGGCTTTATCCTAAATAAGCCCTTGGAATATGACATCTGCGATCTGGTTTCTGAAATTGAAGTTCCACTAAAAGTATTTAACGGGGGCCCTGTAGAACAGGACAACTTATACTTTATTCATAAAGTGCCTCATTTAATTGCCGATAGTATTGAAATCTCTGATGGAATCTACTGGGGTGGCGATTTTGAGAATATTATTGAACTCATTAACTCCAACACCATTACAGAAAAAGACATCCGCTTCTTTTTAGGGTACAGCGGTTGGGCATCGCTGCAATTAGACCAAGAGCTTACTTCTAAATCTTGGGTAGTGGTCCAGAATGAATATCAGAGTGATATCATTCAAAAATCCAGCGCTGCATTTTGGAAAGAGAAAATGATTGAGCTGGGCGGAGAATACTTAATCTGGTCTAATTCTCCAGAAAACCCTATTTTAAATTAGTTAGCTTAATTTTTGCATTCAATTTTCCTAACAAGTCACGGCATACGGCCGTTTCAAAGGTTTTCTTGCGGTACTTTGTAATAGGTTGCAACCCGGTTTCTATAGAAACTACAAAGAGTTCATCAGCTTTTTGTAACTCAAAGGGTGAGATGGCTTCTTCAGTAAGTGTATAGGTTTCTAAGTCTTCAATTAAAGCCATCAACACTTTGCGCAAGACCCTGTTTTTGGCTCCGTCCGTAAGTGGTGATGTTTTAATGTTTTGTCCATTTACTAAGAACAGCGTCCCTCCTAAAGCGCCTACCACTTGCTTTTCTGAATTAAGCAAAAGGCAGTCTGCATAGTTATTTTCTTCGGCAAAGATCTGGGCAACGACTTCCAAGGTTTTTTGGTTGGTATCTAATTGCGACAGCATGTCCTTATTCACAAAATAATCCCGGAACAATTCTACCTCGTAGTCCGCATCGGAAAGTGTGTAAAAAGGAGTTTCTAGCGGCCTTGTAGATACTACAAATGAAACGGATTTATCCTTAGAGGCTTCTCTGTAGACCGCTAAAGTAACAATCGCAGAAACCCCTTGTAAGTTGTTTGCTTCTAATGTTTTAGAAAGTTCTTCTTCTAAAAATTCCATGGTAAAATCCATAGGAATATCCATCCGCAAGATGCGCATGCTGGCCATCAACCTAAAATAATGTTCCTCCCAGAAAAAGAGCTGCCCATTAACGGCACGTACCTCTTCAAAAAGTACATCGCCCTGTAAAAAGCCACGATTTTTATGGTTAATAAAGTGCGTGTCTTCTTCTAAAAGTGCTCCGTTAAAATTCACCATGGTGCTCCCCTTTTTTTAAGAGCGCAAAGATACGGGTTGTTTGGCAAGTTTTTAGGTAGAACCCAATACCTGTTTTAAATCGGCGATTTGGTTTTGCCAAAGCATTTTTGCTTCGTCCATTTCATCTTCTTCGGCAAAATCAGAAATAAAGAGGGAAACGTCTTTGGTAATTTCGTCTACGATGATTCGCATTTCAAAAAAGCTATCGTCGTCATTATCCTCCCATGCAAAACGCACAAACTCATCACTTTTACGTTTTAGTAATCTAGCCTCTTCTTCTGCCCCATCCCAAATAAAAATGAACAATTCTCCACGAGAATTCACATTATCTGCAAACCATTCAGAGAGTCCTGAAGGTGTAGATATATAATTATATAGTAATTGAGGAGACGATTGAATTACAAATTCTATCTCAAACTTCGTCTTATCGCTCATGCGTGCTGCTTTTATTGTAGTCGTTCTATATTTTGGAAATATAAAAAAATAAATTGCAATTAATAAAATAAAGATGAATTTTGAAGTAGCAGAAATTAACCAGTATATTTGCAGCCGCTAAAAACACCATGGCGAGGTAGCTCAGGTGGTTAGAGCGCAGGATTCATAACCCTGAGGTCGGGGGTTCAAGTCCCCCTCTCGCTAC
>CAZRPJ010000086.1:0-4670 GCA_964601965.1 uncultured Croceivirga sp.
GTGACAGGCAGGTATTCTAACCAACTGAACTACCAGACCAATGATTTTATCTTTTAAAGACTTTGGCAACAGCCAAATTCAAATCTTGTTCAATATTGCTTTTTGCAAAGCGAGGGCAAATATACCTACATCTTTTGGTATCAACAAAACTTTTTTTTGCTCAAACAAATTTTTGTCGTTCCACCAGAAAAGTATTTAAGACCGTGGCAAATGAAGCGGCAATATCTACCCCTACATAGCGAATTTTATATTGCATGCATTTTAATTGAAGCGCATTCAAGTAATTGGCCAATTCTTTCTGGTAGGCTTCTTTGATATTTTCTGCATGTAAATCAATATGTTGCCCGGTTTCTACATCTATAAAGCGCTTAGGGGCATTATCGAAATCAAAGTTTTGTTCTAAACGTTGGTCTAAAATATGAAAGAGCACCACTTCGTGCTTGTTGTATTTTAGGTGGCGCAGCGCTTCAAACAACTTTTCTTCTTCTACTTCTGTCTGAAATAGGTCCGAAAACACAAAGATGAGGCTACGGCGGTGGATTTTTTCTGCGATATGATGCAGGTAATGGTAGGTTCGTGAGCGCGCTTCTCCTTGGTTGGTAGCTACTAGGTGATTTAGTTGCGACAATAAGAGTTGGTAATGACGCTCACTGCTTTTTTCTGGGGCATAGAAACTATTGGTTTCTCCGTAAACACTTAAGCCAAAAGCATCGCGTTGCTTTTTTAAAAGGTTCATTACCGCAGCGATGGCTAAAACCCCAAATCCCATTTTATTCAAATGCTGCAAAGAGAGTTCTTTTACCGCAGGGTAGTACATAGACGCCGAGTTGTCTAAGATCATATGACACCGCAAATTGGTCTCTTCTTCATAGCGCTTGGTGTACAATTTATCGGTGCGTGCATACAGTTTCCAATCTATGTGTTTGGTACTCTCTCCTGTATTGTAAATTTTATGTTCTGCAAATTCTGCGGAAAAACCATGGAACGGACTCTTGTGAATACCACTAATAAAACCTTCCACCACTTGGTTGGCCAAGAGTTCTAGATTTTGAAATAAGGGCGCTTTATGTAATTCAGATTTTACATCCATTGTTCCCGAAGATAAACGAAAAAGGCCTGGATATCACCAGGCCTTTTTTAAAATTTAACGAAGTTATTGTCTGCTATAAGACAGCATCTATAGCGTCTGTATAGGCTTTCTTAGGAGAAACCCCTACCTGACGACTTACAATTTCACCATCTTTAAATACCAACACTGTTGGGATATTACGTACTCCGTATTTCGCAGCAAATTGCTGATTGGCATCTACGTCTACCTTTCCTACAACTGCTTTTCCATCATATTCTTGGCTCACCTCTTCAATGATAGGACCTACCATACGGCAAGGACCACACCAGGCAGCCCAAAAATCTACCATTACTGGTTTATCACTTTTTAGTACTACTTCATCAAAGGATGCGTCTGTTATTTCTAGTGCCATATCTGTGTATTTATAATTCGCAAAGTTAGTCAAATAGAGTGCCTATTCCTTACCGAATTAGCATCTATTTTGGTTATCAAAGGATTGAAAAATCCAATACTAGTTTAATTTATAGTGTACTTCTTGTTCTTCCAGCACCTTTAAAAGGTCTGTGTTGATCGCAACTTTTTGTTTGCGGCTCGATAAATTAAGCTTTATCTCTTCTTCCATTTCGTAAATCACAAAATTTATGGGGTGCTTGCCTTTGTGTTGCGAAAGCGTGTCCTTTAAGGCTTTAATGCGTTTTTCTTGCAGGTTGGCTACGTTTAATTTAATGGTAAGCTTCTTCGCGTAGGCCTCCATAACGTCTTGTAGCTGCTTAAATTCATTGTACTGCAATCGCGGGTCTCCCTTTTTACCTGTTTCCCGGTTTACCCATCCTTCTCTTACAAATACCTTAATATGTATAAATGAGTTAATCATTAAGAAATGCCGGAACTTGAGATATTCCTCTCCAAAAATTCGGAACTCGTGGGTGTCGGTGTAGTCTTCTACTGTGAACAACCCCCAGCCCTTGCCGTTTTTAGACACTCTGTGTTGCACGTCTGTGATAACACCTGCAAAAGTGAGCTCTCTATTCACATAGCCTTCTAATTCATCTTTAAATACAGAAATGTTGGTATTGCAAAAGGCGTTGATTTCTTTTCTAAAATCGTCCAAAGGATGGCCAGAAATGTAGATGCCTACCACTTCTTTTTCCTTTCGTAATTTTTCCATGGTGCCCCAGTCGTCACAAGGGGGTACTTCTGGTTCTGGAATTTGTACTTCGCTGGCTTCACCAAATAAACTGACTTGCGAAGAATTCTGGTTTTCTTGGTATTTGGCGCCGTAGCGAATTACTTTCTCTAAAAAACTAACCCCGTCTCCTTCTTGATGAAAATACTGTGCGCGGTGGGTGTTATTAAAAGAATCGAATCCGCCAGCCAAAGCTAGATTTTCAAATGCTTTTTTATTGGCTGCTCGCAAGTCAATGCGTTTGGCCATGTCAAACACGGAGCGAAATGCACCGTTTTCCTTGCGTTCCTCTACAATGGCTTCTACGGCAGCCCTACCTACTCCTTTTATGGCCCCCATGCCAAAACGCACGGCATTCTGTTTGTTCACCGCAAATTTGTAATAAGATTCATTCACGTCTGGTCCCAAAACTTCTAAGCCCATACGCTTGCATTCTTCCATAAAGAAGGTCACCTGCTTAATATCATTCATATTGTTTGAAAGCACGGCCGCCATATATTCTGAAGGGTAGTGTGCTTTTAAATACGCCGTTTGGTAGGCGATATAGGCATAACAGGTAGAATGACTTTTATTAAAAGCATAGGAAGCGAAGGCTTCCCAATCTTTCCAGATTTTTTCGAGGATTTCACGTGGGTGCCCATTCTTTTCGCCGCCGTCTAAGAACTGCGGCTTTAGTTTTTGTAGCAAGGCAAAAATCTTTTTACCCATTGCTTTACGCAAAACATCGGCATCACCTTTAGAGAAACCTGCAAGTTTTTGAGAGAGCCGCATCACCTGTTCTTGATAAACAGTGATCCCGTAAGTATCTTTTAAGAACTCTTCCATCTCTGGAAGGTCATAGGTAATTTCTTCTTCCCCGTGCTTTCTGGCAATAAAGCTGGGAATGTACTCCATAGGTCCCGGGCGATAGAGCGCATTCATGGCAATGAGATCGTCAAAAACAGTAGGTTTTAGACTCTTCATGTGCTTTTGCATCCCAGGCGATTCATACTGAAAGATACCCACGGTTTCACCACGTTGAAACAGCTCGTAGGTCTTTTCATCATCCAACGGAAAATCATCTGGAATAAGCTCAATCCCTGTTCTGGCTTTTACAATTTTTACAGTATCCTTAATAAGGGTGAGCGTCTTTAGGCCCAAGAAATCCATTTTAAGAAGCCCGGCATCTTCCACCACCGAGTTATCAAACTGGGTAACGTACAGATCAGAATCTTTTGCTGTTGCTACCGGTACAAAATTGGTAATATCGTCTGGGGTAATAATTACCCCGCAGGCATGAATCCCTGTATTTCTAACAGATCCTTCCAAAACCCGCGCCATGTTTACTGTGCGCCCCTCCAGATCATCGGTTTCGGCAATGTTGAGGAGTTGGTTAATCTTAAGCATGTCATCGGCACGGAACTTTTTCTTTAGCTCGGCTTCTTCTTTACCAAAGATTTTACCCAGTTTTCCCATGGTTGGGATCAGTTTTGCAATCCTATCGGCATCATTTAATGGCAAGTCCAATACCCTGGCCGTATCCCGTATCGATGATTTCGCCGCCATGGTACCATAGGTGATTATTTGTGCCACTTGGTTAGCACCGTATTTGTTAATCACATAGTCCATAACCTTACCTCGACCTTCGTCATCAAAATCAATATCGATATCAGGCATAGACACCCTATCTGGATTTAGGAATCGCTCAAAAAGCAAGTCGTATTTAATAGGATCTATATTGGTGATCTTTAGGCAATAAGCCACTACAGATCCCGCAGCAGACCCTCGTCCAGGCCCCACGGAAACCCCCATATTTCTTGCTTCTCTAATAAAATCTTCTACAATTAAGAAATAGCCAGGATAGCCAGAATTCGCGATGGTCCCTAGCTCAAAATCGATCCGTTCTTCAATCTCTGGAGTAATAGTTCCATAGCGCTCTTTAGCACCTTCGTAGGCTATATGACGTAGATAGGCATTTTCACCTCGTTTCCCCCCATCTTGGGCGTCTTCTGCCACCTGAAACTCTTGAGGGATTTCAAATTTTGGCAGCAGCACGTCTCGGGCTAAATCGTACCCTTCTACTTTGTCTACTAACTCTTGTAGGTTTAAAATGGCTTCGGGTAAGTCTTTGAACAATTCCTTCATTTGCTCAGAAGACTTAAAGTAGTATTCTTGATTTGGCAAACCATACCGGTACCCTCTCCCACGACCAATAGGGGTGTTCACCAGTTCACCGTCTTTTACGCAAAGCAAAATATCATGTGCTTCGGCATCTTCCTTGTTCCCGTAATAGGTGTTGTTTGAAGCGACCAGTTTTACAGCATGTTGTTTGGCGAATTGTTGCAATACCTGATTTACGCGGTCTTCATCTTCTTGACCGTGGCGCATTATTTCTAAATAAAAATCGTCGCCAAACGTTTCTTTCCACCATAGCAA
>CAZRPJ010000086.1:4770-6601 GCA_964601965.1 uncultured Croceivirga sp.
ACAGATTTGTTGGTGTGATCTTCACAAACAAAAAACTCACAACCAATTAGGGGTTTTATTTCGGTCCCTTCAGGAGTTTCTCCCTTTTCTAGCGCCTCTTCATGCTGGGCTTTTACGGCCTTATTGTGTGCTTTAATTTCCTTTACAAAATGGAAGGCTCCCATCATGTTCCCGTGATCTGTAAGCGCTACGGCAGGCATATTATTTTCGGCAGCCAGTTGCACAAGATCTTTGGTACTCATGGTGGATTGTAGGACCGAAAATTGGGAGTGGTTATGGAGGTGTACGAAAGGGACCTCTGCAAGCGATGCTAAATTTTCTGTAATTGTCGCTTCTGTGGTAGTGCCAGTATCTTTTTCCCATAGGGCATCGGCTATTTTTTTAGAAGCTGCACGTAGGTTAATGTGTTTTAGTCCAATGAGCTGAATCTCCTGCGGATTGGCCCTTGAAAATGCCTCAAAATAATCGGGCTGTACATCTAATTGTTCCTGGGTAAACTCTTGCTTACGTACTAATTCCAAAAAGCAACGCGTGGTGGCCTCAACATCTGCCGTGGCATTGTGTGCTTCAGCAAAGGGGGCGCCAAAAAGGTATTGATGCAGTTCAGTTAAGGTGGGGAGTTTAAATTTACCTCCTCTACCTCCAGGAATCTGGCAAAGGGCAGCCGTATGCTCCGTACAGGTATCAAGCACTGGTAGTTCTTGCAACGGATTTTCTACCGCTTCTCGGAAGAACTCGCATCCCATCACCTTAATATCAAAATCTACATTCTGGCCAACAACAAAGGTGGCCTTTGCCAAAGCTTCATTGAATTTATCCAATACTTCTGCTAGCGGAATCCCATCTTGTTCTGCTAGGGCCGTGGAGATTCCGTGAATTTGTTCTGATTCATAGGGGATATTGAAACCATCGGGCTTGATGAGGTAGTCTTCATGAGAAATTAAATTTCCCATGCCATCGTGCAATTGCCAAGCAATTTGCACACATCTTGGCCAATTTTCAGTGTCTGAAATTGGGGCGTCATAGCGTTTTGGAAGGCCGGTAGTTTCTGTATCAAAAATCAGGTACATACATGGAAATTGGAACAGATAAAAGTAGCGAAACTCCTTTTTTTTCTAAAATGGAGTTGTAAGGAGTTATTAACCATTAAAAAGTAACAGTAAAGTATTGTAGAATAGGGGAATTAATGTATTTTTGCAGCCGCTAAAAGCGAAAAAAGAATTAGTAACCAGGGTCGGGCACCCTACAAATTAATGTGATATGCCAGTTAGAATTCGATTACAACGCCACGGAAAAAAAGGAAAACCATTTTATTGGATCGTGGCTGCCGATGCTCGTTCTAAAAGAGACGGAAAATTCCTTGAAAAATTAGGAACCTACAATCCAAACACCAACCCAGCTACCATTAACCTAGATGTAGACGGTTCTGTAAAATGGTTGCACAATGGTGCACAGCCTACAGATACAGCACGTGCTATTCTTAGTTACAAAGGGGTGCTAATGAAGAAACACCTTTTAGATGGTGTAAAGAAAGGAGCCTTTGATGAGGCAGAAGCAGAAAAAAGATTTACTGCTTGGTTGGAAGAGAAAGAAGCAAAAGTTCAAGCAAAGCGTGACGGATTGAGCAAAGCGGAAGCCGAAGCGAAAGCACAGGCGCTAGCTGCTGAAAAAGAGGTGAATGAAAAGCGTATCGCTTCTCAGCAACCAGAACCTGAAGTAGAGGAAGTAGCAGAAGAAGCGACTGCAGAGGCGGAAGCGCCGGTAGAAGCGGCTGCTGAAGAAGCTCCTGCTGTTGAAGAGGCGCCAGCTACAGAAGATGCTGCTCCAGAAG
>CAZRPJ010000087.1:0-6540 GCA_964601965.1 uncultured Croceivirga sp.
CCAGTATTGTAATAATAGCTCCCAGTCAACATTTGGGAGTGGTTGTTTTATCAAATAATCAAAATGGAAATGCCACAAAATATGGTATTAGTCTAATTCAAGAACTGATTAAAGAGAATAATTAATAGAATTTCATTTTCAGAATCTATGTATTATTAAACCTGTACAATTAACCCATAAATTAGGGTATTGCGTTGTTCGTTTTTGATGGTATTTCGATTTATTGCTCTTCGCGGAGTGCTTCGACTGCTTCCCCGCTAACAACACGCATTGTTACTAGGCTAACTGCTGTGCTGCTTATTAGAAGAGTTAAAAGGGCAGCAAAGAGAAATATTAATAAATTGATGTCTATTCGGTATGCAAATGTTGACAACCATTCTGAGACTCCATAGTAAGTAATTGGTGCAGCTACAACAAATGCGATCAATAAAAGACCCACATATTCTTTGTTGAATAATTTAATAATATCAAAGGTGGAGGAGCCTAAAATCTTACGCATTCCAATCTCCTTGCGCTTTAACATGGTTAAATAAGAAGTTAAAGCAATTAGGCCGATTATTGCTACTAGGAAAGCTACAAGGCTGAAATAGACACAGAGGTTGCCTATTTTCTGTTCTTGCTCATATAAGTCGTTTACGTCTTGTGCAAGGAATGAGTAAATAAAGGCATCATTAGGCTTTAATTTGGTAAAAACTTCTTCCACATTTCGCAAAATATCATCTGAGATACGCGGATCATAACGGATAGCCGCTAAATAGGCATATTGAGATTCATTATAAATTCTAACGAACATAGGAGTAACCTTTTCCTTAAGAGAAAAAACGTTAATATCGTCCATAAAACCGCCTATCTGAAAAGGAAAGCCCACTTCACCAGTTTCTTCATCGGTATATTCTGGTTCTTCAATTATCGTTTTTCCTATGAGTTCTGGTATAGGGATATTAAAAGCTTTAGAGAGTCTATTCGCAGCGGTATTATTTATCAATACCAAATTTTTTGGCGCTTGCAGCGGATTGTCTAAATACTCTTGTATATTGGTTTGTATACCATGTAGTTTTAAAGATGCATAGTCTAGATACAAGTTGTAAGCATCATCAAAAACCTTATTGGTACCCTGCAATTGATACGTTGTTTGATTGTAGGGCATAGTACCCATATTACTTCCGGAGCCAACTCCAGAAATACCAGAAATAGATGTTAGTTCATTCTTAAAAACCTTAAAAGTATCCCAGTCACTGTTGATGTCTACATACAATATATGCTCTTTCTGGTAACCAAGGTCTTTATTACTTATATAACGTAATTGATTATTAACAAAAAGTGTTAGGCTACATAATCCAATGAGCAATCCAAATTGAAAAGTGATAATAGCTTTTCTTGTGGTAAAACCACTATTTTGACCTTCTGCAATATCACCTTTGAATAATCTAGTGATTTTATTACCACTTAAGAATAGTGAAGGGTAAAGTCCAGATAAGAATCCAACGATTATCAATAGGCCAAACAGTAGCATCCAAAAACTTACATCAGTCCAAAAATCCTCGACAAGGGCAACACCCATAAAATCGTTTAGTTTGGGTATTACCACCGCCAACAAGAGTATGACGAGTGGAGCACACAAAAGGGAAATGAGCATGGCTTCCAAAATGAATTGCTTGGAAATACCCATTCTGCCGGCCCCAAATATTTTACGCATCCCTATCTCACGCATTCGGCTTGCGTTCATGGCAATAGATAGATTCGTATAATTACTGGTAGTAAGAAAAAGGACGATACAAGAAATGATGCCAAAAATATACAGATAGCGTTTGTCACCTGGCGGTTTCATTTCGTATAATTTGTTTGAGTTAAGATGGATATCAGCCAATGCATCCAAAATGTATCCCCCAAAAAGTTCACTGCCTGCAAGTCTTGGATTGATCTTACTTATGTTATTGTCGAGATTTGTTTTTATTGAAGAAGCATCACTATTTTTTTCAGCTTTAACGTAGGTTCTCGCGCCCCAATAATCAATCTTATTTTGATGAATTGCCACATTGAAATTAAAATGAGAATTAGAAGGCACATCCCGCAAGATTCCTGTGACGGTATAGGTTATGGTATCTAGTTGAAGCACCGTCCCCGCGATCTCATCCCACTTCCAAGAACTTCCATAAAACCGGTTAGCTTCGGTTTCGGTTAAAAGAACGCTGTTTGGATTTTGAATGAATTGTTCTTTTGATCCTTGTACGATGGGCCAATCAAAAATTTCTAAAAAAGCTTTTGGAGTATTCGTTTGGAGGATATTGAACGTGGGCAACTTCTCTTCCTCTTTTCGGACCACCTGGGGTTGATCAAATATGAAAAAGTGGCAGGCATCAGCTACACCTTTGGTATCTTTAATAGCGTTAATGTGTATTAGTTGGTTTTTATCGGTTGCACTATAATAATCCTCAAAAGCAATCATACTATATTCTTGAGATCTTAGGCTTTGCCCCACTCTGTAGATACGGTCAGATTCAGGCACAAATTCATCAAAACTTGTCTCGTAATCTATATACAGAATCGCCAGTGTAGCACAAACGACTCCTATGGTAAGGCTCACCAAATTAATTCCATTATAAAAGCTTTTCCTACTCAAATTTCGCCAGCCTATCTTGAGATAATTAGGCAACATGAAACGCAAATCATTCAGCAGCCCATTGCCGGTACCCCTTACGCGAGATATTTCATCGGAGAGCATCGAAGGATCTTTTAGAGTCTTTTTCTTTGCAATCTCAAAGGCTTCTTCCGCTGTATAGCCATCTTCCAATAGGGCTTCATATCTGTCCAGCAGTCCAGAAGCCAGTTCTTCCGCAAATTCAGGATCGATCCCCTGGAACTTAAGCAGGGATTTTTGCCATTGTTCTAAAGCAACATCAATATTGAAGTTTTCTGATTTCATTTTTAACCCATTTGAATTTCCAAACCTGAATTTGAGCTACCGTTATTCCAAAGCAATTGGAAAGTTGAATTAACATTTATCCACTGTGTTTTTTCCTCTTCTAGTTTATCCAGACCGGCGTCTGTTATTTTGTAATACTTCCGTTTACGACCAGAATCTGTCTGTACCCATCGGGAAGTAATGAGGTTTTCCTTTTCCATGCGCTTTAAAACAGGATAGAGCATAGCATCTGTCCATTGTAATTCCCCACTAGACATGTGTTCTACTTGTTGTATGATATTGTAGCCATAATTTTCACCATGGGAAAGAATACTTAACACCATAGGTTTTGTAGAGGCGGCTACTAATGCTTTTGTTGCCATTTTATACTGCTTTTATATGTTGGTTTTCATTATTTAAAATATTCCCATCGAAGAGTTGTATAGTTCTTTCTGCGAAGGCGGCATCTTCTTGAGAATGGGTAACCATAACGATACTAGATCCAGTGGAATGTAATTCCTTCAAAATGTTCATCACGGACAAGGAGTTTTTTGAATCCAGATTTCCGGTAGGTTCATCGGCCAAAATCAATTTTGGTCTAATTACAACCGCACGGGCAATGGCAACACGTTGTTGCTGACCACCTGATAGTTGTTGCGGATAATGATCCTTTCTGTGCATCATCTCTAAAGATTCAAGTGCTTTTTCAACACGTCGCTTTCGTTCAGCTCTGGAGATATTAAGATATAACAGGGGTAATTCTACATTCTCGAATGCGGTGAGTCCATCTATAAGGTTAAAGCTTTGAAAAATAAATCCTATGGTACCCTTACGAATGTTCGCTCGTTCCTTTTGGTGAAGGCCGTTGATTTCGGTGTCCTGAAAAAGATAGGAACCTTTGTCCATTTTATCAATCATACCCATGACATTGAGCAAAGTTGATTTTCCACTTCCAGAGGGGCCCATAATGGCTACAAATTCTCCCCGTTGAATTTTAAGGTCAATACCATTTAGGGCAGCTGTTTCCAAACTGTTCGTATAATGGTATTTATAGACGGATTTCATTTGGATTAAAATCTCTTTATCCATTTATAGTCTAGTTAATTTTATCATATTCTAGCAGGATTTTAGCTAACTCTTATGCGCGGTGGTCTTAAAAACCCTTTGATATTTACATAATACTATTAGGTAAATATACATAATATTATTAGGTAAGCAAGTGTATGCCTAAAAAAGATTTCTTCAGGAGAACATGATGCAATTTTTTATTAAGACTTGTTGTAGTATAACCAATGGCCTACTAAGGCTTCCAGGTCTTTGTCTATGAGACGTATAAACCTTCGGTTATCTACTAAAAGAGGGATTTAAGTGCAAATTATTAAATCGATGAATCCTTCGTAATAAGTGTTTTAATGAATATCGGTCGGTAATCTTCCGCTTAACAAGGCTTTGGAACTACCATTTACGAAACGGATCATTAAGGCATAGAAATACCGTAAAAAATTCTTTACTTCATAACATGTAAAGTTCACTTAACGGAATAATTAGCATATCCCTTTTAAATAAGTGATGAAATAAGCTTCCCTATAGTTATATGAAAGAAACCATCCAGACCCACATAGCGTTTTCTGATGAAAGTTATGATCTCTTACTAAGCATTGCAACAGAAAGAGAAGCCAAAAAGAATCAAGTATTATTTCAGTCTAATAAGCCTACAGAAAAAATCTTATTCTTAAAAAAAGGGCTACTTCGTGGTTATAAGATCCTGGACGGTAAAGAACATACCCATCATTTCTATTTAGCAAATTGGTTTGCCACAGATTTCAATAGCTTTTTAACTGGAGAACCCGGCGAACTATATATTACGACCTTAGAGCATACTGTATATTTTGAATTTCAAAAGAAAGATCTTTTAAACCTCTACAATAAATCGCATCAATTGGAGGCCCTAGGCAGAATCTTGGCAGAGAAAGCTTTTCTAGCTACCGTTGAGAAATTGGCGAACATGCAACTTCATAATTTGGTGGAAAAATATCAGCTTTTAATGAAGAAAAGCCCTAGTCTAATTCACAGCGTACCTCAAAAGTACATCGCTTCCTACTTAGGAGTTTCAGAGCAAAGTCTAAGTAGAATTAAAAAACAAGCAATTTCTTAACAAATGTGAATGTTTAAGAACTTGATCGCTATTTACTTTGTACCCCAGTAGAACTAATAAATTTTTGTATGAAGTATTTTACCATAGCTTTTTTTATATCTCTTTTTCTTTCGTCTTTATCATATATTAATACAAATACTCAATTCACCCCAACTTTCACAGAATCTGAGGAGACCACACATGACATCCCCCAAGGTCAAGACTATACTTTTGGATATTTAGAAGTTTTAGAAAATAGAGAAAAGCCAGACGGTAATAAAATAAAATTACCAATATATATTTTTAAAAGTCGAAGTAATAACCCCAAACCCGATCCGATTATTTATACCGTGGGAGGACCTGGTTATACTACCATGCGTGCGTCAAAATACATGAAATACTATAGGTATCTTGATGATCGAGATTTTATTTTATTCGAGCAAAGAGGAACACAATACGCAAACCCAAGTCTAGACTGTCCTGAATGGTCAGAAGCAATTTATTTATCCAATCTTCCCAATGCTGATGCTTCCAAAACCGATAGCCTTTTTAAAAATGCAGCCGAAAAATGCAGAGAAAAATTTCGGAAGAACGCCATTGACCTAAATTATTACACAACCAATCAAATTGCTGCGGATATCAATGACTTAGTGGAAGTTTTAGGAATTAAAAAATATAATCTACTGACCATGTCCTACAGCACTAAAATAGGGCAGGTCTTATTACGAGACTATCCTAATAAAATTAGAAGTGTTGTGATGGATTCACCTCTTCCATTAGAAGTAAATTATGATGAAGAAAGTGTAAGCAATCTTTTAGGGGTATTGGATAAATTATTGGCAGATTGCGAAACCACCGCTAGTTGTAATAGTGCCTTTCCTAATATTAAAAGTCGTTTCCTAGCTTATTTAGAAGATAAAACACGTAATCCTCTTCTGGTTGAAGTAGAAAATCCTACTTCCGGAAAATTAGAGTCTTTTTATCTTAAAGGAAAGGACTTAATAACTGTTTTTTCTTCAGCTTCTACAGGCGGTGTACCCAACATCCCTTTTGAAATAAATAAACTTCTCAATAATGATTTGTCTTCAGTAAAAAAGCAGCTACAATATTTATTCGAAGAACCTGGAGGTGGGATTGGAATGGGAATGCGTTTATCGGTCTGGTGTGCAGAAGAAAACCCATTTAATTCTCAGGAGCGAATCTCGAATGAAACAACTAAATACGCTGCGGTGAAAGGTTTGTCACCAGCCGTTTTTAAAGACGAAGTTTGTTCTATTTGGAGCGTTAAAAAAGTTGATGAATTAGAGAATAAACCTGTAAAAAGTGATATACCTGTTCTTTTAATAAGTGGCGAGTATGATGAACTAACACCCGTTAGTTGGGCAGCATCAATGACTGGTAATCTTAAAAATAGTTATCATTTGATTTTTAAAGGTTGGAAGCATGGTCCCACTACGAATTGGAGCAATCCATGTGCAATGCAATCTGCTAATGATTTCTTCAA
>CAZRPJ010000088.1:0-6350 GCA_964601965.1 uncultured Croceivirga sp.
CATAGTACCATCTTTTAGATATATATTTGCATGGTAAGCTAATAGGTAATCTATTTAATCATCAATCAAAATGGCAACCGTATTAACCAAACATGAACGTAATTTATCGGCGATTATACACGCCTCTACCTTTTCTAAGTACTTTATTCCTTTTGGGAATTTCATCTTTCCACTCATTCTATGGACAGCGAACAAAAAGGAACATGAATTTGTAGATTATAATGGCAAACAAGCCTTGAATTTTCAAATAAGCATCTTGTTATATTCCGTTATTGCGAGTATCATAAGCATTCCATTTTTTATTGGATTCTTCCCGGATGTATTCGATGGAAATTTTTGGGGCATTCACCGATTAAGCGATTTAAACAATCTAGATATTCACATAAGTAGTGACGATTTTAGATTTGGTAGATGGCTTTGGCCTGCAGGGATTAGCGGTCTATTGCACGCAGCCTTGGTTGTTATTAACGTAGTGTATACCATCCTGGCTACTATTAGAACCAATGAAGGTGAGCGTTTTCAATATCCTTTCACTATTAAATTCATCAAATAATGAAACGATATTTCACCATTACCTTCGCCTTAAGTATGTTGTACTTGTCTTTTGCAAGTGCACAAGTGGCAGAAGATTCGGAATTATACAAGACCATTTTAGCTTTGGATAATGAACTCTTCAGCGCCTATAACACCTGTGATATGGAAACGCAGCGAAGGTTAATGGATGAAGACCTTGAATTCTATCACGATTCCGCGGGCTTGGCAACCTCTAAGGACTTGGTGTTAGAAAGTATTGAAAAGAATATTTGTGGTAAAGTGACTAGAACTTTGGTTCCCAATAGTGTAGAAGTACATGAAATTCCAGGCTATGGAGCCGTTGAAATGGGGCTTCATAAGTTTTATAACAGCCAAGAACCAGATGCGGTGTCTCAACCCAGTAGGTTTATCACCATATGGAAGAAAAATGAATCGAATTGGACAATAACACGTGTTATTAGCCTACATAAAAATTAGGAGTTTAATCAATCATCAAAAAACGAACAGTAACAATCATCATCAATCAACAACCTCACTAAACAGAGGATCAATCAACCAAAAAAGTTTCCAGGCCCCCTGCTCATCACAGGGGACCGTTGGAAGCCAGTAAAAACGAACAGTAAATTAATTAGAACCATGAAGTTATGAATATAGAAAACACAAAAGCACAAATGCGGAAAGGGGTTCTGGAGTATTGTATTCTCTCTATTTTGCGAGAAGAAGACAAATACGCTTCTGAAATTCTCGGAGCCTTAAAAGACGCAAAAATGCTTGTGGTGGAGGGTACGATTTATCCTTTACTAACTCGGTTAAAAAATGCGGGATTACTCAACTATCGTTGGGAAGAATCCACTTCGGGGCCGCCCCGAAAATATTATGCACTGACGGAAACGGGCCAACTGTTCCTAAAAGAACTTAATGGCACCTGGGACGAACTTAGAAATGCAGTAAACTTGGTAACCAACAACTCGTAAGCCCTAAGGGGACTAAAACATAAAAAATGAACAAGACAGTAAATATAAATTTAGCGAATACCTTCTTCCACATAGACGAAGAAGCGTACAACAAGCTAAGGCGGTATTTAGAATCAATTAAACGATCTTTTTCTGGCACCGCCGGTAGCGATGAAATCATTGCTGATATTGAGGCCCGCATTGCAGAACTATTCTCAGAAAAAATGGAGCATGAGCGGCAAGTCATTACTCAGAAAGAAGTAGACGCCGTAATTAACGTCATGGGACAGCCTGAAGACTATATGGTAGATGAGGACATTTTTGAAGATGAGCCCAGACCTAAGGCCAAAACTAGTACTAGCCGCGTACGAAAGTTATACCGTGATATGGAAGCCAAATATATTGGTGGGGTATGTTCCGGATTAGAGCATTATCTAGGCTTCGATGCCCTTTGGATACGACTTATTTTTATCCTATTGGCCGTTTTCACCGGTTTCGGTTTAATTGCCTACATCCTTCTTTGGATTTTGGTACCAGAAGCAGCTACTACTTCCCAAAAATTAGATATGCGGGGAGAGCCCGTCAACATCAGCAATATAGAACGCAAAGTAAAAGAGGGGTTTGATGATGTTGCAGACAAAGTGAAAAGTGTTGACTACGAAAAAGTAGGCAACAGGGTCAAAAGCAGCTCCAAGACCTTTTTTGATACCATCGGAGATATCTTTATGTTTCTCTTCAAGGTATTTGGCAAATTCATTGGCATTCTATTGATTATAATTGGTGCCGCCACGCTTATTGGTCTTTTTGTAGGCCTCGTTACCGTGGGAGTGATAGATATAGTACATTTCCCTGGAGTAGATTTCTATGATATTGTAAATACCACTGGTGCACCGGTTTGGCTGGTCTCTGTGTTACTCTTTTTTACCGTAGGAATCCCATTCTTCTTTGTACTCTATTTAGGACTTAAAATTTTAGTCAACAACCTAAAATCTATAGGGAATATTGCCAAGTTTAGTTTGTTAGGGCTATGGTTACTCTCTATCGCCATCTTAATTGCATTAGGTGTACGGCAAGCCGCAGCTCATGCATTTACGGGAACAACCACGGTAAACGAGCAATTAATCGCTAGCGCACCTGTAGATACTTTGCAAATTTCCATGCGCTCCACTGAGAACATCGAGTATGACAATCGATTTACGTTTGACGATCTGGAGATGGTCTATGACGAAGAAGGCAATGCCTTACTTTATTCGGAGGATATCAAATTCGACATAAAAAAGGCTACGGATAGCATTGTGCGCATGAAAATTAAAAAAGATGCCGATGGTAGCTCCTTCGAAGAAGCCAGAGCACGATCTGGAGAAATCCAGTACGGCTACTCCTATTCAGAAGGAAATTTAGTACTAGATGACTACCTCACCACAGCAATTTCTGAGAAAATGCGTAACCAAGAGGTAAGAACCATCGTCTATATTCCTGAGGGGATGGTGGTAGGCTTCGATGCTTCTGTAAAAGGAAACATTGGTTGGAGTACCAAAAATGATAAAGATTTATATAGAAGTGATATAGTTGATTACCTATGGGTCATGGGCAGCGATGGCGAATTAAAATGCCAAAACTGCCCAGACGACCTTAACTGGGACAACGATGAAGCGGGAAGAATCATTATCAATGAAGACGGGGTAGACATCAATGTAGAAGATGGGGCCGATTCTTTTAAAGTAAAAATTGACGAAGACGGCGTAGAAATTAAAGCAAACGAAGACTAACAGTTCAGTAACCAAATATGACAGTTGAGCAACTAAGAGTGGTTGCGACCTAAGAAATAAACGAATTTTAATCAATCATTTAAAACAACAATCATGACTACACTAGCAAGAATAGCAATCGCAGCACTATTGGCGCTTTTTACGTCCTCTTGCGCTTTCGACATTAATTTTGGCGAGGGCAAACGAGGAAATGGCCAAGTAGTAGAAGAAAGCAGAACCGTTTCCGAAGACTTTACGGCGGTGTATGCTTCAGAAGGACTAGACGTTTTTGTAACGCAAGGCAGTGACTTTAGCATTAACGTAGAAGCAGACGAGAACATTATTGATCTTATTGGAACAGACATTCGAGATGGACGTTTAAAAATCCACGCCATTGAAAACATTGGAAGAGCCACAAAGAACGTGTACGTAACCTTACCTAACGTAAGTGCCTTAGAAACTTCGAGTGGAGCCGATCTTATTGGACAGAATACGATTACTGCCACAAAGATTGAATTAGAAGCTAGCAGCGGATCTGATCTTGAAGTAGAAGTAAATGCTGCTGAAGTTGTCGCAGAAACCAGCAGTGGGGCAGATATTAAGGTATCTGGAAGAACCGAAGTCTTGTACGCAGATGCAAGCAGTGGATCTGATATTAAAGCACGTGGTCTTCTAGCAAAACGTTGCGATGCAGATGCGAGCAGCGGAGCAGATATCTCCGTGAATGTGTCGGAGTCTTTAACCGCAGACGCGAGCAGCGGAGCAGATATCTCTTACACGGGTGATGCCACCGTACAAAAGAAGAAATCAGTCTCTGGAAGTGTGCACAAGTATTAAACAACCCAACCCAACCAACACCTTAAAATCCCGAAATAATCGGGATTTTTTTATTTCTATATTCTAAGCTTACAACCCCTTTGCTTAATAATACTTCAATTTTACGCTACTTATTTTATAGTATTCCTAATTTTTTCAGTAACTTATTAGAGATTTAAACTCCACTAAAAACCACTAAAAATGAAAAAAGTATTAGGACTTCTATTCTTGATGCTGCTACTTGTATCAGCAACTGAACTGACCTCCAACCAACCCGATGCTTTTCATTCTATTGAAGGGACCTGGGAATTGGTAAGTTTTCACCATTATGATGATGGCGTAAATATTTCAAGTACTGAGCCTAAAGCTGCTGGGTACCGGCAAGTAAAAATGTTTTACAACGGAAAAGTGATGTGGTCTCGTTATGTGCCCGAACAGGCCAAAGGCCGTTTTGGGTATGGAAATTATTTTATTACCGAAGATGAATTGCACGAGACCATCGTCTACGGTGACAATGAAATGATGAAAGCCTTGGATACCCTCACGGAATTCATATTTGAGCTGGATCTGGAACGAGACACCTACAGTCAAATTAACTTAGACGAAGAAGGCAACCGTACGTTCTCTGAAAACTACAAACGCATTGATTAGCGAATTAAATAACCAACGCTAAACCAAAAACGCTGGGCAGTAGCCCAGCGTTTTTATTTTATTTAAAAGGTGGTATTTTCCTAGCTGTTCACGGTAGCAGCCGTTTCTACAGTGGCAAGGTACCGCTCTGCATCTAAAGCAGCCATACATCCAGTACCTGCGGCTGTAATCGCTTGTCTGTATATTTTATCTTGTGCATCTCCACTAGCAAAAACACCAGGTTTGTTGGTTTTGGTAGAATCAGCTTCAGTAATAATGTAGCCGGTTTCATCCATATCTAACTGTCCTTTAAAAACATCTGTATTTGGTTTATGACCAATGGCTATAAAGAGTCCTGTAATAGCAATCTCTTCCTTTTCACCAGTTTGATTGTTTACCATTCGCAGTCCTTCTACTACCTGCTCTCCCAATACCTCATCAATTTCAGTATTGTAACGTATATCAATATTATCAAGGCTATTTACCCGGTGCTGCATAGCTTTAGAAGCCCTCATATGGTCTTTTCTAACAAGCATGGTTACCTTCTTACAGATATTTGCCAAATACGAAGCTTCCTCGGCGGCAGTGTCCCCACCCCCTACGATAGCTACTTCTTGATCTTTGTAAAAGAACCCATCACAAACTGCACAAGCAGAAACACCGCCTCCACGTAAACGTTGTTCACTAGGCAACCCTAAATACTTAGCAGACGCCCCAGTGGCGATAATAATAGTTTCCGCTTCCAATTGCTTGCTATCATCCACCGTTACTTGGTGAATACCTCCTACTTCATTACTTAGCGTCACAGCAGTGACCATACCTATGCGCACTTCAGTTCCAAAACGCTCTGCTTGTTGCTGTAATTGCACCATCATGGTAGGGCCGTCTATCCCTTCTGGGTATCCAGGAAAGTTATCTACTTCTGTGGTAGTAGTCAATTGCCCTCCGGGCTCCATACCTGTATACATCACCGGTTTTAAATCGGCACGAGCAGCATAAATGGCAGCGGTATAGCCCGCAGGACCAGACCCTATAATAAGTGTTTTTATTTTTTCAATTTGTTCTCCCATAATTCGTTTCCTCTTGCATTTTCTTATACAACAAAAGTAGGTTTTTTGATGAAAAACTTACACCCCAATTCCAGAGCTTATGAACAAAAGACTAACAGGGCAACTAGGCTGTTAAAACCCCTATGTACCTTTGTTAAAATCCCTAAAAAAGTGGTCTTCTATATAATATGTAGGATTTTTCTTTCGTTAATAGACAAATTTTAAGAATGAAAGCCATATTATACCTCAGCAAAGCCACCACTGATTTTTCTAAAGAAGATTTAAAAGCGCTGGAAGCCAAATCTGCCACGAACAATGCCGCACGCGATTTAAGTGGGTACTTGTATTATGATGGTGCTAAATTCTTGCAGTACTTAGAAGGCGAGGAAGAACAGCTAATGCCGCTTTTAAAGATTATTCGCGACGACCCAAGGCATGCATTTTTATGCGAAACTGAAGAAGATATTGAGGAAAAACGATTCCCAGAATGGAGTATGAAAAACATACAAAGCATGGTCTTAGAACTTGGATTGGTAGAAAAAACCATTATCCAGACCCTGAGCATCTTTGTAGAAAAAGGATACGATTTAGATAAGAGTATCTCTAAAGATCTTTTTAAA
>CAZRPJ010000089.1:0-237 GCA_964601965.1 uncultured Croceivirga sp.
TACGGTGTCTTTATTGACCTTGGAGGTGTAGATGGATTAATCCACATCACAGACCTTTCTTGGAGCAGAATTAACCACCCGAATGAAGTGGTAGAATTAGACCAGAAATTAAACGTAGTAATTTTAGATTTTGATGATAACAAGTCTAGAATTCAATTAGGTCTTAAACAACTTGAAAAACATCCTTGGGATGCTTTAGGAGATAACATCAATGTTGGTGATAAAGTAAAAGGTAAA
>CAZRPJ010000089.1:247-6330 GCA_964601965.1 uncultured Croceivirga sp.
TGCCTTTGTTGAAGTTGCTGAAGGTGTTGAAGGATTAATTCACGTTTCTGAAATGTCATGGTCTACTCACTTACGCTCTGCACAAGACTTTGTAAGTGTAGGTGATGAGGTAGAGGCTGTAGTGCTTACTTTAGATAGAGATGAGCGTAAAATGTCTCTTGGAATTAAGCAATTAACGCCAGATCCATGGACTGATATCACTTCTAAATATCCTGTAGGTTCTCGCCATAAAGGAATTGTACGAAACTTCACCAATTTCGGTGTATTCGTAGAAATGGAAGAAGGAATCGACGGTCTTATCTATATTTCGGATCTATCTTGGACGAAGAAAATTAAGCACCCATCAGAATTTGTAAATGTTGGAGATACCTTAGAAGTAGAAGTGCTTGAATTAGATGTAGATGGTAGAAAATTAAGTCTAGGTCACAAACAAACTACAGAAAATCCTTGGGATAAGTATGCAGCTGAGTTTGGAGAAGGTTCGGTTCATAAAGCAGCCGTGACTGATATTGTTGACAAAGGAGCAACAGTTGTCTTGAATGATGATATTACTGCCTTTGTACCTTCAAGACACATGGATAAGGAAGATGGTAGCAAAATCAAAAAAGGAGAAGAGGTAGAATTTAAGATCATTGAATTCAACAAGGACTTCAAACGAGTTGTTGCCAGTCATACAGCTATCTTTAGAGAGCAAGAAGAGCGTAACGTTCGTACTGCTAAGAGAAAAATGGCAGCTGCCGCAGATGAAGCAGCCCCTACTCTAGGAGATGCTAACGCACAATTGCAAGCATTGAAAGATAAGATGGAAGCTGATGCTAAAAAGAAGTAAAAATTCTATTTCTTTATAAAAAAAGCCCTGAACACATGTTCAGGGCTTTTTGTTTTTATAGAGTTACTTGGAATTTCTTACTTTTGTAACCCACAAGATGGTACTACCTACATGAGTCAGAGAATCTTGCTTTCAGCCAAAGAAATCGATATCATACTGCATCGTTTGGCCTGTCAGTTGCAAGAAAACCATTTAGATTTTAGAGAGACTGTACTAATAGGAATACAACCTAGGGGGGTATTTCTAGCAGAACGTCTTGCAGCAATGCTTCGACAAGAATATAAGGTGAAGGATGTTCCCTTGGGTTCTTTAGATATTACTTTTTATCGCGACGATTTTAGGCGTGGAGAAAAACCTTTGCAAGCCAATACCACTACTATTGACTTTCTAGTTGAAGATAAAAAAGTGGTTTTCATAGACGACGTATTGTACACAGGACGAAGTATTAGAGCTGCGTTAACCGCCATTCAGTCCTTTGGTAGACCACGAGAAATAGAACTCCTTACCCTTATCGATAGACGTTTTAGTAGACATTTACCCATCCAACCAAATTATAGAGGAAGGCAAGTAGATGCCATTAATAATGAACGGGTATTGGTGTTGTGGAAAGAAAACGATGGCAAAGATGCCGTTTATTTAGTTGAAAAAGTATGAGTACGCTTAGTGTTAATCATCTGCTTGGTATTAAGTACCTGAACAAAAAGGATATTGACCTCATTTTTGAAACAGCAGACCATTTTAAGGAGGTGATTAATAGATCCATTAAAAAAGTACCAACGCTTCGGGATATCACCATTGCTAATATCTTTTTTGAAAACTCCACGCGTACCAAGCTTTCTTTTGAATTGGCAGAAAAAAGACTTTCTGCAGACGTTATTAACTTTTCAGCCTCACAATCTTCTGTAAAAAAAGGAGAAACGCTTATAGATACGGTCAATAACATCTTGTCTATGAAAGTAGATATGGTAGTTATGCGCCATCCTAATCCAGGAGCGGGTATTTTTCTTTCAAAACATGTGAAAGCAGCGATTGTAAATGCGGGTGATGGGGCCCATGAGCATCCTACTCAAGCACTATTAGACTCCTATTCTATTAGAGAACGATTAGGGGAAGTTGCAGGTAAAAACGTCTTAATTGTGGGTGATATATTGCACTCCAGAGTAGCCATCTCTAATATTTTTGCATTAAAACTCCAGGGTGCGAACGTTATGGTGTGCGGTCCTAAAACCCTCTTGCCAAAATACATTGATTCCCTTGGTGTTAAAGTAGAGACAGATCTTAAACGTGCTTTAGAATGGTGCGATGTGGCCAACATGTTGCGGGTTCAGAATGAACGATTAGACATCAGTTATTTTCCAACTACCCGCGAATACACGCAACAATTTGGTCTTAACAAGCGCTTGTTGGATAGTTTAAACAAAGAGATAGTTGTAATGCACCCAGGTCCAATTAACCGTGGTGTAGAAATCACCAGTGATGTGGCCGATTCTGGACAGTCTATTATTTTGGAGCAAGTAGAAAATGGAGTGGCTGTACGTATGGCTGTTATTTATTTATTAGCATCTAAAATTAAATAAGCATGATTTTCGATAAGCAAGGGAACACGACCACTGTTTTTCAAGAGAATATATCACTGGCGGTATTTTTGGAAAACTTATCCAAGGCATATTCGAAACTGCAACATGATCATATTATATTAAATCTTTTCTCCTTCGATAATCTAACTCCAAATGACATCCTAGAGTTTCTAGAAATCTCTAATCAACATCGAGAAGCAGGAAAATCCTTCGTTTTAGTCACCGATTCCATTGCCTATGACGAAGTTCCGGAAGAAATTTGTCTGGTACCCACACTGCAAGAGGCGCATGATATTATTGAAATGGAAGAAATAGAGCGCGATTTGGGGTTATGAAGCTTACCATTTTAGGTTCTTATTCCGCGACACCCAGATCTATGACCAACCCTACCTCTCAGGTTCTAGAAATGCGGGGTCAGATGTTCTTGATAGACTGCGGGGAAGGTACCCAAGTACAATTGCGCAAAGCAAAAATTAAGTTTTCGAGAATCAATCATATTTTTATCTCCCACTTACATGGCGATCACTTTTTTGGCCTCCCCGGCTTGGTGTCTACGTTCCGTTTATTGGGTAGAGAAAAAGAACTTCATATTTATGGTCCAAAGGGCATTAAAGAAGCCATCACCTTACTGCTAAAACTAGGGGATTCGTGGACTAATTTTCCGCTTCGTTTTCACGAGTTGACCTGCAAAGAATCTCAACAAATCTTTGAAGATGATAAAGTGGAAGTACACACCATTCCACTAAAACATCGAGTATATACCAACGGCTTTTTATTTGCTGAAAAACAGCATTTAAGAAAACTTGATGTGCAAGCTGTTGCAAAGTATAAAATAGATAAAAGTCAGTTTAACAACATCAAACAAGGCAAGGATGTGCTATTGGAAGATGGCTCCGTTGTCGAGAATGATGCGCTAACCTTAGACCCACCGACCCCGATGCGCTACGCTTTTTGTAGTGATACGCTGTACAATGAGGCATTGGTACCACTAATAAAAGAGGTAGACGTTCTGTATCATGAATCTACTTTTTTAGAAACGGAAAAACATCTTTGTGAAAAAACAAAGCACTCTACTGCAAAACAGGCCGCCCAAATCGCGAAGAAGGCCGCAGTTGGCACCCTCATTTTAGGACATTATTCTACCCGTTATAAATCCATAGAACTTTTCAAGGAAGAAGCACAGCACATTTTTGAAAATGTGCTTCTTGCAGATGATGGAGTAGTTTTTGAATTCTAATCCCTTTTTCTTCTCCATTCTTTTGCGCAACTTTGTTTTATGCAAGAAGATTTAAGTGATTACAGAAAGACTTACAACAAAAGCGCGCTTCTTGAAGCCCAGCTTCCTGAGAATCCGTTGGAATTATTTCAAAAGTGGTTTTATGAAGTTGAAGCCACCAATGGAGTAGAAGAACCTAATGCTATGACGATTTCTAGCATTGGAGTAGATGGGTATCCCAAAAGCCGCGTTGTGCTCTTAAAAAAATTCACCTTTGAAGGGTTTATCTTTTATACCAATTATCAGAGCGAAAAGGGAAGAGCCATTGAAAAAAACCCTAAAGTTTGTTTGTCTTTTTTTTGGCATCATCTAGAGCGACAAATTATTATTAAGGGGACGGCGGAAAAGATTGCCAAAAATCTTTCTGATGGCTATTTTGAATCAAGACCGAGAGGTAGTCAATTAGGGGCTATTGTATCCCAACAGAGTGAACCTATTGCATCTCGTGAAGAGTTAGAAGAGAATCTAAAATCACTCGAAGAAACCATGGAGGGGCTAGAGTTGGAGCGTCCCGAACATTGGGGTGGTTATTTGGTTAGGCCCACCTCATTAGAGTTTTGGCAAGGAAGACCCAATCGCTTGCACGATAGAATTCGATACCAATTGCAGGAAGATTTTAACTGGAAGATTGAACGCTTACAACCATAGCTATGAAACGAGTGCTATTTATGCGACATGGGAAATCTTCTTGGGAGTACGAGGTAAATGATAAAGACCGACCCTTGAAAGAACGGGGCATTCGCGATGCGCATCGGGTAGCGCAGGAGTTGAATAGCATGGGATACGTTATTGATAAGGCCTATTCCAGTCCTGCCAACAGAGCCTTGCATACCGCTATGATCTGTTTGCGAAACCTTAATTTTAACTTAGAAGAGTTTAAAGTAAAAGATGCGCTTTATGATTTTTCCGGGCAATCTGTATTGGCATTTTTAAAGGGATTGGATGAAAGTATCTCTTCGGTTATAATTTTTGGTCATAACTATGCTTTCACTTCCCTTGTAAATATGCTGGGTGATGACTATCTTGAAAATCTTCCAACGGCGGGTTTGGCCATTATAGAACTAGATGAAATGGCCTGGAAAAACATTAAAAAAGGAACAACAAAATCAATAATAATTCCAAAGGAATTACGATAATCTATGGCGAAACCTAAGAATGAATATGTTAATAGGGAGATAAGTTGGTTACACTTTAATGATAGAGTGTTGCAAGAAAGTGCGGACAAAGATGTTCCGTTAATTGAGCGACTACGTTTCTTAGGAATTTTTAGTAACAACCTAGACGAATTTTTTAAGGTTCGTTATGCAACTGTAAAGCGAATTGTAGATGCCGGAAAGTCTGGGAAAAGTGTTCTTGGTGGGGAAGTGGCAAAAGTCTTGTTAGAGGAGATCACGCGAATTGCAATTCAGCTACAGGCTAAAAGCCAAGGCATTCTAAATGAAATAGAACGAGAACTCGCTACGGAAAACATCTTTATAATAGACGAAACCAAGGTAAGCCCTAGTCAAGATGCTTTTGTCAAGGAGTATTTTGCACGTAAGGTAAATCCAGAACTCATTACCATAATTCTAAATAAATTAAGTGAATTTCCCACACTAAAAGATACCGCTGCCTATCTCGCCGTGCGCATGGTACTCAACAAAGAATCTAAACTAAATGTTACTGACGATAGAATACAGTATGCGCTCATTGAAATCCCAAAAAGATTAGACCGTTTTGTGGTATTACCAGAGGAAGACGGGAAGAACTTTATTATGATGGTAGATGATGTTATTCGCTACTGCATGGGCAAGATCTTTACCATGTTCGATTATGACGAGATTTCTGCCCATATGATAAAAATTACACGGGATGCGGAACTTGATATGGACAATGATCTTAGTAAAAGTTTTATTGATAAAATTTCATCTAGTGTAGAGCATAGAAAAATTAGTAATCCCGTTCGGTTTGTGTATGACAAACGCATAAAAATGGATACCCTCCGCTTCTTGAAGGAAAAAATGAATATTGAGGAAACGGACAGCGTTATCCCGGGTGGTAGGTATCACAATCGCCGAGATTATATGGGATTTCCCAGTTTAGGAAGGCAAGATCTCCAGTACCAAAAGATCACCCCCTTACGAGTGAAAAATTTTCATTTAGAGGGTAGTATTTTAGAACAGATCGCGCAACGCGATTATATGATCTATACTCCGTATCAGACGTTTTCGTATGTTATTAATTTTCTAAAGGAAGCAGCATTAGATCCAAAAGTTAGACGTATAAAGTTAACAGTGTATCGCTTAGCAAATAATTCTCAAGTGGCCGCTGCGTTAATTAATGCTGCTAAAAATGGAAAAGAGGTTACGGTGCAGATAGAGTTACAGGCACGTTTTGATGAGCAGGCCAACATTAAGTACGC
>CAZRPJ010000090.1:0-6083 GCA_964601965.1 uncultured Croceivirga sp.
TCTACTGCCCTAACTCTGCTACCTCTAGAAAAATTAATTCTTGGTTAGTAAATCCTACGGTAATTTCTATAGGATTACAACAAACCTCGCAATCTTCTACATAGGTCTGTCTTAGTATAGAAGGGTCTAAAAGCATGGAAATTTCTTCCCAGCAATAAGGACACTGAAAAAAATGTTCTTCCATCGAGCAGCGCTTTAAAGTTGAACGTTCAGCAATTGCCCTGTAAGTTGTAATAATTGCAACTCTGCTAGTTTTGCATTGTATTTAGCAAGGTTTTTACTAGTCTTGGCGTTAAGAAGATTTATCTGCGCCAAACGTAACTCCACAGAGGTTATTTGCCCCAATTTGTACCGCTCGTTAGAGCGGTTGTAATTATCAGTAGCAGTAATGACATTCTGTTCTTGAAGTCTGTAAATCTTAAGCCTATTCATGTAATCTCCATTGGCATTGGCAATATCCCTTTTTACCTCCATTTCTATTTGATTCTGCTGAATATCTTGAGAATCTAATAGAATACGGGCGTTTTTTATTTGGGTGATTCCCCTACCGCCATCGAATAAGTTCCAGGTTAAATTTACACCTGCAGAAACCCCTGTAGACGTACTAGAGGATAAGAAATTGGTAGCAGGAAAGTTTCCTTCATTCCAACCGTACGAACCCGTTAACCCAATAGTAGGCAAAAAGATAGATTTTGCAGATTTCAAAGAGTAATCGTTGATGGTCATATTGGACTTGGCTTGCAACATTCGAACGTTGTTCTCTTGTCCTTCTCCTAGAAATTCTTCCATTTTCAGGGCTGGCAAAAAAGTGACTGTCGTATCCACATCAAAAGTCACCTCCAATTCCCGATTTAACACAATGTTCAGATCGCGTTGTGTGTTGCGTAATAACTGCCGCTGGTTCATGAGATTGATACTGTCATTCACCAAGTCTACCTCTGCATTTAAAACATCTAACTTGTTAGTTTGACCATATTCAAAACTGTAGGTAGCGCGCTGTAGTCTGTCCTTGGTGTTGGCGTAAGTCTCTTCTAATACTTCAATATTTTCAGAAATACGAGCTGCTTCAAAATAGACCGTAAACAACTGAATCATTGTTGTTTCAATAGTTTCTCTGGCCTGTAACTCACTAAGATTGTATTCTTCTTTGAGCCTTTTATAGTCATACCATCGCCCTAAACCATCAAACAAGGTGTAATTCACATTCAAAGAGGCATTATAGCGTGTAGTCTCAGCACCATCAATAGCCCGTACGCTGCCATCTTGAAAAGTAGCCTCTTGATCATTTTGATCATAGTTAGCCCCCGCGATACCGTCTAAAGTGGGTAAAAATCCTGAATTCAGGAGGCTTTTGTTGTTATCGGCTATTTTTAGATTATTATTGGCAATCTTAATGCCAAAGTTATTTTCCAAAGTTTGGGCTACGGCCTCTTCTTTGGTTAATACCTCTTGCGCTTGGATGGTAGTACACCAAAAAACAACTCCTAATAAGGGGAGCAGTATTGTTCGCTGCATCATAAAATCTCTTCTAATTCTTGTTGGGAAGTATCTTTTATTGTGGAAGAAGCAGCATGGCCATTTACAGTGGCACCGCTGTTATCTTGCAAATGAGCTTCTTCTATTTGCTCCTTTATGGCACGTTCTACTTCTTCTTTACTCACTTTATTTCCGGTGCGTAACCATTTCGCAGACACCTTAATACTATTGCTAAAGGCCAAGAAAATGGGTAACATAACCAAGGTTAGCACCGTAGCAAAGCCAATACCGTAAGCAATTGAAATCGCCATAGGTTTTAAGAATTGTGCTTGTCTACTTTTCTCTAAAAGTAAAGGAGCCAAACCTGCGATGGTTGTCACTGAGGTAAGGAAAATGGCCCTAAATCTAGAACGTCCTGCTTCATAAATGGCATCATCAAAACTCATCCCTGTACGCAGATTTCCATTGAATTTTCCAATTAAGACCAAGCCATCATTTACCATAATTCCAATCAAAGCAATGATTCCTAGCATTGATAGAATATTAATTGGGAACCCATGAATCCAATGCCCCCATGATACCGCTGTTAAGCTAAATGGAATTAACAATAATAACAGTAAAGGCTGACTAAAACTGCGAAAAGTAAAGGCGATTGTAATATAGATCAAGAAAAGTACTACCAGCCCTACAAAATTCAAGGAGTCCGTAAGCTTGTTACGTTCTCTATTCTGTCCTTCATAAGAGGCAGTTACAGAGGGGTATTTTGATTGAATATCGGGCATTACCTCTGTTCTAATCCAAGTTAATATGTCTGGTGCACTTGTATTGTCTGGATCTTTTAAATCTGAGCTTATCCTAATTTCACGTTGTCCATCTAAGTGATTAATGGCCACATCGCCTCGTTGAATTTTATACGTAGCTATTTCTTTTAATGGAACGCGATCTCCAGAAGGCGTAAGAATACGCATTTCATCTAAGTCTGAAATTGATGAACGGTTTTCGCGGTCATAGCGTACCCAAACCCTAATTTCATCTTGCCCGCGTTGAAAACGCTGGGCTTGCGTGCCAAAGAATCCCGCTCGCACTTGGTTCATTACATTCCTTAAATCAAGTCCTAGTAGGTACGCATTATCTTTTAATTCTAATTGAATTTCTTTGATCCCTGCAGGGTCATTATCGGCAACATCTTTTAAAAGTGAATTACTTACCATTGCCTGCTTTAATTCTGCTTTAGCGGCTTTTAATTCGGTGATATTATTACCTAGCAAGGCTACAGAAACTGGGTCTCCTCCAAAGTTTCCGCCAGAACCATAAATAAGACTTTCTACGCCAAAAACAGGACCAACCAATTCTCTTAAACGAGTGGTAACTAAATCTGCGCGAATCGCATCTGGACGCTCTTCTCCTGGGAGAAGATTAATAACCAATGTAGCAGCCGAAGAACCGGGTCCTACATTTTTAATCATGTTTTTAAAAAGCTCTTTGTCTGTTCCTTGCAGGTATTCTTCTGTAAGTTCTTGATTTACTACAACAGCTTTTTCTTGTATAAGACTAATAATAGAGTCTGTTACTTTCTCATTAGTTCCATTGGGCATTAGGAGCTCTACCGCAATTCTATCACTGGCAATTCTTGGGAAAAAGGCAGTTCTAATAATACCTCCACCGATAGAACCAAACGTGAGGAAAAGTGCCAAAATAAAGAAGGAAAAAGTAAGCATCTTGTATTGTAGCGCAAAACGGAGCACCGGACTGTAAAGTCGATCTCGCATCCAGGCCATGGCGCTGTCACCCATTTTATTAATGACTCTTAGCTTAGAGAACACCTGGGCAATACCAGACTTAGGGGCATCATTTTGTTTACGCAAGGCTTTAGAATGTGCCAAATGCGCGGGTAAAATGATCAGTGCTTCCACCAAGGAAACAACCAATGTAAGGATTACAATCACCGAGACTTCGCCAAAGAAATCACCTATTCTACCGTCTAAGAATAAAAAGATGGAGAATGCCAATATCGTAGTTACAATTGCTGATACAATCGGAGGAATTACCTCCATGGTACCATCAATGGCGGCTTGTATGGGTTTCTTTCCTTTTTCATAGTGCTGGTAGATGTTTTCTGCAATAACAATCCCATCATCCACTAAAATTCCAATAACGATGATCATTCCAAAAAGAGACAGCACGTTAATGGTTACATTAAGCATGGGTGCAAAAACGAACATCCCTAAAAAAGCAACGGGCAATCCAAAAGCTACCCAAAAGGCCAGCCGGGTGTTTAGAAACAAAGAGAGAAATAACAACACCAAAATCATTCCCATAATGGCGTTCTCTGTTAGAAGTTGTGTTCTTTGGGTGAGTGTTGTAGATAAATCACTAACTACATTCAACTGAACGTTGTTATACTTCTGGTTGAATTCTTCAATGTATGCCTTTACGTTTTCGGCAGAACCAATTAAATCTTCTGTATTGGTACTAGTAATGGTTACATTAACCGATAAGTCCTTGTTATAATAAGTGGCGTTGGGAGTTTCTGAGAATCGGTCTCTGATTTTAGCAACATCTTTAAGACGAATCGTACGTCCTGAAGCATCTGCTCTCACAATTAAATTAGACAATTCCTTCCCATAGTACGAACGATTGTTGGCTCTAATTAAATACTCTTCCGCACTGGTTTTAATATTACCTCCGGTTACCAAGAGGTTGGCATTAGCAACTGCTGTGGACACTTCACTAAAAGAAATGTTATACGCCAGCAAGCTATTTTCATCTACCGCAATTTCTATTTCTTCTTCTGGGTAGCCGCTAATCGCTATCTGAGAAATACCATCAATGGCTCTTAAATCATTTTCAACTTGTCTACCAATCTGCTTTAAAGTGGCCAAAGAAATAGCCTCTCCACTTACCGCAAAGCTTATGGTTTGTCTTACCGCTTCTAATTTGGAAACCACCAAAGGTTCCATCCCTGTTGGGAAGGTAGGTACCCGGTCTACTGCATTTTTAACCTCAAGAAGCATAAAATCAATATCATACCCCTTCTCGATTTCTACATTAATAGATCCCGAATTTTCTCTAGAAGTAGAAGTTACTCGATCAACACCTTGAAGACCTTTTAAGTTATCTTCTATTTTTAGAACAATACCCTCCTCAATTTCTTGGGGAGAAGCTCCTGGGTAGGTAATATTGATCAGTACGTTTTTAGACTCCGTTAATGGAAAGAACGAAGATTTAAGAGAGAGTGCACCAACAATTCCAAAAATGAAAAAGGAAATAATGATGACATTAACAGCAACGTGGTACTTTATAAAATAAGAAATGAGCTTTCTCATTTGGCACCTCCTTCTTCTTTAGCGGCTCCGTAAACCTTAACTAACATGCCGGCATATCCTCCTGAAACAGGTCTAGATACGATGGTTTCTCCGTTAGGAACATCTTTTAGTACAACGCGTTTATCACTAAAATAAATAGGGTTCACATCAATAACATCTAAAATGGAATCTCTAACAACGAAAATCTGATCGTTCTCCAACAGTAGGGAGCGATCTATTTCAATAGCATCGTTCTCATTTCTAGCATTGAGATTGGCTTCTAGATATTGACCCTCTTTTAAGTTTTCTCCTTGTACCTCAATAAACGCGGTAATGGTTTGCGAATTCTGATCTACGCGACCATTTATACGAATTACTTTTCCTTGGTATTGCTGTGTCTTTTCTAGGTTGGTTAAAGAAACTACTTCACCAACTTTTAAAAAGTCCGCATATGATTTGCTAATTGCCACTTCCAATTCATAGGTGCCTGTTTCTATGAACTCTCCTAATTTCTGACCGGCTCTCACCAAAGTTCCTTCCGTAACCAATGCTTCTGTGAGAATACCAGAAAAAGGAGTAGCAATGGTATATTTTGATAAGCGTTGTTCTAAATTCTTGACATTGTAATAATTACTGTAAATGCCGCGGCCTGTAATAAAGTATTTTTCTTTTTCTGAAGTCACTTCCGGCAATTTAGGAGTTGATTTCTCCAAATCGAAATTGACTAAATATTCTTGCCACTTAGGAAAGTGTTCCGGATAATCTAATTGCAAGTCTGGCATAATAGAGGTGACCAGGTTGTATAGATTACTCTTGGCCGATTGCACACTGGCATAATATTCTGCAGCGTCTATACGTATAAGATTTTCCCCTTTCCGATAGGGTTGTCCTGCTTTAAAAGGTTTCCCTCCAGGCTTAAAAACTCCTTGTACTTCTGCAAATAACTCTACACGTCTTTTAGCCACTAGATTGCCATTGGCTGGTACTACAATAGGCACCATACCATTTGTAACGGTGTCTACAAAGACGGTCTTCACCACTTTTTGAGGTCTAGGTCTTCTGTCTTCTTTGCTATTCGCTATAACCTTTGACAAAACAAACGCCAAAACAATGACAGCAATTCCTAATACTACCGATAGAATAGTTTTCCGCATAGGGGGGTTGATTAGTTTTGTGCAAATCTATTGTCTTGATTTGCGCAGGCGGGTTAAAAATTTCATAAATGTTTAATGGTCTGGGCAGGTGCTAAAACAAAAAAAGGGGACACACCTCTGCGTCCCCCGAACCAAACAAACTAAAGTA
>CAZRPJ010000091.1:0-6066 GCA_964601965.1 uncultured Croceivirga sp.
ACGGTTTTGTTGAGACCCCAAACTCCGATCCCTGTAGAAATCGTGTAAATGATACAACCCAATCCCCATAAAAAGGCCACCAATGCAATGGAGAAAACAATCCACCATTGTTTATTGGCTTTTCCTTCTACTGGTCTGGCAATATCCACAGATACCTCGTGGTAGCCTTTATCTCCCAGTACTAAGGGTTTGCGTATAGGTGCTTCGTAATGCGATGCCATATTAGCGTATTCTAGTTTTTATTGGTTATGCCTCGTTGGTATTTCTCACTTTTACATGATAGAAAACATTTGGTTGTGTTCCCACATGCTCTAATAAGTGATACATTCTATCGTCTTTTTTCAACTTAGCTACTTTGCTTTCTTTATCGTTGATATCTCCAAAAACAATCGCGCCGCTGTTACAAGCAGAGGAACATGCTGTCTGGAATTCACCGTCTTTTACTTCTCTACCTTCCTTCTTCGCATCTAAAATGGTCTTTTGGGTCATTTGAATACACCAAGAACATTTTTCCATAACACCACGAGAACGAACATTTACATCTGGGTTCAATACCATTTTACCAAGATCGTTGTTCATGTAGTAATCAAACTCATCATTGTTGTTGTACAAGAACCAGTTAAATCTACGAACCTTGTAAGGACAGTTGTTTGCACAATATCTTGTTCCCACACAACGGTTGTACGCCATATGGTTATGTCCTTGTCTACTGTGTGCTGTAGCTGCCACAGGACAAACAGTCTCACAAGGTGCATGGTTACAGTGCTGACACATTACGGGCTGGAATGCTACCTGCGGATTCGTTGCAGGATTCTCTAACTGTAACATAGTATTTTTATACCCTTCTTCGGCCGTATCCTTGCTTTCTTCGTCATTAATAAATGTATCTTCAGAAGAATAGTAACGGTCTATTCGTAGCCAGTGCATATCACGAGAAACGCGTATTTCGCGCTTACCTACAACAGGTACGTTGTTTTCTGCATGACAGGCAATCACACAAGCTCCACAACCAGTACAAGCATTTAGATCGATAGACATATTAAAATGATGCCCAATTGAACGATCAAAGCTTTCCCATAAATCTACTGTAGTTGCTGGAACCTCCTGGTGATCTAAAGACACCTGTGGAACAGGATTCCAAACATGTGGCTCTTCTGTATTAAATTCTTGAAGGGTGGTTTCTTTAATAATGTCGCCACGTCCCATCAACGTATTATGCAATTGAATACAAGCGAATTCGTGGGTACCACTAGCTTTAGAAACAGAGACACTTTGCACATTATTAAAATCCTTATAAAGTGCATAGGCATTTACCCCTGTTTGCATTTCTTCTTGCATTCCTGCCATTCTTCCATATCCGAATGATAGTCCTACAGTACCTTGTGCTTGACCCGGCTGTATAATAACCGGCACATTTTCTAGGGTTGTTCCATCTAAAGTGATGTTAGCATAACTTCCGTCTAACCCACCGTTTGCAACATTATAATTTTCTAATTGAAGGCTTTCAGCATCTGCCTTAGAAACTGTGATATAATTGTCCCAAGAAACTCTAGTGATAGGATCTGGGAATTCTTGTAACCATGGGTTGTTGGCTTGTTTACCATCTCCCATACCTACTTTGGAATATAAACAAAGCTCCATTTCGGATGCTCCAGACACACTCGTTAACGAGCGAAGAGCCGCAGAAAGCGATGCTACAGTAGTAGCTTCCTCCGCAGAAGCTTCATCTGTTGCCGCATCAGCTCCATCTTCAGTTGAAGTAGCAGTAACATCGTACACTCCGTCTTGCAAGGCTTTGTTCCAACTAGTACCATTTAAGTAGCTATCAGACCAATTTGCCTTTACATAATCATGGAAGGTCATATCACTGCCCATCCAGTTTAATAGGCAAGTTTGGAACTGTCTTGTATCAAACAACTCTCTTATCACCGGCTGTTGCAAGCTTAAATGCCCTTTTTTGAACTGAGCATCACCCCAAGATTCCAAGTAATGCGAGGCTGCTGCCACATGCGTTACTGCATTGGCTGTCTCATCATTATTGAATGCGAAATAGATTGAAAGATCTACATTCCCAAGAGCCTCTACAAATTCTGCTGAATTTGGTAAGGAATAGGCTGGATTCACACCATCAATAAACAGGGCTCCAATACGACCTGCTTTCATATCTGCAATAAGCTTGTTTACCGCAGCGGTATTTCCTTGTCTTATATATTTTGGTCGTGCAGTATCAAACGCATCACTTTGTAATAGCTCATTAATTGCTAAAGTTACAAGCTGCGCATCTTCATCATTAATACCGCAAACAACCACTGCTTTACTTCCATATTTGCGAATCTCTGTGGCCATTGCCTCAACAGCACCATCAATATCCGAGCTTCCTCCGCTTACAGTGCTACCATTTAAAGCACCATATAATTTAGCAAGAGCTGTTTTTACCTGAGATGGCTTCATCGGTAAACGCGTGTCTGCATTTGCACCCGTTAAGGACATATTTGACTCCACTTGAATGTGGCGTGACATTTTACCTTCATGAGGCACTCTGCCTTTGGCATAGCCAGAATCATAGCCACCACCTTGCCAATCACCAAGGAAGTCAGCAGCAAACGAAACAATTAATTCCGCTTTGCTAAAATCATAATCTGCTAGTGCTCTTTCCCCATACATTGAGGCATAAGCGTTTAAAGCTGCATCTTCTGAAATAGCATCGTACGTGACATGCGTAGCTCCACCAAACTGTTCAGAAAATTCTGCGAGTAGCTTTTCGGTTGAAGGGCTAGCATAGGTTTGTGTTAAAAGCGCTACTTTCTTAGAAGAGTTTTTTAGTCCCGCCAGTTTAGCTTTTGCAGTGGCATCTAACACGTTCCACTCAATAGCTTCACCATTAGCCATGGGGCCTTGTACACGCTTCTTATCATATAAAGAAAGAACAGAGGCATTGATACGTGCATTGGCGCCACCTAAGACAGCTGCTCTATCATTGTTTTTTATAAGAATTGGTCTACCCTCTCTAGTTTTTACAAGAATACTTGCAAAATCAAAACCATCGGCAATAGTAGTTGCGTAATAATTTGCTATTCCAGGAACAATATTCTCTGGTTGTATCACATAGGGCACCGATTTATGCACAGGACCTTCACAAGCAGCCATGGTAGCTGCCGCAGTACTAAATCCTACATATTTAAGGAAATCTCTCCTTGTGGTGCTAGAATCTGCTAAATTCTCTTTATCTCCAAGAAATTCATCTACTGGGATATGCTCAACAAATTCATTTTGTTTTAGCGTCTCAACAATGGAATCGTTCGGATTCAATTCCGCTTCACTCTTCCAATATTTTTTGTTTGATGCCATATAGCTTTAAAGAATAACTTCTAATTTAATTAATAGTGGCACTTACCACATTCCAAGCCGCCCATTTGTGCTGCAGTGAGCTTTTCAACTCCATACTTTTTAGACAACTCATCATGAATTTTGGCATAATAGCCATTATCTGCGACTTGTACTTCTGTTTCTCTGTGACAGTTAATACACCATCCCATGGTTAACGGAGAGTACTGATACATAATCTCCATTTCTTCTACCGGACCATGACAGGTCTGGCATTCAATCTGCCCTGCCGTTACGTGCTGTGCATGATTGAAATATGCGAAGTCCGGCAAGTTGTGAATACGCACCCACTCTACAGGCTGCGAGTCTCCGGTGTATCGCTGATTTTCTTCATCCCAACCAACTGCCTTGTATAGCTTTTTGATTTCATTGGTATAGAATTCGTTGGTATACCCGTTCGCTAAATCTTCTGCACTAGGTCCTTCTGGATTTCCTTTGTATTCGTAGATTGATTTATGACAGTTCATACAAACGTTCAAGGACGGGATTCCTGAATGTTTCGAAACTCTTGCAGAGGAGTGACAATACTGACACTCTATCTTGTTGTCACCCGCGTGAATCTTGTGCGAGTAATGGATAGGTTGTATGGGCGCGTAGCCTTGGTCCACTCCTATTTGTGACATCCAAGCGTACGCGAAATATGCGCTACCTAGCAATAAGACTACTACAGAGCACAGTACTAAAAACTGATTTTGTGCAAATGCTTTCCAAATAGGTGTACGTTGTTTCTCTAATTCCTGCGCGAATTCAACACCATTCGCTTCTGCAATTCTTCGCAGGGTTCGGTTAACTAAAACAAGCATAACCACCAGCAAACCAAAGATGACTGCTAAGGCCCCTAGTATAATTTCATTTGAGATTCCGCCTGAGGCTGCTCCTCCAGAAGTATCTGTAGCCGCAACAGCCGTAGCAGCAGCTGGAGCAGGAGGTGGTGCTGCAGTATATGCCAAGATATTATCAATATCCGCATTCGAAAGCGTTGGGAAAGCGGTCATTGCCGCTTGATTGTATTCGTTGTAAATTCTATTGGCATAAGCATCACCAGAAGCGATTACCCCCGCGCTGTTCTTTATCCAAGCATATAACCACTCTTTATCCAACCCTTCATCATCATACAATCTTGTTTCTACGTTTGCCAGTGCTGGACCGGTCATCTTTCTGTTTAAAGCGTGACATGCGGCGCAATTTTGGTTAAAGAGCTGTTTCCCTTTGGCAGGATCTCCTCCGAGATCAGCAGTTGCTTCTTCCGCAGGTGCCGCCGCAGCAGCTTCCTCCTGTGCATAGGTAGAAAAAGAAAAAAGTTGGAAAATGAGCAGAAAACTTAGACCAAAAATTTTTGCAAATTGAACTCGGCCGAAAACCTTTTTCATCATAATATATTTGCTATCAAAACTTTGGCACGGAATTGGCGTTTTAAATGTTAATGCATTTGCCTCACCGTGTCTCAAATTGGCAACAAAAATACGACACAGTGGGGTTTTTTGAAATGTTAAAGGATTCTAAGCTAATAATTTATAATAATTCTAAATAAGGAATTTTCGCAATGTTTAATCTTTAATGATTTAGCTTTGTTTTACATTAAAATAGTAGTAGGTATGAACCCCACGAAAACACTTGGTTTTACGCTTTTTACAGTAGGTTTATTTTTAACAGCAAACGCCCAAGAGGGAACGGTAACTGTTGAACAAGATCCTAGAATTGATCAATTGGTACGTGTTTACAACGAAGTAAAATCAAATCAAGGGTATTACCAGATTCAAGTAGGTTTTGGTAGCTATGAAAAGGCGCAAAACTTAAAATCTCAAGTAGATATCGACTTTCCTGGCTGGTATTCTAAAATAGAATTTCAAGAGCCAACCTATCGTGTTCGACTTGGCAAGTTTCAAGATCCTTTAGAGGCCGAAAGAAAATATAGAGAAGTACGCAAGAAGTATCCCAGCGCTATGCTCTTAAAACCCGAAAAGAGTTCGAAATAAAAATTTCAGAAGGGTATTACAATTTCTTCTTAACCGCTACTTCTTGGAATGCCTCGATGGTATCTCCGATTCTAATATCATTGTAGTTCTTAACCTGAAGACCACAATCATATCCTTTAGAAACCTCTTTAACATCATCTTTAAATCGTTTTAAAGAAGCTAATTCTCCCGTAAAGATGACTACACCATCTCTAATTAAGCGGATCTGAGAATTTCTAAATATTTTACCACTCGTCACCATACAACCTGCAATCGTTCCAATTTTAGAGATTTTAAAGGTCTCTCTAATCTCTGCATTTCCAGAAATCTCTTCCTTCATTTCTGGAGAAAGCATTCCTTCCATTGCATCTTTTAGATCGTTAATAGCATCGTAGATGATGGAATAGGTACGGATATCAATTTCTTCCTTATCTGCAACCATACGCGCATTACCCATTGGACGTACATTAAATCCAATAATAATAGCATCTGATGCACTAGCTAATAAGACGTCTGATTCTGTAATAGCACCTACTCCTTTGTGGATGATGTTTACTTGAATTTCATCTGTAGATAATTTCTGGAAAGAATCCGTTAGCGCTTCTACAGAACCGTCTACATCTCCTTTAAGGATAATGTTTAGTTCTTTAAAGTCGCCCAATGCAATACGTCTTCCAATTTCATCTAGAGTGATATGGCGCTGTGTTCTAACAGACTGCTCGCGTTG
>CAZRPJ010000092.1:0-5936 GCA_964601965.1 uncultured Croceivirga sp.
CCATATGCCTTGTCTAAAAGTGGCTGCATCCAGGCATCTCTGCCTTCTTCCATATGAATGTCTGAATTGATGCGTTTCGCTACCAAGACACGTTCTACATCCGGGCAATCTTTTAAAGCTTCGTCTACAATTCCTTTTAGGTCGATGGTCTTCGCACCGCGATACGACCCATCTGATGTGAGTACCATTTTGGCACCACAATCGTTAATACGCGTAGAAAGTGCAGTGGCCGAAAATCCTGCAAAGACTACGGAATGGATTGCTCCAATACGGGCACAAGCCAATACAGAAACCGCCAGTTCTGGAATCATGGGCAGGTAAATAACTACCCTATCCCCTTTTTTAATCCCCTGCTCTTTTAGAACATTAGCCATTTTGCAAACACGCTCTTTAAGCTCGTTATAGGTAATGTGCTGTGCCTCTTCTTCCGGATTGTTGGGCTCAAAGAGAATGGCCGTTTTATCGCCTCTGATATGCAGATGACGGTCAATACAGTTCTCCGTGATATTTAGTTTTGCTCCTTCAAACCATTTAATCTCTGGTTTAGAAAAGTCCCAATCTAATACCTTGTCCCACTTTTTACGCCATACAAAATGTTCTTCTGCAATCTCTTCCCAGAAGCTTTCTGGGTTACGTACTGATTTTCGGTACACTTGAAAATACTCCTCCAAATGCTTTATGTGATAGTTACTCATACGGCTTGTTGTTTAAAAATTCCTAAGTTGTTTGATTTATATATTTCTTTTATCTCGTCTATGATCGCCACGTCATCAATGGTAGATGGAATGGGATATTCTTTTTTATCGGCAATGTTGCGCAGCAGCTTGCGCAGAATCTTTCCAGACCTTGTTTTTGGCAACCTATTTACTAGTAGCAGTTGTTTAAAGGAAGCTACAGCACCAATTTCACGGCGTACTTCATGAATTACCTCTTTTTCTAGGGTCTCTTCCGAAATGTCTACCCCAGATTTAAGTACCGCAAGTCCTAAAGGACGTTGCCCTTTTAAATCGCAATGAATGCCGAAGACAGCACACTCCGCAATGGCCTCATGAGAAGCTACAATTTCTTCCATTTCAGCGGTAGAAAGACGGTGTCCTGCCACATTGATAATATCATCTACGCGGCCCGTGATGAATACATAACCGTCTTCATCCTTATAGCCTCCGTCTCCTGAAAAATAATAGCCAGGAAACTTTTCTAAATACCCCGACTTAAAGCGTTGCGGATTGTTCCAAACATCCAGCAAACACCCTGGAGGCAACGGCTTTTTTACCAGTACATATCCTTCATCATTGGCGCCGCAATCCACACCTTCTGCGTCTTTTACTTGAATATCATACCCACAAACTGGGAAACTGGCAGAACCAGGCTTTACGGGTTGTAGGCCTACTCCCACCATATTGGCTAACATGGGCCAACCAGATTCGGTTTGCCACCAATGGTCTATCACCGGAACTCTCAACTGCTTTTCCGTCCACTGTAGGGTAGAAACATCGCAGCGTTCCCCTGCCAAAAACTGATATTTTAAGCAGCTTAGATCATATTTCTTAAGCAATAATCCTTCTGGATCTTCTTTTTTAATCGCGCGTATGGCAGTTGGTGCCGTAAACATCACTTTTACTTTGTATTCCGAAATTACGCGCCAAAAAGTAGAAGCATTGGGCGTTTTAATAGGTTTCCCTTCAAAGAGTACGGTGCTATTTCTATGCAGCAAGGGCCCGTACACAATGTAGCTGTGCCCTACTACCCAGCCTACATCACTCGCCGCCCAGTAAACATCTCCTTCTTCTACGCCATACACATATTTCATAGAGAATTTAAGGGCGGTAGCATAGCCGCCTGTATCCCGGACAATTCCTTTTGGTGTTCCTGTGGTCCCAGAAGTATATAATATATAGAGCGGGTGCGTAGATGGTACTGCCACTGGTGCCGCAGGTTGAGAGTTCGCCACCAAGGTTTCGTAGTCTACATCATAGCTTTTTTGTGGAATATGCACCCCTAACTTTCGATCGTAAATAACGACGTGTTCTGGTTGATGCCGGGCTAATAAAATGGCCTCGTCTACAAAGGGTTTGTATGGAATAATTTTCGCGATTTCAATGCCATTGCTGGCTGTTAAAATTGCTTTGGGCTTGCAATCATCTATTCGTATCGCTAGTTCGTGAGGCGCAAATCCGCCAAATACAACCGAATGTATGACTCCCAAGCGAGCACATGCCAACATAGCATAGATGGCCTGCGGTATCATAGGCATGTAGATAATAGCTGTATCGCCTTTTTCTAATCCCAGTGCTTGTAAACCACCGGCTAATTTGGCCACCTCATCACGCAATTGTAGATAGGTAATATTCGCTTTGGTCTGACTCACTGGTGAATCGTAGTAGATGGCCACTTGATCTCCATGTCCTGCTTCTATATGCCTGTCGATGCATAAATAGCTCATATTTAGTGTGCCGTCTGCAAACCAATGGTCGCTCCCATTTGGTGCTTCTTGTAAGATCTGCGATGGAAATTGGTTCCATGCTAACGCTTCTGCTTGCTCTTTCCAAAATCCTTCTGGATCCTGAATGCTTTTCTGATAAAATTCTTTGTACTTCATAATGGTCAGGCTATCATTTTTTCAACTTCAGTAATTACCTTTTTTAAAGAAAAAGGTTTAGTAACATAACTATCAGCCCCAAGTTGCATTCCTTTCTCCACATCGGCAGCCTTGCTCTTAGCAGACATAAATAACACCTTGGTCTGTTGCAGGGATTTTGTTTTTCGTAGTTCCTTAATGGTCTCATATCCATCCATTTTGGGCATCATTATATCCAACAGAATGGCGTTGGGCACCTCCAAGCGTGCAATTTCTAAGGCCTCTGTACCGTCTCTTGCAATGAACACCTCATAGTCTTTCTTTTTAAAAGCATATTCTAGTGACATTACAATATTTGGCTCGTCGTCTACGATTAATATTTTTTTCTTCATACTGCTTTCGGTATTGTAAAAACCAATCGCGCTCCTTTACGGAAATTGCGATCTGCCCAAATTTCTCCTTGGTGACTTTCTACAATTTGTTTGCAAATAGCCAGGCCAAATCCACTACCCTGAGGCTTTTTGGTATTTTGGTTTTTTGATTGATAAAATTTTTCGAAGATGTAATTGTGATCTTCCTTAGGAATTCCTTTACCATTGTCCTCCACAGCAACAGTTACATTGGTCTCCGAAGCTTCGAGTTGTACACGAATAATTCCTTTTTCGGCTTCCGTAAACTTTAATGAGTTGGATAATAAATTGGTTAACACCTGTAAAATCCGGTCTTCATCATAAAGGGCGTTTATAGTTTGATCCTCCGTAAATTCCACTTGAATTCCACGCTGGGCGGCAATACGTTCAATACCAAGGATGGCCTTTTTAATGGTGGCAGAAATTGCGCTACTTTTAATGTTCAGTTCGGTTCTGGCCGATGACAATTTTTCTAAATCCAAGATATTATGGATAAGCTTTGCCAAACGGTCTGTGTCTTTACCAATGTTTTCTAAAAACTGCTGTCGCAATTCTGAAGGCATTTCTTCATCGTCCAAAACTTCCGATGCTGCTTTAATGGATGTAATAGGTGTTTTTAATTCGTGGGCTACGGTATCTAAGAACTCATCCTTTAATTTGTCTTGCTGGCGCAATTCTTCATTGGCGAATTGTAGTTTGGCCGCCATCTGCGAAAGTTCCTTGGATTTCTCTACCAAAAGTTTATTCGTTGCCTTGGTTTCCTTGTTTTCTTCAAGAATATTAAGCACTTCCACAAGACTGATGGGCTTTTCTTTGGCTACCGATGACAATAAAATCTTGGCCGATGCACTACCAATAGAACCTGTAAGTAACTTCTCTGAAAAATTAATGAGTCGCGAATCTGCCTTTTCCTCATCCTGAGAGATATTGTATTTTTTATTGAAGATTGTAAGCGCCCGTTGAGTACGTTTTTCGCCTAAAAACCTATTTAACAAGCGTTGGATGTCTGCGACATACGCTTCGCCCTTCCACACAAAAGCACCTTCTTGTAGATTCTCATAATTCTCATGATGCACAAACATTTCGGCATAGTTGCGCTCTCTATAATTTCCTTTGGTTAACAAGGAAAGTCCAACGAAGGATAGCGAGTTAAAACTGATACTCCACAAAAAGGCATTGCTCTCGGCACTTAGAAATTCAAGCCCAAAGAGTTGTGACGGTTTTAACCACCAATACCCAAATAATCCATCTTCTGTGATAGCTGCTTCGGGCGATACCGCATTTATTACCATAGGTAACAATAGCGTATAGCTAACAATAAGCAAGCCTACCATAATACCAGTTTTTGCCGCTTTCGCTGTACCACGACGCCAAAAGAGCCCAAGAAAAAAGGACGGCGCTAACTGCGCGATTACCACAAAGGATACCAACCCAATAGAGAACAATGACAACTGATTGGAAAAGCGGATGTAAAAGAAATATGCGACAATAATGAGCAAGAAAATGGCGATTCGCCGCATGTTCTTGATATTCTTGGCGTTTTCATTAGGGTCGCTCGCTACCAATTTTTTTATAAAACCATAGGGGATAATAATGTTGTTACTTACCATGGTAGAAAGCGCCAAAGTAGAAACCACGATCATAGAGATCACTGCTGAGAAGCCCCCCATAAAAACCATAAGCGCTAATCCTGTATTTCCGTTTTGAATGGGTAAAAGGAGGGTATAGTAATCATGGTTTACCGTTGCTGGCAGACTAAGATTCCCCGCCCAAGCAATAAAAATGACAAAGACATTGAAGAGTAAAAGATATAAGGGAAACAACCAAATGGCTTTCCTAAGATGATTAATATCCCGGTTTTCTACTACAGCCACATGAAATTGCCTTGGCAGTAAGAAGATGGCAAAAAAGGACAGGCAAATGGTGAACATCCAATTAAAACCATTATCCAACCCTCCAAAGGAGGTGAGTTGTTTAAAGTTTTCCGTTAAAGCTGCCTTTTGATACAGATCTGTGGTACCATTGAACAGCACATAGACCACAAAAATTCCAATAACTAAGAAAAAACTCAGTTTTAAAATGGATTCGATGGCAATGGTGGCCATAATGCCCCTTTTCCCTTGGGAAGCATCGGTAGATTGGGTGCCAAAAAATGCCACAAAGATGGCAATGAGAAGGGCGATATAGAAGGTAGAATCGTCTAATATCCCAACTGAGGTGTAGCTATTTTCACTGGAGACCAATGCAAAGGTCTCTGATACCGCTTTTAATTGTAAGGAAATGTATGGAATTACAGCAAGAAGACAGGTGATGGTCACCAAGGCTCCTAAGGGTCTATTATTGCCGTAACGAAGGGAAATAAAATCGGCAATACTGGATATTTTATGTTGTTTAGAAATGCGAATGATCTTGCGCATCACTACAATCCACAAAGGCAACGCGATTACAGGACCTAAGTAAATTGCCAAAAAACTAATCCCCGACTGGGAAGCGGAACCAACACTTCCATAATACGTCCAGGCTGTGCAATAAATTGCTAAGGAAAGAACATACACATAGGGGTTGTTCAGCAATTTGTTATCCTCCTTTTTTTCTACCCAAAAAGCGAGAAAAAATAGAAGTGCCAGATAGGCCACAATGATTGCTATTAGGAGGTAATTACTCATAGAATTTTTTAAGAATTCGATATGCAATTACGATGGCAATAAACCAACTTAAGAAAATGAAAAGGTAAAATGCTGGAAATCCCAGGATTTGAAAATCACCATCAAAAATAGTGACGAAAGGCACGTTCCAAAGGAAGAATAGGAGGATGCCCAGCACAACTAATTTTTGTTGGTGTCGTTTTTTCATTTTCATGGTAAGGTGTTCTTTAAAATTACGAAAACGGTGCGGTATTAGCATACCACACCGCATTCTGTAACCAACTAAATATAATCAATGCGATG
>CAZRPJ010000093.1:0-5855 GCA_964601965.1 uncultured Croceivirga sp.
AGAAAGGAAAGGCCAGACATAAAAAGTACTTGTCTTTTAAAGGTAGGGAATAAACCTCTGTCCCTAGATTATTTTTATCGCAAGGATCATTTTTTGGACCATGAATGCTCTCGTTTTTGTTGTAAGGGGAGGGAAGAATCTATGAGTTAGGAGCATTTTCGATCTACTATTTGTAGTATCTATATGAAATCTCCTGTAAGATAAGTTTTATAAACTTTAATCGATCTTTCTAGAAATAAACACATTTTAGCTCCGAGGTATCTTAAAATAATCGAAAGTATCCCATATTTCAAATCGATAATATGTTCAAAAAACCAGATAAAATGCATATTCTAAATTTTGTTAATAATTTTTTAACAATGTATTTCATCGATAAAATCGATTATTTTAACCGATATATCAAACACTTTATCGATTATTTGAGATGTTGGCAATATTCTACACTCTTTTTTGAAGTATTCGCATTTTTGAAAATATATAATCATTATTACATTCAAAGAGTAATTAGCCCCCTAAGTCTACTTTACGAATTTTCTTCCCCCCCTGTATTGTTCTATGGTTACAATTTTAGCTGATATGACAGCGGTCATACTGGTATAATTTTTTAACCTAAATTCTTTTATTGATTATGAAAAAAGTGATTCTTAGTGCTTCAGCACTAATGTTCTGTGCGGCTTTAAGTGCACAGGTCCAGGACAAAAACGGGAACACAGCTGCCCCAACAAATAAGGCCACTGCCTTACCAGTAGGATTACCTCCAGCCCCTGTAGCAACTGCTAATGCAGGTTACTCAGAGCAAAATGGTAATGAAAATGGTCTTTTGGTACGTCAAGCTGGGACCAGTCAGAGTGTTTACACCCAACAAATTAACACCACACCAAACGGACGGTATAATTTAATTGCAGTGACCCAAACTGGGGATGTAACTCCAAACAGCGGATTTGAAAACGCTACCGAAGTTTCGCAAAATGGAACAGGTAACCAAAGTACATCTGTTCAAGAGGGTGATCAGAATGATGCGCAAACCATGCAAATGGGGAATAGAAACCGAGGTTTTATTCAACAAGGAAATGGATTACAAGCAGAAGATAACTTCGCTGATATAGACCAAACTGGGGATAGTAACCAGGCTACCATTTTCCAAACTTACGACAATAGCAGAGCTTGGACTATTCAAAATGGCGATGGGAACACCTCATATGTGCGACAAAATGCGGACGCAGAAAATGCTGGTCCATTAGTAGCCTACACTGATCAAGATGGTAATAATAACGACTCTGAAATTGACCAACTGGGATCTAATGGAGGATTGGTAGAAGCCATTCAAGTAGGAGATAACAATGCAGCTTACCAAATGCAAAGCAATGCGGATGGGAGTAATGAAGCATTAATTAATCAAGGTGATTTGAATTTCGCAGAAACTGGAGGATCTACCAATGGAGGTAGTGATCTTTACACTCCAGCCTCTACTATTGCAAGTTTTGGTGTTGGAGTTATAGGAAGATCAATTCCTGCTCCAGATCCAGGAAATGCAGGATCTACAGGAGGAAGAGCTAGACAATACCAAGAAGGTTCTGATAACGACCTTGAAATTCATCAGTTTGGTTCAGGCGATGCTCGATCTAATCAAGCTGAGCAGATGCAAAGTGGTGACAGTAACAACGCTGTTGTTATTCAAAACTCTTTCGGTAGAACAGACGTAGGTGCCAACTATGCCGGACAAATGCAAGCGGGTGATAACGGTGCTATGAGTACAATACAAGCTGGATTGGGTCAAAAAGCAATGCAAACTCAAGAAGCAGGTACAGACACCAATATTGCGGGAATTTTACAAACGCACAACAGTAACGAAGCTGAGCAAGTACAAGATGGTGGAGGATTTAGCAATATTGCTGGAATCTTTCAAGAACGTAGTGATTTAGGAGAAGGAAACCAGGCGTTACAAACCCAAACCGGTGGTGCTTTAAACATAGCGGGCGCATACCAGTCTGGAAATAATAACAAATCGGTACAGGCTCAAAATGGTGGTTTAGCAGATGTTGCCTTATCCTCTCAAGTTGGGAATAACAACGGTGCCAACCAGACACAAATTGGTGGTGCTGCAAATTTGGCTATCATTGATCAAGAAGGCGAGCGTAATACCGGAATTCAAGAACAAACAGGTGGCGCACTTAATTTAGCTACGCTTTCTCAAGTAGGAGACAGAAACCTTTCCGTTCAATATCAGAATGATGGCGGTGACTTCAACCAATCTTTGGTTAGCCAAACCGGTGATAGAAACCGTTCTTGGACAGAGCAATTTGGAAGCTTGAATATTGCTAACGTTACGCAAATGGGCGATAGAAACGAAGCCTATGTAAACCAAACTGGTGGACAAAGCTATGAAGTAGTGCAAATGGGTACCACTGGAGGCGCTGGAAACTTTGTTGATATCATTCAGCAAGGACCTATTGATGGCTTAGAGTTTGGCCCTAGTATTAGCCCATCTGAAGGATACCCAAGTAGCACAGATCTAACAACTCCAGCTTTAACAATGCCTGGTTCAGTTTTTGGCAATGTTAGTGGTTTTAGTGCACCAGGAGTAAATGCATTCTCTACTTCTAGACCTTGGACTAATTCTCCAGATTAATTCTAAAAATTACAGGTGATAATGCCTTGAATTTTTATACATTTATAGAGTGGGGTGCCTTTTCGGTCGCCCCACTTTTAAACAAAAATTTGCTATGCCAAAACACACCATTTTAACTTCGTTTATTGTAAGCGTTCTCTGTTTTGGAATTTATACCACACAGGCGCAAACCTATACTGACGAATCTCCTGAAATAGTTACTGAAGATGAGGAGATAGAAGAGGTGGCACAAGTATTGTCTTCTTTTGATCTATTAGGCATTTCTAGTGAGCCAAACTTGCGTAACCAAGCTATTCAAGGGAATTTGGTTTCTTTACGACAAATTGGAGATTTTAATCAAGTAGCTGTTACCGTAAATGCGAACGCCAGTGACATTGCCGTTAATCAATTCGGGCAAAACAATAACACAATCTTAGAATATGAGGTAAATACGGCTGTTTCTAACTTAACTCAATTTGGCAATAACAATCGTATTCGTGACTATGTTATTCAACGCAATGAAAATATATCTTTAGACCTAACCCAAGAAGGTAACAATTTGTACTTTGAAAGGTTTGGATCTAATTCTTTAACCGAATCCCTGCAGTTAAAACAAACCGAAGCATCCCCCACCATAATTATTAGAAGCTTTCAATAGCTAAGACTATAGCCCTCAAGTTTTAGGTATGAAAAAAACATTTTTTCTTCTTTTTCTTATTCTAGGATTCGCTTGTGCCGTGAATGCTCAATTCATGAATAAAGAAATTAAGGCAGCTATTCTTGTAGAACAAAATAGTGCGTTTTATACTTTTAAAGCAGTTGCGGAAAATTTAACCACTTCAGATGTAAACTTACGCTATCAGTACATCCTTTACAGAACAGATGAAAATAATAACACTCAAAAAAGTCAGCAAGAAGATCGTTTCTTTTTAAAATCCTATACCAAGAATATTTTAGCCTCCGTCACGGTAAACTACAATATCCGCGATAAAGTAATACTGGTCCTTTTGATTTATGATAAAAATGACAAACCAGTTGGGCAAGCGAGAATTGAATTACCAAAAGGCGGACAAACAAAAATTGAAACAATGACTCAAAACCAGCCTGTATCTGCAGATCAAGCGAGACCAACGGATGGTTTTGTAATACAAGGTTTCGTGGTAGAAAACACCATAACCAAAGCCGGTAGGGATTTTTATCGTTTTTTCTACTCAGATTATTACAACAGGCAAATTGTAACCAACAAAAACATTGTGATTAATGAAATACCAGGAAGGAGTCTTAATACTATGATTAGTATTGAGATTGAAGGACGTGAAATCTGGCGGTTCTTTGCCCAGCCTAGAAGAGATTTTTTAAAAAAAATGGCTCTTATCGCGATGAATAGATCCATCGCGTATTTACAACAATTACAACAACGACAAGAACAACTCATTAAATATTAAACAATGCAAAAATTAGTTGTATTTCTGCTTCTATTAGTATCTGCTGGCTGTTTTGGCCAACAATTAACTTACAGCCCAATTAATCCAGCTTTTGGAGGAGAAACCTTTAATTACCAATGGTTATTAAATTCTGCAAGCGCTCAAAATGGCCTACAGGCACCAACCCCTAATCGTGAACAACAAAGTGACCTAGAGCAGTTTGGAGAATCTCTTAATAGACAGGTTTTAAACCAGATATCCAGAACCTTATTAAACCAACAAGTTGAGAGTCTCGGTGATCTTACAGAAGAGGGTACCTTTACATTTGGTAGCTTGGTAGTAGAGGTTTTTGAAACCAATGAAGGATTGGTGATTAATATCCTAGATACCGCGAACGGTGAACAAACTCAAGTTGTAGTACCTAACTAAATCTATCCTATGTTTTTAAAGAATATTAAGGCACTTTCGTGCGTTGTTCTTTTTTTGTTTTTATCATCCTGTGGCACCTATTTTAACCAGCCCCTACAACAGCGGCAAGCCAGATTTGGTGAGCAATCAAAGTCCACCAAAAAACTATTAGACCTTCCAAAGGCTAGTGTTCCCGTTGAAGTCGCGGTGTACAATTTTAGTGATCAAACTGGGCAATACAAGGCCATAAATGCAGGAAGTACTTTTAGCACAGCCGTAACTCAAGGAGGCACCACAATTTTAATTAAGGCACTGGAAGATTCGGGGTGGTTCAAGCCTATAGAAAGAGAAAATCTTAGCAATCTTTCAACGGAGCGAAACATCATTAGAAACACCAAACAAGAATACATTAAGAACCTTAACCCAAATGAACCTCCCTTACCTCCGTTGCTTTATGCTGGATTAATTTTAGAAGGAGGAATTATTTCGTACGATACAAATACCGTTACCGGCGGGTTTGGTGCACGATATTTTGGCGTTGGGGGTTCTACCCAGTACCGCCAAGACCGTATCTCTGTCTATTTAAGGGCTGTTTCAACCAATAATGGTCAAATTTTAAAAACGGTGTACGTTTCCAAAACTATTTTATCACAAGCTTTGGATGCTAATTTTTTTCGTTTTGTAAAATTTCAACGGCTCTTAGAAGCAGAAACTGGTTTTACTAAAAATGAACCTGTACAAATTGCAGTTCAAGATGCAATAGAAAAAGCCGTCCATGATTTAATCATGGAAGGAATTAAAGAGGGTTATTGGACATCTGCCAACGGAAGGGAAACCGATGAACTTTTGGTAGCTGCCTACGAACAGGAAAAATCTGAGGAAGAATCTTTAGAACTCTACAACAGAAAAAAATTTGATGTTGTAAAAAAACATAAAGTATCTGCTGCCTCTGGAACAAGCTTAATAAATGCAGATTACGCTACCAAGAATCCCGCCTTTTTTGCTAGAATGGGTGTTGGATATGGTTTTACAGAAAACCTTTCACTGAATGGTTCTGTATCCATTGTAAATCTAGATAGTGGGGAACAATTTTCTTCTCGATATGTTGCTTCCGATTTAAATGTGGAATTTGATTTACTACCCTTCGATGTTCTTTCTCCTTTTTTGTACGCCGGTGCGGGTTATTTTACAAGAATAAATAAAGGTCCTGAAACCAACCTGTCAGGACTTGAAGTGGTAGGTGAAGATGGGGTCACTGATGATAACACCTACAAATTTCAATATGGTGCTGGTCTTACCTATCGATTTTCACCATCATGGGATGTTCGTCTATTTGCAGAACATAACATTCTTTTTAGTGATGCCGTAGATGGGATAATTAGCGGCAGAAGAGACGACCATTATTGGATATTTGG
>CAZRPJ010000094.1:0-5782 GCA_964601965.1 uncultured Croceivirga sp.
TCTCTATTTGGAAAATACTCTTGAAGAATGGCTTTCATTTTTTCATCATTTTCTCTTTCCGATTCCGGAAGACCAGGTTTCCAATATTCAGAGACCAGCACGGCACCATTGGTAATTAAAAAATTAGAATACCCCATAATAGGCACATAAGTAATTGTATCGCCAATTTTACTTGAAGTGAAGAAATCTTTATTGTAATCACTTAAAGGAAACTGATATTGATGTAAAGAAAAATCAGGATGTGGTATTTCAACAATATTAAAAGGTTTTCCATTGATATTAGTCTCCTGTTTTAATTGTCTTAAATTGGCAAGAGAGGCATAATAATCTGCATTAAGGAGGGGTGTTTTATCCTTGATATCTGGATGAATCATAGGAATAAGAATGGTGCTATCATTTACGAACCGCAAGTAGGCATCCATATGGTAATTTCCTCCTTGACCATAGGTATGTTCAATTTTGTGCCAGTTTTTATCAAGTAACATCGGTTCCTTAATCCAAATGAGTTTCTCCATTTGCAAGGCATCAAGAAACCGTTTTTCAACTTCAGCAAGGCTTAAACCAGGATTTCTGGTTTTTGCGTACTCTTCAAAAAGCAACAATACTTTACTTGAGGTGATAAACCCTCCGCCCTCGCTATTTAGTTCAATCGGGTTTACTTTATACCCAAGTGAATCTGCCAGAATATTGTCAATTTTGGCCCTTTTAAGAAAAGTAGAATCCCCAAAAACAGCTCCTTCAACATTAAATTCAAAATCGGCCATTTGATACTCTTTCCCATTGGTAAGCAATACAGGACCATAGTCTCTAATAGCAGCACCAACCACATCTGGGTGTTGAAAGATGTTGATGTTTTCTCTACTGACATTGGCCTCTAAGAGCATACTGTCCAATACCTGACGCATCTCTTCTGAAGGAAGAATGATGTTCACGGGAACATAATTCACCAAATTTTTAATAATCTCAATTCTCGCTGGATGATCTGCGGGTAGCATGCCACCACCCCACTCAGATTCGTCTGGAAAATCGATCCAGACAGATTCTTGTGGACCCCATTCTGTAGGATATGTGAATTTCACTTCCTCGGGTTGCGATGTTTTACATGAAATGATAAGTAATCCAATAATTATAATACGATACTTCATTTTGGAAACGGAATTTTGGTTGATTGCTACAAACTTAAAACCAACTACATCGAATGCCTATCAACGAACTCCCAAATCTTATAAGAAATGTAACAGAAGGCCAAAAGATCCTAAAAAATACGGTGGTTTGCCTTTTTGAAAATCCCTAACTTTAAGTCAGCTCTATTTCGAAGTCCGAAAATTTCAATCGAAATTTCATTCAACGAAATCATAGCCAAACCGTTGTATGCCATTTAAAAAATCCTACCGTTCTAGATAAGCCCAAGTAAAATGAGGATGATGTCTGTTGGCTCTTACCATTTTTACCCAAAGCAATGTCATATGCTCCAAATGCAACGACTGAGATAAATCTCCAACATCTAGGGTTGTAAAACCTAAATCTGTATTGAGGATTTCAACCTGTTTTTTTGTGTCGGTATCATTTCCTGCGATGAGCATTACAGGTTTTACATTGTAATTAGTGAAGTGGGGGTTCTCCAGATTTTCAAAACCATATATAGTGTAAGATTTTACCACATTGGCATTTTTTGACCATTCTTGCACTTTCTCAGCTCCTGATATTTTGCTTTCTAAACCGTGAGAAATTCCCATTCCAACAGGATTGGTGCAGTCTACCAAAGGTTTGCCTTTGAAATCTAATGGCTTTAAAATCTCTTCATTGAGTTGAAAAGGTGTTACCAAAAAAACCATATCTGCTACATCAATCGCATCTTGTATGGGTATTGCTGAAAATAGCGGGTTCTTCGATTGTGCTTCTACCACGCTATCGCTCTTTGTGTTGTTGTGAGCAATAATGATCTCATGTCCTTTTTTCTGTAAGTTGTTGGCCAATGCAAATCCTACATTGCCAATGCCTATAAATGCTAATTTCATTTTTAATAGAAAAATTGTTCTTTTTTAATTTTACCTTCTACCAATTGATACACAATAATTTCATCCATAGAAGATGGCTCTTGTCCTTTGAAAGTGAGATCAACTTTTAGTTGTATTGCAAAAAAATTTTCGGAAATGATGGGACCACTTACCATTATGCCGTGCCAAGCTTCAACACTATTTCTAAATTGCTCACCTTTTTCTAAAATTGCATCCAACCCTTTTACTTCAGGAATATTGGAAGATTCGGGTTCTGTACTTATTGCATCTTTATCAAAAAAGGTTTTAACCGCCTCTTCGAAGTTTCCGGTTCTTAATAGTGCAACAAGTGCTTCTGCTATTTCTTCATTAGTATTCATAATATCTAATATTTTTTAATGATTACAACCCCTATGATTAAGAGCACAGGACCTAAGATTCTTTTACAAATAATGATGTGTTCAAAATCATTTATTATTTAATTGATTTACGACCATTTTTGCTGCAGCTGCGCCAGAGTTTTGCTGCTGACCTGTAATTAGGTTTCCATCCTCAATAGCATACGAACTTAAAGGTGCTGCTACTTTAAAATGAGTCCCGGCTATTTTTCTTGCTTCGTCCTCAATGCGATAAGGCTGAATTTTTAGACCAACCGCATTATCTGCGTAATCCTCTTCCGAATTGGCAAATCCCGTCCAAGTTTTTCCTTTTACAACCAATTCAGCATTCGATTTTTTAGCTTCTAACAACAGTGTTGTTGCATGGCAAACTGCAGCACTTGGTTTTCCCGCTTCGTAAAAGCTGGTGAAAAGAGTTTCTAATGCATCATTCCCTCTAAAGGTGTACATTGGTCCTTGTCCGCCTACTAAAAAAATGGCATCGTAGTTGTCTGTAGTTACGTCTGTAAGTGTTTGAGTGTTTTCTAGCATTTGATTAAACCACTCGTGCTGCATATACCCCAGAGAAATGATGTCGTGAGCAGCATAACCACTCTCATCCGTTGGATTAGAATATCCGTCCATTTCAATTTTCCCACCTTCGGTAGAAGCCAGTTCAACTTCATAACCTGCCTCTTGAAAAACGTATAAGGGGTGTGTTAATTCTGCTGCCCAAAAACCAATGGGCCATCCAGTTTGTTTTGAAACAGTAGGGCTACTAGCTACCATTAAAATTTTGCCTTTATAGGGTGCACCGTGAAAGTGCACATACGCTTGGGTTTCTTTTAAATAGTTTGTCATTGTGAAGTGTTATTGCTTTCTAAGCATACAAATTTCAGGTATTCACCTACCTTTGTCGCTATACTTACCTATTTAATAGGTACTTACTTTTATGAAAGTATATTCTAAATCAATTAGTTATGCCAGACTTTATCTATAACAACAAAGTGTATTACAATCCAGTCGAGTTTGCGATGGATAGAATTGGAGGTACTTGGAAAATGCCCATTCTATGGCGTTTAAAAGGGCGAGTATTTAGATTTGGAGAACTTAAAAAAGACATTCCGCACATCACAGATAAAATGCTTACAAGCCAATTAAGACAATTGGAAAAAGAAGGATTCATAAACAGAAAAGTATATGCAGTTGTACCACCAAAAGTGGAGTATTCGATTACGGAAAAAGGGTTGACTGCAATTCCTATAATCGAGACAATCCGAAATTATGGTTTGGAACTCATGGAAAAAGAGGGGCTAAACCACCAATAAGAACCGCTTAAAACAAGGAATATAAAGACTAGGAGAAATAGCAGTACATTCAATTTGCCTAAGTACCCATGTTGCTGACACCGAAATTCTAATTCAAGATGCCAAAATTATCATTAGCATTATTGAAAAAGAGTAATAGAGGTAACAAGGATTTTGAGTATTTTACAGAATTCCCAACCAACTAATACGATTGTAAATCTAATTAATCAGCCATGGCGAAAAATAATACAATTCTCAAAATTTTAGTTGCTCTTGGCTATACTGCTGTAATTGTCGTTAACTATCTGGCCAATGCTTTACCTATTGGTGGTGTAACCACGGGCGAAGCCTCTGATAATCTCAGTAATCTATTTACTCCATCAGGTATTACCTTCTCTATTTGGGGGCTTATTTATTTGCTCCTATTAGGGTATACCATGTACCAGTTTGGTATTGCACAAGTAGTCACACCGGACATAGAAAAAAGCAATACATCTATCCGTCGCTATTTCATCATCAATGCCTTTGCCAACATCTCTTGGATCTTCGCATGGCATTATGGGGTCATTTGGCTGTCGGTTATCATGATGATTCTATTGCTGACAACCCTAATTAAGATAGCCGATATTGTAAACAAGCAACACCTAACAGGAAAAGACAACTTTTTTATTCGATTACCTTTCAGTGTGTATTATGGCTGGATTACTGTAGCAACCATAGCCAATTTTACCGCCTTCTTAGTAAGCATTCAATGGAATGGATTCGGTATAAGCGAAACTGTTTGGACTTGTCTAATCCTTTTGGTGGGATTGGTCATTGGAGTTCAACGAATGAACAAGGACCGAAACAGTGCTTATGGATTAGTGATTGTTTGGGCATATTCTGGAATACTCCTCAAACATTTATCGACTTCCGGTTTTGACAGCAAATACCCCTCTATTATTGGGACTGTACTAGTTTGCTTGGTGGTCCTTTTACTCTTTTTGGGAAGGATTCTATGGAAAAAACGATTGGATAACAACTGAATTGAAAATCAATCAATGCAAACATTTAAGAAAAACATGTCATAATCTTAATGAGTGGAAAATCTTAGTTATAACTGTGATTTATTTGATCCTCTAACCAAGGCAAAAATAAATTGACGTTGGCTAAGAACGGTTAATATTCAGCTTCCCGCCCATCCCCTATTTGAAAATTTATAACTTTAAGTCAGCTTGATTTCAAGTCCGAAAATCTGACGAAATCCCTCGTGACCGGATCATCGTATAACCGTTGTACGCAACTTAAACTATGAACTTGATTAAGATATTTCTGAAAATACTCACTGGTGTTATGGGAAGGCTTATTCTCATGTTCGTTTGGTTGATACCATTAAGTTTAATAATTGATGAGTTTGATAGTTCTTCTGCGATTTTAATTGGTTTAGCACTAACAATTCTCTTTTATTTCGTTCACGGTTATCTTAAAAGGCCAAATGGGTGGACTTACGACCGCACTATTTGGGTAATACCCAATAAATGGTTCTTCTTGATTGGAATATCAGTTCTTTTAGTTCTTGGAGACGTTTTTTGGCTATATCATGTTAAAACTTCTTCCAGTCCTTTTGAAGAAGACCCACTAGCTTTTGTTGTTTTAGGAATAATCGCTTTTCCTTTAATCGAAGAGTTCGGGTTTAGATTATGGATTCAAAGCTTTCTTGAATCTAAGCTTAGCCCCATAATTGCAATTTTAATTGTTGCCTTGGTTTTTGCACTTTTTCACAAACCGGAAATGCCAATTCCACAACTTTTAGGCGGTATTTTCTATGGAAGTGTCCTAATTCACACAAAATCAATTTGGTGGGTAGTGTTTCTTCATATGATACAAAATGCGATAGTTATTCTTGCCGGTAAAATAGAATTCATAAAGCAAATCTCATTCGTTATGATGGATAGAACGGATAATTTAAATATTGTAATTGCAATTTCTATCTGGGTAATATCAAGTATTTGCATTTTTATTTGGATCAATCAAAATAAGGAAAGTCTAAAAACACCTCACAGCAAGGGCTAATATTCAGTTTTGACCATCACCCCTATTTGAAAATCCCTAACTTTAAGTC
>CAZRPJ010000095.1:0-5730 GCA_964601965.1 uncultured Croceivirga sp.
GCACCTACTTCGTCAACCCAAGTATAACCACCACCAAATTCTACGAAAGGATCTAGTTTAGTGTTTTTTAAGATGTTGTACTTAATAGTACCATCTACTGCGTAGTGAGATACGTCATCAATAGTAACGTCTCCTAAGTTTTCAATTCTATTTAAAGACCCACGTACACCAACAGAGAAACCATCACCGATATACTTAGATACTCCAATGTAAGATACAGATGGAATAATGTTCCAGTGGTCGTTCACGTTTAGGTATTCGTCAAACAAGTTACCCACATTGTGAGAAGGCAAGTTTGTGCTGGTCAAGTTGTCATTAGTAGGATAAACGTCGATTGCGTTTACACCAAAGCTCACCTGCCAAGGGTTATTTTCGTCTTGCGCTTGTAGGTTGTTAAAGCCCAATACAAGTAAGGCAACAACAAAAAATTTGCTTAGATGTTTCATGTTCAAAATTTTAAGTTTAAGTGTCTATCAGCTGCAAATGTAAGTTGTTAAGAACTATTAACAAAATCAATTTCTTATTTTTTTTAGTGCATTACATAGAAGAAATATAACCGTTAAACGATTTTTAACTCCTTGCCAACTTTAATAAATGCATTAATGGCACGATCTAAATGTTCCTTTGTATGAGCCGCGGATAATTGAACTCTAATTCTAGCTTTTTCCTTGGGAACTACGGGATAGAAGAATCCAATTACATAGATTCCTTCCTCTAAGAGCATATCAGCCATCTGCTGAGAAAGTTTTGCATTATAAAGCATTACGGGTACTATGGCAGAATCTCCATCTACAATATCAAAACCTGCCTTCTTCATTCCATCCTTAAAATATTCCGTGTTCCATTGTAGTTGGTCCCTTAATGAGGTATCGTTTTTGAGCATATCGAATACCTTAATAGAGGCGCCTACGATAGCCGGAGCCAACGAATTAGAAAACAAATAGGGTCTGGAACGTTGCCGTAAGATTTCAATAATCTCTTTTTTACCTGTAGTATAACCACCCATAGCACCTCCTAAGGCCTTGCCCAATGTGCCAGTAATAATGTCAATCCTGTTTAGCACATTCTTTTCTTCCGGCGTTCCTCTGCCAGTGGCTCCAATAAATCCAGCGGCGTGGCATTCATCTACCATGACCATAGCATCGTACTTTTCAGCCAGATCGCAAATGGCATCCAAAGGAGCCAAAAGCCCATCCATTGAGAACACCCCGTCCGTCACGATTATTTTAAAACGGGCGCCATCTTCATTGGCCTGTTTTAATTGTGCTTCTAATGCGTCCATATCATTATTAGCATAGCGATATCTTTTTGCTTTACACAAACGAACGCCGTCTATAATGGAAGCGTGATTTAGCGAATCTGAAATTATAGCATCTTCATGGGTTAACAATGGCTCAAAAACCCCACCATTAGCATCAAAGGCAGCAGCATATAAAATGGTGTCTTCGGTTTCATAGAACGCTGCAATCTTTTCTTCAAGTTCTTTATGAATATCTTGAGTTCCACAAATAAAGCGAACAGAAGACATACCAAATCCATGAGAATCTAAGGTGTCTTTTGCAGCTTTAATCACCTCTGGGTGCGAGGATAGTCCCAAATAATTATTGGCACAAAAATTAATCACCTCTTCGCCACTAGAAATTTTAATAACAGCATTTTGAGGGCTGGTAATAATTCGTTCTTTTTTAAAAAGTCCAGCTTCCTCTATGGTGCTTAATTCTTGTTGTAAATGTTCTTTTATTTTCCCGTACATATCTTAAATAAAAACTGGTTCTATATCTTTTCCAATGTAAACTAAAATTTTATGGGCAACAACAAGATTCATATCCATTTTTTCAAGGATCATACAATATGCTTCTAGCTGTTTTTTATGTTGTGCCTTTTTAACTCCGGTTTTATAATCAATGAGAATAGCCTTCCCTTTTTCTAGCACCAGTCTATCAGGTCTGTAGCTATCGCCGTTTTCATCTAGAAGCTCTATTTCATTCAAACCCCGAACCCCTTGGCCATAGTAGTTTTTTAATTCCGGATGTGCTAAAATCTTGTGGAGGGTTTTTTCCATCTGCTCCCGCATTGTTGGTGAAAGTGTTCCTTCTCTCTCAGCCAAATCAGTGGCTGTACTAATATCTTCTACTCGATTTACGTGCGCTAAAATGTCATGTATGAGATTCCCCCAATTAATGGCATCTTGTTTTTTTTCTGCCCAGGATGCTTGTGAAGTAATAGAAAGCCTTTCATTTAAATTATGATCGCTATATATATAAGGTATAGTGAAATGACCATCATTTGTTTCTTTTGGAACCTCTTTTTTCTGTAAATAACCTTGCGTAAATACTTCTTGATCTTCCTTCCAATCATACGATTCTTCCAGAAATGTTTTAAAAAGTTGCCCGTAGTTCTGCCCTTTTTTATTCTTTGTAAAGACATAAATGCCTTCAATGGCGCGCGTCATTGCTACGTATAGAATATTAATATCATCTAATTCTGAAAGTGCCTTTTCATTGGCATAAATTGTATTAGAGGATTTAGAGAAATGCTCCAGGGTTTGATTTGCATTTACCAATAAATATGGAAATTTGTCATCTATTTCTGATGCTACTGGAACCCACAATTTATCTGTATTGCGAGGGTCGTTAATGGTTAAATCGGCAAAAGGAAAGAGAACAATGGGAAATTCCAGACCTTTAGACTTATGAATGGTCATTAACTGTACAGCATTGATATGACTGGGAGCCGCTACCGCTAGTTGATCAGATTTTAAATCCCAATATGTTAGAAATTCTTGAAGGCTTACACCCTTGCTTTGAGATACTTCTAATGCAACGTCTAATAAATGAAAGATATGAGCGCCGCTTTTTTCTTTAAGCTTAAAACAGCTGATCGCGTTTTCTAAAATGGTGTAAATGGCCAAGCCTTGTTGTTCCTCTACTTTATATCCGTAAGCCTCTTTTAAGAAGTTGGAAAGAAACGATAAATTCTCAATTAAAGGATCGTGTACATAGTGCTGCTCTTTGAACAAGTAAAAAAGCACCTGAAATTGGTATAATAATTCTTGAGGGTCGTTTAAAAAACGCAGCAAGGCTATTAAAAATTGAACTTCAGGATTTGAAGCTAAAAGCAATGATTCAGACGATACTAAAGGAATGGAATGAGCGGCTAGAAAATCTGCCAGTAGTATGCCTTCTTTATTCTTCCGAACCAGAATACAAATTTCGTTTGGTTCACGCCCCTCTTTAAATAAATTCTTAAGGGTCTTTAGTACTGCTTCACAATAGAAAAGCGATAGATCTTCTGTGTTTTTAGGGGCAAATTCTATTGAAACCATACCCCCTTCTTTTGAAGTTGTTTTTTGAAAACTATGTGCTGCATACAGCTCTTGATGTGCAGGATTGCTTAAGCTGGTTGCTACATATTGAAAGAAAGTATTGTTAAAATGGACAATGGTATCAAAACTTCGCCAATTGGTATCCAAATCCTGAATGGATGGTGTAATTGAAAAAGGTGTTTTAGAACCGTTATTGAGATTAATAAACTGTTCTGGATCACCTCCCCGCCATCTGTAGATGGACTGCTTGGGATCTCCAACAAGTAGCAAGGAACCTGCAGCACCACTCATAGTTAACGATTCTAAGGCGTTTCCAATAAGGGGTACAATATTTTGCCATTGCAAAACAGAAGTATCTTGAAATTCGTCCAAGAAATAATGGCGGTAGCGTTCTCCTAGGCGCTCATAAATAAAAGGAACTGGTTGGTCTGCCACTTCTTGGGCAATGAGCTTATTAAATTCAGAAATATGAAGTAAATCTCGTTCTTTTTGGATTGCATTTATTTCCTTAGAAACCTCATTCAAAACAGTTAAAGGCAACAGGTTTTGATAAGCATTCTGGTAGAAATTAAGCGAAATGAGTAGTTCTTTAATTGCTAAGAATTTTTCAAGAACTAGAGGATACAACCCGGAGGTGTCTTTTTGCACTTTTTTTAGATGCAAGCTTCCGTTTTGTAGCCCTTCTTCCAATTTGGTGCTATAGGGTTTTAAACTTGTTTCTCCAGAAACGATTTTTTTAAAGTGGTTCGGTAAGGTGCCTCGACTAAAATCTGCATCTTCAAAACCTTGATCGTAAATAATAGTTAAGGCTTCTTGCCCAAGCTGAACGGCTAGAGCACTGTGCTCCTTAATATAATTCGCAAGCGTTGTTTTGACATTTGTAAAGTCTTTAATTTCTAGGGACTTTAATGCTTGCAAACGTTTATAATGCTTCTCAGAAAAATGTAGTTTCCCTGTTTGTTTTAGATCTAAAACAATATTCCAGCTCTTTTGGGCCTCTACTTTTTCTAAGGCAAAATCAATAAGTACTTTTTGTAAGTCTTTGTGTGATTTTAATTTTTGAAGCAACCTGCCAATGGCTTCATCTAGTAATACCTCAGCATCTAATTCTACCGCAAAATTTTGCGCAATACTTAAGTCTTTAGCAAAGGTTTTAATAACTCGATGCGTAAACTTGTCAATGGTGCTAACATCAAAAAAATTGTAATTATGCAGGATTAGTTTTAATGCTAATGCCGCTTTTTCTTGCAACGCATCAGGAGACACTCCCAAGAGGTCTTTTACTTCATTAAACAATGCATTTTTTTCTTTTGAAATATCAGGGTTTCCAAAAATGAAAAGGCTATCGAGGATTCTATTTTTCATCTCATCAACCGCCTTATTGGTGAACGTAAGCGCTAAAATTTGGCCAAAACTCCTAGGGGTAATTTCGGAGAGCACCAAACACAAATAAGACTTGGTAAGTTGATAGGTTTTACCAGATCCAGCAGAGGCATTATAAATTTGAAATCCAGCCAATAGAATCAGTTTTGAGTAAGGTATAAAATCTTACCATCTTGTTAACATAAAAGGACCTGTGTTTTGTTTGTTAAAACCTTATTTTTGATAAACAGAACACGAACTTTAAAAACAAAATTATGGCTTTTGAATTACCTAATTTACCCTATGCTTATGATGCATTGGAGCCACATATTGATGCTAGGACTATGGAAATACACCATACCAAACATCACAATGGATATACTACAAAACTAAATGGCGCTATCGACGGTACTGATTTAGATGGAAAATCTATAGAAGATATTCTAACTAATTTAGATATGAATAACGGCGCCGTTAGAAATAATGGGGGTGGTTTTTACAATCACCGTCTTTTTTGGGAAGTGATGTCTCCGGACGGAGGAGGAAGTCCTTCAGGAGAACTTTTAAGCGCAATTAATGATGCCTTTGGTTCTTTTGATGCCTTTAAAGAACAATTCAGTGCGGCTGCTGGAACCCGATTTGGATCTGGATGGGCATGGCTTTGTGTACATAAAGGAGGCAAATTAGAAGTATGCTCAACCCCAAACCAAGATAATCCCTTAATGCCAGGAGTAGGGTGTGAAGGATATCCTATTTTAGGCATCGATGTTTGGGAACATGCGTATTATTTAAACTATCAGAACAGAAGACCCGATTATGTTTCGGCGTTTTTTAATGTGATTAATTGGGACAAAGTAGGGGCTTACTACGCGGCTAATAAATAAGATTGTCTTAAAATATATCCTATAAGAGGTGCGGTTTTTACCGCACCTTTTTTTTTGAATTGTACTATGAATAGCTATAATAGAAAAGGGCAGGAAAGTTCCTGCCCTTTTCGTCCCAAATCTTACCATAAACTTAACCTACTTATGCTATGGCAAAAC
>CAZRPJ010000096.1:0-2260 GCA_964601965.1 uncultured Croceivirga sp.
ATGCCGTAGATGGGATAATTAGCGGCAGAAGAGACGACCATTATTGGATATTTGGAGCCGGCTTAACCTATAAATTCAATTTTTAAACAAAGAAAAAGACTTGAATATGTCATTTAATAGATTGCTATCATTGTTTTTAATACTAGTCATAGTTGCTGGTTGTGTCGAGGATACTATTGACGTAGAAAGGAAAGGTATTCTAACTGGTACCGTTGTAGACCAAGAAACGAACGCACCACTCGCTGATGTAAAAATTACCACAAATCCAGCTTCTACTACCGTACTGTCTGATGCCGAAGGAAATTTTGAATTTACCGATATTCTAGTCAATGATTACTCTGTCCAGGCAGAGTTAGAAGGATATGAAACTTCTTTTGAAGCAGTAGAGATCACAGAAAATACAGCCTCTACGGTGTTCTTTGAATTAGAAACCTCCAGTTTGTCTTCTAGTGCCCCGAACAAACCTGAATTATTATCCCCTGAAAACGACGCCGAAGACATACCGCTTGAAGTTGATTTTCTCTGGAGTAATGCAGCCACCGATATTGAAAACCTTACGTATACCTTAGAACTTAGAAATGGTTCAACTAATGAACTTCAGGTTTATGAAATTGAAAGAGATACTACTTTTACCGTAGAGAATTTACAATTAGCGACTACCTTCTTTTGGCAGGTTAAGGCTAGTGATGGGCAAAACAACTCTGTGGCCTCTGAATTAAGTTCATTCCGTACCGTTAGTCTTCCGAACAATCCTTACCTTTTTGTAAAACAAGAAGGAAATAACAATGTTATTTTTTCAGGCGATAGACAGTCTGACGGCACTTCTACACAACCAGATTTTTCGGTAACACGCTTAACAGATAATCTAAGTAATAGCTTTAAACCAAAAAAGAACTTAGATGTAAACAAGATTGCATTTTTAAGAACCACCAACAGTGAAACTCATCTCTTCTCTATGGATTTAGATGGTACCAATGTTACGCAGCTCACACGCGAAATTCCAATCTCAGGATTTAGGTTGAGTGAATTAAGTTTCGCGTGGATAAACAATGGAGCAAGCTTGTTGTATCCTTCTCAAAATAGACTATACAAAATAAATAATGATGGTAGTGGATTAGAATTAGTTTATGAAACTTCTGATGGATCTCTAATTTCTGAGGTAGCTACTCCTGATTTTGATAATGATTTGTTGGTATTAAAAACCAATAATTTACAAGGTTATGGTGTTCGGATTTTTACCTACAGAATTTCTAGTGCTACAGAAGAGACAGTATTGTTAGCTGGTGGCAATGGTGCCGCAGGCTCCATTGATATTACTGCTTCCGGTGACAGGGTCGTATATTATAGAGATCTTTCTGAAGATGAAAATGAAAATTACAGAAGATTTGAATCACGCCTTTTTGTTTATGAGTTTTCCACTAGTTTAACCACGCGAATTTTTACAGATGCAGTTTCAGGTGAGATTGAATACGACTGTAGTTTTACACCTTCTGAGGGGGGTATCCTTTGGGTAAGAAGAGATAGTAATATTGGTGCCATTCCAAACATCTATACCCGTATCTTTAGCGATATGGCAGATGATATTCTAATTTTTACGGAATCATTTATGCCGGATTGGGAATAGTTAGGTTATGTAGCCAGACTTTAACTATTGGGAAGGCTTTACTAAAAGGCCTTCCCTTTGTATGTTAGGTGTAGTCATTCTAGATAAAAACCAAGAACAAACACAATAAATTAATTAGAGTTTTAAAGTAAAATGACCGGAAAACGGTTCCTGTCCCTCAATGAATATGGTAAACCAATAATCATTGGCCACCATAGGCTTACCATTGAAATGGCCATCCCATCCTTTATCCCTAGCAGAAAATTCATTTAAAAGGTGACCATATCTATTAAATATTTTAATCCTAGCATTTGGGAAAGATTGTGTCCCAATAACTTGCCAATAGTCATTGATTCCATCGTTATTAGGGGTGAAAAAGCGCGGGTAGTCTACGATTGAAATGGTTTTAATATCTTCTCCACAACCACCCATATCGCGTACGATTACCGTGTAAGAACCTCCTCTTAAATTGGTAAATGTATTATTAGATTGAAAAGTTAACCCATCAAGCGAATATTCTAATGGGCCAGTAGCTTCTGCAAGGATCTCAATACTATTGTCATTGGCATAGGATGTGAAAACCACATCCTTGATCTTTGGTGATTCAGAAATTTGCACTTCAAAAGGAAACTCTTGAGAACAAATTACGTCATTTTC
>CAZRPJ010000096.1:2360-5244 GCA_964601965.1 uncultured Croceivirga sp.
CCTTGGCTATAACTGTAGTTTCCTTATCCGAAAGGTATAAATAGGATTCGTCGATAAAGTTAGTGAGCTCGTTTTCTTGATCATCGAAAAAACTGACTTCTAAGTCCAATTGGTCCCCGATCAGCGTATTCAAAACATGCGAGGTATTAAATACCCCTAAGCCGTCTTGATTGACACATCCGTAAATAGGTTCCAATTCATTCACTTCAGGTGCATTGATGGTTTTTAAGGTCAAGGTTGTTTCATCGTAACATTCTGCAAAATTGGTCACACGGACCACAATAGTTTCTTCATAGGGCGTAGAATTGGTATATCCATCTTTGAAATCGGGTATAAGAGATCCAAAACTATCATAAAATGAAACAGCCACATCTTCTTGATTTTGAAGAACAGGTATTAAAGCTTCGGAAATGCCATCAAAGAATGCTATTCCATTTCCATCAGTATCACATGCAAACAACTCTTCAGCAGGATAAGCTATAGGTATGGGCAGAATAGAAATTGTAAATGTGGTTTCACTAATACAACCTGTGGTGTCATCACTAATTCTGGCTGTAATGATCCTACTTTCCTCATTAGTGTTTAATTTATAATTGTTGTATTCAGTTTCGGGAATCAGATCGCCAGATGCCGTATAATAATTTATGCTACGATCCATAGTACCATCTAAAAGCAATTCTTCATTTTCGGTTAGATCGAATTCTATAAAATCACTGGAACCCTCTGCACATGCATAAAGGTCATTTGGTTCTTCAAACAGGGGTAAAGGATTTACAATTAAATCAAAATGTTCAACGGCAAAACAGGTCGAATTCGTTCTATTTTCCACGCGAAAAAATATGGATTGTGATTGATTAGAATCTCCGAAAGGCATCTCGATAGGATAGACGTTTTGAAGGGCATGTTCTTCCGTTTTAAAGTAACTAATATCATAGTTGTCCCTTATACCTTCTTCAAGGATTTCATTTGAAACTAACAAATTGAAATCATAATAACGCTCGTTTCCATCCCCACAAGTCCTTATATCTTCTGGTATGGAGATCTGGGGTAAATCTTCTAAAACCACTGTAGTGGTCAAAGTATTAATAACCCCACCCTTATTATAGGTTACCGTAATGGTATAGGCTCCTTGCTCTGTAAATGTGTGTATAGGAGATGGTTCTGTTGAAGTATTCTCCGCGGGTAAACTTAAAGTGTCGCCAAAATCCCAGGAGTATGTATTGGCATCATTATCTAAAGAAAAGCCTATGGTATTTGAGCATTGACATCCAAAATAGGTTAAAATTTCGGTGGGCAATTCCCTATTAACAAGCCGGTTTTCTAAAACAAGCGTTTGAGTACTATTCTGAGCATCTTCGCCTTCTCCAAAAAGAATCAAATCTAAATCATTATCATTATCAAAATCACCATAATCAATCCCACCTCCAAAGGAATTTGGTAATGAATTTGGTGTTTCTGTAAAAGTTCCAGTGGTCGTATTAAGAAAGGTTTTTACAATATCACTTGTTGCTCCAGTTCCATAATGAACAATATCTAAAAAATCATCGTTATTAATATCTACTAATGCTAGGTCGTTTCTAAAAACCCCCTCATTTAAAATGGAAAAGGTGTTAATAAAATTCAGTTCGCCTTGATTTGTGAAAACGAGAAGATCTGCGTTTTCATCGGCACTTATCAATGCTACCTCAGGACTTCCGATGAGAACTAAATCGGCTAAGTCATCATTATTAACATCACCAACTTTCATGGAAACATACGACCATTGTGGAAGAGTAACTACTTGTTTTTGAAATTGGAAACCACCTATGTTTTTATAGATTTCCAAGGCACTTTGCGTACTTGTACTACTAGCCAAGATCAAATCCAAACGCCCATCATTGTCCAAATCTGCCCATTGAGAACTTGTCCTTGAAACCTGAGGCAATTCACCCAAAAGTAAGTTGATGGTACTATTCGTAATTCTTTCAAATTGATCTTCTCCTAAATTCTTGTAGAAAAAGATTTCGAAGCTATTAGCAGGTGTGAATCCGGCCAAGAAAATATCCAATAAGCCATCTTGATCGATATCTATTAAATCGCTCGCTCCTGAAGTTATTCCAGGTAAACCCAAGGGAATCTCTATAAACTCACATCCTTGATTCACATTTCGATAAAGTTTGGTAATTCCGTCTTCAACAGCTCCAGAGGTGGATCCAGAGTATAATAAATCTACTGATCCGTTGAGATCTATATCACCCCATGAATAGGATGTATTGATAGTGCTCGGCATATTTATTAAATTCAAGGCCGTGAAGGACAGATTCCCATTGTTACGATAAAAAACTAGATCTTCATTATTGTTTACGTTGTCAACACCGGAAACTACGATATCTAAATAGGTATCATTATCTACATCAACAAATGAAGCGAATCCGTTAAAGGCATTCATCAAATTCAAATCTTGCAATTCTACAAATGATTGGGCAACACAAACCAAGGAAAACGCAAAGAAAAAATAGGCGGTTAGAATGGTTTGGAACTTGACCCAGGACATAATAAATTCTACGTAAAAAAGTAAATTGGAATTACATGTAAAATATTAATTTAAAGACTTTTACGAATTGAAGTTTCTATGAAGGGTAAATTATTCCGTTAAACTGCAAGGCGGTTTTGCAATAAAAAAATAGTTGCTATTCAAGTATAAATTTTGGGAGTTTTTTCAAGTATATAAGTAATACCACTTTTGATTGCTTTGTTGTATGAGCAACGAATTATTCCCTCAGATTATAATGGTTTTTTCTAATCTCATTTAAGTACCAAGCATTCCTCAATATGGCGTTGGAAGTTAAAATTCCAAGCTGCGCTTGGCGTCCTCAAAAGCTCCGCTTTGAAAACCAAAAAACAC
>CAZRPJ010000097.1:0-5209 GCA_964601965.1 uncultured Croceivirga sp.
AGCTTCTGCCATTAGTTTGGCATACTTGTCTTGTAATTTCTCTTTTTCTGATTTTCGTTTGAATAAACCCATATTGTTTAATAAAAATTAGAATATATTAAACAAAAATACAAAAGATTGGGGAGTCTATTCCTTTTTGAAGTGTAAAATAAAGGTTGCATTAAACCCAAAAAACAAATTGCCATCGCGAGTATTAAAATTACTCCTAGTTTGGGTGATAAAAGAGTCTACCGCCATATTTGGGGTGTTTGTTAAATGGAATTGTAGCATTAAATCTGTTAACTCCCAATTAACACCTATGGCGAAGGCATCAAAAGTTGTAATGGAGGTTAGTGGATTTGTAAGATAGTAGTATTCTGAAGTTACGGAAACATGACCACCCAGTCGGTACCTACCTCCCACACCCAATGCGAAATGAGTGGTGTCATCTTCAGGATTGATGCTAGAATTACGATGCACAAATGTTGGCGAAATTTGCAAAGAAAGGTTTCTAGTGAACTTACGAGCAATTAAAGCTTGGGTGGTGAAGGATAGTTTGTCAGAAAATGTTTCACTTCTATTAATACTCCGATTAGGATTGGTGCGCGCACTTAGATTCTGAAAAATGGTGATACTAAAAGGGGATCCTTCACCTTTCTCAACTTGTCTTAAAAGTCTGTATTTAAAGTAACTGTCCCAGATACCATTAAATGTGGTAATTCCAAACCCAGCGGTGAATCTATCTGTAAAGGCGTAGTTTACACCAAACCGAGTACTCATCCTATCTGCTAAAAATCCTTGAGTGCGTTGTGGAATGTTCCAGAATCTCGAAAATGCAGATAACTCCAACGTACCCTGATCTCTAGTTTGAATCGATTCGCCCAAGGCCAAAACAGTTGTTTTAAATGTGGCTTGAGTAATTATTTTTTCTTTTGGTAGTTCTTGTTCTACCTCTTGAAGTAGAGATTGACCAAAATTATACTCACTACCCAATAAGCCTACCAAAAGCAATAAATAGAAATAATTATTTTTCATAGGGAGTATATTGGATGTTAAACGTTACTTCTATACTTTTTGCGATGTTGCCAGCAACAATTGGGGGGATTTTTATTTGGTAATCTGCCACTAACATGCTAAACGATCCGGACATTATCACTAGATTATTTTCCCTCTTAAAAGTGGCCTTTATTTCTACCTCCTTAGTAACCCCGTGCAAGCTAATTTTTCCCTTAATAATTCTGGTTTGCGTCTCATCCAAAGCAGGATTAAAATCTAAGATGGTTCCTTCAAATGACGCCTTAGGATAAATGTCTGATTCTATATAACTTTCATTAAAATGTTCGCGCATCAGGGCCTTTTTAAAAACAAAGGCGCGCATGAGCATGCTAATTGCTATTTCATTGGTGTTTAAATCTAGAATACTAAATGCCTGATTATTGGTAGCCTCAATATTTTCTACAGAGGTGTAAGAAAAGAAAGTCACCTGTCCTTGGCGAGCTACCATTCTTTGCTGCCCAAACGACACGGTCAAAGGAAATATAAGTAAGGCAAGAATAAAGAGTCGTTTCATTTTTGGGTAGTAATGAGTACACAATTTAATAAGATGGCATCCATTAAAAACCCTTTACAAACCCCTTTTAACGTAATGGTATCACCTTTGGTTATGCTATCAAATTGATTGGTTGGGTTGTCATTCATATCGCAGATGAGGCAAGCGTAATCTCCTTGTCCCTGCAATAATACAGTATATCTGTTGTTTAGAAAAGTTACTTCTTTTACAATGCCTTCTACCTCAATGACTTTTTCAACATAGGTTTCATTCGCCATTTCCTCATTTTCCAAGAACTGTGCTAATAATTCTGTTGAACTTATTTTTAGGCTCGCTTTAGCGCTTTTAGTAATCCTAGGGGTGGGTTCTGTTAACTTATTAAAAATTAATACGGAAAGAACGATACCAGCACCTAGCGCAACTAATAAAATCTTATTGAAAATCTTTTTTTCCATTGACAAAAGGTATTTGCCAAGTTAATAAATGGGGCCAGTATATTAAAACCAGCCCCATTCTAGATTAAACTTGACTTAAGGTATAAATCATAGCAATTTTATTCCCATCGAATTTTGCTTCTTGCATATGTTCCTTTTCAGGATTTATGGTCGCGTACGCACCTTCATCATCATCTTCACAAGAAAGTGCCATCGCAACAAGAAGCACTAATAAAAGCCATTGTTTAATCTTCATTTTTCTGAATTTTTTAATTAGAACCATTACCTGCGCCTAAAGTTGGGGTGCTGTCTTCATACCAGTCTTCGGGAGTAAAGCCTTCACCATCATAAGCAATACTAGATCCCTCGGCAACATTGGGGACAAATCCACCGGCCGTCCAGATACCGGCCTCTACAGCCACACTTTCTCGTGCATTTCCAGAAGCTCCCCATTGAACAAAACTTCTAATATTAGCCGCATTTCCAAAACCATTATTATTAGCATATAAACCTAGGCCACCAGCATCATTGGGTGCAGCAAGCGTTACTGGACTTATCACTATGAAATTCCCAGGTTGCAAAGTGAGATCTCCAGAAACTACATCGGTAGCTGTGTTGTCTCCTATTCTAAAATATTGACCAGGACCTAAGCACATCCAATAGTTAGACAGATCTACAGCAGTATTACCATTATTGTATAGTTCAATTTGATCATTGATAAGATATTCTACTTCATTGATAACTACAGATCGTATTTCAGGTTCGGTTACAACGTTTGGTTCTCCAAATGTGGTTGTAGTAGTTTCTGACCAGTCTGTGGCCGAGGATCCTTCTCCATCATAGGCGATGCTATTGTCTTCACTACCAACTACTTTAATATATTCACCAAGGGTCCAAATGCCAGCTTCTACTGCTACATTTTCGCGAGGACTCCCTGCAGCCCCCCATTGAACAAAATCTCTAATATTCTCGGCATTTCCAAAGCCTTCGTTGTTCGCGTATAAACCAATTCCGCCGGTTGCGCTGGGCATGTCGTAGGAGACAACTAGGAATTCTCCTGGTGTTAATTCCAGGTTTCCTTCAGCCTCTAAATCTCCAACTCTTCTGTAGGTGCCAGGACCTAGGCATAAAAAGTAATTGCTTACATCTACCGTACTAGTTCCATTGTTATATAATTCAATATAATTACCTAGGTAACCTACCTCATTAAGAACTATGGAGCGTACAGGTGCAAGGGGTTCAGAAACTATATTAGCTTCTCCTAACGTTTGAGTTCCCGTTTCTTGCCAATCTGCAGCTGTTTCTCCCGTACCATCATAAATAATACTGTTGTTTTCATTTCCAACGACTGAAATAAATTCACCTGCTGTCCAAATCCCAGCATCTGCCGCCACATTTTCTCTTGCACTGCCGGCTTCTCCCCATTGGACAAAATCTACAATATTAGCAGGATCACCAAACCCAAAATTATTCATGTATAATCCTAAGCCACCGGTTGCATCAGGTCTATCGTAATTCAATACAAGAAACTCACCTGGTGCTAGATTAACATTTCCATTGGCTACAATATTCCCAACACGTTCATAAGTTCCTGGGCCCAGACACAAGAAATATTCACTCAAATCTAAGGTGAGGTCTCCATTGTTATACAACTCTACTTCAGAATTTAAATACGCCACTTCGTTAATTACAACAGAAGCTACACCTGTAGGAGTATCATCAATAGCGTCTGGTGTTTCTTCTGTGATTTCTTCAAAATCATCATCGGAACAAGACCATAATGTTGCGCCGAGGATTAAACCTAATAGTACTAACTTTTTCATTTTTATCTTTTTTTATGAATTAATGATTTACGGGGCAAATCAAAGAAAGTCAAGGGTTTATATTCTTATAAATGTTGGCGAAAGGGAATTTTAAGCTTTAAAAGGGAATAATTTGGCTTAAAAATTTCGCGGTTCTTCTCAAGAAGTCTATTTCTTTTACGGGTCTTTTTAACTCTATTGAAGGTTAGCTGGTAATTCTTGATATCTTAGTACGCTGACATCACCTAGTACTAAAAAGGGAATAAACCAATGCGAAAGGATCGTCTATACTTCTTTACATTTTTAGCCATCACTATTATTTTCATTCTAATTGCGGGTGTTTCTGTGCGATCTTTTATAAAAGCGAGTGCTAATGAGCTTTTAAAAACACAGTTAGAATCTAGTCAGCGTGAAGCAAAAGAGGTTGCGAGTTTAATAGGTTTTCAATTGGCGAATGGAATGCACCGGGATAGCGTAATACAAATGGTGCAAAAGAGTATTGAAAATACAGATATTGAGAATGGATTTATCTGTATGTTCGATTGGTCAGGAAAGGAGATTTGCCATCCGGATATCACGAGAGTAGGACAACAGATTAGTCCAGAACAATCTTCTATAAGTTCTATTGATGGAGAAATGACCTCTGAAGATTTCTATGAGCTGTTGGTTACTAAAAAAAGTACTGGAGGAATTTTGGACTCAAAAGACCAAACCGATAATTCTGAAATTATTTACCTGTATCCTGTTGCGAATTCTGATTGGATAATTGCGGCACATGCTAATACGGCAAAGATTAACACCCAGATCAATGGACTACGTAACCGATTTTATACCATATTCAGTATAATGGGTTTTGCCATTATTTTAAGCTCTGTACTCATGGTGCGATTAATAGGCAGTTCCTATGAGAAAAGGTTGGAAGCTAAAAATCAGAAATTAGAAGATGAGGTTATTAACCTTGCACGCCTCAACAAAGATTTAGACAGTTACCAACAAAAAATCGTTCAAGAAAAGCCATCCAAGGAAGCAAAGGCAACTGAAAAAGCGAAAAGACGTATCCTTACATATGTTAGGAACGAATTAAAACCGGTGTCTACAGAAGAGATAGCCTATATTTTTATGGAGAGTACAGTAACCTACGTGGTATGCTTTGATGGCTCTCAATCTACTTCTAATGCGAGTTTAGATGAACTCTTTTCACAGATAGACGACACTCATTTTTACAGAGCAAATAGGCAGTTTATTGTTTCCATAGCCGCAATTAGCAAAATTATAAAGTATGGCAACAATCAACTTAAACTCAATGTAGTTCCCCAATCTGATTTTGACATCATCATAAGTAAAAATAAAGCAGCTGAGTTTAAGCAATGGCTAAATTCATAAGGCTTTCCCTTCCTTTTTCAGAGTTTTGATATCGGCAATTAATTGTGCAATTGCTGTTTTGT
>CAZRPJ010000098.1:0-5046 GCA_964601965.1 uncultured Croceivirga sp.
CTGGAGGTACCACAAAAAACCCGGCCTTAGTGCCGGGTTTTTTGATTTTACAGTCTTACGATCTATCCTTTTATCTCCAGTATTTGTCGGATCATTTGATTGGTAAAACCCCATTCATTGTCATACCACGTCATTACTTTTAGCAAATCACCATCTACCACTCTAGTCATACCAAGATCTACAGTTGAAGCGTAGGGACTTTTAATAATATCGGAAGAAACTATAGGATCATCTGTTACCGCTAATACATCTGCATAACGCTCCGTTTTAGACTCTTCTCGTAAAATTGCATTGATCTCTTCTGCTGTCACTTCTTTTTCCATAACAAAGGTCATATCAGAAATTGAACCAACTGGTACAGGTACCCGGATCGCTACTCCATCGAACTTACCAGCGTAAGCCGGTAAGGCCTTGGTAGTTGCAATGGCCGCACCAGTGGTAGTAGGTATCAAATTCTGGGCACCAGCCCTACCCATTCTAAAATTCTTCTTCGAGGGTGCATCTACAATACCTTGAGAAGCCGTGTAAGCATGAACCGTAGTCATAATGGCCTTTTTAATCCCGACCCTTCTTCCTAATACCTCTACCACCGGACTGATATTATTGGTGGTACAACTGGCACAGGAAAACACATTTACATTCCCATCTTCAGAATTTACACCATGAACCACGGTAGGGGTATCTACACTCTTGGTAGGGGCTGAAATAACAACGGTTTTTGCTCCAGCTTTTAAATGACGTTCTGCATCTTCTCCTGTCGTAAAAACTCCAGTGCTTTCTATTACCACATCTACCTGATATTCTTTCCAAGGAAGTTCCTCAGGGTTTCGAATAGACGAGTACCGAATTTCTTGCCCGTCTACTACTAATGCGTTCTCTTTATGGGTTACCTCCTTATCATAGGTTCCATAGACCGTATCGTATTTTAATAAATAGGCGGTGTTTTCAATAGAAACGATATCATTTACTGCAACCACCTCCAATCCTGGGGTTTCATTTATTACTTTTAAAGCCGCTCTCCCGATACGACCCATACCATTAATTCCAATTCGCATATTGCTTCTTTTTAGGTTAACTAATCTCGCTAGCTTAGTCTCTTTTACCTATTAAAAATTACAGAAATACGTGGATAATTTGCAGCTCAACAACCTTCCCTAATTGCGATGCTCCAGAGGGTATTTTAATTTAAGAAAATTACCTGCCAGTTATAAATAAAACACTACCAATTATAAACTTTAACCATGCGTCAATAATGGTTTTTAATACTTTCAAACCACGATAATCACGAAGAACGATGAACACTTTAGGAGAACGATTAGGATATTTTTGTTGGTACCTTGTCTTAGGGCTTTCAATCGCTTTATTTCTTTCTGCGCTGTTTACTTATTTCAATTAAGAGACGCAACTTTCATTTTTACAGGATGCACTCCCAAATCTTTTACAGTGAGGGAGTTATTCGATAAATTTTCTAGTACAAGACGATTGAAAGGTACTGTTGGAAATAACAGATCGGTCATTGCATATTGCCCATCATTTAAAAAAACCTCTACAGAAGAATGATCCATATAAATGGTAAAGTTTAATTCTTCGGGGAGATCTTGCATCGCAGCATAATGTAGCTTATTACCAAACTCGTAGTGAAAAGACGTGACTCCTGAATGCGTTCTATCTAACATTAGCAATTCACTAGCGGCATCCAATAGCATCACAAGTTTTTCGCCTTCATCGTTCATTAAACTAAGCTTAAAATCACTCTTGGGAACCGCGAAAGTTATTTTGGAGGTGTTAAGGTTTTCCTCATCCAAGATATACTCCTCTTTTGCTTCAATTTCAAGAGAATTGGTTTCACCTTTGGAAACAATAGTATTCAAGGTTTCTACTGGGGAATTGTAAAGACTATACCGACTACCAATCTTTTTCAAGCTTAATTCACGCGGCAAAGTCATTGCGCTACGCCAAGAGGTGGCCGGGGTTTTTAAGGCGTATTGCCAATTGCTCATCCATCCAATAAAGATTCTTTCCCCATCCGGTGTATTATTGTAGGTTACCCCAGCGTAATTGTCGGTTCCCCAATCAAGCCAGGCATGATCTTCTTGTTCACTGGTAAACGTAGTACCATCAAATTCTCCTACAAAATATTGTGTGCCACTACCTCCGTTCGGTGCTCCTCCACCCACACTAATGAGCAACACCCATTTTTCTTCGTCAGTGCCTTGCACTGGTAATTTAAAAAGGTCTGGGCATTCCCAAACACCATTTTGTGAACCTCTACCTTCTCCAAAATCACTGATATTTTCCCATTCCTTTAAATTCTTAGAGCGATAGAGTTTTGCATAATTTCCGGCCACTAAAACCATAATCCAACTTTTGGTAGGCTCGTGCCAAAATACCTTGGGATCTCTTAAATCGCGAATGCCATCATTTCCAATGACTGGGTTTCCTGCGAACTTTGTCCAGGTGGTGCCCTTATCTAAACTGTAGGCCAATCCTTGCGTTTGAAAGTTAGAGGCCCCGGTTTTTTCACCCAACATATTATGATAGGTAAAAAAAGCTACCAAAGGAACTGTATTACCTTCTCCGAAGCCAGAAGTATTGTGAGCATCTACTACAGCGCTTCCAGAAAAAATAAGTCCCTTCTCATCTGGGTAAAGTGCTATGGGTTGCTCTTCCCAGTTAACCATATCTTCACTTGTGGCATGCCCCCAGTGCATAGGCCCCCAAACAGTTGCATGAGGATAATATTGATAAAACAAATGGTAGGTGCCATCATTATATACTAAGCCGTTGGGGTCATTCATCCAACCCGAGGTTGGAGTAAAATGATACATAGGTCTCAGTTGCTCTTTATTAGACGTTTCTTCTGTGATTACTTGGGTTGATTGGTTGCATGAAACTAGGAGCACATAAAGCAAAAAACAGTGAATAAAAGCACGCATCTTGTATCTTTTTTATTGTCTAACAAGATAACTAATTTGTTAATGGTTCCCGAAGCGATTTGATATCTTTGAATTCTAAATTCTACCCATGAGCAGGCTTTTTTTGATGCCATTTTTCTTATTAATAGCTTTTGGTTGCAGCTCTCAAAACACTATTGAAAAGACGTTAGAGCGCTTTAATTCGGGAAACGTACCATATATCACTACGGATGAAGTTTTAGAAATTCCGGGTGCTGTTTTACTAGATACAAGAAAAGAAGAAGAATATAAGGTGAGTCATCTAGAGAATGCCCGTTGGGTGGGCTATAGAAATGTAAATCTAAGTGCAATTCAGCAACAGATTGCAGATAAAAATACGCCCATTATTGTGTATTGTAGTGTTGGCGTACGGTCTGAAAATGTGGGAGAAACGCTTCAAAAGGCTGGGTACACCAACGTTAAAAATTTATATGGGGGAATTTTTCAATGGGTTAACGAAGGAAAACCCATCGTAAATTCAAACGCACAAAAAACAGATAGTGTGCATGCGTATAGTAAGCACTGGGGCAATTTGTTGACCAAAGGAACCAAGGTTTATTCTTTAAAAAAATAGGTTGTGAAAACTAGTGCCGAATTACTGCTCATTTTTACTCGGAATCCAGAATTGGGAAAATGCAAAACAAGGCTTGCCGCCAAAGTAGGAGATTACGCGGCATTAGACATTTACAAGTTTCTATTAAAACATACGGTATCTTTTACAAAAGACCTTAAAACAGATAAACAAGTACACTATTCTGAAACAATCTGGAACGATGATGTTTGGGACGCTAAGACCTACGAGAAAAAATTACAAGTGGGAGAAAATCTAGGAGATCGTATGTTGTATGCCTTTAAGCAAGGTTTTGAAGCTGGTTATGAAAAAATTGTAATTATTGGTAGTGATATGTACGATCTAAATGAAGCCAGCCTTGAACATGCATTTCAACTTTTAGAAGCCAATGACTATGTAGTGGGCCCTGCGGAAGATGGCGGCTATTATTTGCTAGGCATGAAACAACTTAAAAAAGAACTTTTTGAAAATAAGGAGTGGGGAACATCTAGTGTATTAAACAAGACATTAAACGATCTAAGCTCCGAAAAATATGCGCTTTTAGAAACTCGTAATGACATTGATTATTATGAGGATATTGCTAACCTAGAGGCCTTTCAACCATATATAAAACACGTGCAAAAATGACTCAAAAACAGTTAGATGAATCTGTTCAGTATCTAAAGAATAAGGGGTTTGATACTCCAGAAATAGGAATTGTATTAGGTACGGGATTAGGACAGTTGGTTCATGAAATTCAGGAACCCATTGAAGCGCATTACAATCATATTCCATTTTTTCCCTTAGCTACCGTTGAATTCCATACAGGAAAGCTTATCTACGGGACTATTAGTGGGAAAAAGGTGGTCGTGATGCAAGGAAGATTTCATTTATACGAAGGGTATGATTTTTTAGATGTAACCTACCCCATCCGCGTCATGAAGCTTCTTGGCATTAAAAAACTATTCATTTCTAATGCGGCTGGTGCCATTAACTTACAGTTTAAAAAAGGAGATATGATGCTTATTGAAGATCATATCAACCTTCAAGGCGGATCGCCGTTAGCATTTAAAAATGTTGCTGCTTTTGGAGATCGTTTTGTAGATATGATGGAACCCTACGACGTGGAAATGCGTACTCACCTAGAGCGCATAGCAAAGGAGAAAAATATCACCTTACAGAAGGGAGTCTATGCCTCTGTTGTAGGGCCTCAACTAGAGACAAAAGCAGAATATAGAATGCTCAAAATTATTGGAGCCGATGCAGTTGGTATGAGCACCGTTCCTGAAGTAATTGTAGCAAATCACTTAAACTTACCGGTGGTGGCCGTTTCCGTACTTACCGATGAATGTGATCCTGATAATCTGCAGCCTGTAGATATTCAAGAAATCATTGCCATTGCGGGGGAAACAGAACCCAAAATGGTGACCTTATTCAAAGCGCTTATTGAAACACTTTAAAGAGCTGTATTCGTAAGGAAATCTATTCTTCTTCTACTCAATCTAAAAGGAGTCTTTTAGTCATGCAGTCCAACGGTATATC
>CAZRPJ010000099.1:0-4890 GCA_964601965.1 uncultured Croceivirga sp.
TATTAAATCATCTACTTTAAATTTTGAAATAAAACCATCATCGTTTACAATTGTTTCAAAATTTCCAACGTCCTGAAAATAAACTACTTCTTTTTTGGAAGCACACGCTCCCAGCATTAAAACAATTATTAATAATGAGCTATAATTCCTAACTGTTTGTATTAGATGATGCATAATTGGGTTGTTTACTTTGACACTACTTTTTGGTTTGATACATTACGAATGTAAAACTTTGTCATCGCTTTTATTAGTTTTTAGGTTTTCTTTTTTGTCTAAAGCACAAAGTTTAGAGTTATTAGAAATATATTCCGGAACAATTTTTTTCATGAGTTCAACAGTAGCATCTCCGAAGAACATATTAGAGACACAAAGTTCATCAACGTATGATCGCACCTTTACATAATCCAGATCTCTTACTTTACTAATCATAATTTTTTGATGATAGGTAGGCAAGGTATTTTCACCATTTGCTAATAACTCTTCATGTAATTTTTCTCCTGGTCTTAAGCCTGTTATTTCGATATTAATATCTTCTGGATATCGTAATCCAGATAACTTAATCATGTTCTTGGCTAAATCAAAAATCTTTACAGATTGACCCATGTCAAAAATAAAAATCTCCCCACCCTTACCCATGCTCGCAGCTTCTAAAACAAGCTGAGAAGCCTCAGGAATTGTCATAAAATATCGGGTAATATCTTTATGTGTGACGGTTATAGGCCCGCCTTTTTCAATTTGCTTTCTAAACAAAGGGATGACGGAACCATTTGAACCTAAAACGTTACCAAACCTTGTGGTTACAAACTTGGTTTTACTATTTTGTTGCATACAGCTTATATACATTTCTGCAATTCTTTTTGTAGCCCCCATCACATTTGTAGGATTTACTGCTTTATCGGTAGAAACAAACACAAACTTCTCAGCTTTGTGGGAAATTGATAAATCCACTAAGCACTTAGTACCAGCTACGTTAATTTTAATGGCCTCATAAGAATTGTACTCCATAAGAGGAACATGTTTATAAGCCGCAGCATGAAAGATTATATCTGGTTTATGCTGCTGAAAGTAAACATTCATCCTATTTTTGTCTCTGATGTCGCCAACGATAGGGATAAAATTATGAACACCTTCTTGCTTTAATTCCTGCTGTAAATCATAGAGTGCAGATTCTGCTTGATCAATAATTACAAGAGATTTGTAAGAATACCGCACTATTTGTCTCACCAATTCACTCCCAATAGATCCAGCTCCCCCAGTAACAAGTATTATTTTGTTTTCAAGTTCATCAGAAACTTTAGGGTTCTTTATGCTAATTGGTGTTCTATCTAACAGATCTTCTATCTGAACATGTTTTATCTGTGCAACACTTAATTCACCATTTATCCAATTTTCAACAGGTGGGATAATTTTTACTTGAATAGGCAGATCAACCAAGCTTTGAACTAAGTGATTTAAGGCATTAGTATCCAATTGATTATTAGAAATAATAATCTCTGAAATGTCATGACCTCTTAAAAAGTAGTTGGTTAGAACGGAACTATTGTAAACTGGAATTCCGTTTATATTTTTTCCAACCTTTTTAGATTCATCATCTATGTAGGCAATAACCTTTGTTCCACTGCTAGAGTGATTCGAGAGCGCATTGTAGGTAAGAATACCGGATTCTCCGGCTCCATAAATAACTACATTCTTTACAACCTTAAAATTTTTAATTATTCCATAATAGACTGTTTTAAATACATATCTGGAAGCAGTGAGCATCAAAAAGCTTAACAAGCTATTAATAATAATGATTGAAAGAGGTATTGTAAATCCTTCTATTAGAATGAATTTCTTATTGAATATCACGAAGAAAATAGTGATTATACTCGCAAGGCAAATGGCATTGAAAATGTTGTACACATCCTTAAGTCCAGTATGCCTCACCACTCCTTTATAAGACTTGGTTGCTAAAAAGGATAAGGTAGCAATTGCCAAAATAAAAGGCAGTTGAACAAGAAGGTTTTCTACTTCGAAACCTAGGGTAAGATTAAACCTAACCAAATAAGACACTACGAAAGAAACACTAATAATTAGCAAATCAATCGCAAGTACAACCCATTTAGAGGCATATTTATGAAGCCTATTTAGTGCATAGTCTTTTATCATCATGACACTCTTTGCATATGGTTTCTATAATTTGGTCTTTTTGGTCATTAGTTAAGTTAGAACCACTTGGTAAACATAAACCCCGATTAAATAAATCTTCACTGACCCCTGAAATATAATGTTCGCAATCCTTGAAGACCGGTTGCAAATGCATAGGCTTCCATAAAGGTCTGGATTCAATTTGATTTTCGAGTAATGCTTGCCTAAGACGCTCCCTAGTCGCGTAAGAATCTGTAAGGATGCAAGTCAACCACCGATTAGAAAAATAACCCTCAGGTTCTTCTTGAAATTCAACTTCTAACAAGTCCGTTAAATTCTCTCGATAAAACTCATAATTATTTCTTCGTGCTTCCACCCTATCATTTAATAATGCTATTTGTCCTCTTCCAATACCAGCCAACACATTGCTCATCCTGTAATTATAACCTATTTCACTATGCTGATAATGAGGTGCATGGTCTCTTGCTTGCGTTGCCAAATGAATGGATTTTGAAACTAACTCTGAGTCCTTAGATAATAGTGCGCCTCCACCCGAAGTAGTGATAATTTTATTTCCGTTAAAAGAGAGAATTGAAATATCGCCAAAAGTTCCACATTTACTTCCTTTCCAAGCGCTGCCTAAGGCTTCTGCGCTATCTTCTATAATGGGAACGCCGTATTTAGAAGACAAGTAATGAATGGCATCTATTTGATATGGCATACCATAAAGGTCTACTGCGATAATGGCTTTTGGTTTTTTATTTTTAGCAATTTTTTCTTTGATTGCCTTTTCAAGCAATTCCGGACATAAATTCCAAGTGGTACGTTCACTATCAATAAATACAGGCTTTGCTCCTAAATAAGTAATAGGGTTTGCTGAAGCAGAGAAAGTAAAGCTTTGGCATAATACCTCATCTCCTTGCTTAATATCCAATAAAACCAAGGCCAAATGCAATGCCGCCGTTCCTGAACTCAAAACAGCACACTCAATTTTGTTATTATAAAAACTTTTTATAGATGATTCGAAATGTGATACATTAGGACCTAAAGGCGCAATCCAATTAGTTTGGAAAGCATCCTGAACATATTGTTCTTCTAGTTCTCCTAGGTGCGGAGAAGATAAATAAACTTTTAAAGGTTTATTCAAAAGGATAGGTGTTTCGCTTAGGCAAACAAAGATAACTAAAGAAGGAGGTGCAGGCTTATAAGAAAGTTCATAATCGTTAGAGAGCAAAAAACATCGTCTACCGGTTTGATTTTTTTAGAAGGACAGTAGGATTCAATTAAAAAAGTTCCAATTTAGGGCAGGTTGTCTACTAGATTTAAATATTCTTCCAAATCTGTATAACCGTCACTATCAGTATCTTGACTTCCGTCTTTTTGTAAATTTCCAAAAGCTTTAACCTCCCAAATATCTGGCATACCATCCAAATCAGTATCAAAGTCCACAGGGTGACTTGCTTTTGGGATGGCATTTACTTTAGAATGATATTCCACATAATGCGGTGTGTTATCAAAATTTTGTCCAAAACTGCTGGAATTATATTCACTACATTTTTTAGCAAACGCATTGGTTAAATACATTTCATCTAATTGATCCGTGCTTGATTCAATTTCCCCTTGTGCATTTAAAATTCTGTTAGCTCCAATATTAGTTGTTAGCTGAGTAAAGGCCTGCTCTGCATCTACAATAGGTACTGGTTCTCCCAAAAACGCATATGGTTTTTTTACATTAAAAGCTGATGGAGCCTGTGTATTTGAATAAAAATTCTTCCAAAGAATCCAATTATCTTGCTTGCTTTGCGTAAGAATTCCTTTGTCCACATAGTTACCTGCCGTGTAAATTTTTGGGGAATCGCCTTCAAAGATCTTATTCTCCAATCCGTCCATTGAGGTGAGACAACCCAACGCATAATAATTGTTAATATGGTTTAGCTTAACATTACCCGTCGGTGTAGACAACCTGTATTTCCAGTTAAAGATTACGTTATTTATAACATCTATCCGCCCGTTGGAATTTGGATTAGGAAAACGATGTGAAATATTATAAAATAGACAATGGTGCATTGATAAATTTTCGGAAATCGAAGGATTATCACTGTCTCCCAAGAGCGACCCGGTTTTTCCTTCAGCCATTAAAACCTTTTGCACCGTAACATTATCCGTATCCCCCCAAAAATCCAAAACCTCATCTCCTCCCCAACTCAAAGAGCAATGGTCTAAAATAATATTATCAGAAGATAGAAAACCTAGACTGTCAAAGTCTCCGTATGTGGGCCGAAATCGAACGTATCTTATAATGATATTATTAGAATCCTCGAAGACCAAAGACTCTCCTGTTATATCAATCCCTCCGGCTGGAGCAGATTGACCTGCTATAGTTAGATTATTCACCTTAAAGTAAGTTCTCTCTTTGAGTTCAATGGTTCCAGAAACTCTAAATAAAATGGTCCCTCCATCATTAGTTGCAGCATCCCTAAGCGCCTGTCTAAAGCTTCCCTGTCCGTCATCTGCCAAGTTCGTTACCAAAAAAACTTTTTTACCTCTACCTCCACTAACATAACTCCCAGCTCCATAAGCAGTTGGGAAAGCCTTAAGACCTGAAGTTTGTGAGGCTTCATCATTCCCAAAGGAATCTAAAACTATCTCATCAAAAGAATCTTCATTATTCTCGGAGAGGCGTTCTTCTAAAATATCGTCGAAATTTTCTTTGTCTTTTTGACAAGAATTAACACCAAAAAGTAACAATAATAGAGGCATGAA
>CAZRPJ010000100.1:0-4711 GCA_964601965.1 uncultured Croceivirga sp.
GTTACGTTACCACTGTCATCCAAAAGAAGTACTTTGTCAAAAACAACTTTTTTGCCTTCTTCAGTTTGTAAACGGTGAACGTACACTTTCTGGTCTTTTGCAACTTTGAATTGCTGCCCTGCCATCTCTACAATTGCGTACATATTTCGTTTGTTTGAAAAATTAATTTCGCTCTATTTCGTAAATAGCGGGTGCAAATATACTGCTAAATCCTTAATCTACAACAGTTCTAACAGGATTTACTAGAATTATTTTTTAGGATTATTAGAGGCCTTGAATAACTGCATAAAGGTGAGGGTTAATACCAAGGTTGTTGCAATGCCCATAATAAAGACTGTAAAGAAAACGATCCCTTTAAAATTGGAGTAGTCTTTAGCCCAAACTTCTGATAAATCACTTAAAAAATTGGGGTTGAGTTCTGTGGAATACAATGCGAAGAAGATGGTAAATAAAACAGTGGCTACCACTCCTGTTGTAACTCCAGCTTTAAAACCACTTCCGTAGCCAAACTGTGCCCCTTCACGGAGTTTGGTGTATTTAAGCGTCTCGTAGATGGCAAATCCGGTAATAATTCCATTAAAAAGACTGAAAAACACATTGGTATGTTTTCCTAACAATGCTAGAATTAAAAAATAAGCGATAAGACAAGCACTGGCAACGATTCCGAAACGTATGGGTAGGGTAACATTTTTCATAAGACCTATTTTATGGTTGCCCTTATAATTTAAGAATTTTATCAATATGAATCCCAGCTGCAATATGTAATTTTGAAAGCCTAAGAATTAAAATCTTACTACATGAATACGCGTTTACTCCTTGCATTATTTCTAGTCTTCTCTTTTGCCTGCAAAAACAATCCCAAAGAATCTGCAGAACCCTCACAAATGGAAACCGTCATGGCCATCCATGATGAGGTAATGCCAAAAATGGGAACCCTTGCAAAATATACCGCCGAATTAAAAGCCAAAATTGACAGCACGGAGCAGGGACAATCTTACGAAAAAGCCATGAAGGACCTTCAAGAGGCCAATAAAGCAATGATGGATTGGATGATGGGATTTGGAGAGCGTTTTGATTCTGAGGAAATCCTAAACGGGAAAGAATTAACGCCGCAAAAACAAGAATGGCTTAACGAAGAAGAAGAAAAAGTGAAGCGTTTAAAGGAGCAAATTTATTCAAGTATTGAGAACGCAGAAGCTTTATTAGGCACCCCTTAACTTTATTCCCAAGACAAGGTTTCCATAATCTTTCGGATGTCTTTTTGTAAATAAATTGCCGCTGGGTAGATAGAGTCGTAATTAGGTTTTGCGTAAAAATACAAGGAGCCCGTTACAAAATGATTAATGCTATCCGTAACATAAAACTGCGATTGAGAAGCGGCATTACCAGTGACTTCATAAAACATTCCAAACACCCTAGATTCTTCATTAATGAACGGCTGTTCAATAATATTATCGGCTTTTACTACATGTTCGTAGGAAAGTCGTTGTGCATCTGTTAACAGACGATTTAGATTCCCGTCTACAGGCTTGTAGGTAAGGTAAATAGAGCCTTTCATCATGGGATAATCTAATTCCATGGAGCAGTCTTTTTTTACTTTTAAGACAGAAAGCTCATTTTTTGAAAATGCGTAGGTACATTGCTCACTTACCGATTCATACCCTGCATTCGGAAAAGACAACCGAAGCATGCCTTTTGGTTTTGGCAGGGTTTCTTCCTTGCATGAAACTCCTAGTAGCAATAGTATTAAAAAGAATGCGCTAATTCTCATTCGGTAAATTCACTTTTATTTGTTTCAATCGTTTTCTATCCAGGCTTTCCACGGTAAATTGATACCGTTCAAAACTTATTTTTTCCCCTCTTTTGGGAAAACTACCCGATATTTCTAATACAAAGCCAGCTATGGTTTCGGATTCCCCCTTTTGCTGTTCAAAAAGCTCTTGGAATTCATCTTCTAAACGGACTACTTTGTAAAAATCCTTCAAATTTGTTTTTCCTTCAAATACAAAAGTATGCTCATCTAGTTTAGAATAGGTCAGATCTTCATCATCGAATTCATCACTAATATCTCCAACAATTTCTTCAATAATATCTTCCAAAGTAACTATGCCTGAAGTACCCCCGTATTCATCAACTACAATGGCCATATGCTTCTTTTGCTCTTGAAATTCTTGAAGCAAATCATCTAACTTTTTATTTTCAGGAACAAAATAGGGTTCGCGCAGCAACGTATTCCAGTTAAAAGACTTCCTATCTAAATACGGCAATAAATCTTTCACATAAAGTACGCCTGATACATTGTCCATATTTTCTGAAAAAACTGGAATTCTGGAATAGCCATTCTTCTTAATTTCTTCAAGAACCTCCGGAAATTTCATTGCTTCATCCAATGCAAAAATGTCTAATCGCGGACACATAACTTGCTTGGTATCTGTATTTCCAAAGGACACGATGCCTTCTAATATCTTTTGTTCTTCTTTTGTGGTATCTCCTTCAGACGTTAATTCTAAAGCCTGAGAAAGTTGGTCTACGCTTAAGTTGGGCTTTTGGCGGCCCAATTTATCTTGTAGGAAGAGCGTGGCAGAACGCATAGGCGTACTAAAGGGGGTAAAGATGTAATCCAAAATACGTAAGGGATACGCCATAAAATGGGCGAATTGTATACGGTTTCTGTTCGCGTAAATCTTTGGTAATATTTCTCCAAACATTAAAATGAGAAACGTTGCTACCACCACTTCTAATAAAAAACGAACTGAGACAAGACCAAATAAAACTTGATCAACCCCTTTAAATAAAGGGTCTCCAATAGAACTAAATAATATAACAACCCCAATATTAATAGCATTATTTGCAATTAAAATGGTGGCTAAAAGCTTTTTTGGTTTGGCGAGCAGTCGTAATAATAACTGCCCTTTTTTGGTGTCCTGTTCCCGAATTGCATTTAAATCTGTCTGTGAAAGTCCAAAAACAGCTACCTCCGCACCAGATATTAAGGCAGAACAAAAAAGTAACGCAAAGAGTACTCCCCACTTTAGCATTAGGATAGTGTCTATCGCTACAACAAAAACAGCACTATAGGGCTCGGGGTCCAATTAAAAAATATTCAATGTTTAAAACGGCAAATCGTCATCTTCCTCCGCTGCAGCTGCTGGGGTTGATTCCGGCATCTGAGAAGATGTAGGTTGTTTCGCTGGCATGGCTTGTGAAGCTCCTTGCTCAGTCATCTCATTCTTATTGGTTAAAAAGGTAAAGTCCTGCACATGAACTTCTGTAGTATAGCGGGTATTTCCGTCTTCTCCCTGCCATTGTCTGTTTTTTAAACGACCTTCTACATATACCTTGTCGCCTTTATTTAAGTACTTTTCACAAATCTCCGCAGCTTTATTTCTTACCACAATATTGTGCCAATCGGTATTGGTAACACGTTCTCCCGTCTGCTTATTAGTGTATGTTTCATTGGTTGCCAAGGGAAAACGCCCTACACAACCTCCACCTTCAAAATAATGAACCTTCACTTCATCCCCTAAATGCCCAATTAACATGACTTTATTCAGTGTTCCACTCATAAATTTGGATTTGGTCAAAAATAGTGATTTTTAAATCGCTTTATAAATTCTGCTAGCAATACGGGGACCGGAAATTCCTCGATAGTAGACCATGAAATACCAGAATCTAATGGATCCTCTAAATGTAAAATCCAGAAAAGAGTATGCAGATGTTGGTGGGATAGTTTGTGAATGATGGGTTCTGGTTGAAACATTTCTAATGTAAAAGCTGAGCTCGCATTAAAATGCTGAGAGATTTGTTGCTCTATCATGGGATATTCTGCCAAAGCTTCCGTTTCAATAAGTGGAAACTCATACAGCCCTTGCCAGATGCCCTTTCCCTTGCGCTGAAGTATTTTAGTTTTTTGCTGTGGGTCTACAGCTACCAAATAATTAAAGTACCTTGTTTTTGGTTTTCCTTTTTTAAGCTTGACAGGCAATTCTTTAATGCGGTCTGTGGCAAAGGCAACGCAGCTCTCTTGCAATGGACATAAAAGGCAATAGGGCTTTTGCGGCGCACACTGAATGGCTCCAAACTCCATAATACCTTGATTATAATCCCGTACGTTCTCTTTAGCCAATACTTCTCTAGCAAGCTCCTTAAAATATTTGGCACCTTTGGTAGTATTTATGGGAAGGTCTATCCCATAATACCGTGACAACACCCTATAAACATTGCCATCTACCACAGGCTGAGCCTCATTATAACATATGGAGGCAATAGCACTGGCTGTATAATCTCCTACCCCTTTTAACTGCAATAGCTCTTGATAAGTGGCTGGGAATACACCTTGGTAAGATTCCACCACCATTTTTGCCGTGGTGTGCATATTCCTAGCCCTAGAATAATACCCTAATCCTTGCCAAAGCTTTAAAACCTCCTCTTCGGTAGCTGCGGCCAAATCTTGAACGGTAGGAAATCTTTTTACAAACTTGTTATAATAAGGAAGTCCTTGAGCAACCCGCGTCTGTTGAAGCATCACTTCTGATAACCAAATCTTATAGGGATCTCTAGTGTGTCTCCAAGGAAGTTCTCTTTTGTTTTCTTGATACCATTCTAGAATCTTTTTCGAAAAATCCATTGGGGGAAAATACTAATTCTACTTGCTAAGAGTTTATATACTTAAATTTTAGGGCATTATACAAAACATTTATATATTTGCAAG
>CAZRPJ010000101.1:0-4456 GCA_964601965.1 uncultured Croceivirga sp.
TATTTTTATCTTATTGAATTTTAGTTGGTTATCAACTTCCAATACGATCGTTTTCGTCTGTTAATCCCGTTTTTCGTTTTCTAGCTTTTTTAATTTCTGTTCTCCCAAAATCATAAGTAAGCCCAAAAGCAACTTGCCTACTGTCGCTACCACCTTGCCCATTAATGAAAAGCTCACCAAATTGTGTGGTACCATTCCAAGGAACAGTGAATAGAATATCATTGAAAGAAACTCTAGCCGTGAATCGATTATCGAAGAGTTTCTTTTGCAGAGCGACATTCAATGACCCCAATGATTCGGTCTGGTATGTGCCTCCCCAAATAGAAGGGGAACTATACCAACCAGATATTTCCATACGAGTGGTCTTGGAAAGCGTAAAGGTATTTTGAGCATAAAAGCTAAGTGTTTCCTGGCGTATGGGAAGAAATTCTTCACTGGTCGCTTTAAAATCACTGATGTAAGCGTTAAGGCTGAAATAGAGGTTCCACCATTCATAGATTTTTTTAGGGTATGAAATACCTAGATTAAGAACTTCTTGATCAGCAACGTTTAGTGTGGTTAAAAAATTGGTGGTTTCACTATCAGCAATTGTCACTCTTGCGAAAAAGTCAGATATATAACTATAACTAATAGAAGTAGTTAATCGATAATTATACGTATGAGAGAGCTTAATATTGTTTGTATACTGCGGTTGTAAAAAGGGATTTCCTTTACTAAAGGAAAGTTCATCTAACTGATATTCAAAGGGGTTTAAAGATTGGTAATTTGGACGTTGAATTCGACGGCTATAGGTTAAAGCAAACTGGTTTTTTCTATTCATTTGATAGGTTAAACCACCAGAAGGGAAATAATCTGTATAATTTCTTTGAACGCGATCGTCTTCATTTTCTTGATCACTGGTTAGTATACCATCGGAATCTGTATTCTCTAATCGCAATCCAAATTGTAGATTCCACTTGCCCCATTTTTTATTGTAATTAAAGTAAGCTGCATTAATATTCTCTTGATACTCAAACCGATTGCTTTGGGTTACATCAAGAATATTTTGGCCATTTACTTGATTAAAAAAATCAAAGGTATTATCAGTGTTTATATATGATAATTTAAGTCCTACGCCCAATTTTCCCTTTAGAAAATTCTGTTCGTAATCTGCCTTAATTGTGGCAATATTAATGTCAATGGGTGTATCTTGAAAAGTAATTCGTTCACTTAAGATTTGGGTTTCCTCCCCGTTAAAGTAAGTATTAGGTTGAAATGCATCTCGTTCGCTATTGTAACGCCCGTAATCCAAGTCTACATTAACAGAATGGCCCAACGTATCTGCATATTTATAATTTAAATTGGCATTAATATTATAAGAGGTGTTTTGCCTTTGATTAAACGCCACTAAAACACTATCGTTTTCAATAGTTCCTACTTCCCGGATAGGCGTTCGTGTGGTAGTATTGGTAAAACTGTTATTAAAGTTTCCATTAACAATAGCTCCTACGGTATGCTTAGAATTAATGTAGTAGTCATAACCCAGTTTTACATTGTTGGTATTACGATCGTAAATACTTGTAGAGCGCGCATCGAATTGAGTGCCAAACTGGCTCCGTAATAGGTCTATAAAACCAGTGCTTTTCCCAAAACGATTGCTGTATGTCCCATAAAAATTTCCGCGTTTTTCTCTGTTATTGAAATTGATACTGGAATTGGTACGCCCAAAATCTCCAACGGTAATACCACTAGTAAATGTACCGTTAGTACCCAAGCTTTTGTCTTTTTTAAGTTTAATATTGATGATCCCTGCATTACCAGCTGCATCATATTTAGAAGAAGGTTGGGTGATAATTTCAACAGATTCCACATCGGTGGCCTGCAAACTTTCCAAGTAATTGGTAAGATCCTCTCCTTGGAGCACAGAAAGCTTACCATCTATAAATATTTGCACCCCTGTTTTTCCTTCTACAATAAATCCACCGGCATTATCTACGATAACTCCTGGGGCTTTTCTTAATAGCTCAAAGGCGCTCGTTCCTGTTGCATTAATGGTGTTTTCAACATTAAACACCGTTTTATCTGCCAAAACTTGTACCATTGGCTTCTCTGTTACAACAGTTACCTCTTCTAAATTTTGGGCCTGAGAGGTAAGGTTAATGGTCCCCAAATTTAGTTGGACGCCCTTAAAATTAATTCGTTTGGAATAGCTTGCAAATCCAAGGTTAGATATTTTAAATAAGTAGGTTTTGGGTTGGACTCCTTCGAATTCAAAGGCGCCTAATTCTGCCGTTATGGTTGCTTTCACCAAGCTAGAATCTTTTACATTTTGCAAGGTTACTGCTGCAAAAACAACAGCGTTTCCGTTTTCATCTATCACCCGACCTTTAATACTTTGGGATGTCAACGTAATTGTAAAAAGAAAGGCTAAGGTGGCACATACAGATTTCATGATTGTTCGTTTTTTATATATACCCAAAATTCTAGTAAAGGTTACCGCAAATAAAGTATTAGTTGTTCAGTGGAACCATAGGCCGTTGAATTGACCTAGGCCATTCATCTTCACATAGGTCCACTCGTCGATTACAGTAACCGAGATTTTAAGGGAACTTTCTAATTTGTCTTAAATTGACATGGATATGAATAGAACTCTTATTTGGGGAATTACAATAAAAGAACTGCTATTAGTACTCGTATTCTATGTTGTTTCTGCATTCTTTTATCATCTTACGGTCTGGTATAGCATGGCCGATTTTACGGAACGCCAATCACAATTAATTGGTGTTAAAGCAATAATAGATGGCGGAGGATTGCAGTACTCGATAATGTTTCTATTTACAATCCCCATTTGGTGGACGCTCTTTGTTGCCTTAAAAAAATGGAATGTAGGCTATCGAATAGGTTTGCATGCTTTGTTTTTACCCGTTTTTATACTGTTGAGTAAGCTTACCTATTATTCTGTTGCAGAATCTTTAGGATGGACCCATCTAAGGGGGTCTGGAAGTGTCTGGGATCTGTATATCCCTGGACTTTTTTATTTAATTCAATTTGGCATATTCCATTCGTATGAGCATTACAAGATGGCACAGCAAAAACTGAGAATAGAAGGAGAATTGCGACAGGCAGCACTAAAAAGTGAACTAGCCGCTATCAAAGCACAATTAAATCCTCATTTCTTATACAATGTCTTTAATACTATTAATGCTTCTGTTCCTCCCAAACAAGAGCGTACAAGAAACATGATAGCCACTCTAGCTGACTTATTTAGGTATCAATTAAAAGCATCTAAGAAAGAGTTAGTTCCCTTGCGTGAAGAATTAGAATTTGTAAGGAAGTACTTAAATCTAGAAAAAGCACGATTTGAAGAACGCTTGTCTATTGTGATGAATGTTGCAGACGATCTTTTGGATGAAAAAATACCCCCTATGTTATTGCAACCTTTAGTTGAAAATTCCGTAAAACATGGAATTTCTAATGCAATGCAAGGTGGAGAGATTGCCATTTCGATCTTTAGGGAAGATGGGAAGCTAAAATTTGAAATAGCTGATACGGGTGTAGGGGTAAAAGACAAAAACAGCTTATTTGGCAAGGGTATAGGACTAAGTAATACGCAGCTGCGACTCCAAAAAATATATCATACGCAATTAGAAATATTGGATAATGATCCCCAAGGACTAAAAATACGATTTGCTTTATGAAGAAGGTTATTATTGCGGATGATGAAAAGGCCGGCCGAATTCTTATCAAGGAATATCTAGAAATTTACCCAGACTTGGTGCTCATTGCGGAAGTAAATAATGGGGTGGATGCTATATCTGAAATCAACAGATTTAAGCCAGATTTGGTATTCTTAGATATTCAAATGCCCGGTAAAACAGGTTTTGAAGTACTCACTTATCTAGAGGAATTACCTGCCATCATTTTCTCTACCGCTTATGATGAATATGCCTTAAAAGCATTTGAAGTACATGCTGTAGACTACTTATTAAAACCATATACCAAAGAGCGCTTTCATATGGCCATTGAACGGTTAAATCAAAACAACCAACAAGTGGGCGAATTAACAGAAAGCCTTCTAATGGAGAAACAAGAGTATCCTTCAAGGGTATTAGTACAACATAATAAAAAACTTATAACTATTGCTGTGGATGCTATTCAATGGGTTGAGGCCTATGGCGATTACTCCAAATTGCATGTAGAGAAACATGTTTTTCTAAGCAATTTTGGAATAACAGATTTGGAGAAAAAATTAGATCCTCAAAAATTTTTACGAGTTCATCGTTCCTCAATCATCAATTTAGATAAAGTAAAGGAATTGAATAAATACGGTAAAAGTTATGATGTTACCATGCTTAATACAGATGTAGTACGCGTTAGTAGAGGTTACATGGAAGCTATTAAAAAACTAATGTTATAATCTACTATCTCCCCACGCACCAGCGCTTTTCGCTTATAATCCAACCCAGACTAAAATTAA
>CAZRPJ010000102.1:0-4406 GCA_964601965.1 uncultured Croceivirga sp.
TAAGAATCTTTTTACATCATCAAAATCCCCATCATGATTTTCAATGACCATGTAGTACATTAAAACTGCTGGGATTACTCCGGCACTGCCGTTCGTGGGAGCAGTAACCACTCTACCTAAGGCGGCGTTCACTTCATTCACGGACAATGCGAAACAACTTACCCATTTTAAGATTTGCCGAAATTTGACCTCCGTATCGCGAATACTTTCTAACCATTCTTGGGGGTTGTTGTAGGGAACATCTGATTTTAATTTTTGATGCATGTCATACGCCCGGCGCTTTACATGAAGTCCGCCCGGTAGTTTCCCTTGGGTATGGCAACCCAAATACATACATTCTAGCATGGTTTGCCAAATACGATCGAGTCCCTCCGTAATTTCTTCAGGAGTCCGTAAAGCGAGTTCATTTTCCCAAACAATTTCTGAAATGGTTTTTCCTTGGGAAGTACAATGTTCTAGCAATTCGTCGCCTGTTTTTACTGGGTGGGGGAAGGTCTTAAAAATGGCCTTATTCTCTTTGGCATGCGCTCGTTCTTCCTTCACCACAAAGCCACCTCCAATAGAATAATAGGTTTCCTCAAAGCGACTGCCATTTTTTAGAGTGGCCTCAAAGGTGAGCCCATTGGCATGAAAAGGGAGAAACTCCCGATGGAATTGAATGTCTTCTGTGTAGTTAAAAGAAATAGCATGAGTGCCATTTAGCGCTAATTGACCGGAAGATGTAAGCATGTTTATGGTCTCATCAATACTGTCACAGTCTATTGTTTCAGGATCCGCTCCTAGAAGTCCTAGTGCCACTGCCACGTTGGTGGCGTGTCCCTTTCCAGTTAACGACAGTGAGCCGTAAAGGTGTACTTGAACACCTTGCACCTCTTTTAAAGGATGTACCTCTTGTAGTTCTTGCAGCCAACGTTCTGCAGCCCGCCAGGGGCCTAAGGTGTGAGAACTAGAGGGACCCACTCCAATTTTAAGCATATCAAAAACACTGATACATTCCATGCAACGCAAATTTGGACTCAAATATAATTTGTTCTACAACGATTTCGAAGCCCTATTTCGTAAAAGACAGCTGTCGCAAAGACTGTCAGCTTGTCAGATTAAAAGTCGTGGCACAGTCATTGACTAAGATGAAGTGTTAAAAATTGAATGCAAAACACTTTAAATAGAAAACATGAGTAAAATTATTGGTATCGATTTGGGAACGACCAACTCTTGTGTTTCCGTAATGGAAGGTAACGAGCCTGTGGTAATCCCTAATGCGGAAGGCAAAAGAACAACGCCCTCTGTGATTGCCTTTGTGGAAGGTGGAGAGATTAAGGTTGGGGATCCTGCTAAACGTCAGGCGGTAACAAATCCACATAAAACCATTTATTCCATCAAACGATTCATGGGGAATAAGTACTCCGAGTCACAACGAGAGGCAGACCGTGTGCCCTATAATGTGGTTAAAGGAGATAATGACACCCCACGTGTAGATATTGAAGGACGTCTTTACACCCCTCAGGAATTATCTGCAATGATTCTTCAAAAAATGAAGAAAACTGCAGAAGACTATCTAGGGCAAGATGTTTCTAGAGCAGTGATTACTGTACCTGCTTACTTCAACGATTCGCAGCGTCAGGCTACGAAAGAAGCAGGTGAAATCGCAGGCTTAACAGTAGAGCGAATTATTAACGAACCTACAGCGGCTTCATTGGCCTACGGATTGGATAAAAAAGATGCCGATCAGAAAATTGTAGTGTTCGATTTTGGTGGTGGTACCCATGACGTATCCATCCTTGAATTAGGAGACGGCGTTTTTGAAGTATTAGCTACCGATGGTGATACGCACTTAGGAGGGGATGATGTAGACCAAAAAATCATTGATTGGTTGGCCGAAGAATTTAAGGCGGATGAAGGACTAGACTTGCGCGAAGACGCTATGGCCTTACAACGCTTAAGAGAAGCTGCGGAAAAGGCGAAAATTGAATTGTCTGCATCTTCACAAACAGAAATTAACTTGCCTTACGTAACGGCAACTGCTTCAGGACCTAAGCACCTTGTACGTTCTTTAAGCCGTGCGAAATTTGAGCAATTAATTTCTGATTTAGTAAAACGTACTATTGAACCTTGTGAAACAGCTTTAAAATCGGCAGGGCTCTCTAAAAGTGATATTGACGAGATTATTTTAGTAGGAGGTTCCACTAGAATTCCAGCAGTACAAGAAGCTGTAGAGAAGTTCTTTGGGAAAAAGCCATCCAAAGGTGTAAACCCAGATGAGGTTGTAGCGGTAGGTGCTGCTATTCAGGGAGGGGTACTCACTGGAGATGTAAAAGATGTCTTGTTATTAGATGTTACGCCGCTTTCTTTAGGTATTGAAACGATGGGAAGCGTGAATACGAAATTAATTGAAGCGAATACCACGATTCCTACAAAGAAATCGCAAGTATTCTCTACCGCAGCAGACAATCAGCCATCGGTGGAAATCCACGTATTGCAAGGAGAACGTCCTATGGCTGCTGATAATAAGACAATTGGTAGATTTCACCTAGATGGTATTCCACCAGCACCTAGAGGAACGCCTCAGATTGAAGTAACATTCGATATTGATGCGAATGGGATCATCAAAGTATCTGCTACGGATAAGGCTACAGGAAAATCTCAGGATATTAGAATTGAAGCTTCTTCTGGATTAACGGAGGAAGAAATCCAAAAGATGAAGGCTGAAGCTGAGGCAAACGCTGAAGCGGATAAGGCTGCCAAAGAAAAGGCAGACAAGTTAAACGAAGCAGACGCAATGATTTTCCAAACGGAAAAGCAATTGAGTGAGTTTGGTGATAAACTTTCTGATGATAAGAAAAAGCCTATTGAAGAAGCTTTAGAGGAGTTGAAGAAAGCCTATGAAACCAAAGATGTGGCAGTTATAGAACCTGCTTTGGCAAAAATTAATGAAGCTTGGAAAACAGCCTCTGAGGAAATGTACAAAGCGCAAGCAGATGCCGCACAAGCGGGTGGGGCAGACGCAGCAGGAGCTTCTGAAGGAGCAGCCGGCGGTGCTACAGAAGGAGACAATGTAGAGGATGTAGATTTCGAAGAAGTAAAATAAGTCACTTCAACATAAAGAAAAACCCTGATGGCAACATCAGGGTTTTTTTATGACCACCTGTTATCTTAGGCGGCAGTTTCCATACTCTTTAGGCGCTGCAACGCTTCGGATTTAGACTTTACATTGAGTTTTAAATAGATGTTCTGCAAATGAAAGTTCACCGTACTCGGGGTAACAAAGAGTTTTTTGGCAATATCCTTGTAGGTGGCACCTTCTCCTAGATAACTAATAATTTCGTTTTCACGCTGCGATAGCATGCTGTAGCGTTTCTCACGAAAAACAGAAACGATCTTGGTAGAAACATCATGACTCAAGGCGGTTCCTTCTTCTTCGATAGTAGTAATTGCCGCTTTCAATCGTTCTGGAGTAATGGGTTTTGATAAAAACCCATGAACACCAATTTTAAAGGCCTGTTTAATTAATTCAAAATCATTTTCTTCGCTTACCACCAATACTTTTAATTGAGGGTATCGTTCTAGAATACTGCTTACATACCGCAAACCAGATTGTCCGTTCACTTTGGTCTCTGTAATTAGTAGGTGCCAAGGTGCTTTCTCTTCTTGAAGCATTGCATCTCTGAGTGAGGTGCAGGAGGCGGTTAATACAAACTGATTCATTTCTTTAAAAAGGGCCGAGCAATGTTGGGCCGTTGTAGGTTCATGGTCTAATACCATGACATGATTTGGGGTTAACATAGGGTTACGAATTTGGGGTTATTTTTTTAAAAAAAAGTCACAGGAAAGCCGCATCCCGGGGGCTGGGATGTTGGCTAAATACCAATGCCATAGCCATTTACTTCAAAGTACTTGAAGTAAAAAACCACATCATATTACGATGTATGTTTAGGGCAAGGATGGTCTTAAATTCCTGATGGGAATTCCTTGGAAACAAGGAATCTTTTTTGGGGGGCTAAAGCCAGCTTTTTGAGTGTAGTTGTAGGTTAACATATAATTGAGTTTCGGGGTTAATCTATTATATATACTCAAAGTACATGTTTTCTATTTTCTAGGGTAAGATTTGTAAGGTTTTTCGTTAAAATGCAGCTTCTATTAAAAAAAATGCAGTAAAACCTGGTTTCTTCTGAAAAAAATAAAAGCCACCGCCCAGCATAGAGCTGGACAATGGCTACTTAGCATTTGCCTATAGATAGGCGTGAGTTAATGAAGAAGTTTATTCCATTTCAAAACTGATATCTGCAGTTTGGGTTGTATTGTATACTTCCATGATCCACTTCTCTTCTTTGTAAGATCCATCTAGATCGGAAATAATAGCCACGTCTGCAGCATCTTTAGAATTAAAATCGGCCAGATAGACATAATGT
>CAZRPJ010000103.1:0-4387 GCA_964601965.1 uncultured Croceivirga sp.
CTTAAGGATTTTTCATGTAGAAAGAACAACTTAAATCCTTCGCGCGAAAACAAGAGCTAGCAACCTTTAAAACCAAATAGACATGGTCTTACAATTTGTAAAGTTAAAATCTAACCTGCCCGAAGAAGATCTTCTAGCCACGGCAAACCAACGAAAACCCCAATTTGAAGCTATTCCTGGTCTGCTACAGAAGTATTACGTAAAAATGAATGAAGAAGGAAGTTACGGTGGAATTTATGTCTGGGACCGCAAAGAATCCTTAATGGCTTTTAAAGAGTCGGACTTGGCAAAAAGCATACCCCAAGCCTACGAAGTCCTGGAAGCACCAACCATTGAAATTATGAAGATTCTATTTCAGCTAAGAAACTAGAAATATTACTCTTCAACAATGGCAATACAACACATTTCCGCCTAAATACTTTAAACCAAAATTATTAACCAACCAAATAAATATCAACTTTATGGAACGCAAAGACTTTTTAAAATCTACGGCATTTGGTATCGGATCATTATCAATTATTCCTTTAGTGGAGGCCTGTAAATCCGAAACCAAAGAGGAAACTGTCAAAGAGCCTGTAAAGGCGGAAGTCGCTGAATTACAAAGGCCAAAAATAGTGAAGGAGCAGGAAGGAACTAGATTGAATGTTTTAGGAGATAATCAAAACATCAAATTAACGGGTCAAGATACCAATGGGCAATACACCTTAATTGAACAAAATAATGAGCCTGGAGTTGGAATTCCACCGCACGTTCATGAAAATGAGGACGAAGTTTTTCAGGTATTATCTGGTCAGGTAGAAATGAGCGTGGGTAATGAAACAACCACCTTAGAAGCAGGTGATTTAATTTTTTGTCCAAAAGGAGTTCCTCATTCATGGAGGGTTATTGGCGATGAAAAAGCACGAGCCATGCTCAGCATTTTCCCTGCCGGTTTAGAAGGAATGTTCCAGGAATTAGCGCAATTGCCAGCGGGACCACCAAATATGGAGCAAGTGGCTGCGATTTGCGGAAAATATAACTTGAAGTTCGTTTAATAAAATACCGTTATTGGCGGTGTATTGTTAGAGAAACTCTGCGATTAGCCATGGTTTTAAGAAACCACAAATCAAAGCATCCGGAACAAATAGATTGTTAGCATCCCCCAAGCGGTTCCCGTGACCATGCTTAAGATGGCCAACACAATGGCGTGCGGCATGAGTTCTTTTTTGTAGGCCGATGTTACGGCTGGAGCGGTAGAAATACCTCCCAAATTGGCCATACTTCCAATCGCAACCCATGCAATATTGGTTTTGAGCAAGCGGGCCGTACCCAACATGAACAAAAAATGCAGCACCAACCAAATCAATACCAGTATCACAAGTACTAGCGGCAATGAAAGATTGCTAAAGTTGAGTTTAAGTCCTAAAATAGCCATGACCAGGACAATAGCAACCCCTGCCAATTTTAGCACCAGGGTATGGTTCCATACTGGCATTAGATTTCCTAGTAGCAAACCAATAAAAGATAAGAGCACCACACTTCCCAAAAAGGAAATTGGTAAAAAAGAGACCAAGATCATGATCAAAAGAATGGTTCCTACCGTCCATAGGTTTAACTCACGAGGAGTACGATTTCCCGAATACACCGGAGCTTCCACAATAGGGAAATTAGGATCTATGCCCCAGGCATTGTTTAGGCGATTGCTCCTTTTTATAAATTGAAACATTAGAATGGTCCAAATATTCACCAGAATATTATCCAACACTAAAATGGAAAGAAACAGCGCTTCTGGAGTTTCTGCCAATTCTTTAAGTACGAGCTGACTGGTGCTCCCCCCTATCCACCCACCTACAATAGGAACAAGACCTTTCCAATACGCCGCTCCTATAAAAAGTTGTGTGTTGGATTCATTTAAGAGACTAAATAATAGGACCAAAACTACTGGCAAGGTTGCAATTACCAAGGATCCCACCCCAAAAACAAGCAGGGGTTTTATTCCCACTATTTTTAGCTGTTTTAAAGAAAGGGCACTCATTACCGTAAGGATGGTGAACGGAATAATCCAGGATTTACTAAGATCGTGCAGCGCCACCTGCGATAAATCTAAGCCTGTGCTATGAGTTACCGCGGCGGGTAAAACATAGGCAAAGAGAATGGCGGGAAACCAATCGAGTAACAGTTGTATACACTTGTTTTTAACCTTGCTAATCCAAAGTACAAAGAGCACAGTGACTAGCACCACCAGCAGGGCCACTAGATTCAAGGAGGAATCAGTCATAGGATTGCGTTAAAATACCAAGACACATTTTTATGCCTTCATGAAAATTACCCAAACGCAAATTTTCATTGGGTGCATGGATGCTGTTATCTGGATTAGGAATACGCACAGAGATTGCAGGAATCCCTAGTTCTGTGATAAAAGGGGCAATGGGCTGTGAGCCACCGGTAGATTGCATACGAATATAGTTCCCGGCTCCAAAAACATGTTCCATGGCTGCTCCTAACCACTCGCCAAGTGGGGAATCTAAATTAGTGCGAAAAGGACGCGACCCAATACGGGATTCTATTTTGATTAATTTGGAATAGCTTGCCCTTTCTGCTGCCGTGGGCGCTGTATCTAGGACATGAAAGCCTTTGGATTCAATAAATTCTGTTACCAATTGTATTTGGCGTTCTGCAGGGGTCTCGGGTACTAAGCGCATGTCTATTTCGGCCATCGCCTCTGCAGGAATGATTGTGCGAACTTCTTTTTCTACCCAAGCAGCCCTTAAACCGCGCACGTTGAGGGAGGGATATTGCAAGGCCTCTTGATAGGTAGCTCCTACTGCATCTGGTGTTGCAATTCCCAAACTTTTTAAAAGCGCCTCTTTATCTTCTGGAACGGAATTCAGGCGTTGTTTTTGGGCTGCTGTTAACTGGATGCCATCATAAAATCCTGGAATGAGCACCTTCCCCGATTCGTCTTTCATGGCTCCCAATAATCTGGAAAGGTGAAACACAGGATTTGGTGCATAATTGCCATACTGGCCTGAATGTAAATTTCTATTGGCCCCATAGACCGTTAGTGTTAGCGTCGCAATACCGCGTGCGCCAAACGTAAGCGTGGGCAAGTTCGCAGGAGGGCGTGTACCATCCATAATGAGCATGGCGTCTGCGCTAAATAAATCCCGATTGGCTTTTACCAAAGGAGGCAAGGTGGGAGAACCCAATTCTTCTTGAAAATCCATGATCACCTTGATGTTAAACGGCTCTTGGAGCTTGTTCTCTTTTAGGATGCGAAGTGCCTGTAAAAAAGCAATAGCCGGACCTTTAGAATCGGAAGCGGACCGTGCGAAAATCTTCCAGTTTGGATCGTAGTTTTGGCTAAGCTGGTCCCAAGAAAGTAGTTCACAGTTACTATCGTTGCATGCCTTGAGCACCGGATCAAAAGGATCTGGCTGATCCCAACGCGAAGGATCTACAGGCTGCCCATCTATCTGAAGGTAAAAAAGTATGGTAGGTGCTCTTTTGCTTTGTTTCTTTTCTGCGAATAGATGCTTAATGCCCTTTGAGATGACTATTTGAGTAGTAAAGCCAACGGCTTCAAAATTTTCTTTACACCATTCCAGATTTGTATCGATGTTTTCAGGAACACTACCAATATTAGGAAGTTTTAAAAACTCTTTTAGGGTGGTAAGGCCTTCAAGGAAATAGGTGTCGGCTAGGGCATCTATTCGATCCTTTTCGAGTAATTGGCCAAAGCTTCCCATCCATACAAAGAAGCTGCAAAACAACAGTGCTTTTTTCATGTAGGGAATTTACTAAAACCAAGAATACCATAAAAAAGGAAAGTTCCATATTGCCTTGAAGCGCTGTACGCCTCTACCCCATAACTTTTTGCTAATTTTAGTTTTAAAGGAATCCTTGGGCATGTTTAAAACACAAATTTTCTTCCTCCTCTCACTTTTGGTGCTCTCTTGCAAGAAAAAGGAAACTAATTCCATTGAGGATACTACTGTTCGTTTGTACGAAGTATATGCAGCACGTACTGACTTTGAACAGTTTTTAAGTTTTTATGACAATGAAATGGTATTGGAAGATTTCATTTTTGGAGAACGAATCGTGGGGAAAGCTAATTTCAGGGCATTTTTTGATTGGCCAAACCCCAAATTCCAGCTGTTAGAAGACAGCGCTTTGGTCGTTAAGGATATTACTGCGAGCAGAAATAAAGCAATTGTAAGGGGTTATTTTACAAGATTTAAATGGGGCGATCATACCACTGAACGAATGCACTTTACCACTATTTTAGAATTTAATGCAGATGGCAAAATTGTTAAGCATCAAGATTGGATCAATTATCCCAATACCTTAATCGATTACAACAAACGAAAAAACTCGAATGATTGGCTTAAATAATTTCCTATTACTA
>CAZRPJ010000104.1:0-4361 GCA_964601965.1 uncultured Croceivirga sp.
AGTAGTCCTAAAAAAAGTAGAAAAAGGCTCCATCTCATAGTGTAGTCTAAATCGGCAATTTTAAGTTTTACCTACTTACAAGATACAAAAAAACCCCAAATGCGCGCATTTGGGGCCTTATTCGGATGAATTCTTTTTTAGTCTCTTCCGTTATCGGATTTATTATCATCAGGCGAATCAATATATAACTCGGCTTGGTCTGCAGTGCTTTCTTCTTCGCAAGAGAATAAACCAAAAGTTAAGAGGGCTATAGCTAAAATACTGAATACTTTTTTCATAATAAAAAACGTTTAGAAATGGATTTTTGGTTAATGATTTCACTTCTAAACTATCCCAAGTATTCATTGATTGTTAGTATGAGCTTGCACCCCTAGCAAACGAGACAGTTTGCAGGGTAATCAACACTTTTTTGTGAGAATTTATTTAATTAAGAGTGTTAATCGCGTTTTTGGAGAGCAGCTCTTTTAGGGCGTCAATCCGGTGGCGGTAGGTCTTAGAAAAGGGGAGTTGTTGCCCGCCATTTCTGAGAGAACAGGTGTTTTTGCCAAAATTAATGCGCGCCACATACCGGGTATTTAAGATATAGCTCTGGTGGATGCGAATAAAAGTTTGGGGCAGGGTTTCTTCAAAAGTTTTGAGGGTTTTATAGGCACTAATCTTTTGGCCGTTGCGCATGTGAAAATCTGTGGTGTTGTTATCTGCTTTGAGAAATAGAATGTCTTTGGTATCTATATAATGATAGTCGTTGTAGGTTTTTAATAATAGGGTAGAAGGCACCTGTTCTTTTGGGAGTTGCTTGCGCAGTTTAAAAATGGTCTTGCGAATTTCAAATTCGCTATGCGGTAACAGCCAGTAATCAAAAAAGCCCCCCTTAATAGCGTCATAGGCGTAGTCTTTGCTTGTAGAAACGCCAATGAGCACAGGGAGTTTATCTATGTATTGGTGCAATTGCATAACCATTTGAAACAACAAAGGCGCTTTAGAAGTAAGGTTTACGATCACCACATCGGGCATGGTTTTTAAGATGAGATCCAGGCCTGCGCCGGCATCACTTGTAGTACCCACATGAAAGAAATCTGCATACTCTTGAAGTTGCAGTTGCAGCTGAAGATTTGACGCTGCATCAATGTCGATAATGGCGTACGAGTATTCCATCCCCAAAATACTGATTCTAAACTACTAAGAGTTATTGACAGCTTGTTGCATTTTTCCCACAAATTTTCTAGGGTTTTTATACAAAAAGGGATGTATTTACTGAATTTGACGTTCGAAAGCCCCTAAATCTGGGGTTTCAACCCGGGAAATACCTAGTAAATCCAATGGAACTTGGGTTGCAATTGCAGAGTCTCCAAAGTCTACAACTTCGGAATCTTCTTCTAATTGAAAGTTTAAAGCACTAGGGTCTGTAAACGAAGTACGGAGGTTTATTTCGGTGCTTGGATAGCGTACTAGATTTTCAAAATCATACAGCGGATCGCCAGCAAAAGCATTGGTTCTATCATTAAATTTTATAGCGCAATTCCTGAATTCATAGGAAAAAGCTCCGCTTCCTTGGTTAGAGAAAAGTAGTTCTAAATCTCGATTGCCATCAATGATGCAATTGGCAAAAGTGGCATTCACCAATGGGTTGCTAACAAAATCTGTATCGGTTCCGTTATTGTGGTCATCTATGAACAAAGCTGGGGTATTTCTAAAACTATTTGTCCAATAATTAGCAATTGTACTATGGGTAAAGCGGTAATTTCCACCTAAATTACAGTAGAGTGCATAGGTTCCTGCACTACCAAAAACACAATTTTCGCCTTCGATAAAGGCATTTCTAGCCCATAGGTTTACGCTGCTACTATTATGAATTTGAGAATTCGCAATTTCCAGAGTACGGGAATCCAGGGGTGCCATGCCCTCCACTAAAAGACCCACACTAGCATTCTTAATAGTGGTGTATTCAATACGATTGTTGGTACTCCCAGGTGTTAACCAAATAGTACCCCACTGCCCCGGAACATCACTAAACTGAGGCTCTAAGCGATCTCCTTCGAAAATTATTTCGTTTTCCAATACCTCAGGATCGGTACTAAGACTTCCTAGTAGTTGCAAGGAGCCCCCCGTACCCACTAAAATACCAGAGTCTTTATGAAAATGCACACGAGTGCCCGGCTCCATCTGTAAGGTCTGACCCTCAGTTACCGCCGCATAACCATAAACAACATAGGGCTTTTCGTTGGTAAATAGCAATTCGTCTTCTTCCAATACAAAACCTTCAATCCGTATTTCATTGCCCATGTCATCGAGTCCTAGGAGCAAAGTTTCTTTGGTTCCATCGCTCGTTGTTCTTGGGAATAAGAACGTGGCATCTTTTACTAGTGTAACTAATTCTACATTCTGATATGCGCCCCCAGCACCAAATAGAATGGCATCCGTGTATAAAAATTCGTTGGCGCCTACCGTGCTAATATCAAAAGTGGTTTCAATGAAAATGAACAAACTATCTTTTCCTCGTAAAGCAATCTCTTGAAATTCGTTGCCTGCTAGTCCATCTACATTTAGGCGGTATTGGGTATCTTGACCATTACGTAGGCGAATCTCCGGGATAAGAATATCGTTATCACTGGTATTAAATACTTTTAGGGAATAGGTGCTGCTTCCAATATTGGTAAAAACGGTATCTAAAAAGACCGTATCTCTGGAAAAACTAAGGGTACCCGTAGTGGGGGTATAGTCGAAATTTTCGCGACAACCGCCAACTATACCTAGGGCCAGTAGGAGTAGGAGGGAACAAAAAGTTAGCCATTGTTTCATTAGTGATCCATAAAGAGTTCTTGGAGCTCCCTAGGTACCCTTATGGGGCGAAATGTTTGGGGATCTAAGGCACACCATTGTGTAGAAGCTTTAACTAGCAAATCGCCTGTTTTATTGTTTTTCATGGTCACCTCACGTAAGGAAATAGGACCCTTCCATTGGCTTACTTCCGTCTCAAGAAGCACTTCATCATTTAACTGGGCACTTTCGAAATAGGTAATGTTATGATTGCGCACTACCCAAATCATTGAAGAACGAGCTTCTTCCGGAACTTGGTGCTCCCAGTGTTCCTTAGAAATATCCTGCACCCATTCTAAATAACGCACATTGTTTACATGGTTTAAAGCATCTAAATCGTTGGCTTGTACCTGTATAGTTTTCCTGTAGCGTACTGCCATCGTTATTTTTTTTCCAGGGTCACCTCAAAAAGAGTATCCCAAAATTTCCCAGTAACAAAGAAAGTGCCCCTTTCTTGATGGTACGCCACCCCATTAAGTACATCTAAATCTGCATGCTGTTCTACGCGATCCCGAAGCCCCCCAAAATTTATGACTCCTTCTATGGCCCCTGAGTTGGGATCAATGATCATCATGCTTTCTTTTTGCCAGACATTGGCATAAATCTTTCCATTCGCAAACTCTAGTTCATTGGCTTTGTTAAAAATAGATCGGTTGGTTACCGTTTCTATGTACCCTTCTTCTGCAAGGGTTTCTGGATTTAACTTCCAGATTTTTTCGGTTCCATCACTTTTAAAGATATGCGTGCCATCATTACAAAGTCCCCAGCCTTCTTTGCTTTGCCCATAATTAAAACTGCCCACTTTTTCTAGCGTTTCGGGAGAATAAACGTACCCTATACCACTGCGCCAAGTAAGTTGTAGCAAACGATCCTTGAAAAGGGTGAGTCCTTCTCCAAATACCGAGGGGTCTAACGCTACCTCTTCGTATACTTCTCCGGTTTTGTAGTTTAGTTTGCGCAGCACAGATTTTGCCACATTACCAGGATTTCCAGTACTCTCGTACAGCGTATCTCCTCTAAATTCTAAACCTTGAGTAAAGGATTTTTTATCGTGCGGATAACTGTTTACAATTTTATAGGTGTACACTTCCGGGGCGTTTTTAGCCAAGATGCGAATGGGTTGTTCTATGGTGATCTCCGTATCTTCATAAGCAACACGTGCTAGTAGCTTTTTGCTTCCTAAGGTGGGTGATGCAATGACAATCTTGCCATTAGAAACAGGTAGCTCATTGCCTTCTAAATAATAGGTAACGGCTTTAATTTCCTTCTCTTTTTTGTTCTTAATGGCTACCCCAACTGCTTCACCATTTTGTAGTTGTTTTTTTTTGCCTTCTAATTGAATGTCAAAAAAGGTAGTAGGATCTTCGTTTCCACAGGAATCTACCAGTAAGGTGGCAAAAAGGAAGCACAACAGCTGAATTCTCATAGCATTATTTTAAGTCTTAATTCTGTACCAAATTACATATGTCCATGGTTTGGAACAAATTTTAAAGGTCGTATATTTGCCGATGGCAAGTCCTACACGACCAGCTCCTACAAAATCC
>CAZRPJ010000105.1:0-4330 GCA_964601965.1 uncultured Croceivirga sp.
TTAATTTCGTTATCGAAATCTGCTTTTATTTTAGAGGCAAAATCTTCTGGGGTTTTGGCACCGATCCAAACCCATTTGGAATCTAAATCTATATTGAAATGGAAGCAACTAAGATCACCACAGCATTCTGTCTCTAACCGTGCTAGTAAAAACTTGGTGATTTTTGGTCGAAGCTGGTATTCAAAATCAATACAAGCTTTTTTGAGCGACTCGCTCATTTCACTGCCAGGGGGATTCCAAGTAATCTTCATTTTGTTTAAGACAAAAGCATAACAATATATACATTTTTAACAAAATGACTTTAAATCCCTTAAACAAATTGGACCATGTGCATTATTCTTCGCCGTCTGCATAGTTTTGCAGGTAGGCGTAACCCGGTGTTAGCCGACCATTTTGCGTCATCCTAGCACGTTCTAAAATCCCATGGGCATCTCCATTAAAAAAGGCTGGAATCACATATTTCGCGAAGGCTTCTCCAAACCCATCACTGGCATCTCTAGGCAACTCTGCAGGTAAGTTATCTACCGCCATCACAGCTATGGCCTTCGCATCCATAAAGTCAATTTCAGATTCTGTTAATGCATTGTATCCATAAATTGGATCTGCGATGGTGGAAGGTCTTATTGTGGTTGCAACGGGGCCATCTATATCGCAACTAATATCTGCCACGACTTTTATTTTAAAGTCTGGACTTTTTGCATCTTCTCTGGTGTAAAGAAAAGGAGCTCCATCTCCGTAAAAATGCCCCGCAATGTAGAAGTCTGTAACCTTAGCAAACCGAAAAAAGTTTGAACGATATTCTTCCGGGTTTGCAAAGAAATCTGCCTTATTCCCCCTAACACCATCTTTGCGCTTGTTGTATTCAGAAGCATCTATTTGGCAGTACACAGGTTCGTTAAAAGTTTCAGATAAGTACTCTGCGACATTGACTCTTCGCAAATTCATTGCATCGAGCATCTCTTTAGCACCATTTCCAACCCTTCCTTTTCCTGTCAAAAGTATTTTTATGTTGGGGAGTTGAACTTTTTGTAATTCTGAGATTAAGGCTTTTTGATCTTTTAAATGCTCTGCCTTGGGCAATTGAAAACGCTCATATTTCATTCCATAAGCACGGATACCATTGTAAGCCCCTACAATACCTGCATACCTACCAAAGGCCACCAATCGCTGGCCATTAGGATTGGTAATGACTTCATGATCATACAATTCTATATTCTTTTCTAAAATTGCCTGTAAAAGCTTCCGGTTGTAAGGTTGTTTTTTAATAGTGTGCGAGAAAAAAAAGTACTTCTTATTAGGAATTAAAGCGTCTACTGGAACTTCTTTTACGCCTAATAAAACATCGCATTCTTCCATGGAAGTACCCACAGGTATTCCCATATCCTCGTATTCACTATCTGTAAATACTCGAATAGGTGAAGATTCTACAAGTATTTGTGCCTTTGGGTGCGATGCTAAGACATTTTGACATAGACTTGGAGAGAGAACCACCCTTCTATCTGGGGGATTTTTTCGCTCTTGGATTATTCCGAACTTCATCTTTCTTTTTGGTACACTATTTGGGTTAAAAATAGCGGGTTGTTGATGGGTACGCAAACTTTTTGAGGAAAAGCCATGATTACGGCAAGTAAATGATAAATACTACCTTTGCCGCCCGCGTTAGGGATTGAGGTAATTACCTTGTAATACCGAAAGCCCGCCCCCTTTTTAAGGGGAACGCCCAAAAGATCTTTGAAAAAATGGGGCCGACTGGTTTTGACAGCGAGACCAACGGCGATGTAAGCATGTCGAGCTATGGGAATGATGCTCGTTAATTCAATATCCCACACTTTTAAATGGCGAGTCTAACTACGCTTTAGCTGCTTAATTGACTGAATTATAGTAAGTCCAAGCCTAGTCGCGCAAGGCGCGAAAGCTAAATGTTCCTTGGTAGCCCTTGTTGACGGCGACCTTTTTTGGAGCACCATAAAAGTCAACACCGGATTGTTTGTGCTTCGGTAACAATTCTAAATTTAAGAAGCTAAGCGTACGATAGGCGGTCTTAGGTCGGTCGGGCGTCGAAAATGAAGCTAAGAATAAGCATGTAGAAAGCATGGTTGTTGCTTGTTTGGACGAGGGTTCGAATCCCTCCGGCTCCACCATACTCCCCTGTAAGCTTTATGTTTACGGGGGTATTTATTCAATCTTTCTCTCTCGCTGTTTAGTAATAATAGAAATCATATGCTTAGCATTTTCGCTGGTAGGATCTAAGACCAACGCTTTCTGGTAGTTCTCCATGGCTAAATCTAAATCTCCATTCACAAAATAAGCCTCTCCTAAGCTATCGTACACATTAGCAGACTGCGGGTACTTTTGCACATTGGCCCTGAAGAGTTTTAGTGCTTTATCATATGATTCTTGACCAAGAAAGACATATCCTAAACTATTTAAATCAAACTCATTAGTAAGCGTGGGATGATCTTGACCTGTCCTTTCATAGACCTCCAGTGCTTTTTCAAAGTCTAGTTTTAAAAAATTGTTCAGTGTTTGTTCTTGGAAGGTCTTTTGTGGATCTTCTAGGTCTGATTGTACCATCTTGGCAATGCTATTCACCAAATATTCATGAACCGGCTTATAGCGATAACCATTGGTCATTATTACAATCGTAAGATCTTCCGATGGAAATTTTCGAACGGCACTAACTCCTCCTCCACTAAAACCTACCGACTTAAACTTCCCGGAACCATAGCTTGCCCACCCATGAAGGAAGGCAGGTCCATGATCTGAAAAATTAAAAGGAGACCACATTTTAAGTTTAATATCCTCTGAAATGAGTTCGTGACCATCAAGTAGCAGGTTCCATTCTAATAGTTTCTCCAAGCTAATATTTAAACCGTTTCCTGCAAAACCTCTGGAACCTGCATTATCTGTGGACAGGTAATAGTTCTTAACTTCTGGATGATAGATGAATTTCGAAATTCTGTGAGGAATGACTTCTAAGGAGTTTGAAGAAAACAGAACACCTTCCTTTCGATTACTAAATTGCTGTTCCCAGATAAAATCCTGAAGCGTTTGTCCGCTTATTTTCTCTATGATTTGGGCTAACAACCAATAATTAGTTTGGTTATATCGCCATTGAGAACCTGGTTTAAACTCCAAATCTTTTACAATCAATTGATTCCAAATAGCCTCGTTAGAAAGTTCGGCATCCAAATAAATAAAATCAGGAATCCCAGAAGAATGGGTGAGTAAATGTTGTATTTGCACCGATTGCCAAGAATCAGGAATAGAAACATACGTATTCACCAAATCTTCCAGATGTAATTGTTTGCGTTCAATTAATTGAAAAATTGCAGTACTCACCAATAATTTCGTGGTGGAATAGACTCTAAAAAGATGTTCTTCTGCTAAAGGAACTGCATGTACTGGAGAAGCCAGTCCGTAGTATTGCTTGTAAAGAATTTGGCCCTTTTTAATGACCCCAACGGCGGCTCCGGGAATTTCATGTAATGCAAGCTGTTCTTCCATGTAGTGATCAATAGTGCTTGCAAGTGTCTCTGTTTTGATTACTCGATTGGTTTCATTGCATCCAACTGGGAGGCATACCAACATACTAAGAAGGCATACTTTGAAGATTTTCTTAAAAAAGACCATTGATTCGTTTTTTGAAAGTATTGATTTGAAACAATACTGTCAGAAACAAAAATGGTTACAAGAATAAGTGCAATATTTTCATTCTACTCTAAAAAACTCACAACCTCTCTAAGTACAGCAGGGGTTCTTAAAATCCTAAAATGACCAGTACCTTCCACTGTCCTAAATTCTGATTGCACCCAGTTTTTATGAACATTTTTTGATCTTGCAATGGGAATCACCCGATCATTGCGATCATGAAAAATCAATGCACTCTTTACATGAATTTGTTTTACAAAGTCGCTCACATTTAGCGTCTTCACTTGCACCTCTAAATCCCGCTCTATTTTCTGAATCAGACGATTTTTAGCACCCTCCGTAATTCCCACCATAGTTGCTACATCGTCGATGCGCTCCGTAAACTTGTCGGGGGTAGTTAAGAGTACATACTTATCTATAGCAAGGTCTGGATTTTGAAAAAGTGCAAAGGTAGTAGCTACCCCTCCAAAAGAGTGGCTCACCAATTGGGATACTTGAAATTTTCTAATAAGGATCCCTACGAGCTCGGTAAATTCAAAAAGACTCGTACTTCCTTGACTACTATAACCATGAGACGGGGCATCAAAAGCATGAACTGTATAGTCTTTTTCTAAAAGCAGCGCAATAAGATCGGCAAAATTACCTGCTTGCCCTTCCCAACCATGAATAAGCAATACCG
>CAZRPJ010000106.1:0-3094 GCA_964601965.1 uncultured Croceivirga sp.
CTCCTAATTTGGCGCCAGGGGAAATGGGAAAACGGGATATGGAAATTGTGGCGGCTATTTATCAATCGATAAAAGAGGGGGGCACGAAACAAACTTTGAATTTTACACCAACGTATGGTTTTGGCGGATAAAACATTATTCGATTCACTAAAAACAAATCAATGCAACAGAACGCAACAAATTGGTTGATATATCTTATACCGTTTTTTAAGCTTTTTACGGTATCTCTTCCTAATGTGATACCTTATTTATGATGTGTAATGATTCCTATTGAAGGTTAGACTAAAAAAAAGCGACTATTAAAATTTTAAGTTCCTACCATTAGAGCCCGAGTCAAAACTATTTATTAATCATCTTAACAGTTCAACACCTGATATTTTTAAAAATCTGAATATCAGATATTTAACATTAAAGTGGAGTTTACGTCACCTGCAGTAAATCATTTCCTAACATTTTAACACTTTCTTAAAACAGTCTTGATTTAAAGTAAAAATGAGGGTAACAGTAGCCTAAAGGCTACCCGATAATTTTGGGTCCAACGAAAACCTAAAAGCTTTAAATCATGAAATTGAAAAAATTAGTATTCCTATTATTTACTGCAGCCTCTCTCCTTGCGCTCGGGACAAGTTGTGAAGGAGAAGATGGCCGTGATGGTATTGATGGTATCGATGGCGTAGACGGTCAAGACGGCGCTGATGGCGTAGATGGAGTTGACGGAGAAGATGGAGAAGATCTCACTATTGCAGAGATGGTTCCTTTAGAAAATTCAGTAGTTCCAAACGATGTCTTCGAGTTAAAAGGAGCATTCGCAGGCAGTGCGAATCTTGAAATGATTCTTTCCTCCGCAGATATTTTGCCAACAGACTCCACTTTTGTTTATGGAGCCTTTATGGATGGAGCAGCGTTGTATCCGTATGGAGATGGAACGTACGCCTTCATTAATAATTTAGAATCTGATTATTCCATTGCTAGAATCCGGCTGAACAGTAATCTTGAGCCCATGGAAGGCGATTACATCGTAAATGCTACGGCAACTGCCTTTACCGCGCAGTGTTCTGGATCTTCCATAACACCAGAAGAACATGGGTTTGGCCCATTATATCTTTCAGGAGGTGAATGGGGAGGTAATGCAAAAGGTGTTTATAGGATTAATCCATTCCGTTCTACTGATGATCGAGTAGAGGCAGAAAGACTACCGGCCTTGGGTGAATGGTCAACAGAGAACGCGGTTGTTATTGGCAAAGATGCTTATCCATCGCAGACCGTTGTTTTTATGGGGGATGATGACAGTAATAATACCTACCCTGAATCGCATTTTGCCATGTATGTTGGATCAAGAGGTGATCTTAATGGCGGAAGTCTTTACATGCTTAGAGGTACAAATCCGGTGGAGTCTGCTCCAGGAGCCGGTGGTCAGTTATTTGAAATGGGAATGGCTGAAGGAACTGAATATGATGTAGAATGGGTAGAAGTAACAGAAAGAACACTTAATGAACTTAACCAAGAAGGCATTGATTCTTTAGCAATTGGATTCCAACGAATTGAAGATATTGACTGGAGGAGAGGTTCTGCCCAAGCCAATAGAGAGGTATATTTTAATGCCACTGGGCGCTATCGCTCGGATAATCCAGACTTGGCAAATAGAGGAACTACTTTTGGAAGAGTGTACAAACTAACCATGAACATGGATGATCCAACCGGACCAGCTAAATTGGAAGTTGTTATGGATGGTGATAATGTTGGTGGTGCTGCCGATGGAATGCACTCCCCTGATAATATTGTTGTTACTGAAAATTATGCTTACATACAGGAGGACCCAAACGGATACCAAGATTTAAACCCAGCAATCCAAGGATATGCTAAATTATGGCAATTAAACTTGAACACTGGTGCGGTTGCGGAAGTAATGGAATGCAATCAAACAGTTGCCTCGGAGTTGGGCTATGGTACATTGACCAATTATTGGGAGATAACTGGATTAATAGATGTAACAGACATTATTGGCGCTAGTGAACCCACTTTTATTGGAGGGGCTCAAGTACATGGATGGAATTTTGGCACAACCCCTGAAACCGCTGTGAGAGCAGATGGTGCTAAATTCTTTGACCCTACAGCAATTAGTGAAGATTCTGCCCGATTAGAAGGTTCCTTTTTGTTTAAGATTACAGGATTGCCTAGATAAGGTATGGTTGTTATTTAGTTTAAAGGTTCCTAGGATTTCCTAGGGACCTTTTCCCTTGTATTTAGATATTTTTTTTGATTCTTGCTATGAAATTATACCGCGTACTTCTTTTAATTATTCCATTAATTATTATCGATTCGTGCAAAAAAGATGAAAAGTTAGTAGTGATGACTGCTACTCCAAAAGCTGTTTCAATGTTTAACGAATCAATCAGAAACCACTATTTTAAAACCTTAGACAGTACTAGTTTCTATATTCAAAAAATAGATACCCTAAATACCATAGAAGAAAACAAAAGATACTTCTTAAAAAGTAGAGAATGGTATAAAAGGTTGGAGCCGATGCTTATGGCGTATGATTATGAAAATTATCTATCCATGAATGCCCCTAACCTTTTAAAAGTAGAAATTGATGATTATACGGATATAAAAAAATTAAAACCAAAAAGTTTTCAAGTCTTAGAAGAGTTACTTTATGCAAAAGATGGCTTTAAGAATAGAGATCTGGAGTTTGTGCTATCTTATTTAAGGGTTCGTATTCCCTACATCCGCAGAAATCATATTCTCATTAAGCAACGTGATAGACATCATCTTAAAATGATTCGCGATGCTATTGTAAATGTAGCTACTAAAGGAGTAACTGGATTTGATTCTCCAATGCTTGGCAATTCTTTGAAGGACGCCATTTATAATTATGAATCAATTCAAACCATTCTAACTATTTACAAACCTGCTTTCACCTCTCAAGCCCTTTACCAGTCTTGGATCGATGAAATTAAAAATACTATTGCTACTTTAAATGAAGGCGATTTTGATACTTTCGACCGCTATTCATTTATTAAGGATCACACCAACGTACAGCTCCAGCTTATCAACAGTACTGCTGAGGATTGGAATATCCAATTAAATACTT
>CAZRPJ010000106.1:3194-4303 GCA_964601965.1 uncultured Croceivirga sp.
CAGCTCCAGCTTATCAACAGTACTGCTGAGGATTGGAATATCCAATTAAATACTTCTCGGCCACTAAATCCCACTGCTACCAATCTTTTTGACAAGGACTTTTTTAATATCAAGAAATTCTCAATTCCGCATTCACCAGCAATTACAGAAGATCGAATTGCTTTAGGAAAGAAGTTGTTCAATGATGAGTCACTATCAAGCACTGGAAATATTAGCTGCGCAAGCTGTCATCATAAAGAAAAAGCATTCACGGATGGTTTGGAAAAAGCACAAGGGATTGGAAATGTTGAATTACAGCGGAATACACCAACTTTGACTTATGCAGTTTATCAAAAAACGATGTTTTATGATGGTCGTGCAACAGGTCTTGAAGACCAGATAGTGAATGTAGTGAACGATGAGAATGAATTTCATATGAATCTAGAACAAATGGAACAAAAGATCAAAGAGAATCCTTGGTACGTGCAGCAGTTTGATTCACTTTATAAAGGCCAAATGACCAATAGAAATGCCCGGCATGCTATTGCAACTTATATCAGAAGTTTGGCCCCATTTGATTCTAAATTTGATCGTAACATGCAGGGGCTGGAAAAGACCTTGACTGAGGAGGAGATAGTAGGTTTTAATTTATTTATGGGAAAAGCTGCTTGTGCTACTTGTCATTTCCCTCCTGCCTTTAATGGTACGGTTCCACCGAAATATATGGAGACAGAGTTTGAAAATTTGGGAGTGCCACAAAATGCAAGTTTTGAACATCCTGTGTTGGATGAAGATCCAGGACAATATTATCCTTATAAAGTGGAAGAGAAGCGAAACTTTTTTAAGACCTCAACAGTCAGAAATATTGAATTGACTGCGCCTTATATGCATAATGGTGTATATAAAACATTAGAAGAGGTTGTTAATTTTTATAATGTTGGGGGTGGTCAAGGAATGGGACTTAACGTTCCTTACCAAACCCTTCCATCAGATTCTTTGAATTTAAATGAAACAGAGTCTGAAGCTCTAATAGCCTTTTTACGTACATTAACAGATCAGGAATTCGAACCTGTGAATTAAAATTTCTCGAAGACACCCAAACCAAATAAAGCAAAATCATACTTTACCGG
>CAZRPJ010000107.1:0-4291 GCA_964601965.1 uncultured Croceivirga sp.
TAGAGCGCAGGATTCATAACCCTGAGGTCGGGGGTTCAAGTCCCCCTCTCGCTACAAAGCCCCTTTTTAAGGGGCTTTTTTTATGGAATTACCCCAAAACACTGCTTAATTGAAACATTGGGAGGTACATGGCTACCAATATTACACCCACAATGCCTCCTATGACCAGGATAATAAATGGTTCCAACACCGTGGAAAGTGTTTTAGATTGTTGTTGTACCGTAGCTGCATATTGCTGATTTAGCTTTTCGAAAATATATTCCGTTTGATTTGTCTCCTCTGCCACTTTGATCAACGCAGCCATTTTGGCATCGAACAATGCATTTTTGGAAATACTTGCATGGAGACTAGCACCACCTACAATTTCTTCTTCTAGTTGTTGCAAAGCAGCGCGAAGTGGTAAAAAAGAAATCATTCGCTTGGCCATTTGCAGGCTATTGACCATAGGTACTTTAGAAGCGGTTAATAAGGCAACAGCCTGTGTGAACTGGGCCAAATAGACCGTTCTTAGAAAAGTACCAAGCACGGGTATTCGCAGTAGGAACTCTTGCTTCTTTTTCCTAAAACGCTCATTCTTAAAAAGGAAACGCTGTACTACGAAAAGTCCCAATAGCCCCAATGCGATAGAAAGTCCATAGGTGCTTAAAAAATTAGAAGCGCCAATAATTGCTCTGGTTATGGTAGGGAGTGTTACTCCGTTCTGTTTAAAAATATCCTCGAACATAGGAACTACCATCCGCAGCATGAAAATAACCACCAGCAAGGCAGTACAAAGAATAATGGTGGGATACGTTAAGGCATTCAACAAATTTTTTCGTTGTTCGTTTTTACGGCCAAAGAACTGTGCCAATTGGCTTACAATCTGGGCCAGAGTACCACTCTGCTCACCAATATGAATGGAGTAATATTCATATTCTGTGAATTCTTTTCGGGCCTTTAAAAGTTCTGAAAAACTTAAACCGCGGTCTAGATCCTGCAGCAAATAAGTAAAATACGAACGTTGTTTATCTTTTTTTAGAGACTGCGTATAAATGGCCAAGGCCTCTCTAAGATGCACTCCCGCTTTTAAAAGCACTGCCAACTGGCCATAAAAATCCTCTTTCTTTTTATTGGAAAGCTGACTCCCAAAAAAGCGTACCTCTTTTTGTAACAAGGCTTCAATTCCAATGGAAGTAGCTGTTTGCTTATTGGAGGTATCGGATGTTTGTGCTAGTTTAAATCCCATTTCAATAATTCAAAAAGCTGGTGGCTGCATTGGTTTTATATATAAACAGTCGTTTTGTGCCGCTTTGTTTATCTGTTGTAAAATCTATGGCATCTATTTCTCCTTGAGGTACTGGATCTCCTTGAAAAAAGACCTGAAACTCCTTGGTTTTAATGTAAAAAGTATCGGTTTCACGAAGAATTTTAGTTGCGACCCATTGGTATGTTACCGTTTCATTCTCATTTTTAAAGAAGAGTTGTTGTTGCGAAGCATCGTACCAGACAGCTTCACATCGGTTAAAATCCAACCAAAGACTTTGCTGCAATAAATTTACTCTTGTTTGCTTTTCATAGTTCGTAGCAATGCTCTGCATTTGACCTTGTACTAATTGTAACACAGAGAAGGCAGCACCCACAATAAGGGTGGTTAGTAGCAACACCACCAACATCTCCCCTAGCGTAAATGCCTTTATTTTTTGGGCTTTAGCGTACATCTCTTTCTTTAATGACAAGTTCTTTTTGTGTGGTAGCATGCACCGCTCGGTATACCCGTTCTTGCATCCCTGCTTCTCTTTGGCGGTCTATACTCACTTCCCATGCCCCAAAATCTTCAATGTAGGGGAGGTCTATTTTTTCATGTTTCACTTGATATTGCAGCGCATATAAATGCTGCCTAATAGCATGATCATCTTGGGCAATACCTGTCACAAAGAGATTGTTGAGCACCATACTAGCTCCCATAAAAATGACCATGATGAGGACAGTGGCGACGAGTGTTTCCATTAGAGAAGTCCCCTGAATTTTCTTTAATAGCCCCATTTTAATACTGTTTTTTCTCGAGAAGTATACAATGGCAAACCGCCATATTCCTCTGATAATTGATCGCCTAATAATTGCCCTTTGTAAATATGGTTTTGATACACATTACCATTAGCTAAGGAAACAAAAGCAGCCGTAGTAATACTTCCCAACACGGTTCCTTTTAATTCTACATTGTGGGTGCAATACACCTCACCTAGTAGTGTGGCATTAGTGTCAAGTTTTATATGAGGACGATAGCTTATTTCTTTGTTTTTACTCATAAAGAGTAAGGAACCTCGCACGGTGGCAGATTCTTCGATGTGTAATTGTGATACCATAGCCGGTACTTCTATTTTGGCGCTAGTATCGCTTAAAACTGCCAAAACAGTGGGGTATGCTAATTGTACCTCTGGCCCCACGTGCAGCTTGTTACTAGCGATGGCTTGAAAATTGCTCTTTACCCCCGGGGCAATGTTAATTTCAGGGGCTTGCAAAACTACATCGTGCAGGAGCGCAGTGGCTTCCACGGTAATGCTACGGCTCGCGCGCACCCAAACAGCTCCTTTGAGAACGGTCTCGCTTAAAACCAGTTCATCTCCTTCTATTAAAACAGGCGTTTCTTTAAAGGAGCGAACCAGCTGCATTCCAGGTCGCAGTATACTTCTTTCAAAGCTTGCAATGAACTCCATATGTTCAAGTTGCTCCAGTTGTGCCCTAAAAGTTGGGGGGATCGCTGGCAGTTCGTTGCTGCTATGGCGCTGTTCGCCATAAACTAAGGTAGCATCTGGGTAACCTTCACCTGCGACGGAACCACGTTTAATACCACGTTCTGGGAGATACACCTGCCCTTGAATTCGGGTATGACCCGCCAATACCAAAGGTCTTTGCTGATCTTGCAGATACAAGGCCAACTTATTTTGTTTTTGTGGCCCTACGAAGGCGTATTTGTCAAAACTTCTTTTTTCTTTTTTTGCTTGTACGTGGTAAAAAGGAAGTAGTCCCCAATAGCCTTTTTGTATTTCAGTGGTGATGCCCCATGGATGCGCTACCGGTAACGAGGCTTTCGTCGTTGAAGTTTCTTTGGTTTGCAGGGCAGATTGCAAGACTTGTTCGGTTGCCTGTATTAAGGCCACTTGCACGTTGGTGGCGCTACGAAAATAGTTATGGGTATGCGTCAATAACACAAAAGCAAAAAGTAACACGGCAATTAAAGCCCCTACAAAAAGGACCAATTGCAAGGATCCTGCTTTTATTTTAACGAACCACTTCATGGATTACGTTGAATAGTTTCTTGGTGACCAGCATACTGAACCGTAATAGAAGTTTCTGATCCGCGTACCAGCAGCACCTCCGCCTTTCTATCTTTTGGCTGCATAAGGTGTTGCACCCCATCAATACTAACAAAATAGAGCCTGCTGCTGGTGGCAGCATCTGCCACCGATCCGGCATACACAATTTCTTTTTTAGGAAAGTCTGCTGTGGGTGTATTCCTTGGAGTTTTACGAGTCTTTGTTTTTGGGAGCGATCCTAAAAAAGGATCGCGGTACTCCGTATCTATGGGCAACACTTCTCTTTTTTTTGGCTTCGTTATCACTTTAGAACGCAGTGGAATACTGGCAATATCCTCAACATCAGCTGGTACCAAGCCTTTTACAATCTTATAGCCCAACAGCCCCCAGATGAGCGCAACTACCAAAAGTAATCCGTATGTTTTTTGTTGTTTTCCCATAGGTTAGTTACCAGTGTTTACACTAAAAGCCCGGGTAGTGTATGAAGTAGAAAAATCACTATTAGCGGCCTGTATACGCCACTCATAGGAATTGTTTTCTAAGATTTTAGTGTACCGTGTCCCCACAAAGGTAGAATCGATCACCAAGAGAGTATCTACTACAAATTGGGACGGGCTTTCAAAATTAGGAGTGGCTATTTGCAACGAATACACCTCCGCAGCCTCTACCCCTTCCCAATTAAAATTAACCATGCTATCCATAAGCATGCTCCCTTCTGATGGTGCTAAAAGCACTACCTGCGCATTGGAAATATCTTGCACTTCTAACACCTCTTCACAGCTTACCAAGAGGGTGATGCCTAGCAAGGCTATACATACTTTTCTAAACATAACTTAAGGTTTTAAAGCGTTGTTTTTAGCGATTACTTTCTGAGCTTTTTTTTCAGTGTGCGACGGACATCCTGCTCCATTAGGTACAATGAGGGCTATTTCTGGCTGCCCTCTGCGGTTCTGTTTCCAGCAGAAGGTGTTGGTTTTAAAATTGAAACTATCGAGCGT
>CAZRPJ010000108.1:0-4275 GCA_964601965.1 uncultured Croceivirga sp.
GATTTTCTTAAGGAAAAAATTCCTAATTTTGCCGTCACTTTATCGGAAAGTATTACTAATCCCATCAAGTATTTTTAATTTATGGCTACAAAAAAGGAAACAACTGTGGAAGACAAATTAAGGGCGCTATATGACCTTCAATTAATTGATTCCAGAGTTGATGAAATTCGAAATGTTAGAGGAGAACTTCCTTTGGAGGTTGAAGATTTAGAAGACGAAGTTTTAGGACTAAAAACCAGAATTGATAAATTAAAATCTGATGTTGAGACCGTAAATTTCGAAATCACTGCTAAAAAGAATCTTATTGAAGAATCGAAAGCTTTAATCAAGAAATACAACGAGCAGCAAAAAAATGTTCGTAATAGCCGGGAATTTAATTCACTTAGCAAAGAGGTAGAATTCCAAGAACTAGAAATTCAGCTTGCAGAAAAGCATATCAAAGAGTTTAAAGGACAGATTGAGCAAAAGAAAGAGGTAATCGCACAGACCAAAGAAAACCTTACCGAAAGAGAAACGCATCTTAAGCATAAGAAAGGGGAGTTAGACGCGATTATGGCAGAAACTGAAAAAGAGGAGTCTGCCTTGCTTAAAAAATCTGAAGAATTCGAAGATAAAATTGAAGAACGCTTGGTAAAGGCGTACAAGCGCATCAGAGGCAGCGTAAAAAATGGTTTAGCTGTAGTTCCCGTTGAACGTGGGGCATCAGGAGGTTCTTTCTTTACCATTCCACCACAGGTTCAAGTAGAGATCGCATCTCGCAAAAAAATTATTACAGACGAACACAGTGGACGTATCTTGGTTGACCCTACCCTTGCGGAGGAAGAAATTGATAAAATGTCAAAGATTTTTACTTCACTGAAGTAAGCATTACAGTATAAATTACCAAGAAGCCATCACCCAAGTGATGGCTTTTTTTGTAACTTCCTTCTATGAGATTAGGCTTGTTTGTTATGCTATTGATTGGTTGTTTAAGCTACGGGCAAGATTTAGAGGGGTACCGCTGGAAAAATAGATTGGTTCTTATAATTCAGGACCTTAGTTCAGAGGAAGCTGCCAACAATCAGCTCACCTTATTTAAAAAAGAAGAAAGCGCTTTACAAGAAAGAGCGATTTTGGTACTACATGCTACTCCAAAACAAGCTACTCAATGGAAAAGTAGGTTTGGTTTGGAGGAAACTTTTAATGGAGTGCTCTTAATTGGAAAAGATGGCGGACTTAAATTTTCAGATAGTTTTCCAGTTAAACCAAAAACAATTTTCACATTAATTGATGGTATGCCTATGCGTAAAGCAGAAATAAGGCAACAGAAAAAAGGACTTTAAGATCTTAACAGCGATAACATTTTCTGTTCCACCTCTACTGAATCCCACTTCTCTTCAATAGCGGGCATTTGTAAAATTTCTTGCATGATTTTTTCTTGGGCATCACCAATGGCTAATGCCTCCGCATATGAGGCATTTGAAAACGTTACACGTCTGTAAACAGGGGTCCATTTCTCTGGATGTCGTTCCGAAAAACGTCGCTCAATCTTCTTTTGTAATAAGAATACAGGATCCGCCGTTTTCTGGCTCATTTCTATAAAGTTGCGGTAGCTAAGCTCTGCTATTGCATCGGCATTTGGCTTTCGTTCTTTTTCGTAGGATTTAAATATGGTTTCCCAATCATCTCCATGACGGTCCATAATTTCATTTAGAACGGTAATATCTTCGAACCCAGCATTCATTCCTTGACCATAAAAAGGGACTACAGCATGTGCAGCATCCCCTACAAGCGCCACTTTATCCCAGTAGGTCCAAGGATAACATTTCATGGTGACCATTGCACTAGTAGGATTGGTAACGAAGCTCTGAGTAAGGTCTTCTATTTCTTTTCGAACATTGGGAAAATAGGTTTTAAAGAAAGCTTTTGCGTCATTTTTTGTAGTAATTGTTTCAAAAGAAACTTCTCCTTCAAAAGGCATAAAAAGTGTGCAGGTAAAACTACCATCAATATTGGGCATCGCAATGAGCATAAAACTACCTCTTGGCCAAATATGAAAGGAATTCTTATCTAATCGGTGACTTCCATCTTCGTTAGGTGGTATAGTCAGCTCTTTGTAACCAACAGGGATAAACTCTTGAGAATAATTAAACCGACTTCTACGTTGCATTCGGTGGCGGATTCTAGAAAAAGCACCATCGCAACCAAAAACCAACTCAAACTGGTGTTCTTGCCATATTTCTTTTTCCGTAGCCCCTGTAAAAATTTTTGCTTCATGCAACGAAACATCCCAAACCTTTTCATTAAAACGAAATTCAACTCCTTCCTTTTCGGCCAAATCAATCATTTTACGGTTTAAGTTTCCGCGTGAAATAGACCAGATCGCTTCTCCTTCTTTTCCATATTTCTGAGTGTAAACCTCTTTCCCATTCACATGCATCGCACGTTGATATAAAGGAATTGCTATGGGTTTCACTGCTTCCTCCAGACCAATATCTGCCAAGGCTTTCCAACCTCTAGTGCTCATAGCAAGATTAATAGAACGACCTGAAAATTCTACCGTCCTAATGTCAGGCCTCCGATCGAAAATAGTGACCTTGTGACCTCGTTTTTTAAGATATATAGCCAATAAAGAACCTACTAAACCAGATCCAATTATAGCGATGTTTTTAGGGGTTTGTTCCCGCATGCTTGAACGTTAATTTAAGTACAAGATACTATTTCTAGCGTTGAGAACTCCGAGCTAAATGGTGGTTTTTGAATGAAATGGTATTTATGCCATGTTTATAAAAAAAGCTGATCCAAAAACGGTTTCTAATACGTAGATATAAAAGATTCCGCGAACGCGATCAAATAAAAAAAGTCCTTCACCCCACCAGCGAAGGACTTTTTAATTTTATATGGTGTAAATGACTATTCTAAAATGCCGTCTACAATACCGTATTCTACGGATTCTTGTGCGTCCATCCAATAGTCCCTATCAAAGTCTTTCATAACTTTTTCAAACTCCTGTCCGCAATTATCCGCTAATATTCTAGCACCAATTTCCTTTGTTTTAATAATCTCCTTGGCTTGAATTTCAATGTTAGAAGCCTGCCCCTGGGCACCCCCACTGGGCTGGTGAATCATTACTTTGGCATGTGGCTGAATAAACCTTCTTCCCTTTTCACCCACGGATAGTAAAATCGATCCCATAGATGCAGCCAATCCAGAACAGACAGTAGACACCGGGCTTTTTATCTGCTTGATAGTATCATAAATAGCAAAACCAGAGGTAACATACCCTCCAGGGCTATTAATTATCAATTGGATTTCTTTATTATTTTGAAGGTCTAAATATAGCAAGCGATCGATTACATGTTTCGCAGAATCGTCATTAACCATCCCCCACAAAAACACTTTGCGTTCCTCAAGTAATTTCTCTTGAATTTGCTCTTGAATTTTACCTTTTTTAGTACTCATATACTTCTAAGATTTAGAACTTCAAAAATAACCATTTTCGAGAGAATGCGCAGGAGGAAATAATACAGAAACAAGCCTATTTTCCATCTTCTCACCGATATAGACCGCACTAAAACAAGCGCTTGATATACAAATCCGGTGCTTTCACAACAATTCGGTGAAGTCAACTTCTTTTTAATTTTATTTTGGTGGCACCATTAACAATTTTATAAACACTAACCCAGTGAAATCTCTCTGTTGCGTTTATGATACTAATACAGGTGTGCCCATTTTTGTAGGCTGCACTGGTTATTGGAACGCTTCACAAACAAACCCTTCGCCCCCAATATCCTTCACACGGTATCCAATAGGTACCCTAGCTGCAATGGATAGTTCTGGTTTGTACAGATTTCCAGCTACTACCCATGAAAACAATCACCTTCATTTCCAAGCAATGGCGTAATCTCTTTGTTTTTGCCTTTCTATTAGCCTGTTTTACAAGTAGTTTTGGACAAACTTCAATTAGAACCGGAGCCACATTTAATTATGAGAGTCCAGGAGGGCAAGCTCCTGCTAATTTAACCAGCGTTGTAGTAGATGGAGAGGTCTTTGACACCTTTGCCGTACCCTCCAGTTACAGTCTAGACCAACTAGGACCTAATGGGCATTCTGAAAACTATATTTATAGAAATGGTTCAGCCGTAGTTCTAGGAAGTGACGATCCCAATTGGGATGCCGAATCCCTGGCAGCTTACCAAAGTATAAACATGAACTACTATTTTGCATCGGATGATAACGGAGTTGATATTTGTAATGATCCTACGGCTATTCCGTCCCCCATTTCACAAATTCAAT
>CAZRPJ010000109.1:0-2125 GCA_964601965.1 uncultured Croceivirga sp.
TTGCATTGGGAAATAAACGTATCCCTAAGACCACAGTATATTTGCAATCCAATTCTTAAGCATGTTTCAGATTTTTTCTAAGAATGATTATTTAGTTGATCACCTGAAAGGGTTCGTTGATATACACAATCATATTCTTCCTGGCATTGATGACGGTGCCAAAAATGTTGAACAGTCTATAGAATTACTTCGAACTTTTGGTGAATTTGGAGTGACTCATTTTATATGTACTCCACATATTATGACTAATTTTTACGATAATACGCCAAAGACCATTAAAGAATCATACAACAAGCTCAATAAAGAACTTGGAAAGACCACAGATTTAAGCGAGTTGTCAATTACCTACGCAGCGGAGCATATGATTGATGCTAATTTTGAAACCTTATTAGAAAAAAACAATGTTTTAAAACTTGGAAAAGATCACTTACTTATTGAAATGTCTTACTTACAGGCCAGTATTAACTTTGATACCGCGGTCCGTGAAATTTTAAACAAACAATTATTTCCTGTGTTTGCTCATCCAGAGCGTTACGGATATCTGCATACGGATTTTAAGAAGTATTCATCCTATAAAAAAATAGGGCTTAAGTTTCAACTAAATGCGCTCTCTTTGTTTGGATACTATGGGAGGGGCACTCAAAAAATAGCCCATAAGTTATTGCATGATGGGTATTATGATTTTATTGCTACAGATACACATGGAATGCGGCATTTAAAGGCTTTAAAAGAAACTCGCATTACCAAGAAAACGCTGTATTCTCTCCATCAATTAATAATTAGAACGATAGAAGAATTTAGAACTTAGTTTTAAAAAATCAATAAATTATTTTTTCACTAAAAGTTTCCTTTGAATATTCTTATCTCCTGATTTTATTGAAATTAAATACATTCCTTCTTGATAACCAGTCAAATCCAATTTTGCTGAATTGGAAGCTTCATCAGTTTTTATAATGTCTAACCTCCTTCCATTCATATCCAAAACAGTTATAACAACCGATTTTTCTTCTAAAGGAGGAAATAATATTTCAACTTCTGATTTACTTGGGTTTGGAGTCAAAATAAAAGCGGTGTTTTCATTTCTGTCGAGATCAAATTTCTTTCTTGCTTCTCTTGATTTCGAAATTGTGTTGACATTCTCAAAATTCAAATCCTCATTAGGTGTAGCAAGTTGATTAGGTAAAAATTCGGTTAAACCTTGTACTGTAACATCGTCAAAAACAGCCTGGGCAAGTACCCCATCGTTGTGGGAGGTCACAGCTAGACCTACGTAAATATTTGTCTCCATAGTTACTGTGCGGCTACCCAATAACACCCAATTCCCATTAGTGGGTGAAACATAACTGGTAAAAATATCTCCTTGGCGGACTAAACGAAAATAGTACGGGAAACCAACGGCCTCTGGAGTAGCCCAGTCATTGGTCGTTGAATTCATTACTTCCCCCTGAAAATTACGGTGCTGAAAAGAATATGAAGGCCCGCTACCTCTTGGATTCGAGGACATAAACATAAATACCATGGCCGAATTAGCATCCAGTGTATTGCGCATCATTATCCCTGCCTTTGCCCAAGGATCTGTATTGTCCAATGAAACCACACGAGCAACAATCTCACCATCTCCACTTAGACTCTGGTATACATAATGAAACTCATCTTCGCTGTTCCATATATCAGAACCCGAGGCATTCAACTCAAAGGTCCCTGAACCCTCACAGGAATCACCAGATGCCGCTACGGCACCAATGTCTTGAGATATCCAGGGAAGAGATACCCCAACACAACCACCAGATCCTGATCCGTTTACCGTTATAGAAACATTAGACGTATCCGTAGCCCCTTCTCCATCGGTCACCGTTAAGGTAGCCGTATAATTGCCTTCTGTAGTGTAAGTATACGTCGGGTCTGCTTCCGTGGAACTACCAACTCCATCGCCAAAGTCCCAAAGGTAGGACTCAATGCCAATATCATCCGTTGATCCACTCCCCGTAAAGTCAACCTCCAAAGGAAATTCGCCTGATAAAGGTGTCCCCGTAACTATAGCCTCCGGTGGAAGGTTACCGCCTCCCGATGAACCTTGTACTGTAACATCGTCAAAAACAGCCTGGGCAAGTACCCCATCGTTGTG
>CAZRPJ010000109.1:2225-4067 GCA_964601965.1 uncultured Croceivirga sp.
ATTCGCCTGATAAAGGTGTCCCCGTAACTATAGCCTCCGGTGGAAGGTTACCGCCAATAGGAATAACAGTCAATTGCAATAATTCTTGGCATCCTTCTTCTGAAGTCAAAATGTACGTTCCGTTGTTTGCAGGTACTACCTTCCCAAGGTTGTAGTTATCTCCCACTTCATTACCATTAGCAAGGGTGGTGGTTAGTCCGAGACCATTGGGTAGTATACTTAGCATTACCTCAGTTCCCTCTATAACTATTAATTCATTTTCACCACTCTGCCATTCCCCGTCTAAACGATATTCGGGAATGATTGGGGTACAACTAGGACGCAAATCTATTACTGTCAAGCAGCCCAAGGCTGTTGTTAGGACAAACTTACCATAGTTCGAAGAATCAACAAAGCCGTTGTTGCGTTCAGGATTTCCGAAACTATTAACAAAAGTATCTATTTGATAGGCACTAAAGGCGTTATGCGTTGGGAGATCCTCCACAGAACTAAATGTAGGACCAACCGATTGGTGCGTAGTTACGAAATACTCCCCTTCATAATCCTTTGCGCGTATGTAAACTGAAGCTCCGGGATCAACCTCAATACTATTACCTTCAATCCATGACAAACCATTGTCTAAGCTGAACTCAGCTCTTATTGGGTCAATAGAACAGTCAACTAAGTCAGGGTCGTTTTGTAGTTGGCCCGCCTTATAATATTCTAAAATTTCATCAGGGGTTAGCACGCGGCTGAATACCTTAAGCTCGTCGATTCTACCATCCAACTCATCGGTGACTCCGCTATTATTGTAACCACCACTAGGATTTGAACGTGTCTCATAAAAACCTGAAACTGCAAATGCCGAAAAGTCAGGATTAGGATCGTTGTCGTTGATCAAAATGGAGCCTTGGGCCTCATCACTAGTAATTTCAATACCATTGGCAAATAGACGGGCCGTCTGGCCATCATAAGTAGCTGCAATATGAACCCATTTCCCTACTGGGGTATAACCCGCATAGCAACTGGCAGTATCACCTTGGTCTGTTTCAAATTCCCATTTGTAAAGGTTGTTGTGCAGTCCGAAGAATAATGAAGGATAATTATGACTGAATATGGCAGCATTTTTATCTATGTCATCGCGGTTTACCCAAGCCATGACCGTCACAAAGTCTCCGATAGATCCAATTGAAGCCGAATAGGGAACTGATCCGATCGTATTACTTTGGAACTCGATGCCGTCAGTCTCCAAAGCACTCTCAAATAAGCCAGTGACCCAATTATCCGTGCTCGGTATCTTCGTTGCCCCATCATTGTCCACATCATAGATCGTAGCATTATTACCATAATCTGATCCATCAACCGCTGTCGAACCTGATCCACCGTCAAATTTAAGGTCAAGTACAAGGTTTCTATCATTAGTGGAACCAATCTGTATTACCTCAGCAATGGAAGGTACGCCGTTGGCATCGATTGCAAAAAGCATATAATAGCCCGGAGGTAGAATATTTCTTCCTGGAACTTGTAAATTGTAGCTTCCACCACCTCCAGTAAAATTGATAGGGATACGCCTTTGTTCATTATTTGTACTATGTGTAGCAGATGAAAGTCTTATTAAACTAAACTCTTGAATACCAGATGTTCCATTTACTATTATATCAGAATTATATGCTGCATTAGCAGGCCCATTGATTTCTGGCCGGCTTGCCAAATTCCCAGAACTATCAAAAAGATATGGCGGACTGTAAATCTCTGCATTGAAATGATTAACGCACCCTGGAGTGTTATCACAAAGCCCCCCTCCACCAACAAATACGCGACCATCTACCATTAATATGGCTACACTATGATACGTTCTTGGAG
>CAZRPJ010000110.1:0-4043 GCA_964601965.1 uncultured Croceivirga sp.
TGCCAACAGCGGACACTGGTAATTGACAAGAACGTACCGCATTGTCTTCCAAGTGAATTGTACAGGCGCCACATTGGGCAATTCCACAACCAAATTTTGTGCCCACCATTTTCAGGTGGTCTCTAAGAACCCAAAGCATCGGGGTAGCAGGATCTACATCTACCTCATGCGTTTTACTATTGATAAAGAGTTTAAATTTCGCCATGTCTTAAAGATAATCAATAATGCGCTGTAATTCAGAATGGGACAAATGCATTTTAACTATCTTTAGCCGATGCTCTCTAAGAAAACTAAATACGGTTTAAAGGCGTTGACCTATCTCGCTACCAAAGATAAAAGTGAGCCAACACAGATCGCCGAGATCGCAGGCCACGAAAATATTTCTCAAAAATTCTTAGAAAGTATCTTACTAACCTTAAGACGAAATGGGTTTTTAGGATCTAAAAAAGGAAAAGGGGGTGGGTACTACTTGATTAAGGAACCCAAAGACATCCCCATGACCGCAGTGATGCGTGTTTTAGAAGGACCAATTGCTATGGTTCCCTGTGTAAGTCTTAATTTTTATGAAAAATGTGACGACTGTCCGGATGAGGCCCACTGCTCGGTACATGATTTAATGCTGAAAGTAAGAGACGCGAACTTAGAAGTCTACCGTAATACCTCCTTGGCCGATTTAATTCCCGCCTAATTAACGTTTCAAGTAAGATAAATTCAATTTTCTTGACCATTTTTTATTAATCTACTAAAACTATAGGTTTTATAATTTATTTAAGCTTTCCTTGCTTGGTAGCTGTAATAATTAGTCTATGTTTGTAATTCCTACTAAATCTATAGGAATATTAATTATGATTGCAGACCAACTTCTCGTTTCAGATAAAAAAGAGAAATCTTCTTTTAAAAAAGACCGTATTTCTGAAAGCCCAAAGCGTAGCATTGCCAAGTCCATTAGTTGGCGGGCTATAGGCACTTTAGATACCATTATAATTTCCTGGATTATTACCGGGACCTTAACCTTGGCATTTTCTATTGGAGTGGTGGAGCTTGTGACAAAAATGGTTCTTTATTTTTTTCATGAGCGTATTTGGAATACGATTAGTTGGGGTAAATAATAGCTTAAAAGATGTCAGAAGATCAATTAAAACAATGGAATGCGCAACTAAAGGGCATCCCTCCGCAAGAAATCATCTCATGGGCGTTACAATATGGAAAAACACCGGTGGTAACCACCAATTTCAGACCTTATGAAGTTGCCATTTTGCATGCGGTTGCAGACGTTAATCCAGAGATACCTGTCATTTGGTGTGATACTGGTTACAATACACCGCAAACCTATCGACATGCAGAAACACTAATTGGCAGACTAGGACTCAATGTTCAGTTGTATGTTCCTAAACAGACATCTGCGCATCGGGATGTAGTTTTAGGAGTGCCTGGGGTAGAAGATCCCCTGCATAAGGAGTTTACAGAACAGGTAAAATTGGAACCTTTTAGACGCGCAATGGAAGAACATCGTCCTGATGTGTGGTTTACTAACCTTCGAAAAGGACAAACTGCACATAGAGACTCCTTAGATATTTTAAGTTTAAGTAAGGACGGTATTTTAAAAGTTAGTCCCTTCTTTTATTGGTCAGATCGACAATTAGATCAGTATTTAGAAAACTACAATTTACCCAATGAACACCAATATTTTGATCCCACAAAAGTGCTAGCAAATCGCGAGTGTGGATTACATACCTAACGAATTAATTATACCTTGGAAACATTAGTAAATCACAAATCAGTCTTCATTAACACAGCCTCTAACACATTAAAAGTTAATGCATTAGAAAGTGAAGCGATCTACATTTTTAGAGAAGTCGTTGCCCAGTTCGAACGTCCGGTACTGTTATTTTCCGGCGGCAAAGACTCTATAACATTAGTGCGTTTAGCTCAGAAGGCTTTTTGGCCTGCCAAAATACCTTTTCCACTTATGCACATAGATACTGGTCATAATTTTCCTGAAACCATTGCATTTCGCAATCAACTTGTAAAAGAATTGGGCGTGGAACTCATTGTAAGAAATGTACAAGATTCCATAGATCAGGGGAAAGTTACGGAAGAGTCCGGTAAATATGCGAGCCGGAACAGCTTACAAACTACCACCTTATTAGATGCCATTGACGAGTTTAAATTTGATGCCTGTATAGGAGGTGCGCGTAGGGATGAAGAAAAAGCAAGAGCCAAAGAAAGAATTTTTTCGGTACGTGATGATTTTGGGCAATGGGATGAAAAGAATCAGCGACCTGAACTGTTTGATATGCTAAATGGTAAGATTGAAATGGGACAGAATGTCCGCGTTTTTCCTATCAGCAATTGGACTGAGTTAGATGTTTGGAGTTATATACAACAGGAGAAGATAGAAATTCCTTCTATCTACTTTGCACACCAACGGAAAACCTTTTTAAGAGACGGATTAATCTGGTCTGCACAAGATGATGTGGTTTTTAGGGCAGCTGATGAGCAGGTAGAAGAACGTACGGTTCGTTTTAGAACAGTAGGAGATATGTCGTGCACGGCCGCTGTAGAATCTAAGGCAGATACTATCGATAAGGTGGTGGCAGAAATTAGAGCATCTAAAATTTCTGAACGCGGAGCCCGAATAGATGATAAAAGGTCTGAAGCGGCCATGGAAAAAAGAAAGCAACAAGGATATTTTTAAGAGATGGAAGTATTAAAAATTGCAACAGCGGGAAGTGTTGATGATGGAAAAAGTACCCTCATTGGGCGTTTATTGTATGACACGCATTCCCTTACAGATGATAAAATTGAGGCTATAAAAAATAGTAGTGAGAAAAAGGGGTACGACTATCTCGATTTTTCATTGGCTACAGATGGTCTGGTGGCAGAACGTGAACAAGGTATTACGATCGATGTGGCCCATATTTATTTTTCTACTGCACGAAAAAGTTACATAATTGCAGACACACCAGGGCATGTAGAATACACCAGAAACATGGTTACCGGTGCTTCTACTTCACAAGTGGCTATTATTTTAATTGACGCTAGAAAAGGCGTCATTGAGCAAACTTACCGACACTTTTTTATTAATAACCTTTTGCGAATTAAGGATGTAATTGTAGCCATTAACAAGATGGACTTAGTGGGTTATGATCAAAGTGTTTTTGAAGACATCAAAAGGAATTTTGAAAAACTCAATGATAACAGCACCTATTCAGAACAAAAAGTAACATATATACCAGTAAGTGCTTTAAAAGGAGACAATGTGGTTGAAAAGTCTGCCGAAATGAACTGGTATGAAGGAGACACGATTTTACAACATTTAGAAAAATTGCAAAGTGAAGATGTACAAGAAAAAGGTGATTTTCGCTTTACGGTGCAGACAGTGATCCGACCTAAAACCGACCAGTTTCATGATTTTAGAGGGTTTGCAGGTAAAATTAAAGGTGGGGAATTGCAGGTAGGAGATGCCATTACCGTACTACCTTCCATGACAACTTCTAAAGTGAAAGCCATATACTTCTATGATGAGACTTTTGAAAAAGCGACTGCAGGCAGTTCTGTGACCATAACATTGGAAGACGAACTAAATATCGCACGTGGTGATATGATTGTAAAGAGCCATGAATTGCCCAACCTTGAAAAGGAAGTTACAGCCACTGTTTGTTGGATGGATTCAAGAAAACTAACCCCAGGTACTAAATATTTGGTACAACACAATTCTAATCAAGTGCTTTCTAAAATTACAGCAGTAGGAAACGTGATCGCTACCGATTTTTCTGGTGAGACGACTTCGGCAGGTGCCTTAGGGCTCAATGAAATAGGTGAAGTTACTATTAAACTGAGCAAACCGGTATTTGTGGACGCTTTCGAAACCAATAAATCCAATGGTGCTTTTATTTTAATTGATGAACAGAGCAATACAACTGCGGGAGTAGGCTTCGTAAAATAATTGAACACCCTGTTGCATCAGGGTGTTTTTTAGACATTTAAAACCTATTAAAATAATAGGATAAATAGGAATATGAAAAGTTTTAGAACAGAGA
>CAZRPJ010000111.1:0-3987 GCA_964601965.1 uncultured Croceivirga sp.
GCTTCCTTCACATCAAAGATTAACGACCTTTTTCTTCCTAGTCGGCTCGAATTTTAACAACGGTCTATTTAAAAAAAGAGTACTTTTAAGTATGGAATCGCTTCGTACCTATTTTAAAAGTTTTGGTCCCTTGAGTGACGAAAATCTGGAGTATATGCTTCAGAATTGCGACCCTAAAACCCTCCATAAAGGGGAGTGGCTCATTCATCCCCACCAGCACGTAGACAGCATCTATTTTATAGAAAGTGGATTCCTGCATTATTTTACACACAACGACTTTGGAGAGCGGGTGACTTTAAAAGTCATTAGCCCTAACCATTGCTGGACCGTTTTGGATAGCTTTTACAACCAAAAAACCACCGCAGATGAGTGCCAAGCGCTCACGGAAGTGCGTTACTGCGAGATTGACAGAACCACCTACAATGCCGTAAAGGCCAAGAATCATGAGTTGGCCAATTTTATTCAATCCATCACCGAGCAAATACTATCTTCTAAAGTGATAGAAGCCAATAAAATATCAATGATGACGGTAGAGGAGCGGTATTTAGATCTTTTACATTCCAGTCCTCAGATGATCCAAGAAGTCCCCGTGCAAATCATTGCTTCATACATAGGCACCTCCAGGGAGACTTTACACAGAATCCGCCGCAAACTCAAGGCAGCGTAATTTTTCTTAAAATTTTGTTAGTGTGTCAATTGACACATTTTTTTTGTTGAAGGATCAAGAATTTTAGGGGTAGCAATATTCAATCACCTAAAATACTCGAGTCATGAGAAATAGTTTTAAAGCACTTTTTATTCTTTTACCCCTTTTAGCCCTTGGGCAAACCACTAAAAACAGAACCTTTACCCATTCTGTGCAATTGCAAGAACAGCCAGAAACGGTTTGGAATGCTATTACCGATTTTTCCACTTTTAGCATGTGGGATAGCAATGTAGTAGACATTCGCTGTGCAGAAGAGCTCGCCGTTGGTGGGCAATGCAAAGTGATTGTAGGGTCTGGACAGATCTACGATGTAGAAATTCTGGAATTAGTACCTAATAAAACCTATACCGTACGTTATCGCCTAAAAACAGGCAATGTATACATTCAGCGTAGTTTAGAAGCAGCGAATGCGCTTACGCTCACTGAAAAGGTATGGTATACAGGAATCTCTAAAAGAAATTTTGAAAGCTTTAAAGGAGCTGACTACAACAGCACCTTGGCCACCAGATTGCAGGATTTTAAAAAGTACTTAGAAGAAGATTTAGCTGTAAAGCAATAAATCACAACACTTCTTATAAATAATTGTAAATAAAGGAGTTCGGTATTAATCGAACTCCTTTATTAATTGATAGGTAAATTGAAGAATTTCTTTGTAATTCTCCTTAGAGATTTTTTCATCGATCCCGTGAAAACCCTTCATGTTATCTGGGTTAATTTCAATAGGATAAAAACGATAAACATCTTCCGAGACCTCGTAAAAATAACGAGCATCCGTACCACCGCCTACCAGACCGGGAACCACGACAGCATCATTATACAAGCTCCTAATCGTTTTTTCTAGAACAGTATAGGCCTCAGAATCAACCTTTGAAACACGTGATGGATTCGTTAAAAAGCCTACCGTTTCTACTTTTATTTTGGGACCAACGGTCTCTTCAATGTGTGCTGTTACACTTTCTATGGTCTCGCCTGGCAAAATTCTAAAATTAATGGTCGCTTCTGCCACCGTTGGAATTACATTGTTTTTCACCCCTCCCTTAATAATGGTAGGTGCTGTGGTGGTATGCGCATTCAATGTTTTTAAGATGGGTTGTTTAAAAAGCCAAGGATTGGCAAAGGCCATTTTTTGTACAAAGGGTAGTTCCGGACCTAGGTAGGAAAATTGATAATCAATAGGTGATACTAAGGTATAAGGCAATTGATTGTCTTCTAAGGCTACAATCGCCTTCGCAAGCATCCCAATGGTATTATCTTCTGGGGGATTGGAACTGTGTCCCCCTTCGGTTTCTACAATGAGTCTAAAGGATGCAAAACCCTTTTCTGCCAAGTTTACCATGGCCACTCGTTTATCTACCCCAGGGATCATATCTTTTGCTAAAAAGCCTCCTTCATCAATGGTCATGGCCGCCTGCACTCCTTTATCTTTTAGGTGCTTAGCAATAGCCGCAGCGCCATTTTTACCGCCCACTTCTTCATCATGACCAAAGGCAAGGTAAATGGTTCTTTCGGGAGTAAAGGATTCTTTTAGCAACAATTCTACCACCTCAAGAGCGGCTATAAGCGTCCCTTTGTCATCCATGGTACCGCGACCTATAATGTGAGTATCTGTTATTTCCCCAGAAAAGGGCGGTGCTTCCCATTTAGCTAGGGTAGGGGCATCTACTGGAACCACATCTTGGTGAGACATTAGAATCAACGGTTTTTTACTGCCATCACTGCCAGGCCACTCATACAAGAGGCTGTACTCGTTGATTTTTTCCAGCTTTAGGGTGGCATGCACCAGCGGGAAGGTGGTGTCCAGAAACCTATGAAATCCTAAGAATTCGGTGGAGTCTGGTGGGGTTTCTTCATTAAAAGAAATGGTTTTGTATTGTATGGCTTTGGACAAATTTTGGAATACTTCTTCAGAGAATTCTACCGTTTCCAAGCTACTGGGAGCTACCTGTTTGGATGTTAATCGCAGGGTGTTGATGACCACAATAGCTAGGATGATAAGGGCAATGGTTAAAAGGCCTAAGAGAATTTTTTTCATTGTTTGGTTGGTTTAATGAATGGAAAGGTTGGTCCTAAAAATAACGGTGATTTAACCGAGTACCTTTTTTAAAGCGCGGTCAAACATGGCCATGTTTTCTTCAGTACCTGTACTTATGCGGCACCAATCATAAAAAGGCGGAAATGGTCTTCCTATGATCACCCCTTCTTTTTTCATGGCTGGGATCATCTCAGAGATGTGCCGTCCCGTTTTAAAGAAAACAAAATTGGTATGTGATTTTATGTATTGAAGATTCAAGTCGTCCAAGGTTTTATACAAGGCCGTTTTTGCTTCTTGATTTTTCAGCAGGCTGAATTTGTAAAATTCATCATCCGTTAAAGCCACTTTGGCTGCTTCTATTGCCAAAACATTGGTCATAGCCATGATATTTTTACGAAGGCGTGCGCCGATATCAGGGCGTGCTACCAAATAACCAATGCGCACACCGGCCAATCCATAAACCTTGGAGAAGGTTTTTGACACAATCACATTCATGCCTTCTTTCACCAATTCCACCATGGAAGGATACTCAGGTTCCATGATAAAATCATAGTATGCTTCATCACTAAAAACCATGGTCTTTTTGCTCATAGAACTACAGAAGTCGCGCAGTGTATTTTTTTCTAAGAGCGTGCCTGTTGGATTGTTTGGATTGCATACAAAGATGAGTTTGGTCTTATTCGTCACACGCTGGGCCATGGCCTCTAAGTCGTGCCCCATTTTTTCATCTACGGGGACGCGATGTACATAAGCGCCAAAGCCTTCGGCATAGCGCAACATTGCCTGAAAGGTGGGATCTGCAGCAATGAGTTCTCCTTGGTCCAAGCCAAAAGTAAGTCCCACTGCTTTTAAGCCTTCGGTAGAACCTCCTGTGATCACAATATGGTCCGTACTTACCCCTTCTTTTTCAGCTATTTGCTCTAAGAGCGGTCTAAAAACGATAGAAGGGTACCTGCAGGCATTGTCAAAGGCCTTGGTAATGGCGTCGCGCACTTTTTGAGAAGGGCCAAACGGATTTTCATTAGAATTTAGCTTGGCTACAGGTGCTAAAAAAGGAGAGTTGGCCTTATTTTTTGAGGCTGTTAAGGTGTTTACGCCACCTAAAAGGGCAAAACTGCCGCCCAGTCCTACCGTTCTTAACCAATTTCTTCGATCTATAGAATTCATATGCTTCTCATTTTATGACACATAAAAAGTACGAGAAGGATTTCAAATAACCATGAACCAACCAAAAAAATCCAATGACAGC
>CAZRPJ010000112.1:0-3551 GCA_964601965.1 uncultured Croceivirga sp.
ATGCCGATCATAACTTCTATTTTTTGGAAATGAATACCAGATTGCAAGTAGAGCATCCTGTATCTGAATGGATCGCTGGAGTAGATTTGGTTGAATTGCAGATTAAGGTAGCTAGGGGTGAAAAGTTACCAATGAAACAGGAGGACTTAAAAATCCATGGACATGCCATGGAACTTAGGGTCTATGCCGAAGATCCATTAAATGATTTTTTACCCAGTGTGGGCCGTTTAGAGCGCTACAGGTTGCCTTTTGGTGAAAATATTCGAGTAGATAATGGATTTGAAGAAGGGATGGATATTCCCATTTACTATGATCCAATGCTTTCTAAACTCATTACCTATGGAAAAACTCGGGAAGAATCCATCGCATTAATGATCAAGGCTATAGAATCTTACGAAGTAGAAGGGGTGCAGACTACGTTACCCTTCGGCGCATTTGTGATGCGTCATGAAGCGTTCCGTTCCGGAAATTTTGACACGCATTTTGTAAAGAAATACTACGCGCCGGAGATGATACTTAAAGCCAAAGAAGAAGAGGCGAAAATTGCGGCTATGGTAGCCTTAAAGAAGTATTTAAGCGATCAAAAACAACTAAAAATACCATCAAACTAAACACATGGACGACCGATTAAAGAAGTTAGAAGAACGCATTGCACTTGCTCATTTAGGAGGTGGCGAAAAGAGGATAGAAAAACAGCATGCAAAGAAGAAACTCACGGCGCGTGAACGAATTCATTTTTTCTTAGATGAAGGCTCATTTGAAGAAATGGGCATTTTAGTGACTCACAGAACCACCGATTTTGGGATGGACAAGGAAATCTATTTTGGTGATGGGGTAGTAACTGGTTATGGGACGGTAAATGGGCGCTTAGTTTATGTGTATGCCCAAGATTTTACAGTCTTTGGGGGTGCGTTAAGCGAAACCCATGCAGAAAAAATTTGCAAGGTGATGGATTTGGCCATGAAAGTTGGCGCCCCAATAATTGGCCTCAATGATTCTGGTGGGGCGCGTATTCAAGAAGGTGTTAAATCATTAGGAGGGTATGCAGATATCTTTTACAGGAATGTTCAGGCATCAGGTGTAGTCCCGCAATTGTCTGCAATTATGGGCCCTTGTGCCGGTGGTGCCGTATATTCTCCCGCCATGACCGATTTTATTTTAATGGTAGAACAAACCAGCTATATGTTTGTCACAGGACCCAATGTGGTTAAAACCGTTACCAATGAAACTGTTACCTCCGAAGAGTTAGGGGGTGCAAGCACACATGCATCAAAATCTGGAGTGGCTCATAAAACATCTGCCAATGATGCAGCCTGTCTTGAGGACTTAAAAAAGTTGTTGGAATATTTACCCCAGAATAATCAAGAAAAAGCTCCTTCATTGCCGTATGAGTTAGGAGAAGAGCTGCGCGAAGAATTAAAAAACATCGTTCCAGACAACCCCAATAAGCCTTATGATATGCACGAGGTAATTGATGGGATCATTGACTCGAATAGTTTTTATGAAATTCATAAAGAGTATGCAGAAAACATGATTGTTGGTTTCGCTAGATTAGGAGGAAGAAGTATTGGAGTTATCGCTAACAACCCTATGTTTTTAGCCGGGGTGTTAGGGGTTAATAGCTCCACAAAAGCGGCACGTTTTACACGTTTTTGTGATGCCTTTAATATTCCGTTATTAGTCTTGGTTGATGTTCCTGGGTTTTTGCCAGGTACGGACCAAGAGTGGAATGGAATTATTAACCATGGTGCCAAATTGCTTTATGCGCTTAGTGAAGCTACAGTCCCTAGGGTTACGGTCATAACAAGAAAGGCCTACGGAGGAGCGTATGATGTTATGAACTCCAAACACATTGGAGCCGATTTTAATTATGCATGGCCAACTGCGGAGATTGCTGTAATGGGAGCTAAAGGTGCAAGTGAAATTATTTTTAGGAAAGAAATAGCAGCAGCAAAAGATCCAGAAGCTAAATTAAAGGAGAAAGAACAAGAATATGCAGATAAGTTTGCCAACCCCTATAGAGCGGCACGTCGCGGTTTTATAGACGAGGTTATCCTGCCTGAAAATACACGTAGAAAGTTATTGAAAACTTTTGCCATGTTAGAAAACAAAGAGGTGGAAGGTCCCTGGAAAAAGCATGGGAATATTCCGTTGTAGTTTCTCATTCTACTTTTTTTTATTCTTTGCGGTGTTAACAAAACTATCACACCAAAAATAGGATCAGTCCATAAGGTAGTGGTACTTTTGCGGCATGCAAATTACCCAAGACAAACCACGTTTTGAATTTATTGCCTTAATGGCTTCTTTAATGTCTATTGTGGCATTAGCTATTGATACTCTTTTACCAGCAATCCCAAACATTGGAGAGACTATTAATAGTACCGATCCCAAGGACAATCAGCTCTTTGTAACCATGATTTTTTTGGGTTTAGGGGTAGGTCAATTATTCTTTGGTCCCTTATCAGATCAATATGGCCGTAAACCAATGGTATATGCAGGTTTTATTGTGTTTGGTCTGGCGAGTGTGGTGTGTGTACTGGCTCCTAGTTTGGAGGTGATGGTTATTGGTAGAATTTTCCAAGGCATTGGTCTTTCTTCGCACCGAACGATCGCGATATCAATAATCCGTGATATGTACAAAGGAGATTATATGGCACGAGTCATGTCTTTTGTGACTGCGTTTTTTATACTGGTTCCAGTAGTAGCACCAGCCATAGGGAAGATCATTGTAGATCTATTTAATTGGCAGACCATCTTTTATGTACATCTCTTTCTGGCGGCATTACTTTGGCTATGGTTCGCACGTAGACAAAAAGAAACCTTAAAACCAGAATACACCATTAGATTTTCAATGAAGAGTTTTGTTTCTGGAACCAAAGAAATGCTACGTTTTCCAGAAACGGTGGCATTTACCTTTATATCTGGTTTAGTTACTGGTTCTTTTCTGGTGTATTTAAGCTCTGCGCAGCACATTTTTGAAGACCAATATGGATTGCGGGATGCCTTTCCCTATCTCTTTGCTGCCTTAGCTATTTCTATTGGTACATCTACCTTTACCAATGGCACTATGGTATTGCGATTTGGTATGCGCAAGTTATCATTGGCAGCGACTATTGCTTTTAGCGCTATTGCTGTTGCTTATGTCTTATTATTTTGGAACAGTGGCAACCCTAGTGTTGGCGTATTAGTTGCCTTCCTGTTTTTTCAATTTTTCTGTCTAGGATTCATGTGGGGTAATTTCCGATCTATTGCCATGGAACCGATTGGTCACATTGCAGGGATTGGAGCCGCTATCAACGGATTTATTTCAACCATGATTTCGGTCCCTATCGCTTCATGGATAGGATCGTATTTAGAAGATACCGCACTGCCGTTGTTTATAGGACTTTCGATTTGCGGATTTCTATCGGTTGGTATTATTTTAATAGCACGAAGAAAACAGAGTGTTGTGGCCGCTTAGAATTTAGTACTCCTAAATTTTTGGATAAAAAATTTCACCACTACTAGAATCTTTGGTGGCTCCGGTAACTGAGGCTAAAACATTCACTTCA
>CAZRPJ010000113.1:0-3525 GCA_964601965.1 uncultured Croceivirga sp.
TAGCGACAGCGTTCTAGGTTGTTAGCGAGGTTTTTCATGTGGTGATTAGGTGTGTTGAAGGATATGAAATTACAGCAATTTGCACTTTTCAGGAAGAAAAAAAGTCTTCTTTCTTAATCTTGATAAGGCCAATTAATCGGTGGTCTGCAAAACGCTGGATTCTTGGCTTTACCATTTTGGAATCCATAGAGGCACATTAGTTGCGTATTGCTCATATTCTTTTCCAAACCGATGAAGCATATTTTTTTCTTCAATAGGCCGAACAATAAAATGCCAAATCACAGCACCAAGGAGTGAATAAACGAGTATTGGAAGAGCATAGAAATACAAGGCAAGTGCTAAACCTTGGCAGATGCCTGCCACAGCCATTGGGTTTCTAACTACTTTATAGGGGCCAGTAACCACTAACTTTTTGGTTTGGTCTGCAGGCAATGGCGTGCCTTTACCGTTTTTAACCAAAAAATAAGCGCTTGTAAGTCCCAATATACTCGCAAAACTAAATAGGACCATCGCGCTTATTTGTGCAAGCTCTGATGATTCGAAAGGCAATTTAAAAGCATCCATTAGAATCCATGGGAAAAGTACCAGGGTAAGAAACCAGACACTAATAATCTGCAGTATTGTTTTTATGGCGTTTGAAAAGCTATTCTTTGAGGCAGACTCTCTAAATAATTGAGCGTTGTAGACCAAAAAGAAGTTATAACACAACCCAAGAATCATGATTGTAGTAGGTAAAAACCCTCCACCTGTTAAAATTAGTGCGTTAATGCAGTAGAGGCTGGCATAGGCAAACCCTCCGAGGATGATTAATTCAAGATCTCGATTTGACTTGTATGCCCGTACAACGGATAGAACAGCTACGACCAGAATATCGGGTGCCAAAAAAGCATTGAAGGCTGTTTTAGAGATAGAGGGGAATTGAAATGCTGCATAAAACGCTCCACTTACCGATAGCCCAAGCCACCATATTGAAATTAAAGCTCCTTGTATTAAATAGGCTGTTCCTTTCAAGGCAGACAGATTTTTCTAATGAATTCATCATAAAAGTAACTATGTACATTTAGATTTTACACTAAAAGTTATAGATTTAAGTTTGTAAAAAGGATGCAATACAATACATCCAACAAAAAATTTGTAGATTTTAATCAATATAGTACTCCCAAATTTAATTTCTTACTTATGATTGCTCATTCCCGTAAATTACTTCTATTGGCTTTTTTTGTTTTGATATCCTGTTCTTCTGAAAATGAAGAGCCTGACCCTGTAGTAATTGATAGTACACCACCTACTGTACAGATAGGGATTGAAGGCTTTTCTACTCTTTCAGGAAGTACCCCTGTAGTGGTAAGTAACAGAATAGTGGTGGCCATCGCCGCAGAAGATTCAAATGGAATAGCGAAAGTTGAGGCCTTTATTGACAATCAAAAAGTTGGGGAAGACACCACGGCACCTTATGAAATAAGTATAGATGTTTCCCAATTGTCCTCTAAATCGGCGGCAGGGAAATACACGAACTATACATTGCGAATTGATGCCACAGATACTTCGGGAAATATCACCTCTGTAGAGCAACTTATTAACGTGGATAATGAACTTCCGGTTATTAGTGATGTATCTATTGTCTCCGGGGTTATTCTTGCAACGGATACCAACTCCGTTACTTTTTCAGTAATGGATAATGAAGGGATCACTTCCGTCGGGGTGTACATAAACAATGAGTTACAGACAGAATTTAGTGATGGGGGCGCGTTGGAAACGAATATCAATAGTACCCTCTTGGCAGATGGGCAGCAGACCCTTAAGATTGAAGCTACCGATGTGGCCGGGAATATCGCATCTTTTGAGGTTGACTTTATTACGGATAATACGGGTCCTTCAATTTCTCTTGAGAACTTAATAGAAGGAAGCGAGATAGATGAATTGGTAGTTATCGCCCCAGAAATTAATGATGAATATTCTGAAGTAGCATCAGTTGAGATCACTTATAATACTGAAAGGCTGCTATTGGAAGAATCAGCGACTCCTGTTTCTTATGAATTTAATCCAGAAGAATTTGAGGTTGGTGAAGGAACTTTCGAAATCATTGCGATCGATGCCTTAGGTAATAGTGCTACTTTTAGTTTAACTGCGATCATTCAGCGTAGGCTTCTAGAGATAAATATTCCCGAAGATCATTACAACCCAGCCATTTCGGCTGCTGTTGTATTTCTCTCTAGAATGGATGGTTCATTAATTTCTTGGAAGGAAATTCTGCCAGAAGATCGGCAACTTATTTTTAGTGTGGCCGAATCTTTTGAACCAACCACAGAATTTATGGTTACTTTCTACCTGGAAGACAATGGAGGTATAGCCAGCCTTACAACACATCAAAACATTACAAGAACAAGCCCAGGAGTATTTAATCTAAAACGCCCACCTAGACCTGAAGGAGTAGTTATTGAAAGACCAATTACCAATTTTTTATCGAACGATGGCGTTGTAGGGGACTCTGCAAGCAGTAACGGGAATTTTCAATCCTCGGATGATGCCCCGGCGCGCTACACTGTTTTTATGGATACCAGCCAAGAGTTATTAAGTGTTGTTCCTGCGGAAGACCCTATGTTGCAACAAGCTTTCGATCAGGTGTACGTTACGGAGCTGTTCTCTTTTAAAAATATGCTTATTCCCAATCCACCCCCAGCAGATTTTATTTTTGATAAAGCCAATCTACGCGATGATAATTTGGAAAACGGCCAACTTACGGTAAGCTCACCTGTTACTCTAGATAATACCAACTCTCTATTGTTTATTGCGGGGGCTTTATCTGCAGAGGAGGATATGGCCAATTTGTACCATCAAATGTTTGTATGGAATAGAGTAGGTTTTTTAGATACTCCCATGGAATACTCATTAAATTCTACTTTTTACAGCTACAGACACGCGCTTCAATTTGGAAATTATTTTACTGAACGAAAAGGGACTCCGTTAGATTCGTACACTGTACCAAATCTTTCTTTTGATTATTCCATTACCAATAATGAATTGAATCTTTCTATTCAAGGCAACGAGCATTTAGTTGGGAGAGCGCAATGTGTCGATTTTGATAATCTTACATATGTATGGCACCTAACCTTTAATAGCCAAACCACTACGAATGTCCTACTCCCAGAATTGCCGCCAAGTATTTCGCATCCGGTGGAGAATGCCTATGATTCTGGGACTATTAAAGTAGAAAAAGTGGAGTTGATTTCGTACGGGTCTATTTCAACCTACGATGAATTTAGAACCCAATTAATGGGTAACCAAACAAACTTATTGGAAGCAAATGATTGGTACCAACTAATTTATAAATCCAGAACGGGAGATTTCAATACGCCTATAAGACAGTTTCTCTTTCAATAGCCAATAGAACTATGGGTCTATATTAATCCATGTGGGTTTTTGTAGGTAGTATTTTGAATACGATAAAATTGAATGTGACTCACATTTACTAGTAATAGGAAATTATTTAAGCCAATCATTCGAGTTTTTTCGTTTGTTGTAATC
>CAZRPJ010000114.1:0-3408 GCA_964601965.1 uncultured Croceivirga sp.
CGTATGATTACAGGAAGAAACAGTACCAATGTAGCTACAATGGCTATAAAAGCTGTTTTTAAATCAGTTTTAATAAAAAGATAGCTAATAACAAAGGCTGCCACTGCAAAGGCGATTCCTACTCCATAGCTTACGTACATAGAACCATAAAAGAAAGAAGGCTCTATTTTATACTTGGTTTGGCAATTAGAGCAACGCTCATGCATTTTAAAAAGTTGTGTAATGTGGTAAGGATTTGAGTGCAGATACATACTTTCCTCATGGCATTTGGGACAACTTCCTGTTAAAATGCTGTACAGTTTTGTGCCTTTTTTTAACATTTGCAACAGTTTTTACAAAATTACAAAGAACTTTAAGGCGGGTTGGTAACCTTAATTACATTTCCATGCTCAATATCCATAATTTAAGTGTTTCTTTTGGCGGCGAATTTTTATTCGAAGAAATATCATTTCGCCTTAATCCTGGCAATAAGGTAGGATTGATTGGAAAAAATGGTGCCGGAAAATCTACACTGCTTCGGCTGCTTTCCAAAGAAATGACGCCGGATACTGGGGTGATCGCTTCTGACAAAGAAGTTCATATTGGGTTTTTAAAACAAGACATTGATTTTGAACAAGGAAGAACGGTTCTAGAGGAGGCGTATCAAGCATTTCTTGAAATTAAGGCGTTAGAAAAACAACTAGAGGGCATTAACGAACAACTGGCCACGCGTGATGATTATGAGAGTGAGGCGTACAATCAACTCATAGTTGATCTCAATGATCTTACCCATCGTTTCGAAATAATAGGGGGATACCAGTATCAGGGGGAGACAGAAAAGGTCTTATTAGGATTAGGATTTAAACGTGCCGATTTTAATATGCCAACAGAAACTTTTTCTGGAGGATGGCGAATGCGAATAGAATTGGCCAAGCTCTTATTGCAGAATAATGATGTGCTTCTGCTGGATGAGCCTACCAACCACCTCGATATTGAATCTATTATTTGGCTAGAGCAATTCCTAAAAAGTTACACCGGGGCGGTGGTGATTGTTTCCCACGATAAAATGTTCTTGGATAATGTTACCAATAGGACTATTGAAATTTCCTTAGGTAAAATCTATGATTATAATAAGCCTTACTCTAAATACTTAGTGCTGCGGGATGAGATGAGAACCCAACAATTAAGCGCACAGAAAAATCAGGATCGAGAAATACAACAGGCAGAGCGCCTCATTGAAAAATTTAGGGCAAAATCTAGTAAAGCTTCTATGGCGCAATCCCTCATCAAGAAATTGGACAAGATGGAGCGCATTGAGGTAGATGTGGAAGATAATGCCGTAATGAATTTAAAATTTCCAATTTCCATCCAGCCTGGAAAAGTGGTTATTGAAGGTCATAAATTGGCCAAAAACTATGGAGAAAAACAAGTACTAGAAGATGTAAACCTTTTAGTAGAACGAGCAAGTAAGATTGCTTTTGTTGGGCAAAATGGGCAAGGTAAAACCACCTTAGCTAAGATGATTGTAGGCGAATTAGAGCACCAAGGCGCTCTAAAATTGGGCCATAATGTACAGTTGGGTTATTTTGCCCAGAACCAAGCAGATTATTTAGATGAGAATGCTACTATTCAGGATCTTATGCTAGATGCTGCCAATGAAACAAATAGAACAAAAGTGAGAGATATTCTTGGCTCTTTCTTATTTAGAGGAGACGAGGTAGATAAACAAGTTAAAGTACTCTCTGGAGGAGAGCGCAACCGCTTGGCGTTGGCGAAACTTCTTCTGCAGCCTTTTAATGTATTGGTGATGGACGAGCCTACCAATCACCTAGATATTAAATCTAAAAATGTTTTAAAACAAGCCCTAACCAATTTTGAAGGGACCTTGATTTTAGTCTCACACGACCGCGATTTTCTGCAAGGACTGACCGAAAAGGTGTATGAATTTAGGGATGGGGAAGTAAAGGAGTTTTTAGGAGACATAGACGATTATTTACAACAACGCAATGTTTTAGATTTTAGGGCCATAGAAAAAGGCGGAAGTACCGCCCAAAAGGAATCCAAAGCTGCTCCAGAAAAGAAACCCAATGAGTACCAAGAGCAAAAGCGTTTAAAATCTTTAAAGAACAAACTAAGTTCAGTAGAAAAGCGTATTACTGCATTGGAAAAGGAGTTGGCGGAAATGGATCATAACATGCTCATGGACTACGATAATACCGTGGCGGATCCTACTTTTTTTGATGGGTATCATGAGAAAAAGCAATCCTTGAATAACCTAATGGAAGAGTGGGAGACCCTCTCTAATGCCCTAGAATAAGCCATTACCTTAAATAGTAAACTTCCCTAAAAGGAACCTTCACCACAGCTTTTGTAAGATTCACAACAAAGTCTACAATTAGTAGTGCTGTTATTTGTCCAGTATAAATTCTAATTCTTAATTTGTAGGTAAAATCTTACTAATTGTAATCCAATTTTAATGAGATTAATTGTTTCTTACGTGGTTTTTTTAGTGATGTTTATCCAAATAGGATGGGCAGTAACTACGGTTTCTAAGGCAGAAAGAGCTGCTTTAATCGATTTGTATGAAGTAACCAACGGGAAATCCTGGGTACATACCTGGGATACCACAGCACCTGTCGCTACTTGGAAAGGAGTGACCGTAAAAAACAATCATGTTGTAGGCATTAACTTATTTAATAACAACTTAAATGGCATTCTCCCAGAGAGCCTTGGAAATTTTAAACATTTAGAATACTTAAACCTAGCATTTAACAATCTTACTGGTGTGCTGCCAAAAGATATCGTAAAGCTTCAAAGTTTGAAGATTTTAAAGTTGGAAATGAATAGGATAAAAGGAGCGATACCAGAAGGAATAGGAAAGCTTCAAAATTTAGAAGAATTTTCCATGTTCAATAATTTTCTTTCAGGGCCAATTCCCAATAGCATTGGAGAAATAAAAGATTTAAAAATCTTAAACCTATCTAGTAATAATTTAAAAGGCATCATTCCAGAATCTATAGGTAATCTTAGTAATCTTCAAAAACTAGGATTGTTTGAGAATAGCTTGGAAGGGGCAATCCCAGGAGAGTTTGGAAATTTAACGCAACTAAAAGAATTGGTATTGGCCAACAACCAATTGGGAGGAGAAATACCGCTTGAATTTGCCCAATTGTCTAGCCTTAAAATACTTCAGATACAAAACAATAGGTTCGATTCATTTACTGGTCTACAAAACATGAATACCGATCAATTCTTGGTATTCGATACTGATGATACCACCATTAAACCGTATAAAGATTTTGATCTTCAAAAGGTAAAAACGCGTATGGCGGATACCAAATTTGAAGATGATGACAATAATGAGTAGTTAGTTATACTTTAGTTTGTTTGGTTCGGGGGACGCAGAGGTGTGTCCCCTTTTTTTGTTTT
>CAZRPJ010000115.1:0-3342 GCA_964601965.1 uncultured Croceivirga sp.
CCATTAATTCTGTGAGTTCTTTTACCAATGCTAAACCAATTCCTGTACCTTCTCCCGTTCTTGAAACGCTACCGTCTACTTGATAGAAGCGATCAAAGAGAAAGGGGAGTTTGTCTTTCTCAATTCCAGGTCCCGTATCAGTAATGGTAAATTCATAGCTTTCCTCCGTGTCTTTTACGGAAAGGCAAACACTTCCGTTTTCAGGTGTAAACTTTAGGGCATTTGAAATAATGTTGGAAGTAATGGTAAGAATCTTATCAGGATCAAAATCTAAAAGCAGGCTAGGGCTTTTGGTCTTAAATTCTAAGGTTATTCCATTAACATTCGCCAAAGAATGAAAGGACTCTACCAGATAACGTAAATACTTGACAATATCACCTTGAATGTATTGCGGACTAAGCTGACCGGCTTCTAATTTTCTAAGATCAAGAATTTGATTGATAAGTTGTAGCAACTGATCTGCGTTACGTTGAATAAGTCTTTTTGCCTTGGAATCACTTTTTAGGCGTTCGGTCATTCCTTTGATCACGGTAAGCGGTGTTCTAAACTCATGCGAGATGTTGGTGAAAAAGCGAGATTTGGAAGCGTCCAGTTCTTTTAAAGAATCGTTGGCGGCATTGAGATCGGAATAGGCCAGATCTAGTTTTACTTTTTCATTTTCAATGATTTTCTTCTGTTTTAAGGAAATGCGATAGCGATTCCAAAGGAGAACCCCAAAGACTAGGGTAAGGACTAAACCAAGCAATAAATAATTAGAGGTAGCCCTTCTACGTTTTGCTTCAGTTTTTTGAATTAATAACTTAGAAGCATTTTGCAAACTATCGGCCAATGCTTTTTGTGCATATTCAAACTCGATCTGATTTTTTAATAGTGAGAATTTAATTTCATCGTTTTGAATGCTATCCTTCAAGGCTAGATGTCGTTCTAGCATGGTAAAGGCCTTATCATGCGCTCCAAAGTGACTGTAAATCTCTGAAAGCTGTTTGGTAAGAATCTCGAGTACCGGTCGTTCAACCATTTCTGCGACTGCAATGCCGGCTTCTCCATACTTTCTGGCTTCCTCCCAATGGCCCTGTTTAATTTTTACTTTAATCATTCCTATACTAGCCGAAGGTAGGTACCGACTTCTTTCAGAAAACTCCGTTTCCTTAACATCAACTATTTTTTGATAGTATTCTTCCGCTTCATCAAACGCTCCTTGTGCTAGATAGGTGTCGCCCAGTCCAAGTTGTCCTCTCATTAAGGTTCCGGCTTTATTGGTAGATTCTCCAATTTCTAAAATCCTTTGGAATGTTAATTCTGCAGTTTTAAGTTCTTCTTTTTTAAGTTCATTTTCACCTTTAAAGTGAAGCAGTAGGACCAGTTCTCTATTGAAGTTTAAAGAATCTGCTAATTGAATGCCTTCAAGTAGATCATCTCGAAGACTCTCTTCATCTCCCATCAATTTATAAAGAGTTCCAAGATTGATAATGGATTGCAAATAGCCTCGAAACATTTCTTCTTTCAACGATAGGTCACGTCCCAGATGGTAGTATTGAATGGCCTCTTTATAATTTCCTAAGGATTGTTCGGTATATCCCAAATTCATGTAAACCGTTATTATTCCAGATTTAAAATTTATTTTCTCATAAATAGGAATAGCTTCCCTCATTAGCGCTGCAGCTTTTTTTAGATTGCCTTGCTGGAAGTAGAGGCTGGCCTTATTCATTTTTACAGCAGCATGGGTTTGTGCATCTTGCACTTTTTTAAGAATGTTTTCAGCCTTGGTTAAATACGTTAAGGCCTCATCTGAAGCACCACGCTGTCTTTTAATCACAGATAAATTCACATATGCTTGGGCAAGACCCGTACTATCACCAAGGGCTTTAAAAAGGACCAGACTTTCATTAATATAATCGGTGCTTTTATCAAGTTTGCCCGATATGATATAAGCACTCGCCATTTGAAGCGCACTTTTTGATTTGTAGGTATCGATACCGTGCTTCTCGGAAAAATTGTAAACCTTCTGATGATAGTGGATGCAAGAATCCGGATTTTGATTCGCTGCATAAACTTGAGTGGTATAATCATAAAGTGCCGCTGCTCTTTCTGTGGGATCTAAATTTTGATCATTCCAAATCTGCAACAATTGTTCAACAGACTTTTTTTCTTGCCCATAAAAGGGAACAGATACTATAAATACTAAAAGAGTAAGGAGAATTTTTTTCATAATAGCCCACATAACCAAAGCTTAGTTAATTCTGTAGAGGGCTAATGAATAATGAAAGTACTATTTCTTTTCTAAAAATGAAAACAAATTAAATTCACTCATAAAGTATTGAAAGATAGAATGTTACAATGATTACTCTTCAATTTCTAATAGCAACATGGTTACGCGAACCTTAAAAAATCAACAGAAATCATAAAAGAATCAAAACAGGAACCTTAAAAAATATAGGGGTATTGCTAAATAAATAATGGATACTACTTCCGAAATAGTGCATTGAATTACTGAAAATTTCTATGGGCAGGTATCCAAAACACTAAGGGCAAAATCTAACAAAAACTGGTAACGATCCGTATTGTTGGTTTCTCCAATACTGTGCACCAGGGTAGCCCGATCTCCAATCCCGTACGCGTCATATTCCGCTACTATTCTAATGCCATTATTGGGGTCATGAAAATCAGGATTAATAGGGTCATTTCCAGAACCAGGTTCCCTGTTGTAGACAAAATAAATGGGAGGCGAGGCGGCAGTGATATTTTCCGTGGGCGACCAAAAGTCTAGCCCCCAAACAGAGTCTGGTAAGGCATTGTACATATAAAGTCCTTTAATATTAGGGTTGGGGGTATGGCCATAGATCCAACTGATAATACTCCCTCTAGAAGACCCTCCAATAAGCAAGTTGGTAGTATCTAAATTATAGGTGGCTGCGTTTTCAATAACCCACTCAAACATTAGTTCTGCGTCTTCCCAGCCGGAAATTAAATTGGAGCCGTCTAAGGAGGTGTACGATTCCCAAGCAATAACGGTGATGCCTTGCGCATTGAGATCTTCTACCAAACTGTCCGGAACTGCAGTGGTACCTCCGTTAGGATGTGCATCAAAATAAATAGGCGTGGGGCAATTAGAAGGGGCCTTATAAATATCAAGAAATTGCCGGTCTTCAGGGCCATACGAGACTCCAAGCTCTACCAAGCTATCTGTAAGCAGTATTTCATCACTTGGTGTAGGCACGTCTGCAGTGTCGTCACCTGAAGAACAGGCGCTTAGTATAAATACGAAGAGCAGTAGGTAGTGGTAAGGTTTCATAGTCTTTCTTAATGGGACTAGTAAAACGCTGAAAGGTTTAGTTGTAGTAT
>CAZRPJ010000116.1:0-3256 GCA_964601965.1 uncultured Croceivirga sp.
TATTCAAGAATAATAAACTCTGACCGTCTATTTAACTGGTGCTTTTCTCTAGAACAAGGAACGCCATCATCGCATTCATTCAATAATTGTTTTTCACCAAATCCTTCGCCTTCTAAACGATTTCTAGATATGCCTTTTGAAACCATGTAATCTACGGTAGACTCTGCTCTTTTTTGAGATAACCAAAGGTTGTATGCATCATTGCCTCTACTATCGGTGTGTGCATTAATTTTAATCTTTAAGCTTGGATATTTCTCCATTGCTACGATTACCTTCTGTATTTCTATTTCGGCATCCGGTCTAATGTTGTACTTATTCAAATCAAAATAAATAGTACTTAGTTGTAATAACTTAGCAAGATCGTCTCCAAAACCACCCGTTATAAGATCGCGTTCCAAGTAAAAATCCACAATACGAGGTTTACCATACGAAGCTGGTAAAAACTCCTCAGATGGGATATAGCCGTCCATTGATGCGCGTACAAAGTTGCCTTTTGAACAATCTAGTGTTAGAATGTAGGCTCCTTTTGAATCTGTGATCGTAGAAGCCACTTCGTTATTTTCTTCATCAATGATTTTAACGGTAGCGCCAACCAATATTTCGTTAGAGATTCTATCTCTTACTGTACCCGTAATTTCTTGAATGCAATCTAATTGCAACGGGATGGTTTCCGTGAAAGCATAAATATCATCTTCTCCCATACTCCCTTCTTCTCTGTTTGAGGCGAAGAATCCTTTCTTTGAAGAAGTATCAATAATAAATGAAAAATCATCGAACGCGCTATTCACGGCTTTTCCAACATTAACCACTGGCTGATCATATTCTTGAAAAGCGATTTTAGTGGCGAAAACATCAAGACCACCTAGTCCCGGATGACCATCTGAAGAAAAGTACAAGACATCATCAGAGGTAATATATGGAAAGGTTTCCCTAGCTTCGGTATTAATAGAGGCCCCAAGGTTTACTGGAGCACTGAAAGTACCGTCGCCGATTATTTGAACTTTCCAAATATCAGATTCTCCAAAAGTGCCTGGCATATCTGAAACAAAATACAGTTGCTTCTCATCAGGACTTAATACTGGGTGCGCCACAGAATAATCGTCGCTATTGAAAGGCAATTCAGTAATCTCTGTCCATTCATCGTCTACTAAGGTTGCCTGGTATATTTTTAACCGAACTGTTCCCTTGGCATCTTCATATTTTTTGCCATCTAAAAAGTTGTTGCGAGTAAAATACATGGTGGTACCGTCTTTAGTAACTGCAGAAGTACTTTCGTGCAATCTGGTATTGACGTCCCCTGGAACCTTTGTCACGGAGCTGTTGTCGGTTGTACTAGCTACTTGATATAGGTCAAGAAAATCTTTGGAATTCCACGTATGGCGATATCTCGCCAAATTTCCAGTATCACGATCCGAGGAAAAAATGAGCCCATCCTTGTAAAAGGTAGGAGCGAAATCTGAAAGTTTTGAGTTGTATGGAAAGTTTTCAAGTTGATATCGTCCCGAATTTTCTTCAATCTTAGCCAAGTAATCCCCGGAGAAAGCTTCTTTAATCCTGCTATTATCAGCTTTATTAGAAAAGGCCGTCATCATGGCATCTGCTTCTTCATACGAACCCAAGGTTTTTAGAGCTTGTGCGTATCGGAAATAGAAGTCAGGCGTAACAATACTATCATTGGTTCCGTACTTTTCAATTAGCTGTTGATAAACAGGCACCGCTTCTTCATACTTCGCATTGAAGTAATACGAATTTCCCAAACGCTTCAATAAATCCGCGGATTCATAGCCTTTGTCTAACACCTTTTTATAGATATCAATGGCCGGGCTGAAAGAGTATTCGTTATACTTTTTATCTGCCCGTTCTAACCTCCGTTCCTGCGCATTACCCACTTGTGCTACACAGAAAACAACGATACTAAAAAGAAGTAGTTTTTTGAACATCTTTTACTATTTAGAAAAAACGGGGCGAAATTGTTCGTTGGAATCTTTTTAATAGTTCCAATCTTAAAAATATTTCAAAAGAGCCATCATTGAATCGGGTACCACCCAACTCCGTGGTTTCCCGATCATAGGCCAGGCCTAACATAATTTGTTCGGTTATTTGAAAACCTGCTAAAGCACTAACCGCTGCATCCCACCGGTAGGCAGCTCCAAAGCTAAATCGTTCATTAAATAAGAAATTAGCAGATAGATCTACTTGTAATGGCGCACCTCCTACAGCTTTTGTTAAAAGTGCAGGTTTAAACTTTAAATTCCCATTTAAATCGAACACATACCCAGTTATAAAGTAAAAATTGATTCGCTCGGTAGAGAGAAAATTAACGGAATTCGCATCATTGGCGTCGTTGTCAAAAAATTCAGTTTCTAGAATATTCGGAGCAGAAAACCCTGCATAAAACTTATCGGTATGATAATAGATTCCTAAACCGAAATTTGGTGAAAACTGACTGTCTATATTATCCTGTTGAACAACTTCATCATCAAAATTTCTCAATCCCTGAAAGTCGAGGCTTAAAAAATTACCCCCACCTTTTAAACCAAAAGATAGTTTAGCGTTTTGCGCTACATCAATAGTATAGGAAAGCACCGCATCTAAATAGGTTTCTTGAACCACCCCATCACCAATATTGTCATTTACAACCGAAATACCGTACCCCAACCGACTATTACGAATGGGCGAATGTAAATTGATCGTAAAGGTTTCTGGAGCGCCATCAAGTCCAACCCATTGCGAACGATAAAGACCTGCAAAAGATAATTGTCCTCTAGAACCAGCATAGGCAGGGTTTACACTTAGGGTGTTAAACATATACTGTGTATACTGAGCATCTTGCTGGGCATAAACCCCTTGAATAAGGGCTCCAAAACAAATGATTGCGAATAAAATATTCTTTTTGTTCATATTGATATTCAATACGTTACTTACTTATGTAAAAATAATCGCTGTCAGTAATTCTGCCCTCATCAGAGTCGTACTCAAATATATAAAAATATACCCCGGAAGGAAGGAATTCTTCTACACTGATTGTAGACCTTCCTCTCGATCTACCATCAAAAACGTTATTAATATTGTTATAGCCAGATCCTTCGTAAACAGAAACACCCCATCTGTTAAAAATGCGCAAGGTATTGTTCCTAGCATTCTCCACGCCACGGATGAACAGGAAGTCATTCTTTCCATCCCCATTTGGCGTCACCATTTGGTTTACTGAGATGGTGTCTTCGGCAGGAGGAAGCGAATCATCAACGGGATCTAA
>CAZRPJ010000117.1:0-3208 GCA_964601965.1 uncultured Croceivirga sp.
TTCAGAGAGGCAGGTTTTAATTTTTCTAGGATGCGTAGAAAGGCAATGGCGGTAATATAGGCATCCCCAAGGGCTGTGTGGCGGTCCGTTTTTTCTAGCTCAAAGGCTTCAGCCAGTTCATCCAAGGTAAAATGCCCTTGAGTTCTACGTTTCGACTTACGTAAGCTTTTATTGTACAAGGTGGCGGTATCCAATTCGGCATTCAACAATTTAGGAAGACCATGGCGTTGTAGCGCCGTATTGAGCATCCCCACATCAAATCGCACATGATGCGCTACCAGCACCGCGTTTTCTAAGAGTTTTAAGAGCTTGGCCAATCCTTCTATTTCTGGAATACGCTGTATTTTTCCTTTCTTTAAAATCCCATGAATTTCAACGGTTCTAGCATCAAAAGTGTCTTGTTGTAAAAAGACTTCAAAGGCTTCTTTCGCTTTTATATTTCCATTTGCAATACGCAGCGCACCAATACTTAAAATGCGGTCCTTTCCAAAATCAAAACCAGTGGTTTCGGTATCTAAAACTACAAAAGAAGTATCCGCTACCTTTTCAGGAAGCCCTTGTTGAAAGGAGTTTTTATAATCTGTCCAAAATTGCGGAAGGGGAGTAGTAGATTTCGCCATAGCTATCGCACTCTAGAAACCATGAACCGAACATTCAAGACTTCTTGAATTTCCTTTATGGTCTTAAACGTTCGTTTTAGCTTCATTTTCTCCTCCTTGGTCAATTGCTCCAAGCTAATGTACCTCCCTGAATTATTGTTGGTTAGCCCTTGTTTGGTTCTAAAGCGAAGCAATGCTTTGGTGGCATAACTGCAGGACAAGAAGAGGTCTTTATTGTTGGGTTCTAATTCAGCCATTTTCTCAAACCGTTCCCAGGTATTACTAATATCCGTTACATTTTTAGAAAGTACTAGCACTCGGGCCGCATCAATGAGTGGCATCAGTGCGCGTTGTTTTAGGTCGAAAAAATCCTTGTGCTCCCCATCTTGTTCCACTAAAAATTGCCGAAAGAATCCCGTAGGGGAGGGGTTCATTAAAGCACTACTCGCAAGGTGTGTTAGAAAGATGGGGTATTTGGCTACGGTATTAAAAATATAGGTAGAAAGTTCCGATACCAATGGTTTATCGCCATAGGCTCTGTTATAATCAAAAAAGATGTTAGAGAGCAACACTTCGTCGGGTCCGGGATTGCTTATCCATTTAGTGGTCATTTGCTTAAAACCACTAAGGCTATTGCACCATTTAGGGTTGGAGCCCATCATATCGGCTGGGCAGTATTCATAGCCAATGGTATGCAGACCGCCAGTAATTTCCTTTGCTAGTTTTAAAAAATACGCGCGGGTTTCTTCGAATTTGGACTCCGGAACGTCTTCAAAAAGCAAGGCATTGTCTTGATCTGTGTGCAACAATTGCTCACTACGCCCTTGGCTTCCCATGGCCAACCATGCGAATTTAACCGGTGGAGGTGCATCCATAGCTTGTAGTGCCAAGTCTACCACTTTTTTGATGCACACATCATTTAATTCTGAAATAATCTTTGCCGTGAGGCCCATGGGAATATTCTGGTCCAAGTACCCGCGTAAGAGGTTCATAACCCCATTACGCAAGGGTTTAATGGCCGCGGCCGTATTCGCTCGCTTAATCGCTTTTACCAAAACCGCCGGATTGTTGCCTAGCGAAAGCATAATATCATGCTTGGACAGAATGCCCACTGCTTTGGTATTTATGGTACCGTCTTCCGTTAAAATTAAATGACTAATGTTGCTCTTCATCATTGCCATTTGTGCTTGGGTAATGGTCAATTTTGTGGGATAGGTAATCACCGGTGAAGACATGATGTCTTTGGCCTTGGCGGTAATAGGAAAATCTCCCGTGGCAATCTTATTACGCAGGTCTTTGTCTGTTAAAATACCCAGGGGAAGGCCTTCTTTTTCAATTAGCATGGCCCCAATTTTTTTCTGGGTCATTTTTTGGGCAATGGTTTTAATAGAAGTTCCGGGAGCAGCGGTCTCAATTTTTTTGGAAAACTCTACGGGCTGCAGATCCAGTAGTTCCGTTTTGGCCCCAGTTTGTACTAGCGCATCCCCCAATAACTGTCCGCGATTGCTTTTATCGTAAGGATTACGCGTGTTAGAGGCAAAGCTTTCTACCAAAAAATCAGCGACACGCCTATTTTCCTTGCTGTAGGGCCGGAATTCTTCAATAGGGATGGCATATAAAATAGTTTCTTCTTCTGTTTTAGCGGTAAGCCGGTATTGTTCATTGGCCATCAAGGGGCGCAAACCGAAGATATCCCCTTCATCACAGATGTCTAGGACTAGTTTTTCTTCCTCCTTCCACAAGGCCACAGCGCCTTTATGAACCACATAAAAATAGGGGTGTGCCGCTTGATTTACTTCAAAGACCAGGCTGTCTTTTTCCTTGTATTGAATCACTACTTCTTGCGAAAGCGCTTCTAATTCCTTTTTGCCCAAATTAGAAAAAGGGGGATAGCGTTTTAAAAAATCTGCAATTCTGTAGGAAATGGTATTCTGCATGCCTTAAGATACCTATTATAGGCCTTATAAGACAACGGAATGCAGAAAAAAAATGCCAAAAATGACCCCTCCTAATTTAAAATAGGGAGCAGATCATGGGAGGTGTGTTTGTATTCTAAGACTTTAAAAATGGCGGGGGCATCACCTAGGTTTTCAAGATCATTAATGAGGTTCTTTCCTTGGTGTTTAAAATACTCGGTTTCGCCCTTTTTTATACGAATAAGACTAATGCGGCCATTGCCAAACCTACTTTTTAAGATAGCATCGGTTTCAGAGATCCAAGAGAAATTCTTGTTGTGGCGCATAAAGGGCAAACGCTGACCTGCTTCTAGTCTTAAATTCCAAAGGCGTATGGCATCGTCTTCAAAAAGCAACATATTGCCCAGTGACTCCCTAAAAGAGAGTGATTCTAATTCTTGTAGATAGTTTGCTTCCCACTTCTCAAACTCCTGTGCTGGATTCAACTCTAAACAATCCATCCTTTCAAATTTTAGGACGGCGAAATTACTTACAATTTTTAATCTAAGTTCTTAATAAACAAGGATTAACAATTCCTTATGTTTATGAAATTCGTAATATTTTAAGATGAATTTGTGGCCTTTATATGATTTTGGGAAAGTAATTGCAGCGCACAGAAAAACAGGGGGCTAAATTTTCAATTTTCATAAAAAT
>CAZRPJ010000118.1:0-3169 GCA_964601965.1 uncultured Croceivirga sp.
TTCGGCTTGTCCTAAATGTTCATTTCTTGAGTAGTTCAAATCCTTGATTTGGTGCTTTTCCGGTAGTATTTGGTTTAGGAAATCAATTAACAAGTCTTTGTTGGGCTCAGTCCCGAAAAGTTTCTTGAACCCAAAATCGGTCAATGGATTTATATACCTACCAGTCAAATTACTCATTATCAATTAGTTATTTTCGTTATAGCGTATCAAGCTATACAAAAATAACCAATTTCACAGAGACTTGGTTTCTATTGACAGATTAAAACAATTTGATTTAAATCTTAAGTGGTATGACTCATCTTTTTTGCGCACAACGGTTTGGCTACCCGCCGGGCGACGTTTAGGAGCTTGGACGGGTAGCTGGTGTTCGCTGATGTAATTCTACTCTTTAAATCTCTGGAGAATTAATTTTCTACCCTTCAATTCTAATTTACCTTCAAAATTTAGTGCATCTATTGCCGATTCTTTCGACTCAAATTCGACAAATGCAAATCCTCTTGATTTTCCTGAGTAATGATTCTTGGGGATTGTAATATCTGATATTTCACCGAACCGGGAAAGCACTGCTTCTAATTCGCTTTCAGTTGCATACCAATCTACACCTGCAACAAAAATCTTCGCGTAATCTGATCCATCTTTTTTTTCTTCTTGCTTCTCTGAAGAAGTTTTTTCCTGACCACTTTCAGAAGGAGGAACTATTTGGAATCTTGGTATGCTTTTTTTGGATACCCCTTTCTTTAGCCTTATTTTTTGAGCTTCTACTGATGACACCTTGCTCTCTAAAATTCCAATTTTCCTTAAGTCTTCGAGTATTTGACGATAGTAATCAGTATCTACTATACCAACATGATCAAAAATTTCTTTGGGAGAAATTAATCTCCCATTAATGCCGAGTTTTACAACTGTCTTCTGCTCTCGCGATAAATCCAGATTTTTAAAATTGTCCAGCCAGATTTTTTCTTCTTTGGTGTATATAAACTTATAAAATAGGGTTACAATAAATGATTTATTTGGTGATTCGATTTTTGGAGGAACAAGTTCATTTCTATTCATTAATTCAAACATTCTTCTCATACCTTCTCCAAGTTCTCGTATATATCCATATTCTCGGAGTACTCTTGCCACATAGGTATTTCTAGTTTCGTGAGCTCCTTTCAATTCCTCTAAATCTTCAATTGTTAACTTAGAAAGCAGCTTTCCTGGGCTTAAAACTTCCAATCTGTCATCGAAAATTCTGATTTCGATCCCCCTCCCTTCTATACTGTAGTCTCTATGAGTTACTGCATTTACTAATGCTTCTCTACATGCTGGTTCTGGATAAATGACTTGAGTTTTAAATAAACCATCTTCTGAAAACCGAGTTTCACTTAATGCAGGCCTCAATGCTTCCCAACTTTCTTCAAGCAACTTGAAAATGTTCCCTGACACATCAGCTACCTCGGTTACATTGTAATTCGGAACAGGTTTTTCTTCTATTCCATTGACTCTCAATACCCTTACTCTTGATCTAGGATGCCACTTATTAATATTTTTGGCAAATAAGAGAAGTGCTGCCTTTCTTAGTCTCAATCTATCACCATCAAATTCTGCTAGCTCTACATACTGTAAAAATTTCTCAGGAGACATGTTTTTTATCTTGGTGCTTTCCCTAGCAACCATTGATACAAGCTCGATATCTAGATCTGCAACTGTCGCTAAATCTTCAAAGTTTCGATCATATTGCCTAGAGGCAGTTTCTTCTCTTGCAAATCGAATGTTGTCTACTGCGGTTGGAACACTATCTCTATCTTCACGTTTAAAGCACTCACCTTTACTTGTTTGATGGACATATTTTGAACCCTTATCTACTGAAAAATAGATAACCTTTTTGCCTTCATAGTCAATAATGTTTTTCCTCTTTATGGGAAGAGGAGTTTCCCGCATGACATAGTTCTCGGAGGCGTTTAGAATAGCATTTAATTTTTCTTCGGAATGGGGAAGTCCAGTCACAGAATTATTGTCCTCGATTCCTATAAACAATTCTCCTCCATCAGCATTTGCAAATGCAACTAGTTCTTTTGCAACGTTATAGCAAATATCTTTAAAGTCTCTTGGCTTTTTGTCATTGGGAGGCCCTTCAAAGCCACTTTTAAACTCGCGATAATAGCTTTCTCCAAGCTCAATAGCGATTTCAACCCTTTCCTTTAGTCTAAGTAAATGTTCCATCTGTATCTATGAATTATGCTTCGATGGTGTAAATTTACCAAAATTACATGTACTATTTTTCTTTCATTTTATATCAGCGAACTCAGTAATATACGCACTCCCCCCCATTTGTTGCGCTTTTTCCAGGCGATGCCTAGCCCCTACCGCACCCAGCGCGCCACACTATACCCCAGACCATGATACAAAATACAAAAAATCACAATGCCGCCTGCATGGCAATAAGGGAAAACTAGTGCCTTGTCATACATCTCTGATAATTAAGGCCATCAAGGCTGTCAGGAAGGGAAATGCTGGGGCGCCGCCCCTTCGGGCTGATACCGGGCTAGCGATGCGAAGGGGTGGCAGCCCGTTAGGGCCGAGCGGGCAGCGAGCCCCGTAGCGTAGCGACCCGCGCCCTTGGGCGGGGGTAGCCCCCTAAAAACAATGCCCCGCCTGGCGCTGCCTGTGCCAGAGCAATGCGGTAAAGCTCACTTTATACCAACCGCCACTGTCCCATACTATGGCGCGGGGTGCTTGAGCACAGGAGGCAGGCCCTGGGCGGCTCAATCCTGTGCGCTGCTCAGCCCCCGGATGCGCACGTCGAGGTTCCCTTTGAGGGCAAGGTCTACCATCATGCCATCGGCAGTCAGGTAGGCGTTCCTGATGTCGACTGCCTCCAATGCCCCGTTCAGGATAACCCCGGTAGCTACCTCGTACTCCCTCAGCTGCTCCTGAAACTGCTCCTGCAGGTCTTTGAGGTTGTAATCGAGCAAGAAATTGACGTTCTCGGCGATTTTGTTTTTTATCGTGCTCTTCATCAGCCAGCCGGCAGAGCGGAACAAGAAGTTTTTGGTGTCCAAGGTGTAAGTGATATCCTTGATTTCCAGCTTGTTGGCCAGGGTGTTGTAAACGGGCGTGCCGACCAGGTAAATGCTGCCGTTGTAGGTGCCGCTGAGGGTGGTGTTGATGACGATGTTGCTCCCTT
>CAZRPJ010000119.1:0-3117 GCA_964601965.1 uncultured Croceivirga sp.
GTAACGTCCAACTTCACCAAGATTGTAACGTTGGTCAGAAAAGAACAATTTATCAATAATACCACGAGCTGTTTCTTCATCTGGCGGCTCGGCATTACGTAATTGTCTATAAATATGTTCTACCGCTTCTTTCTCAGAGTTGGTAGGATCCTTTTGTAACGTATTGTGGATAATGGCATAATCTGAAAGATTAGCATTTTCCTTGTGTAATAAAATGGTTTTTACGTCTGCATCGATGATCTCATCAATATGTTCTTTTTCAAGAACGGTATCTCTATCTAAGATGATCTCATTACGCTCAATAGAAACCACTTCGCCGGTATCTTCATCTACGAAATCTTCGTGCCATGTGTTCAACACTCTAGCTGCCAACTTTCGTCCAAGAACCTTTTTAAGACCTGCTTTTGAAACTTTTACTTCTTCTGATAAATCAAAAATTTCAAGAATATCTTTATCACGTTCGTACCCAATTGCTCTAAAGAGTGTGGTTACGGGTAATTTCTTTTTTCTATCAATGTATGCGTACATCACGCTATTAATATCCGTAGCAAATTCTATCCAAGAACCTTTAAATGGAATTACCCTAGCTGAGTAAAGCTTGGTTCCATTGGCATGGAAAGACTGCCCAAAGAATACACCAGGTGAACGGTGCAACTGAGATACTACTACACGCTCTGCTCCATTGATCACAAAAGTTCCGCTAGGAGTCATGTAGGGAATAGTACCCAAGTATACGTCCTGTACAATAGTCTCAAAATCCTCATGTTCTGGATCTGTACAGTATAATTTTAAACGTGCTTTTAATGGCACGCTGTAGGTTAAACCACGCTCAATACATTCTTGAATAGTATATCGAGGTGGGTCAATGAAATAATCCAAAAATTCCAATACGAATTGGTTGCGAGTATCGGTAATTGGGAAGTTTTCCATGAAGGTGTTGTATAAACCTTCATTACCACGCTCATCCGATTTGGTTTCAAGTTGAAAGAAATCTTGAAATGATTTTATTTGGATGTCCAAGAAATCCGGGTATTCCGGCATGTTCTTAGCGGTTGCAAAGTTTACTCTTTCTTCAGTCTTGTTAGTGAACATCAATGGACGATTTTAATAGTGAAATCTCGGTCTGGGTACGTATGACTTCATACGTTTCCTAAAAACAGGCTAAGGTCTTAACCGAAAAACGGCAAGACCTTAACCCTAACTATATAGTTTGTGCTATTATTTAAGCTCAACTTCTGCTCCTGCTTCTTCCAAAGATTTTTTGATTCCTTCAGCTTCGTCTTTAGCAACACCTTCCTTAACGGCTTTTGGAGCGCTATCAACAATCTCTTTAGCATCTTTCAATCCTAGACCAGTCAATTCTTTAACTAGCTTCACAACAGCCAATTTAGAACCTCCTGGAGCTTTAAGAATTACATCGAATTCTGATTTTTCTTCAGCAGCTTCTTCACCACCACCGGCAGCACCACCGCCACCAGCAACAGCTACAGCAGCTGCAGCAGGCTCAATTCCGTATTCCTCTTTTAATATATCAGCTAACTCGTTTACCTCTTTTACGGTAAGATTAACTAACTGTTCTGCAAAGTCTTTCAAATCTGCCATTTTCTATCGTTTTAATAAATTTTTAAAAATATGTTTGTTTTAGTGCGTACGAATTATTTTTCAGACAACGTCTTAAGGATTCCTGCCAGTTTACCACCTCCAGATTTCAATCCAGAAATAACATTCTTCGCAGGAGATTGTAGTAATCCAATGATATCGCCAATAACTTCTTCTTTGGATTTGATATTTACCAAAGATTCTAAGTTCTCATCGCCGATAAAAATGGCTTCTTCAATAAACGCTCCTTTTAAAAGAGGTTTGTCTGATTTTTTTCTAAAATTCTTGATAAGTTTCGCAGGAGCATTTCCAGTCTCAGACAACATTAAAGAAGTGTTGCCTTTAAGCACGTTTGGTAATTCTCCGAACTCCTTATCTGAAGCTTCCATTGCTTTTGCAAGCAAGGTATTTTTAACTACTGCTAGTTTAATATTAGCTTTAAAACAGGCTCTTCTTAAATCGGAAGTGGTGCCTGCATCTAACCCAGAGATATCTGCTAAATAGATATTAGGATTATCAGCCAACTGAGCAGTCAAATCTTCAATTACGGTCGCTTTTTCTTCTCTTGTCATTGTTTTGCGTTTGCGCTACTCGATTATTAAACTGCTTTTGGATCTAATTGTACACTAGGACTCATAGTACTACTCATGTAGATGCTTTTCATGTAAACTCCTTTCGCAGCAGCAGGTTTCAACTTATTTAATGTATCAATAAGTTCTTTTGCGTTGCCAGCGATTTTATCTGGAGAAAATGAAACTTTACCAATAGCGGCATGCACGATTCCCGTTTTATCAACTTTAAAATCGATTTTACCACCTTTTACATCTGCAACTGCTTTAGCTACATCCATGGTTACCGTCCCTGTTTTTGGATTGGGCATTAAACCACGTGGACCTAAAATACGTCCAAGAGGTCCTAATTTACCCATAACGCTTGGCATCGTAACAATTACGTCTACATCAGTCCAACCGCCTTTAATTTTATCCAAATATTCATCTAACCCTACGAAGTCTGCACCAGCTTCTTTAGCTTCTGCTTCTTTGTCAGGGGTCACCAATGCTAAAACCTTTACATCCTTACCGGTACCATGAGGAAGCGTTACAACCCCACGCACCATTTGATTTGCTTTTCTAGGATCTACTCCTAAACGAACAGCTAGATCTACGGATGCGTCAAACTTTACATTGGTTATTTCTTTTACTAAAGAAGACGCCTCGTCTAAAGAATACATTTTATTCTTATCAACCTTGGCATGTGCCTCCTTTTGCTTTTTCGTCAATTTTGCCATTATAAATTGCTTTTCCGATTAAAAAGGTTTCGCACCGGATACTTTAAGACCCATAGATCTTGCCGTACCAGCAACCATTCTCATTGCCGATTCTACGGTAAATGCGTTTAAATCTACCATTTTGTCCTCTGCAATTGTTTTTACCTGATCCCAAGTAACGGAACCAGATTTTACACGGTTAGGTTCGCCAGATCCTTTTTTAATCTTAGCAGCTTCCATCAATTGAACGG
>CAZRPJ010000120.1:0-3090 GCA_964601965.1 uncultured Croceivirga sp.
CGTCAGGTTGGTTCCGTCAAAAGCAATGCCTGTATTGTATTCGTTTGTAGGGTCTGAATCTGCGTCGTCTACATTTAATGTAATGCTATTTCCATTTTCAATACTTACGTTACCCGCAGTACCATCTGTTGCTAATGTCTGGTCATCCGTACTTCCTGCCGCTACTTCATCAAGAGCTGATTGTATATCGGTTGCTGTTAATCCTGAGGTGCTATTGTCATAAGTCACCTCGGCTGCTGTTTGATCATCGGTATCTACCGCTGCGGCTAAATCTGCCAAAGAGACAAAAACGGTATTGCCATCCGAATCAATAATTTCTAACTGACCCGTACCGCCATTAACTTGAAAAGTAACATTGGTCGTATTAGTATCCACCACTGCTGCGATGGATGCCAAAGGAATGCTTACGGTGTTCGCATCACTATCCGTTAAAATAAGATTAATACCATCTTCCGTTAAACTTGCATTGGTGGTATTGCTATCATTACCAGATGTAAATTCCCAACTATCGCCATCCCAATAAAAGATAGCTCCTGTTGATGTATTTACATAAATATCTCCGGTATCAGCTCCAGTAGGAGTCGTTGCTCCTGGTGCTGAGACATCTGTTCCACTTAAAACTTCACAATTACATTGATCTTGCAATGTAACTGTGGTTTGGGAAAAAGCCACACCGGTGATGAATAGAAAAAGTAGCGTATTAAGAATCTTTTTCATTGGAGTGAGTTTGTGTAACATTGTAGGTTAGCATTTAATCTGATCCGATTTGATTGGATCATAAAATCTATTTTGTTTATAATTATTCTGCTGAAAATGAATTGATTTTGGCCGAATTCACTTCAACACTTTACAAAATTAGCTTTACATGAAGGGGAGTAAAATAATTGTTGTGTACAGGTAATTTACCAAGGTATAGGGCTAAAAACATGAGGTGACTTTTAAATGGAAATGTGCTTTTTGTCGATGAAATCAATAAATTCAACGGAACCGAGCGCCTGTAAATCCAACGGATTTGAATTAAACCCAATTAGTTGATTTGAACGCGATAGGTAATTTTTCGATTCGTAATGACCGAAGTTGGACGTTGTGCATTAATAAAAACAGTGGCCGTATCGCTCTTTCCTAAAGCGGGGCAAATTGAAACGGTAGAATCTGTGATGGTGTAGTCAAAATTTATTCCTGAAAATATAGATCCACCTGAATAAGTGTATGTTACTAGACCCAAGGCAGCATCATCAATAACAACTGTACCCGAAGCCGGTTGTACCACACTGTCTATGAAAAAATCCTCCCCATCAGGTTCTGAATCATTATCAAATAAACTCAGTTGAATGGAAATAGAGGTTGTTGGAAGTACCTCGTAGGTATCATCCACAGCATCTGGAGGATTGATATTTTCTACAATTTCTGCATCCGTAGTAGTCATATCATAATGATTGGTCCCTGGGATAGTACTTGGTTGGGCAACAACCGTTGCAATGAGTCTTGAAAATCCATCTACAGGATCATAAAAATTGGGATATCTTACTTCAATTATGTACGTTTCATTCTCTCCCAGCGGTAATCCAAAGTGCACTTGTTCTGGACTTTGTGTTCCATGACCATACACCCCATTTACTTGACGAAGTCCACTAATAATGTTTCCTGCACAATCCTTAATTATTACGTTGGTCCCAATTGCTACGCGACCTGAGAAGCCTCCGGTAGTTCCATCTGCATTTCGATCTTCGGTCACATCAATGATTAGGTGATTGTCTCTATTTGCTGCGGGTAAATTATTGATCCATAATTGATTTCCTGAACTGTGATTGATATTCATGTATATATCTAAATCACCATCATCATCTATATCTACCATGGTTGTCCCTTCTCCATTTCGGGTGTTGAAGGTCTCAGCATCTAATGCAAACGTCATGGCGGTTCCACTGCCTATTACACCAGGTGCAGGGGTTGGACTATTTAATTGATTAATAAATAAATAGCTCCTACTATCTCCAACTAATAAAATATCAATATCTCCATCATTATCAATATCTCCTCCTGCTAAGGCATCAATATCATTGGAAGAGCTTCCACTGTCCGTATTAGAAGGTTGTGGGAGTCCAGGAAAGACTCCAGCTCCAAGTGCGGTCCAGATTCCTGGGCCGTCATTTCTAAATATCTGTGTTAATCCGTTTTCTGTCCAAACGGCATCTAAATCTCCATCATTATCTAAATCCCATAATCCATTACCTCCTTTGTTACCATTAGCCGCTTGCGCCAAATCTGCCCCATTTGTAAAAGTTCCTCCTTGGTTTAAGAAAAAATCATTTTCATTTCTCTTACGCATAAAAATATCCACCCATCCATCATCATTGACATCGGCAGCTGAACCATAATCGCCATCGGTTGCAAACTGGTTGAGTCCAAATTCTACCACCCCAGTACCGTTTCCGGGCGTTATGTGTGTAAATAATCCAGCTGGAGCAGGATTGGTAATTGTATTGGTAAGATGATTAATATAATTGTTACGAAGCAGTTCAATACCATAATTATGACTATCAAAAAAGATATCAAGATCTCCGTCACCTTCAAAATCAAAAAATCCGGCGCCCTCCGTATTTAATGGGTTAATTGTAATGGTGGCACTACTGTTTTCGCCTATTGTAATTGGCGAAGTTCCTCCAATACCATCTCCAAAGGTACCGTCTGAATTTTGGATAAAAATCTGAATCGCTACTACCGAACTATTTGTTCCTGAAGAATTAATTAAAAAGTCCGGCCTTCCATCATTGTTTAAATCACCCCAGGCGGCTTGACGTTCAGCATTATCACTTAACATGCCAGGTGCTAAGGTGGCTTGAACATTGGTAAAAAAACCGGCATTGTTTTGCATGAGAAAGCTTTTAGCTCCTCCGTTGCTTTCTAAAACTAAAACATCTAAATCTCCGTCATTATCAAAATCTGACCATGCATGACCACCGTCTTTATTTCGGTTTAGATCAAGACCATAGGTAGATGCACTTTCTGTAAAGGTCGTTTGTGCAAAACCACACTTAAAACAGAAAACAAGTAAGATAAATCGAATTAATTTCCGCACCATTCGATAGT
>CAZRPJ010000121.1:0-2990 GCA_964601965.1 uncultured Croceivirga sp.
CTACCTGGTATTTCACCGAATAGCGTACGACAAATTTCCGGACAAGTGTTAACCAATAGCGTTTTTGAATTGGCTAGTAATGGGACAGAAATGGAACAAACCAATGTTGTTATTCCCCTTTTTGATGATCATAGTGCACTACTTGGACAACCAGGAAAAGTAAGCGTTTCATTTTCAAGTCCTATCCCAGAAGGGCAATTGGGCGGCGGTCCATTTAAGCCATTTTTGGTAGTGGATGGCGATCGTGAAACAGAAATCCATTTGGTAGGGAATACACCAACATCTCTTGGTAATAGCCGTCCGTCTGTAGCAGGCAGCAACGTGGATGCAGATGGTAACTATGCTACTGCAGAAGGTTTACCATGGGCGATTAATATCACGGAAGAGTTTACTGTTCTTCAAGAAAAAATCACCATTGACGAAGGGTATCTTTTCTTTAGAGCATGGGCAATTTCTGGAGGCAAAAATCGGAAAGATTGGTACAAACCCAACCTGGGCTACCGAAATCCTAACAAATTACAATTGGATTAACTAGGCGTAATTACAAACATTCTCTCTTTACCACATAAATACGGACTTACACAACATTACTGCCCTGTTCATCGAATCTTTAACCATTTTTGTAAGAATTTTCGTTCATTTAAAGTAGATGTATTGATATCGCTTATCGTAAGATAAAAGCAATTCGTCTACAGCTTTTTTTGGCTAAAATAAAACCCCACAAAGTTGCTCTTGAAAAAAGGCACCTTTGATTAAAATTTAATTTTTATGAAGACGATTATGATATCTAAAGGAACTTTCTTTTCTCTAATACTCGCCCTTTTTGTGCTGAGTTCATGTGTTAAAGATAGTCTAGATGAGGTGGTGAATGAAGAAGTGCAACAAGAAGAAAATGAACCTGAAGAAGAGGTAGACGAATCTGCACTCATTAATCTTGATATTCCAGAAGATTTTGAATTTAACACCTCAGAAGTAGTTAATATTACCATTAATGATGCTGCCCCAGACGCTATCTATACCATATATGCGTACAATGAAACACAATTGTCTACCGAAGAGTTGGAGTCTGTAAATGATGAAGGTATTAGTGAGGCAGTAACCGTTTTTGATACCGATGCATTTAATCAAATCGTATTTTCAGGTAGAGCTGTAGGCGGAGTAATAGAAGCCTCAGTTACCTTACCGGCTTATTATTCTAAACTATATCTTCGAAGAAAAGAAGGGAAGGTTCACTCTTCTGCAGTCGTTGACGTGATCGGCGGAAATGTATCTTATACCCATACCGATTCTGCTGGAAAAGAACGTAGAGCTAAAGTGGCCAAATTCAAATCCCAACAATTAAGTAAATCGTTGGGACAGCGCGGTATCGAAATTGACTCTCTTTATTGTGTAAATGGGTCTGGTCAATTATTTACCGTAAATCCTTTAAATGGAAATCTAACCAACTTAGCGGCCATGCCACAAGGAAGCTGGACAGCAGCTATAGACCAGGATAATATGTATCTCTATTCCATTGGTAGAAGTAAACCCTACCCTTTGATGCGATATGACATGATCGAAGATAGTTGGACGAGTGTTGGAAATGTAGGAATGGGTGGTCCTCGATTGGATTATCGCGAAGAAGATGGCTTGCTTTACTTTTCAGGAAATAACGCCAAAGTATACACTATTGACCCTGCTAATGGCACCGTGCTTTCTACGTGGAACATTAACAATCTTGATGTTACTAATGGGGGAGATTTGGCCTTTGCAGAGGATGGCACGTTGTTCCTAAGCAGTTTTGGTGGTTTATATCGCTTAGATTTTAATGAAAATAATGAGTATGATGCAACGCGTATTAGTGCAGATAATCTCCCTTTTACCCCTACGTCAATGACCTTTGATAGTAATGGTGAACTCTGGTTAGCAAGCAATGGATCTAGTTCTGATCTTATTATTATGGATACTGTAACGGGGGGATGGGAATACATTTATGGTCCTAATTCTACCTCAGGGGTGAATTTTGGCAGAACCATAAATGACCTAACAACGCATACCATAGTCGATATAGAAGCCGAGGATCCAGATAGCGATGGTGATGGTATAACAGATAGTAATGATGAATATCCAGATGATCCAGAAAAGGCATTTGAGCAATTTACACCAAGTAAGTATGGATGGGGTACGGTTGCCTTTGAAGATCTATGGCCATTTACTGGCGATTATGATTTTAATGATACCGCTGTAAATTACCGCTTTGTTGCCATTATAAATTCATTTAATGAGGTAGTAGAGCTGCAAATTAACTATGAGGTAACTTCAGACGGGGCGGGTTTAATTAATGCTTTTGGGATTGAATTTGAAAGTATTGCACCTAATCAGGTAGAATCCGTAACGGGAACTGTACTTACAGAAGGTTATATTAACGTGGCTGCCAACGGTGTTGAAGAAGGTCAAAACCGAGCTGTTGTTATTCTCTTCGATAATAATGAAACCATGTTAAATGTACCAACACAGGTAAATGTTCGATTTACTACCCCATTGAGCTTGGCACAATTGGGTATTGCACCATTTAATCCATTCTTAATTGTGAATAAAGATAGAGGTAGAGAAATTCATTTACCCAATAGATTAAGAACTAGTTTGGGTGTAAATGATCAAAATGTGGACGGTGTAAATCAAGACACTGATGGGAATTACCAAACCGATTCGCGATTGCCATGGGCTATTAATATTGTTCATGAGTTTAAGGTACCAAGAGAACGAGTACCTGTGAATCAAGCCTATAATTTCTTTAATCAGTGGGCTACTTCTGGAGGAACTATCTTTACTGATTGGTATAAGGATAATGCAGGGTATAGAAATCCTTCCCAATTAAAATAAAATAATGCAACGCATAAAAAAAGCCTTTCCAAAATGGAAAGGCTTTTTTTTATTCTTTAGAATGGCTTACATCGCAGCAACCTTGCTCATAAGCTTGCGCTTTAAGTTGGCAGCCTTGTTAGCATGTA
>CAZRPJ010000122.1:0-2941 GCA_964601965.1 uncultured Croceivirga sp.
CATCTACCCCGATAAACAACAAAACCTATGAATTTCTCATAGGTGGTTCTAGCAAAGCTTTGTGGAAATTTGTAAGAGTTAAACGTCCAAAATCTTACATTATGATACGTACAGCTACAATTTTAATGATCGGAGCATTCGTGCTTCTTGCTGGGGCTACAGAAGTTGTAGCACAAGGCGATGCAAATCCAAGACCAATTTTTGGTGATGAACAAGCAACACAACGCATTGATGATTACCTAAACCTATTACACCAAGGGTATTCTGAACTAGAGATTTTCCAAGATCTAGGAAATGCCAATCTTTTAAGTGAGAATTATGAATCTGCTGCTTTTTGGTTTGAGCGTTTGTTAGAGAATACAACAGATGCGCAACAACATGCTCGTTTTCAAGAACGGTATGTGTACGCGACCAATAAAGTAAATGGAAAACTCCCAGGAGTAACCAAAGATTGGTCTAAAACCATTATGGATGACTATAAATCTCCAGGGCCTTCTCAGTATTTTATGAATGCCTCCACGGTTACGGTGCAGGCCGATAAAAACTTAAAGGCTACTAAGCGTAAATCCTTGCGTGCCATGGAAACTGCCTATGCCCCAAAATTAGCAGTGACCAACAATGGTAAGGTGGCCTTTTTTAGCAAAGCAGTGGCTCAAAAGCCAGAAACTGGCATCTTTTCTAAAAAAGAAATTGTTCATGAAATTTACCGTGCCGAAAACGTAAACGGACAATGGAAAAATATTAAGAAAGTAGCAGTTTGTCCTAAATACTATTCTGCCAAACACCCTACAGTGTCCCCAGATGGTAGTCGGTTATTTTTTGCCTCGAACATGCCAGGTACCTATGGAAAATACGATATCTATGTATCAGAAATCCTTGCAGATGGTAGCCTTGGACAACCTAAAAACTTAGGAAGTAAAGTAAATACACGTAAGGATGATATGTACCCTAGCATTGTAAATGGTGGTACCCTGGTGTATGCTTCTAATGGAAGAAAAGGCCAAGGTGGTTTAGATTTATTTGCGGTAACCGTACAAGGAAACAAACTTGGGAAAGCAAAAAATCTAGGAAACCGTATCAACAGCCGGTATGATGATTATGCATTGACCTTCTCCCCTAGTAAAGGAATGGGCTTTGTACTCTCTAACCGAGGTGATAAAAAAACGGTAGCACAATATGCTTTTGGCCCTAAAGAAAGTCACCTAAGTCAGGTAGAAAAAGACGATCAAAAGCTATGGAATGCCTTGAACGATGAAAACAATACGGAATATTCCTCTACTGTTTTTGAAGATCAATAAGCCCTACTGAAAAAGAAAATTAGACCCTTATAAAAGGAAGCACCCTTTGTAGCCCCCTATAGTTTCACTTTAACCCCGAAAAGATGGACTTCTTAAAAAAATACAACATCCTACGTGCTGCAGTACTTATTGGCTTAGTAACCCTAACCACAGGAGTTATGGGCCAAGAGCAGGCACCGCTACAGAACACACGAAATCCTTTTCATAATCAACTGTTCTTTAACCGCTTTTTAATTAACCCTACCTTCTCCTTGGTACGCGAAAACAAATCGTACTTAAATGTCTTATTGCGCAATCAATATGCAGGTTTCGAAGACAACAATCAGAATTACTTTCTAGGGTTTAGTAACAAACTAGATGAGAACACCGCTTTAGGTCTCGGTATTTACGGACAATGGTCTGGGGTAATTCAAGAATTTGGTTTCCATGCTAATTATGCAACCGCAGTACGTTTAGGTGAAAAAAGCGCCCTTTCTTTTGGAGCCAACGTTACTTACCAAAGTCAAGGTTTGGATAAGAATCGAGTTATCATCAATCAAGAAGATCCTTTATTAAACGAGGTTGAAAAAATTAATACACTAGCCATTGCTCCGGGACTCAATTTATCCCTAGGAAAGTGGGATGTGGGAATGTATTTTACAGATCTGGTACGTTATGACCAAACAAATGAGTCGTTAGCAACCAATTTTGGACTGGAATACATGCGGTCCCAACTGCAATACACCCACACCTTTAAACGTGCTACAGGAATTCTAGAAGATGCCCGATTAATTCCGTTAGTTCAAGTAGGGCAAGATTTAAATCAAGAATGGTCCATGACCGGATCGCTGCTTATGGATGTTCCTCGCTTGGGATGGCTGCAAGCCAGTTATGATCAACGGTATGGGATGTCTTCAGGACTCGGCTTTAATTTAAACAAGCGCTTATCAATAGGATATCTTATGGAAAAAAGCCTGGAAGAACAAGGTGAGAATTTAGGATGGAACCATGAGCTTTCCTTGGCCTACACGATGAATGATGAGTTACGAGGCACGGGTATAAATGTACAATTAGCCTCAAACGAAGAAACGGATCGCATAGATGAGATTGTTCGCAACTACGAACAGCAGATAACCGATCTAAAGGAAAAAATGACTACAAATACTACAGAAGTTGTGCCGTTTGATGAAGCTTCTTTAGCATACCAAAATAGAATGCTCATTGATGAACTAATTCTAAGACAAGATTCTATTGAAGAAATGCGCACCCAACTTTTTGAACAGCGTTTCGATAGAATGGTACGCCTGTTAAGAAGAGAATTTCAAGACGAACAAAATAATGCTACCAAAAAAGGTGCCTTTACTAGCGGCCGCACCGCAGTGGCCAGTAATGAAACACCTGCAAAAACTAAAAACAGAGAAGAACGATTTCAACAATTTAATGAAATCCCAATACGATCTAAAAATCGGTCAGATGCAATCGGGGTTAATTCAGGTTTCTACTTAATTGCCAATGTATTTAAAAACAAATCCAATCTGAAATCATTTATGGCGGATTTGTCCAAAAAGGGTTTGGAGGCAAGGCAATTCTATAACAAAGAAAACGGGTTACATTATGTCTATCTGGCCGATTTTAATTCTAAAGATGCTGCAGACGTGGCTATT
>CAZRPJ010000123.1:0-2797 GCA_964601965.1 uncultured Croceivirga sp.
TCTTCAATTTCTGATTTAGCAACCAAAATATCTTTGGCTCTCTTATCAACTTTTTGCAGTCCGTTAAACGCAGAAAAGCCAAAAAGGAGCAACAACACTATGCTAAGAAGCTGAATCCATCGACTGCGTAGCAATAGTTTTAATTCGTATTTAAAATTATAAGAGAACATAGCTAACTTTTATTGGTGGTAAAGAATAAAAGGCCAAAAGAGGCTAAAAACCAAATACCGAGAATGCCCATATTGGCCGAATTTCGTTCTAGAACTTGCGCCAATTCTGGTGGGTCGTAGGTAAAAGCCGGCAGTTCTTTCCAGGTATCTGCATCGGCACGATAGCTCCATTCTCCATAGGAAGAATTATCCTTAAAATTATCGTTGAGAAATTTTTGTGTGTCAATACGATAGGCTTCTGCGGCGTCTGCAAAATCCCAATGCGTTGAATAATCAGTATGCGCTAGCGCCATGCTTAGAAATCGTGTAGGTAAATAAGGGGAAATAATAGCCAACCCTTGGTACACCTTTGATTGATTACTGAATTGATCCTTAAGATGGTTATAATGCTTAAAATATACTTCTGCTTCATGCTCTTCGCCTTTTTGCATGCGGTAGCCATCAAAGTTAAAAGGGAGCTGTTGAACGCTGTCTACACCATATTCTTTTAGAACTTGTTCTTCTAATAATTTGGCTTCTTTACTCCAGGGATTATGCCCATCCAATCCCTCTTTTTTGTCTTGCAAAACATTTGCAGCAAATTCCTGCCGTGTCGGGTAGGGGTGTTTGCTTTCTGCAATATTACTGGCAGCTTTGGGTGCTGCAAGGCAGGCCAAAATCCAAATGCTTAGCGAAACAACCAGTGAAATTCCAGACTTTTTCACCAGTGAAGAAATTAGAAGTACGATATTGATAAAAACAATGTAGTACACTACATAGACCAGGAACATGACAAAGAGAGAGTTCCCATCGAAAACACCAAAATCTTGGAGATTTCCTAGGATCACTCCGGCGATTCCAAACAATAGGGCAGTGATAACAAATATGGGTGTAAAAATAGCCGTCCATTTGCCTAACAACCATTTCCAACGGGATAGTCCTTGGCTTTTTAATAGGGTCAGCGTACCCATTTCTTTTTCTTTGGTAAAACTGTTGTAGCCTAGCAGAATAATTACCAAGGGGATAATAAATAGTAAAATAAAATCTGGTGTAAGGTCTCCAAATCGGGCCAGACCGGTTTGATCTGCAGCAGCACTAAACTGCGCCTCGTTGCGCTTATGTGCTTCTAAAAATATAGAAGTACCTGCATATTTATCAACACCTTGATCTACTAGAGATAAAGGGTATTTTGGTTTAAAAGCATAGGTGCCATAATGCGCGGCAGAGTGCGGATTTTTTTCACCTTGGTTGTCCCAAATAGCTCGTTCGGCAGTTTTAGCACTTGCATATTGTTCATTGATGTTTTTATACTGGCGTGCACTAATCCAAGTGGCTACGCCTAACAGCAAGAGCACAATAACTAATGAAATGCGTACCCTTCCTTCTCTAAAAAGCTCTTTAGACTCTTTAATAAACGTTTTCGTTATCATGCCATTTCTTCTTTAAAGTTCATGGTTTCTAAGTAGTACTTTTCTAGCTCGTTGAGCGAAATATCCTTGGCAATAAATTCTTGTTTTAGTTGCCCATCTTTCATAATACCAATATGGGTACCTACCTCTTTAGCACGGAAAAGATCATGGGTAGCCATTAAGGTGGCCACCCCTTTACCACGTAGCTTTTGCAACAACTTACCAAACTCGTTGCTCGCTTTTGGGTCCAATCCAGAGGTGGGTTCATCTAAAAGCAACGCCTTGGCATCTTTGGCTAGCGCTATTGCAATCCCCACTTTTTGTCGCATTCCTTTAGAGAAGGTGGAAATTCGTTTGTCAAAAGCCTCAGTTTGAAGTCCAGCTTCTGCCAGCAATTCTTTTAACACCGCTACCCCCAATTTTTTACCAGCAATTCCTGAGAAATAATCTAGATTTTCTAATGCTGTTAGGCTGGGATAAAGCATTAAGTTTTCTGGGATGTAGGCCAAAAATTGCTTGGTGGCTTTTAAGTTTTTGTGCACGTCTAATTGGTGAATAAAAGCACTTCCTGAGGTTGGTGCAATAAAGCCCAATAGAAGGTTGATGGTGGTAGTTTTACCAGCTCCATTCGCACCTAGGAGGCAATAGATTTCGCCTTCTTTTACGTGAAGGTTTAATTGGTCAAGTGCAGTGTGCTCACCATATGTTTTTGTCAGGTTATTTGTTATTATCATCGTTAAGCGGATTTAATAAAAATGTAAAAAGCAGTGTATCCTTTAGTCATTAAAGGATATTAAGAGGTCTGGTATAAGAGATTTCCTAGTACTTAGAAAAGGAAGAATGCAGGTGGCCCTCTGGAGGTATTCTGTAATGGATGGGAATGGAACGTATTAAAGGATTCACGTTCGTTCAAAGTAAATACTTCTGTCCCAGACCAATATATAAGGGGTTCCGGAACAGTAAAAAAAGTATGGCTTACTAATTTATGACATAGATCACAACTTGATGAAAGCTCGTGATCCTGTGACTCTTGTTGTTCGTTTTCTTGATGTGCTTGTTGGGAATGCTCGGTAATAAAGTGAATAGTTTCTAGGGATGATTGCAACAATAGAAGAAGTGCAAACATCAAAACGAATATCCTATGTTTTTTTAGAGTTCCCATTTAAAAGAGGGGAGCACCTGTAGTGCTCCCCATACTGTATTCAAAGTACGCTATTGAACAGTTAAGCTAAATGTTTG
>CAZRPJ010000124.1:0-2734 GCA_964601965.1 uncultured Croceivirga sp.
TACAACACCTTGGAATCCTTTTCCTTTAGACGTACCTATTACATCTACAAATTCTCCTTCTACAAATAGATCTACTCCTACAGTATCTCCTAATTTGTATTCCCCTTCAAAATCTCGAAACTCGACAACTTTCTTTTTGGGCGAAGTACCTGCTTTTTTGTAGTGGCCTAATTCAGCCTTACCAGCACGTTTTTCTGCCTTGTCATCGAAACCAAGTTGAAGAGCACTATACCCGTCTACCTCTTCGGTTCTGACTTGGGTAACCACACATGGGCCAGCTTGAATAACGGTGCAAGGAATGTTCTTCCCATTCTCGTCAAAAATGCTGGTCATGCCGATTTTTTTTCCTATTAACCCAGACATATGTTCTAATTATTACTTTTTTTAATCATCTACTGCCAAATTCTTGGCAAAAAAATTGGGTCAAAGAACGTACTCTGTGACCCAGATTTTTATTCTTTTCTCCCGTTTTTCCTTTGCTCGCGGCTCCGGACATGTAATCCCTTCCTTGAAAGGGCGTGCAAATTTACACTTTTATTTCGACTTCCACACCACTTGGCAGCTCTAATTTCATTAAAGCATCAATTGTTTTGGAAGAAGAACTATAAATATCAAGCAAACGCTTGTAAGAACTCAATTGAAATTGCTCTCTAGATTTCTTGTTCACGTGCGGTGAACGCAATACTGTAAAAATCTTTTTATGCGTTGGTAGTGGAATTGGACCCGTTACCACAGCACCTGTTGTTTTTACTGTCTTTACGATTTTTTCAGCAGACTTGTCCACTAAATTGTGGTCGTAAGACTTTAACTTAATTCTAATTTTTTGACTCATCTTCTGAAAATTATGCGGTTACACCTTTTGTTGCCTTGATCACTTCTTCCGCAATGTTGGAAGGAGTTTCGGCATAATGTGAAAATTCCATTGTGGATGTTGCTCTACCCGAACTTAAAGTTCTTAAAGAAGTTACATATCCAAACATTTCAGATAGCGGCACTTCTGCTTTTACAACTTTAGAACCAGCTCTATCATCCATATTATTCACCTGCCCTCTTCTTCGGTTCAAGTCACCTACAATATCACCCATGTTTTCTTCAGGAGTTAATACCTCCAATTTCATAATAGGTTCCATTAAGACAGCTCTTGCCGCTTTTGCAGCTTCTTTGTAGCCTAATTTTGCGGCTAACTCGAATGATAAAGAATCAGAATCTACAGGGTGGAAAGATCCATCGGATAATGTAATTTTCATACTATCCATCTCGAATCCAGCTAAAGGACCATTTTTCATAGCCTCTTTAAATCCTTTCTCTACAGATGGGATGTATTCTTTAGGAATGTTACCCCCTTTAATTACATTAATGAATTCTAATCCTTGTTTGCCTTCTTCAGCAGGCTCCATTGTAAATACGATATCAGCGAATTTACCTCTACCACCTGTTTGTTTTTTGTAAACTTCACGGTGATCTGCTTTGGCAGTTAAAGCTTCTTTGTACTCAACCTGAGGTTGTCCTTGATTCACTTCAACTTTAAACTCGCGACGAAGTCTATCTACAATAATATCTAAGTGAAGCTCTCCCATACCAGAGATAATAGTTTGTCCAGACGCTTCATCAGTTTTAACTTGGAAAGTAGGATCCTCTTCCGCCAATTTAGCCAAAGACATTCCTAACTTATCTACATCCGCCTTAGTTTTAGGCTCCACAGCGATACCAATTACAGGATCTGGGAAGTCCATACTTTCTAGAACAATCGGGTGTTTCTCAGAAGACATGGTATCTCCAGTCTTGATATCTTTAAAACCTACCGCTGCTCCAATATCTCCAGCTTCAATGTATTCAATAGCATTCTGTTTGTTTGAATGCATTTGGTAAATACGAGAAATACGTTCTTTTTTACCTGAACGGTTATTAAGAATGTAAGAACCCGCATCTAATCTTCCTGAATATGCTCTAAAGAATGCTAATCTTCCTACGAAAGGATCGGTAGCAATTTTAAATGCTAATGCAGAAAACGGTTCTTTAGGATCTGGTTTTCTTGAAGTTTCTTCTCCAGTATTTGGGTCTGTACCAACAATATCATCCTTATCTAGAGGAGAAGGAAGGTATCTACAAACACAATCTAATAAGAACTGAACTCCTTTATTCTTAAATGCAGAACCACATACCATTGGAATGATACTCATATCCATTACTGCAGCTCTTAACGCAGCATGTACTTCGTCTTCTGTAATAGAATCTTCATCTTCGAAGAATTTTTCCATCAAGTTTTCGTCGTACTCTGCAACAGCTTCAATCAATGCAGCACGGTATTCTTTAACCTCGTCTTGCATCTCTGCAGGAATGTCTACCACATCAAAAGTAGATCCGAAGTTTTCGTCATGCCATACGATAGCTCTGTTCTTTACAAGGTCAACGATTCCTTTAAAGTCTGCCTCGTCTCCAATTGGCAATACAATTGGCACAGCATTCGACTTCAACATATCTTTTACTTGTTGGCAAACTGCCAAAAAGTTAGACCCTTGTCTATCCATTTTATTTACAAAGCCCATTCTTGGCACTTTGTAATTATCTGCCAATCTCCAGTTAGTTTCAGATTGCGGCTCAACACCATCAACTGCACTAAACAAGAATACCAATCCATCTAATACACGTAGGGAACGGTTTACTTCAACTGTAAAATCTACGTGACCAGGAGTATCGATTATATTAAAGTGATATCCTTTGGCGTCTGGCGTTG
>CAZRPJ010000125.1:0-2728 GCA_964601965.1 uncultured Croceivirga sp.
TTAATCCCTCTACTACCAAAAGGGATTCTACGGTAAGTGATTCTGCTTGGAATTCTTCTACACACCCCTGCATCCCAAACCATAGCAGCCAAACGTATTTTAACTTTTTCATGCGCTACCTCTAATTTACCAATTTTTGAATAGAGGTGCTTGTTTTTAAAAATCATCACCAACCATCCCACCTAGTTTATGAAATGTATTCCTTACCCCAACCACCCTTCTCTATCCAAACTGCAGAATTGAATAGCTTCAATTTATTCCTTTACATTTTTCTATTGTACTATAATCATGTAAATTAGGATGTTACCTGTACTTAATACCATAGCGTGAAAAAGTTTTTTAACGAACTAAAACGTAGAAATGTCTACAAAGAGACATTGGCCTATTTGGTAGGTGCTTGGTTAGTACTTCAGGTTGCCGCAGTAATTTTAGACGCATTTGAGGCCCCTTCTTGGGTACTCAAGGTGGTTATTGCTTTTTTGGGCCTAGGTCTACCTTTCTGGATTTTCTTCTCTTGGACCTATCAGGTTACAGAAGATGGTATAAAAAAAACACCTTCTACCACAGTTGTCGATCAGTCAAGAAATCATAGCATCAACAAGAAATTGAATATTGCCATTATTATATGCTTAATTGTCATTGCAGTTATGTTTTCTTTGAATACTGGAAATCAAAATAGGATCAGCTCTGAAACCAATCAACAAATTATAATAGCAGTTTTACCTTTTGAAAACTTGAGCCCCGAGAGCGATAATGCATGGTGGGGTGATGCATTTACGGAAGATATCCTGACATACTTATCAATTGTTAAAGAAATAAAAGTTATTTCAAGGAAATCTGTACAGCAGTATAAAAACTCACCAAAAACCATTCCTCAAATTGCTACGGAATTAGGAGTAAATCATATTGTAGAAGGCAGTGTTAGAAAGTTGGGAGACGAAATTTTAGTCACTGCACAATTAATAAACGCCGCTGACAATCATCTTTGGGCAAATAGTTATAATGAAAAAATTGATGATGTCTTTAAGTTGCAACAGAAGTTATCTAGAACAATAGTTGAAGAGTTAAAATTAAACCTTACACCTGAAGAAGAAAAGCTCTTACGTTTTAATGGCACCAACAACCAGGAGGCGTACAAACTATTTAATAAAGCTCTTGTATTAGCAGAACAGAGATCAAAAGAAAGACTTAACACAGCCCAAGATTTATTTTTAAAGGCTTTGGAATTAGATCCGAACTATGCAGATGCGTATGCTAAATATGCCGAAATGGAATTATTAAAAATCATTTACTTCCATTCAGAAAACATACAAGAAAGTCGCCAGCTTGCACAAAAGAATATTTATCAAGGACTATCCATTGATTCAACAAATGTAAATGCTCTTAATTCACTAGCTTTTTTATTAAATGAACAAGGGCAAAGACAGAAGGCAATAGAAGTTTTGCATAAGGCAATACGTTTAAACCCCAATCATGTCAGGACACTTGATTTATTGGCTCTGTATTACGGAGCAGAGGGGGAGCTTGAAAAGCAGTATAAGTATTTAACCAAGGCAGTAGAGGTGAATCCTTTAGACCCTAGAACGGTTTATATGTATATCGGTCTCCTAACGCGCTTGGATCAACCCTTGCAGGCTCAGAAATTATATGATTCCAATAGCTATCTCTTTGGGGACGACTTGGTTGATACTAGGGGGTATATTGCCACAGCAATGAACCAAGATTTTAATCACCTTTTGGATTCATTAGACTATAAATTGCTGCAAAGTCCTGGGCATCAAAGATCCATTCAGACACTTGCTAGCAACACCTGGGTAATTGAAAGAAATAGTGAAAAAGAATTGAGCGCCAAAAAAAGATGGTATGAAGTCAATCCAAATTTTGGCACCATGATATATGTTAAAGCCTTAATTAAACATAATAAAGCCAATGTCTTAGACAGCGTATTAAGGACATCTGACAAATACCTTACGCCAAGGGGGAAATTGTTCCTCAAGGGCTTTCAATCCTATACCGATAAGGATTGGGTTAGCACATTGAAGTATCTAGATAGTGTAATCAGTTATCCTTTAGGTAATAGTTTAGATTATGATAGAAAAAACTTGGAAAGCAATCGCCTTAAGGCATGTTGTCTAATGAGGCTGAATAAAATTGCTGAAGCGAAATACCTCATGGATTCTATCTTTGGAAATAACCCGAACTATTCTTTTGAAAAGGCTTCCATTTTTGCTGCTATGGGAAATAAAGATTCTATGTACTATTATCTAGAAAAACCGACCTACCGGGAACTAATACAAAAATTTCGCTTTCAAGAATTTGATCCCTATTTCAAAGAGGAACGTTTTCAAAAAATCCTTAAAAAACACTACTTGCCTGTTGAAAACTATATCGAATAAAAGAAAAATATTTTTTGGGATAATCGACTTGTTTCCTGTTTAAACAATCAAAGCCTTTCTGTGTAAAAAATATAACTATTGGTAGAGTTCAACCCAACCACCCTTCTCTATCCAAACTACGGTATTGAATAGCTTCAGAAATATGGTTCCCATTTATTGAGACCTGCCCCTCTAAATCTGCAATAGTACGTGCGACTTTTAAAATGCGGTCATAGGCCCTCGCAGATAGTTTTAGGCGTTCCATGGCGCTTTTTAACAGAGACAAAGAGTCCGCATTTAAGGCACAAAACCTGCGGATTTGTTTGGTATTCATTTGCGCGTTGTAATGAATT
>CAZRPJ010000126.1:0-2639 GCA_964601965.1 uncultured Croceivirga sp.
TCGATTCCCCTACGGGCTACCAAGTTAAAGAATTGGGTGTCGCTTTAAAAAGGTCATACACCAACATTTATAAATACATACAATGGCAAATCATAAGTCAGCATTAAAAAGAATTAGAAGAAACGAGGCAGTGCGATTGCGTAACCGCTACCAGCACAAGACCATGCGTAATGCCGTAAAGAAACTTCGTAACGAAGAAGACAAAAAAGCGGCGGAAGCTTTATTGCCTACTGTAGTTGGTATGATCGACAAGTTGGCAAAGAGAAACATTATTCATGCAAACAAGGCATCGAACTTGAAAAGCAAATTAATGAGTAAGGTAGCTGCTATGTAAGCTACCTACAAAGCATAAAAAAAGCCCTTCCAATTTGGAAGGGCTTTTTTTGTTCCATTCTTATTTAATCTGTGAACTATTTCGATAGCCCGCATTATCCTTATACCAGTCCGTGAAGATCGTTCCACCAGAAGTGGCCCAATCATTGAAAAAGTTGTAGGCTTGGTTCACCGGCACACGTTCTTTTGGTACCTTAAAATCGTGAACGATGTTAATAGCCCAAGGCAATCTTGAATCTGTTTGGTAGTTCCCATCAGGATCTCGATTTACCCCTTCTGTATCAACAGAATTTTCACCCAAACTTGTACGCAACCTGTTAGGCAAGTGAATTTCTCTGCCACGGTCCCTGTTAACGATTAAGAATGAATTGAAGGGGGCTATGCCCAACTGGGCTAAACTTAAAGGTGTCGTAAACCGTACTTTTACCAAGGTAGGTACATTAAGCATGGTTTCGTTATTGTCAAATAATATTACTACAGCGCGACTCTGTCCTTCTTCCACTCCATTGGCGGCAACATTGATGTACCCTTCCGTAAGAACGGTACCTGTAACAGATTCTATTTGATTAGGAGCAATGCTTTCGAATTCTATTCCGAACGCGTTGGTTAATCCAGCACCATCCGAAGTTACCTCAAAATTAATATCGAGTTCTACTACTTCATTTTGGGCGTTAATGACAGCTACAAAGCGATAGTTTATAGCGGTATCATTAAAATCGTAATCTCCTAAGAATGGCCATAGGTCTTCAAATGCCACAGTACCCCAACCGTATTTACTTGGTGTAAATTGCTCAAAGGCTTTTTCAGCATCCTCAGGATATTCATCATTACTATCGGTAATTCCATCTCCATCTGTATCAGGATCCTCTGCCTCTTCATCTGTAATGGTATAGGTTGTAAGATCGTTTATGGTTCGGCCAAAGTTGACTCCAGAGTCAGAATTTGGGCCGTATATATATTCCCATCCTCCTGTAACGGTGTCCATGATAATAAGATCTGAACTACTACCATTACTTGCTAACCAGAGCTCGTTATTAGAATCGAAAGTCATAGAGGTAGGGGTAAATGGCAGATTGTCTGCACTAATACGCGTGGCTTGATAGACATTGTTTTCATCAAGGTCTAAACGGTAGAGTCCGCCAAAGCTGCTTAAAAATAAAGTGCCGTCTTCTGCAAAGGCGAGATCACCTCCATTCGTGACATCCAAATTATTAATATCCCATGTGCTAATGACATTCGCATTGCTTGGATCAATAGTAAAAACTTGTGCGCCAGTAGAAAAATATAATAGACCATCTTCTTCTCTATAGTCTAAACGAGGACCACCCATACCAACGTTTCCAATAATGGACCACGAATCAGCGATGAGGTCGTATCTCATTAGAGGATAGGGTCTGCTACGACCAATAGAATACATATAGAGGTTCTCATGATCAAATGCAGCGGTCCAACTTCCCTGTGGCATAGCAGCCAACTCCGTTAAATTCCCATCAAGAGGATTTACCGTAAACAACTGCCCAGAACCATTCACGCAAAAAAGAGAATCTATTTTTATGCCTTTTCCTTGCTGAGATCGATACATGTTACGGTTCGATTTAAAACGTGCTACTTCAGCAATTCTAGATTTGCCAGACATGGAGCTGTGCGTGTATATCGCAGAACCCCCTGTGATGTCAATAATTTCGGAATGATAGGTGTTCCCCTCTTTTCTTCGTAAATACACTTTGGAGTAATACGACGGAAGCGTAAAACTTGCTGCTAGTGTTCCACCAACAGGTCTTCCTGTAAACACAATTTGGTTGTACTCATCCGATTCAAAGGAGGTAACACTTTCAGTTTCGCCATCATCATTTACTACTGTATTTTCTTCTACCGAAAAGGGTGTATCATTATAAGCGTATACCGTGTATACCGCATTACTTGATGCATCGTTAATGGTGAGTTGAATGTTTTCTGAAGTTTTAAATTCGAAACCTTCTGGGATTACCAGATTTACGATGGCACTTTCATCTATCTGTTCTTCTTGTTCCTCTTCTTCCTGCTGGGTTTCTTCTGGTGTTACTTCATCCAAGCTATCCTTCACACAGGCGCTAAGACAAAAAATAAAAAAACATAGAAGCAGGTACTTACTCGCTAAAATTGACTGTTTCATGACCATAACATTTCTGCAAAGATGCCTCCTCATACACGCGAATTCGGTTCAGTTTATTTGGGATTACAAAAGCTGTCGACGAATGGCGACTTCCTTTCGGTGGCGCGTGAGTACTACATTATTTTACAAAAAGAACGAAAAATCTTACAAAAAG
>CAZRPJ010000127.1:0-2636 GCA_964601965.1 uncultured Croceivirga sp.
AAAGGTACGAAATCATTGGGCGCACAGGGATAATTTATCAAATTGAGAATTGCTGGCCAACACATCATTGTACAGGTTTCTTTCCATTGACAAATCTCCATTAGCTTCTTAAAGCAGAGTGAATATGAATTTGTTCTCCTCGATTTTACCCACCAATTTCTCTGCATCCTCGTCTGTCATTTCTTCAAATTGAGAACGCATTGAAGTGTAACCCGTTATACCATTTTCCCAATTGTCGAGTTCATTCTGTGAAAGATAAAGTTCGTCTAAAGTTTTTCTGAAAGAAGCATCATTGTCGAACGCAAGCCTTCCATCAACAAAGAAAAAACCGTCAAACTCGGTAGAGTTCTGTTTGGCAAGGTCTTCTTTTTCGCAAGAAACTAAAACTGTGATTCCAATAACCGCAAAAAGAGCAAGGTAAAGTAATTTTTTAAGCATTGTTGAAAAATAGGAGGACGCAATCTGTTGTCAACATATTGACCCCTCGTTCATTAGTGAAAAAAACTCTTTCCGGATAGAATTTTCAAATGCAAAATTATTCCTTGCTCAAATATTACGCTAATTTTCTATGGTTATTGTTGCGGCATTTTGGGGCACATTAGGGCATGATGGGACACTATCTTTTTGGATTTTTGTAATCATCTTCTTTTCCTATTCCATTTGAATTGTCCACCCCTTCTGGAATGCCAAATTCAGCAAATATTCTTTCTTGGTCTTTAGGGCAAATCAATCCCTCTGGAATTTCGAGTTTCCGTTTTTTCAACCATCGGCTAAATGTTTTTCTGTCTACTCCGTACAAATTGGCTAATTGTTGTCTGGTTTTTGCCTTCATCGTTGTTCTTTTTGTTTTTTTTAATGAGAGCTAACGGGTTGTGCATGCGCCGTGCCGACCATCGGGAGGCATGGACGTATGCACCTTGTTCTGCGCATTTACTAAAACATTTCAGAAAAGCTTAATTCCCACCAATTTTTAGGTAAATGCTTATCATAAACAATATAATAAGACCTTTCAAATAATTCATCAAATGTAATTATCTCAACTAGCCTATTTCCCCTCCGAAATCTGTGAAATGTTTGAAACTTGGTCTTGTTTTCGGCGGATCCTTTATATAATGGAAACTCTGAATTTCTACAGCCACATATAAAAATTGATTTAGGATCAACATTATTTGCAAAGCGTTTATCAATCAAAACTCCATCAGAATCAACATACTGCTTAGCTTCAAAATGCTTGTTAATTTCATCAATCTGTCCATAACATTGGCTAACCCCTTCAATGAAGTCTGAAGTAAAATCCCAAGTATTTGCTCTTCCTTTACTTATCTTTTTCTTAAAAATTTCTGTAGTCGAAGTTTTTAATTCGACAAGAGTTGTGTACTCAGAAAGCCCTAAAAGGTCAACTTTTGGATTTCCTCTGCCCTTTGACGTGGGATTACCAATACTTTGCTCTGTCAAAAAGTCCTTAATAAAAACTATGTCAATATTTAGTCCAAGGATCCAGTTCTTATCGACTAAAAAGTGATGCCATATTGCCTCTTCCCCTGGAGGCAAATCGTACTTATCTCTGTATCGGTCATGGCTAAACATCCCATTTTTTAGCTTGGGATTCTTCAAAAGATAATAGAAGGTTTCTAAATCCTTTTTTCTAGCCTCAAACGTAATAGATCTTATCGAGTTAGAATCTAGGCTAGCTTTCTTAACAAGTGCCAATATGTCCTCGGCTTTTTCTTTCTCAGATTTATTGTCGAATTCTAAAAAATAAGAATTCTTTGAAACTACCTTGTAAGCATCTTCTAATTCGTCTACTTCTACAATGTCTTTATATGCCTTAATGAAATTAATCAATTTCCAAAACACCTTTGCTTCTTCCGAGGTATTAAAACTGATAGTAACCTTATCCTTACTTCTTGTAGTACGAATATCTCCATCATGAGAAACACGTTTAAAAATAGGGCGGGGCAAATACTTTCCAGTGTCACTAGACTTATAGAATACTAGTTCACAAATAGTTTTTGATCGTGAATTTTTGCTTAGTAGAAATGAGTTATAGCCTTTTTGAGAATCATTAGCATCCCAAATAAGGCACTTAGACTTGTCATAGGTTTCCTTAATCTTGATTTCAGAAAGGTCTCGTTTTATTAAATCGAATTCGTTTTCGAAGATATTCACATTTAAACCTCTCATATTTTTTGTTTTAAATGATTGCGCAGAACTCGCTAATACACGCACTTCCCCCCAATTTGTCGTTCTTTTTCCCACTTTGCCTAGGCTGAGCCTACCTGCTTGCAGCGCCGGTGCGCCATGCTGTAGCTCAGACTATGCTACAATATACAAAAAGGCCACAATGCTGTCTGCTTGCCAATAGAAAAAAACAGCCTGCCGGTAGGCCAGTGCGGTTGCCCGGTGGGGGGAGTGCCATCTCTTGGCATTGGCCTAGCGCTGCGAAGGGGCGGCAGGCCCGATAGGGCCGAGCGGACAGCGAGCCCCGGAGCATAGCGGCACCTGCCCGCTGGCAGGGGCAGGCCCCCAAAAAAACGATAATCTGGTTTGGGCTACCTTCTTTCTATGCTCCCGGCAGTATCTAGTGGTCTGTCAAGTGTTAATTTATGGGTTGAGTGGGAGCGAATTTTGAGGCT
>CAZRPJ010000128.1:0-2493 GCA_964601965.1 uncultured Croceivirga sp.
AAATGTAATTTTTTAGATGGTAACGAAATAAAAAATGATCCCCTCATAAACACAACCTTTTCCCAATAGTTCACCCCTTTTAGCGAAAAAAGCTTAAAAAAATGTGAAAAATATTCTATTTTAACCGACCATTAGAAAAATTAAAATGAAGAGAACATTACTCCTATTCGGTCTCTTCAACTTCTTTTTTTCTCAGGCGCAGTTCAATCCAAATGCCCCCTGGATGAAAGAGTTGAAAGAGTCTAACACTGCCAAACGCTATACCACTTCGGCGTATAGCAACAAGACCACTCCCGTTTACACCTTTAAAGAAATGACCGATGCGTTTGATCGTTATTGGGAAGGGAAAGACATTACTGAAAAAAGTAATGGTTACAAACCATTTATGCGCTGGCGCAACTACTGGAAACATTTTGTAAAACCAGACGGCTACCTTCCAACAGGAAAAGAACTATGGGATGCCTACGAAGCGCATAAATTATATGCTGGACCTGTAAATCCAACAAGTAATTGGACTTCCATTGGCCCCGAAGCACCCGGCACACAAGCCGAAGGACAACCGGGGGTTGGAAGATTAAATGCCATTCATGTAGACCCTAACAATGCAAACATCTGGTATGCCGGAGCACCTACAGGAGGCTTCTGGAAGTCTACCGATGCCGGGGATACATGGACAAATTTATTTCAAGAATTTCCACAAATTGGTGTGTCTGGGATCGCGGTAGACCCTAACAACTCCAATCTTATTTACATTGCCACAGGTGATGATGATGCCGGTGATTCTTTTAGTATTGGTGTCTTTAAAAGTGAAGATGCTGGACTTACTTGGGCTCCCACAGGTTTGGGACCAGATGATACCCAAAATTTTGACGTTCTTAATGAGATCTTTATAGACCCTACCGATTCTAACACCCTTTGGGTAGGTGGAACCTTAGGGCTCTTAAAATCTACCGATGGTGGTGACACCTGGGAGGTAAAACAAGCTGGAAATATCACGGATTTTCGTTTAAAGCCTGGAGATCCTAACACGGTATACGCTGTTACAGGACGTACACGAACCACTGGTTCTACGGATGTGGCATATTTTAGATCTACCGATGGTGGAGATACTTTTACTGAAATTACTGAAAACCTTCCAGAAGATGGCGGTAGAGCAGTAATTGGAGTAAGCCCTGCAGATCCAAACGTGGTGTATTTGTTGTATGCCGATATCTTTAGTTGTAATGATTGCTACCAAGGTCTATTTAAGTCTACTGACAGCGGAGCCACCTTTACAAGAACGGCGAATGATGAAAACTTAATGGAGCGAGATCAGGCCTGGTACGACTTATGTATCGCGGTTTCTCCTACCGATGAGAATGAAGTATACACCGGGGCTATTAACATCTGGAAGACTACAGACGGTGGCGACACATTTACACGTTTAAATAGTAACGATGATAATGTTGGCCCAGCTTATACTCACGTAGATATCCATACCCTAAATTTCTTTAACGGAGAGCTGTATACAGGAACTGATGGTGGTCTTTACGTAAGTAATGATGGAGGCGCCAGTTTTACCAACCGATCGGATGGCTTGGCAATTACACAATTTTATAGAATGTCTATTGCTAATAATGATGCAAGTAGAATCGCTGCCGGTACGCAAGACAATTCTGGCTTTGTTTACGATAACAACGCCTGGAACATTTACACTTTTGCGGATGGTATGGATTATGAAATTGACCCTACTAACAGTGATATTGTATACGGATTTCCACAATTTGGTGGCGTGTTGTTTGTTTCCAACACCTTTGGACAAACTGTGGGCTTTGTAGGCTCGCCAGGCGGTGGTAATTGGGTTACACCTTTGGCTGTAGATGGCGAAGGAACCGTGTATTCTGCCTATTCTGCTGTATACCGTTTAGATGGAGGTACTTGGACACAAGTATCTGAAGAGTTTGCTGATGGAGAAAACATCGATGATTTAGAGATTGATCCTAACAACCCACTGGTAATGTACGCCGCCAACCGCGGACTTTTATACCGTAGTGAAGACGGAGGAGCCACGTTTACTGTTTTGAACGAAACAGACGGTTCAGGGGAATTTATTCCTTTCAATGCACAGATTTCAGATATTACTGTGAACAATAACAATGGTAATATTGTGTATCTCACCACCGCAGGGACGGTTGGAATTACACCAGATTTTAATCAGGATACGGACCGTGGCGTTTTTCAAGTAACTTTTGATGGAACTGCAGCTACCGTTGTAGATATCACTAAAGATTTGCCTACGAACGAGGCGTATTTTTCTATTGTTCACCAACCAAGAGATGGTAATAATGCCTTATTTGTTGGAACAAGTTTAGGGGTCTACAGAACTGACGACACCTTAACGGAATGGGAACAATACTCCACCAATTTACCCAATACGGCTTATTCTGATTTAGAGATTAGCCCAGACGACGGGGTAATTGTAGCGAGTTCCTATGGTCGTGGGGCATGGATTTC
>CAZRPJ010000129.1:0-1004 GCA_964601965.1 uncultured Croceivirga sp.
TTTCATTCTTTTGCGGGTTTGAATTTACATATAAGTAAGCGACTTGAATCGCCAATGGAGTAGTGAAGATCTAGGTCTATGTATTCACCATTGGCCCAAGGTTCGGTCATGTTACCGTACCATAGGCTTCCTGGGTTGCCACTTTGTCCCCCAGGTAGAGCTGCAAAAATTTTAACTTTGTTAGAGTCAAATTCAACAATAAAGCGGACTGCGGGCCCAATTCGTTTTCCAATCATGTTCACAATGCTCCGGTCTCCTCCAGTGAATATGTTTTCCTGGCTAAGGGGCTTTAGTTGAGTCAGGTGCATTAGATGAGTTCCTCGTATGTTGGACCAATTAAAATCCCGGTCTTGGTTTTGTTCTCGCCACTGGTTTATCTCTCCAATCATTTGTTTGTATGCAGCACGGATAAGACCTCCTGCATCTTCTGTTTGAGGGGTACTGGCCATATCCCACCATTTTAAGTTTGGAAATTCCCTTAAGAGTTTATAAGTTCTGTAATTGCTTGGTTTGACCATGGGTTTATGATGGTTTACCAATTCGTCCCAAGCCAATTCATTAATCGCTCTATTCCAGAGACTGAAGTATGCTGGTGCAATAAGTTGTGGTTCCGCTTTTAAGTTCCAGTTCTTTAGTTGCTTATAAATGTCTTTTTCCTGTTGGTTGAAAGAATCTTGATTAAGTGCGGCTAACAGAAACTCAAGATTTGCATGGGCCTCCATGTTGAAGATGTCCAATTGCAGCTGTTTCATTTCATTACTAGTAATGGAGGAATCTGAACTCAAGGTCTGATTTATTCTCAGATTTCTTTTGGTTTCGAAAGTAAAGTTTCTGATTCTATAAGGATAGGTAGAATCAACTGGGAACTGATTGGAACTACTTACAAAACCTCTTTCTGGGTTCAGTTGCTGGATACGATGTTCAGAAGGAATAAAATCTTTCCAAACGTTGGCACTTTTGGTCCCATCTCTTAGAAAGAGACCTTCATTTCCTTGGCGTACAAG
>CAZRPJ010000129.1:1014-2472 GCA_964601965.1 uncultured Croceivirga sp.
TTTTGATGAGGGCTATCATATTTATCAATTGCTTTAGAAAAGGTTTCCCAATTTTTAGCTTTTGCCATTTCTAAAATAGCTACTGGTACCCTGCTGGTATCTTGGCCAATCCATCTGTAAGCCCATGTTTCATTATTTTTAGCACTAATTTTACTATGATTCGCAATAACTCCGAATGGTGAGTAATATATAGTATCAAAAACAGATGGTTTTCCCTTGATCTTTATCTCTTCTATGGATTGGGTAATGTCTAATTCCTTGTCGTCTACCCATATTTTGGTTTTGGAATCATCCGTAAATTTCACTTTATACCAATCTACCAGATCACGCATGGCATTTGTGCCTCCATAAGCAATACTATCGTTTACCCCGTACAATGTACCAGGGACTCCAGCAATAGAACTTCCTAAATAATTTGCATCTGGTGAGTTCAAATGATTAATGAAAAATAAACTCGGAAGATCAATACCTAGGTGAGGATCATAAGCAAAGAGGGTATTCCCTGTTGCTGATTTTTTTGGAGCTACAACCCAGTTATTTGAACCGTTCTGGGCAGGCGCTTTTATGGTCTCTTTCAAATCTGAGGGAGCATGGATAATATCTGTAGGCTCATTTTTATGAACTATAGGGTTAAATCTCCAGCTACCAGGCTCGTACACTATAGGCTCCTCCCCAGAATCATAACCACCGTATAATAATTCCCAGTCAGAATATTCATAGGCATCGATAAAATTGCTATACTCGATATCGTGATTTCGAGTATTAGATTGATTGGCCATATAGTTAGCTATTCGTATGGTACGGAGAGCAGACCACGGTTCTGGCTCCATGCCCAGAAGCCTGTACTCCAAAGGCCAATCTTTTTCATCAAGGCTGGCCAGATAGGCATTAACCCCTTTGGCGTATTGTTCATAAGTCATTTTAGCAAATGGATCTTGCATTGTAGCGGCAAATATCTTTTGAGTGCCTAATTCCATGCCTTTCCGTCTGGTATTGAGATCAACAGCCAGAGTAGCCTCTCCTACTATCTCAGAAAGCCTCCCTTCTGCAGCCCTGGTCACAAAATCCATTTGCCAAAGACGTAATGAAGCGGTGATATAGCCCTGCACAAAGTAGAGGTCTTCATCATTATTGGCATAGATGTGTGGAATTAGATTTTCGTCCCAAACTACCGTGACTTCATCTTTTAAATTTTCATGAATTACTTCTTCTGGAAGCTCAGGAATTTTACCTTCAAGCAATCGCCAAAAGCCATGGGAAGGACTAACTATTTTACCAATAGCTGGTAACTTCCCCATGGGGTTATTAAGACAATAACACAGTCCTATGGTGAGAATTAACCAAGTGATAAGTGATAGGTAGCGCATTGGCTTAATTGTTATTCATAGTAACGATTCTGCTAATCGATAAGGACATACAACTCAGTATGATAGTAATATACTAATTTAAGTATATATA
>CAZRPJ010000130.1:0-2349 GCA_964601965.1 uncultured Croceivirga sp.
TAGAAGCAGATGGTTAGGAAGAAGACCAAGAACAAGACCAGTAGTAATGAACCCTGTAGATCACCCAATGGGTGGTGGTGAAGGTAGAGCTTCTGGAGGTCACCCACGTTCAAGAAACGGAATTCCAGCCAAAGGTTATAGAACACGTTCTTTAACCAAGGATAGTAACAGATATATTGTAGAACGAAGAAAGAAATAATAAAAGATGGCACGTTCACTTAAAAAAGGACCATTCGTTCACCTAAGCTTAGAGAAAAAAGTTCTTGCTAACGTTGAATCCGGTAAGAAAACTGTGATCAAAACATGGTCAAGAGCTTCAATGATAACCCCAGACTTCGTTGGTCAGACCATCGCAGTACATAACGGAAGACAGTTTGTTCCTGTATATGTTACTGAGAACATGGTAGGACACAAGTTGGGCGAATTTTCACCTACCCGTTCCTTTAGAGGACACGCGGGTGCTAAAAATAAAGGTAAAAAGTAATAGGAGATGGGAGTTCGAAAAAGAGAAATGGCAGAACGTATTAAGGCAGAAAAAAAGGAGTTGGCTTTCGCTAAACTTAATAACTGCCCTACGTCTCCAAGAAAGATGAGGTTAGTAGCCGATTTAATTCGTGGGAAACAAGTTGAAATGGCATTAGCTATTTTAAGATTTAACCCAAAAGAGGCCTCAAGACGTTTAGAGAAATTATTGCTATCCGCGATTGCTAATTGGGAAGCTAAAAACGAAGATGCAAACATTGAAGATGCTGACTTATTCGTAAAAGAAATTCGAGTAGACGGTGGAACAATGCTTAAGCGTTTACGTCCTGCTCCTCAGGGAAGAGCACACAGAATTAGAAAGCGTTCGAACCATGTAACATTGGTTTTAGGAGCACATAATAATGTAACAACAGAAACAACGGCATAAGCATATGGGACAGAAGACCAATCCGATAGGAAATCGTTTAGGAATTATCAGAGGATGGGAATCCAACTGGTACGGCGGAAACGATTATGGTGATAAGTTGGCTGAGGATGACAAGATTAGAAAATACATCCATGCGCGTTTAGCAAAGGCTAGTGTTTCTAGAGTAATCATTGAGCGTACGCTAAAACTAATTACCATTACTATTACCACTGCAAGACCAGGAATTATTATTGGTAAAGGTGGTCAAGAAGTAGATCGATTAAAAGAGGAGTTGAAAAAAATCACCAATAAGGAGGTTCAAATCAACATCCATGAAATTAAAAGACCAGAACTAGATGCCAACTTAGTTGCAGCTAGTATTGCAAGACAGATAGAGAGCAGAATTTCTTATAGAAGGGCTATTAAAATGGCTATTGCTGCTGCTATCCGTATGAATGCAGAAGGAATTAAAGTACAGATTTCTGGTCGTTTGAACGGGGCTGAGATGGCACGTTCAGAAACCTATAAAGACGGTAGAATTCCATTATCTACTTTCCGTGCAGATGTTGATTATGCTTTAGAAGAGGCCCATACAACCTATGGTCGTCTTGGAATTAAAGTATGGATCATGAAGGGTGAAGTATACGGAAAAAGAGAATTATCTCCATTAGTAGGCCTTTCAAAAGGAGGCTCTAAAGGAGGGAAGCAAGATGGTGCGAAAAGACAACGTAGAAGAAAATAATTGAGTTTAAAGCGCAGGTAAGATGTTACAGCCGAAAAGAACAAAATTTAGAAAAGCTCAGAAGGGTAGAATGAAGGGGATCTCGCAAAGAGGGCACCAACTTTCTAACGGAATGTTTGGTATTAAGTCCTTAGATTCTCACTTTATTACTTCCCGTCAGATAGAAGCAGCGCGTATTGCTGCGACACGTTACATGAAACGTCAAGGGCAATTGTGGATTAAGATATTCCCAGACAAGCCTATTACCAAAAAACCATTAGAAGTACGTATGGGTAAAGGTAAAGGTGCACCAGATCATTTTGTTGCTGTTGTAAAACCAGGTAGAATTTTGTTTGAAGTTGGTGGAGTACCAATGCATATAGCAAAAGAAGCTTTGCGTTTAGCAGCTCAAAAATTACCAGTAAAAACAAAATTTGTAATTGCTAGAGATTTCGATTTCAAAGCATAATTCTATATCAACATGAAACAATCTGAAATAAAAGAATTATCTACGGCTGACTTAAATGAGAAGCTAGAGGCGTTGCAAAAAAATTATACTGATATTAAGATGGCTCATGCGATTACTCCATTAGAGAATCCATTACAGTTGAGAAGCTTAAGAAGAACTGTAGCAAGAGTTGCAACAGAATTAACAAAAAGAGATAACCAATAATTCTATAGTCATTTAAAGATGGAAAAAAGAAATCTTAGAAAAGAAAGAATTGGTGTTGTTTCAAGT
>CAZRPJ010000131.1:0-2321 GCA_964601965.1 uncultured Croceivirga sp.
AGTAATTGCAGCGCACAGAAAAACAGGGGGCTAAATTTTCAATTTTCATAAAAATGAGGTGATTTCGGTAGCCTAATTATTTTAAGATCAGCAACCTAAAGCACTATTTGATTTGTTCAAGAAAAACAACTGCGTGTAAACTGGTCTTTCGGGTTTTGGGATGCCTATTTTTCTCGAAGGCTACATGACTTACGGCACCGAAGCTACCATTGCTTTCCAGCGCATTCACCACTTTCAAAATACCGCCATAGCTGCCTTCTACTTCAAAAATGAATGTTTCTATTTCCTCTTGTTCAGTGGTATACAAATGGGGTTCTAGAAATTCTAATATGCGCACAGACTCTTCTTCAGACACTTTATTTAAGAATCGTAAGAGCGCATTCTGAATGGATCCTGCTTCTGCGTTACGCTTAGCTAGTTCCTGGTCTAAAATTTCATTCCGCTCTTTTAAGAATCTAAGCTGTTTGGGAATGCTTTCTAGAGAGGCTTCTTGTCCTTTTAATTGCTTGTATTGCTTGTAATAAGAATGCGTCTTTTTAATTCCTAATTGATAACAAAGCACGAGCAGGACTGCTATCCCCGCCAACAATAATTTATTTTTCTTGGTCATGGGTTAGCTGTATAGTAAGTTGAAATGCCGCTTTCTCTTTTTGAAGTGTTCTATAATCTGTGATGCCTACCTTTTTGATTAAAGGATGCGTTTCTAGGGTTCGAATCCAGTTAGAAAACTCCATTTTATCTTGAGAGCCACCGCTCAGCGTAATTTCTTGTGAGATCAATTCAATTTCCTTGCGAGCCCGTCGAGGTTTAGCAAGGGGTTGAAAAATCATGGTTTCTAAGGAAATACTTGGGGGAATGGACTGTCCTATAGTATTAAAAAGTTGCGCTGTCTTCGTTTGCTCCAAGGATTCAATACGTTCTAATCGTTCTTCTTTGGTGGCCACTTTGTCTTTTAGTTGTGCTAAAACTTCAGCCTGGTTCGTAGTTTGTGCTAGTTTTAATTCTAAGGCTTGACTAGACTCAAAATAGAATTGGAAGAAGAAAAAATTACCGAGTAAGACTACTAGAAAAAATAGTAAGGCGCTATGCACACCATAGCGAAATCTACGTTCATTCAAAAACAGTTCATAATAGGAATGATTGGTTACATCCAAATTCCCTGGGACCTTGCGTTGCTGTAAAAATCCAATAATCTGACTAAAGCCTAAAAGGCTGAAGGCAGTTAGTGTCACCCCTTGAAGAGTCGTTTTTTTAGTAGTGTATTCAGTAGTTTTCTGGTATTTGTCTAGACCATTTGAATTTATTTCCACAGAAAAATTTGTCCCATAAAAGATTCCCGTTACGGAGTTTTCCAAACTTTGCAAGCTTGTGGCGCCTAGATTTATCTGTACGGGATGGAGATCCAGCGCTTTTAATTCATTTATGTAGTGCTCTACTAGTGTTTTTTGACCAATGCTTACTAAGGTTTTTTTAGAACTAGTCCAAAGCTGATAATAGAATGTTTCTAAGTCAAGGTTGGGGAATGCCTGCATAACTGATCCTTCAGGAGGCGTTCCAAGCGCACTACTTAGTTGCTTACTTAGAACTTTCCGGGTATTGATGCTCAATAACAAAGGCGGCTTGTTTTTTAAAAAAGGGAGAAGGGCCTCTAATGTATCTTCTTGTGCACTTTGAATAACTTGTACTTCTCCCCCTTGTTCCTTGGCAATTACTATAGCATACTGGATATTGCCTCGCATTTCAAAGATTTCTAAGGCCGCAAATACCTTTCCCATTAAAATTCTATGAAATTTTTCCTGAAGCATCTAGTAGATAACAGTGGGTTTAATTAAGATAGTTAGTTTCTGTTTGGTGTCTTCACGCCTTCGCTTGCTAAACAACCACTTTATAACGGGTACCCTGGCAAGAAATGGAACGCCACTTCCACTATCATTTTTAATCTTTTCTTCCAATCCTCCAAGGATAGCCAAGTCTTGATTTTGCATACGGATTATAGAACTGAATTCCCTAGAGGTGAGTCCAGGAGGTGCATCTTCTTCAATACGTTCGCCACTGAAGTCTGATTGTATGACGTTAATATCTAGGGTAACCTGCCCATCTCCTGAAACAAGGGGTTTAATGCTTACCCCTAGTTCTGCATCAATAGGGGCATAATTTCGAACTTCTGAAGTAGTTGGTACTTGAGACCCAAAGAAATTCTGATTGGTAATCACATAATACGTGGTTTCCCCGATGGATAAATTGGCTCTATGGCCATTTAGGGTAGATAACTTGGGGGTAGATCTAATTTTTATATTCCCGTTTTCCTCCAAAGCCTTGAT
>CAZRPJ010000132.1:0-2247 GCA_964601965.1 uncultured Croceivirga sp.
GGGTGCAAATATAGAAAGCTTTTTTATACCCAACAAAATAACTAGAAAGAAAAATGATGTTTTTTTTGACCTTTCAGTCAAGCAGCTGAAATTCAGCGATTCTACTAAAAAAAGTAACAAAATTTTAAGAAAAGAAATTCCAAACTAGCCCAAATCGTATCACAAAATCACGATATGGATAGTTGGGCGCCGCATAAAAATTATACTCCTTATCCCAAATAGTATTTAAGTGTTCTGCTTTGAGATAAATTCTTGTTTGCCGTACACGGGCATTAATAAACAAATCTATTAATGGAAAACCACCTAACTCTTCTCGGTTTTGCACATAGAATTCTGCCAATAAAGGATGGTAGGCATTCATATTGTACGCCGTAAAATACTTAAAAGTTACCCCTGTTTGTATGTACATGGCTTTTTTAAAGACATCACTTGAGAAATACAGGGTGTTTCTGGTTACAAAATCGGGCACATTTAATACGCTAGCATCTTGTGACACATTTTGATACATAAAAGTATTGTTCAAAGCCCATTTCTTCCAACGGAATTCTTTTTCGTATTTAACTTTTAAGTGATTGATGCTCCCCGAAGCTTGAAACGGACGTACAAAGGCAGTAAGGCTGTCTTCTATGTCTTCCCCTTCGGCCAGTGATGCTTCGGCAGCTGTAAGTAAATCATTGTCTATCCCAAAAAAGGAATAATTATCGATGATGGAATAATCTACAGAGAGATTCCCTAGCCATTTTGATTGGAACCCTCCACCAATGGCTTGCACCCGCTGATTTTCAAAATCATTCAAATTAAACCAGTTGAAATCTAAATAATCACTTTGATACAACAGAAAATTAAAATTGGGGAGCCTTGAGGACCCGTAAATAGTCCCGAAAACTTTATTGTTCTCATTTAAATCTAAAGAGGCACTGGCATCAAACAAGGTACCGCTCAAATCTCCAGATAAATTGTACCGTACTTTTCCTTTTACTTCTAATGGTCCTATTCTATTCCAGTAATCGCCTCCCACAGCAATTTCATTGCCTTGTAATTGATTGGGGATGGTTCCCCCGGGTTCAGGTAGTATTAACAAGCTTCGGAAGGAATAGTCATAATTGTAAAAATTGATGCTCCCTGAAAGCCGCCCTAAGGTCTTATTAGAGAAATTGGCGGATACCTGATTAAAAAGGGTGCGCAATGTAGCCTTATCATCAATGGGGGATTCTAATACCGTATCTCCAAATCGTGTACTTGTGGTGGTTTGATTGAATTGATAAAACTTTGTTTCGTAATTAAATTGATGCCCAATGGACAGCAAGGTAGTTCGTGTTTTAATGGAATCTTTTCGCGGGCGCACCAGATTAAATTGGTGGTCTAAGAAATAGCGCTTACTCACTACATTGTTCCGTGCATTCTGAAACACCACGTCTAGTCTGGATCGATCTAGAAAATCTTCGTCTCCAGATTCAAATTGTAATTCTTTGTCTAAAAGACCGCCGTTTTCTTCCCCATCTAAATCCTGAGCGGCATAATGACCCCGCATGCGATAGCGGTTGTTGAGTGTCACATAATTAAAGGTGGCACGAAATCGTCCTGATTGGCCCTGATCAAACTGGTATTTTCCCAAGGAGCGAAACCCAATATACGCTAGTGAAAAGTTGAGCCTTTCCGAAGTATTAAATGTAAGAAGCGCGTCTAACAACTGACCTTGTTCCAAAGTAGTTTTAAAGAACAATTCTGTCATGGGAGTTGCCACATTATAATACTTCATGTCCTCCGTTTCGAATAGTCCAAAATGCCGAGCGCGTGCGCCCAATTCAGGATAAAAGTCATATTCCTTAAAAGTGACCCCTAAAGAATTATACGGTTGCCCAATATTGCTAAAAGGCATCAATTCAAAATCATCTTTCCGTAAAAAGTTGTAGCGGTATTCTTTCTGGATGGTTAGCGAAGTATCTAGGAAAACGGTATCGCGATCATGGGATATGATCTTGTAATTCGCAATGGTGATTTTTTTCTTCTCCACAGGTTTTCTTGCGGTGGTGTCACGCCCCACCGGGGTCTTATCTCCTGGAAGTATTTTAGGGACTTCTTTTTTTAACGCTGGCAAAGAATCTACCTGCGCAGATATGGCAGAAAAACAAAAGAATGTGAGGAGAACTAATAAAAAAGACTTCTTGCTCATGCAAAACCGTTGGAGCTACAAATGTAATTTTTTAGATGGTAACGAAATAAAAAATGATCCCCTCATAAACACAA
>CAZRPJ010000133.1:0-2169 GCA_964601965.1 uncultured Croceivirga sp.
AAGCGGCTATTTATATTCCTTCTCTTGGGCTTATTGGGTTGCATTTATACAACCGTAAATACTGCCAATGTGCAGATGAAATAGCGTAGCATTTTTATCGATAGCGATCTATCACGTACTTTTAATGTGCTTTAATTGAAAGTACCTTAAATGATCAATACAGAGGATTTTGAAAAGATAGAAATCACGAGCAGTGCTGCTTTACATAGCTGGTTGTTACAACACCACCTACAAAAAGAAAGTGTCTGGTTGGTAACCTATAAAAAAGAAACCCCTGAAAAATACGTCTCCCGTTGGGAAGTGCTCGATGAGCTTCTTTGTTTTGGGTGGATCGATGGCATTCGCAGAAAATTAGATGCTCAACGCACCATGCAGTTCATTTCTCCTAGAAAAACGCAGCACTGGGCGAAAAGTTACAAGGATCGTGTAGCGGTTCTTATGGATCAAAATCGAATGCATCCTGCTGGACTTAAAAGTATTGAAGTAGCCAAAACGAGCGGTTTATGGAATTTTATGGACGATGTGGATGCGCTGATCGAACCCGAAGATTTGAAGGAAGCTCTACAAACAGAAAATGATGCAGCAAGCTTTTTCAACGGGATTAATGATTCTAGCAAACGTTTTGTATTGCGTTGGTTGAAATTGGCTAAAACCGAGAAAACCCGACAAGCCCGAATTCAAAAAATTGTACGCCTTTCCAAAAAAGGAGAAAAACTACCTGGGAGTTAGTAGTCGGGATCTCTGGCATTTATTTTTAATTAAAAAGCTTTGATTTTGCGAGCATTCTACTAATATTTTTCAGGTCATGTGCTTCACCATCTTTCCCATATGTTCCAAAATATGCAATTACCAGATCCTTATTTGGTGAAACATAGAGCCCTTGTCCTAGAAATCCGCTTTTGTAGAAATCGCCATCTTCCATTGTAAAATCCCACTGGTAGGTACTAAAAACTGGTTTTTCCCCATCTAGTTCAATATTAAATGGGATGGAGATAGAAGCTTTTAAAAGTGTTGGCCTTCCTTCTTGTTGAATTTTCTGGACCAAGGATTTACTCACAATTTCTTTAGAGCTAGATGGTGTAAATAAAAGTCCAAATCTTCCTAGATCCCGGAGGGTTGAACTTAGGCCTCCATATACTGCTGAAGTATTTCGTTTAGGTGTTAAAATAAATCCGTCACCTTCCGCGCCCATTGGTTTCCAAATTTCACGTTCCAGAAGTGTAGTAAAACGTTCTCCAGTAACCTCCTCCATTAGCCAACCCAAGAGAAACGTATTAATCCCTGAATAGTCGTTCGATAAGCCTTGCGCTTTATAAGGTTTCATAGCCTTTATGGCCTCATAAGGATTGGAAGGTGTAGATTGATGGGAAGGAGACCAACCTATGGAACCTTCAAATTGCATATAGCAAGAATCAAAATCATTGTAGGTTTCCATCCCTTTTTCAAATTCCCAGCAAATGCCAGAAGCCATGTCAAGAATATTCAAAATACTAATATCCTCCCAGGCGGTATTTTGTAAATCAGTAATATAAAAGGCAATGCTTTTTTGAATATCAATAAGACCACGTTCTTCTAAAATACCAATCAGCGTAGACACGAAAACTTTTGAAATAGACATTAGGAGGTGTTTTTGGGTAGGCTGCATTCTAGGGTATGATTCGAACACTATTTTCCCTTGGTGTAGAATCAGCAATCCGTCAACAGGCGTTTTTAGTATATAATCTTTCAATGGTATTTGTTCAGCCTTGTAAGGCACCAAAAATGAACCGATGTCCTCACGTTGTTCGCTAGGAAGCATATGGAATTCTGGGGGCCTATTGATACTAATGTTAGGAAAAAACTCTGTGATATGGGTATTTACATATCTTGATAATTCTCCACCTTCAAATTGCCTAACTAGATCAAAATCCTCATGAAATTTTTCCCGAACTTCTTTGGAGTAAGTGGTCAAATCTAGTCTCGTTTTTTGGTCGATTAAAAGGTCATCGCCCTCTTGACTCTGAACCAATTGGAAACCCATTTGCAGACAAAGTAGTAACACTAGCTTTTTCATGGTAATTAGATTCTTTATGATCTTAATGTATATGTATAGCTGTTATAATTTCCAGGGAACGGTAGGTTTCATGATTCTAGTGACCACTTCTTGGTACCATTCCTGTTCGCCCAAAG
>CAZRPJ010000134.1:0-2142 GCA_964601965.1 uncultured Croceivirga sp.
AAAAGGTAGGAGTACTTACAGAGGACTTTTTAAGGCGCAATGGATATCTAAAATAGGAAGGTAGGTTCTTGGACTTATCTCTAAATTTTAATTAATAGCCTTAACAATGGTATTTGGACAGAATCCCGGTTTTAAATTAGTGCCTAGCATAAGTTCTATCATTTCTCTATCCAAAGGGCTATAAGCAGTATTTGTAGTGATAGTATCGTTAAAGATGCTCGTAGTGAAAGAAGTACTGGGGTTTTTAAGTCCTAATGAACGAGCCAATACTTGCCGAATAGAGTGCTGCTGAAATTCTAGATCTGGAAAGTTGATATGATCATTACAGATACTTGCACGTTCAATGGCAGACACATTATTACTCGCAATGGTTACAATACTGCTAACATCATCATTTATTGAAGTGATATTTGGTTCTATGGTGGCGGCATATTCTTGCGGAGTTCCAAAAAAGAAACGAAGGTTCGCAGCTTCCACACTAGACACGGTGTCAATCTTAATAGTACCATCTAAAAGATTTAATTCAACGATGGCTGCATTTAGAATCGAAAGCAGCTCTTGATTTGGGGTGCCTTCAATAAAAATGGCTATATCTTTCTGCCATTTCTTTAATCGAGGTATTTCTTCTGATGGAAGGTTATCTAAGGTTAGTTCTATGAAATACGCTTCCTGTTCAGATAAAATAGTGGTGTCACTTAAGTTTTCGCAAATGGCTACTAAATCTTCATCTTTCCCACAGTTAAGTGCTAAGAAGGAGCAGAGAACCAATAAAGTTAAATTCTTGCTCTTTGATAGTTGGGTGCTTGCATGTTTTAATAGTTCTACAAACATGGGAAAGGGTACGCTTTCATAAAGTATTCCTTCAAAGTTAAGACTATCCTTTAAAAATTGGTCGTTGCCCTGGACAAATCTCTAGTTCGTAATTCCAAAAAAAAAGTACAGTCAACTTAGATACTAATAAGGCATGTTTTTATCATTTTCAAAGGAGCCATGTGCTTATAACATCTTTAATTTGAGATTCGAAAATATACCCAAGACCGAAAATTAAATAACTAATAAAAATAGCTGTTGTCGTTGCGGGATGCAGTTTTTTGCCTTTGTAATAATCATAGCCAAGAGGTACAACTAATAGCACGCCAAAATGAAAGAATTCTGCATGAGATTTACTGGTATTTAAAATATCGCACCAACGCACATAAGCCGGAATCAAAAGATTAAGACTTCCTATAAACAACAATCTTTTATGCCAATCAATTTTACCACTGCGGGCACAGAATATTGCAGATACATAGAGCAAACTAAAACTTAGGAGCATGTAAATGTTAAGGGCGAATAATCCAGGACGATTGAACTCTAAACTGATATTAAAGGAGATAAAAAGACCGCTTATGATCAGCGCTAAAACAAGAAAAATACTCACTCGTCCTAGTTTTTTATGAAGTTGAATATTTCGCTTTAATGCGAAAATGGTTTGTAACACAAACAAAATCAACCATAATAACATGAATACTGCATGGAGGGCTACGGATGGCATATGGTATCTTACCAGACGTTCTGGATGTACTAGTACTTTTAATCCAAAAGCAAGAATCACGAAGCAAAGAATAAGGCAACTTGCTTTAAAAAAGAAAGTATCTATTTTAGTTCGCCTTCTGTTGGTGTTAAGTGGATATTTCATGGTGACAAAAGTAGCTCTCAGTTACAGGGAACATTTGTAATCATCTCCCATTTGCTATTAGATATGTAACATTTATAAAAAGTTTCGTAAAAGGACTTGATGAACTTGAAAGTTCAGTACATAAGAGAAAGAGTAAGCGATACCCATGACACGTATGCTTTGTTAATTCCTTAACTTAGAAATCTTCTTGTAAAGAGTTAACCAACGCCCATGACCCGAATTTTTGCCAGAGTGGCTTCCGTACTTGTTCCCAATCTAGTGACCAAGTTTGCATTTCAAAAACTTACCAATCCTCAAGTACGCAAGCTTAGGACCAACGAAATAAGCACGCTAGATAATGCCAGAAAGGACACCTACAGGTTTAAGGATTTTGACATACAATTATACGCCTGGGGTACGGGAAGTAAAGCGGTATTGCTTATTCATGGTTGGGAAGGGCAAGCAGGTAATTTTGCCGATCTTAT
>CAZRPJ010000135.1:0-2070 GCA_964601965.1 uncultured Croceivirga sp.
CAGGTGGGGGCAAAGCATCAAACAGATTTTAAGGGTATTGGCTGGCAAGTAGAAATGCTTGTGGCAGGAGGGATCTTCTATAGCCTCTATACCAGTACCGATTTCATCCGAGATTTTTATTTACAAAACCAGGCTATTAATGACTATGGCCATTACCAAGTATTGGTATTGTTCGGGGTTTATATCCTTACACGGGCTTTGCTCATTGGTTTTGGGGGTAATCTGTTATTGCGAACGGTATGGATTGCCTATTTGGCCATTGAATACTGGTATCCCGATGGCATTAATTTTACCCGTTTAAAGCTGCCCGCAGCGGAAAAAGAACGACTGAAAGCAGGGAATTCTACGGACACTCGCTTGGAAAATCTGGAGAAATGGGCCAGCCTTAGTTTTAGTTTTGCGGTGCTGTTTGCGCTAATCTTGGTGAGTACCTTTGTAGTATGCGTTTTGGTATGCGCCATCTTCTTAGAACTTTTTGGTTGGGAAGAGCTGGTCTACAGTCCCACCTTTAATTATATCCTCGCCTTTATCATTTTATTGGCGCACTTGGGCATTCTACAACGCTTTTCCTTTAAAACTGGTGTTGCCGCTGTAGACAAGGCCTTGCAAGTGCTAGGGAAGGGGTATTACTACCTAAGCGGTTCTTTTTTATACCGAAAGGAATTGTTGGTATTGCGAAGCAACAGTCGTACCTGGATTTTAGTTGGTTTTACGGTTTTTTATGTGTTAATGGCGACGCTTATTTCTATCAATCAGCTTGGGGCGTTTTTTAGTGGGGGTACCTTTGAGGTGGACTTATGGGATGATCGCACCACCTACGATCAACGCACAGTGTACAGCATGCGCAGCAATTTTTACGAAGACCATTTGCAGGAGGGCGAGTTGTTTAAATGGGGTGGCATACAGAGCGAATTAATCCAAGAAAAGCAGCTTAAATTGTTTGTAGTGCATTGGTTCTGGTTGGATTATTATATGGAAGATGTGATTGATAGCATTGGTTTTGTCCAAAAATTCCCGGAACAATTTGAAAACGATTCTACCCGCCGTGAGTTCTTGCTCTCCCAGCATAAAAAGTACCAAGACCTTCTAAATGAGGTGTTTATAGTAGAAATTAACAACCAAAAAATAGATTCTGTCCGCTGGGATCGCTACAAACATCCCAAAACCCAGGAGGAAGGCTATCTTACTTTTTTACGGGTAGATAGTTTGGAGGTTGGCAGGCATACGCTTAATGTGCGTAGGCGCTACGGTAAGAGCGATGACCGTATTAGTACCTGGATGAGTTTGCCGTTCTGGAAGGAGTGAGGCCTGATCTTAATTATAGGCGGTAAACAAGACCACTAAACCGTCTGCAAAGCTGTCTACATTCACCGTAAAACCATCTGAGGTAAAGCTAGTGAGCGTGGCCGACGTAGTGCCCAGCGAATCTCCATTCTGATTCCCGTACCGAATACCAATACAGTGGGCCGGAGAGGCATAGCGGGAGATATCATTGATAGAATTTCCATGGCCACCTACAGCAATGGTTTGTTGACTAATCACGCCAGAATCATCACGGGCAAAGCCGTTGGCGGTGGCAAAAGAGTTGGCAATCCCGCGTTCGTTATTTCGTACTGCATTATCAGCGTCTAGGGTGGTCGTTTCTACATTGGCGTGGGCAATAAAGGTGATATTTCTGGGTTGAAAAGGTATCCCTGTCACCGTAACTGTACCTGTAGCAGAAATCACAAAAAAGCCAGAATACACATTAGGATCGCTTTGGCGTACTAGAACATTCCACGAACTGCCATCAAAAAGGTAGATACGGTTTTCATCGCTGGCATAAGCCAAAGCACCTTCAGCGGCCCCAGTGACCGCACGAATTTCTGCAGCGGTACCAGACGGCAACCCAAAAACAGAGAATTCATCGATCTGTGCTTGTAGTTTACAAAGACTACAAAAAAGAAGCAGGGGGAGTACTAGTTTATACATTCACACGTACGATTTCAATAAAAGCTATTATAAGAACGAAAGAGGGTGCTTCTGTAGTATCTAAAAATACTATTTGACATAATATAAATTATGATACAA
>CAZRPJ010000136.1:0-2029 GCA_964601965.1 uncultured Croceivirga sp.
TTAGAAGCTATTAAAATAAGTCATAAAGGGCTACAAGAAATTGGTTTTCAGTAGATTGTTTTTCCATTTCTTGCATTCCGCTATGACAGGGAAATAGTTACAATTTCATTTCTTTTTGTAGGACATATTTCATATCTTTTAGAGTAAATTCTCTAAATATGAAATTTAGATTCACACTTTTATTACTAGTTTTTTGCTTTTTTCTGGGCAGTGCGCAGGAGAATAAGTGGAATGTGGAAGCTAACTATACCATTGTACCCGGTGATGGCGTTTTTGGCGAAGATAATTTTATAGATCTGGGTGTGAAATACAGATTTGTGACCCTGGGCATATTTAATGTGGGGTTTGGTGTAAATGGTGGCTTTTCACGAGTAAATGTTGAAAATACCGGATTTGAGAGTAGAACCGATGATACTTATTTGGTACAACCACGATTTTTTACAGATATGCAAATCCCGGGTTTCAATAAGTTACGTCCTTCTCTTGGACTAGGGGCCAGTTATGTGAATGTTGTTACCGATATTACTACCCAAAATGGGTTTGAAGATCAAAGCAATTCTAATCAGATAGGTTTTAATTTCAACTTAGGTCTTTCTTATGACTTTAGTAGAAACTTTTTTATTCAAGCCCAATACGATTTCATCGATTTAACTCCAGAAGATGACACACCTGATGACATTGTATTTATAAATCCACCTGTAAACGGTAATATCAATAATATTAGACTTGGTATTGGTTTCCGTTTCTAGCATTGTCTAAAGAGAGAGTGTCTTAAAAATAGGCTTTGAATAAGCCCAAAATGATCGTTTAAATTAGATTTGTTAGAAATGAAAAAGATAAAGGAGACTCTGTTTGGTATTACACTCGTTCTTGTCGCCTGCAGTTCTGATTCGGTTGAAGAAAAACAGACGGAACCCACAGTAAATAGTCAAGTTGTCGCGCTTTTGAATCAAACTATTAACATAATGGAGGCCAACTCGGTTAATAGAAATGCTATAGATTGGGCGGATTTCAGAAATCAAGTTTTTGATAGAGCAGCAGGTGCACAGAATATTTCTCAGGCTGACAGCGCTTTAGAGTTAGCGCTAGCCTTATTAGGCGACAATCATAGCTTTATTAGAAAACCAAACGGATCAACACTTTCTTCTTCAAACTTAGATTGTGCCATCAGTGACCTAGGGTCGGTGAATGTACCGGAGAATGTTGGATACATTAAAGTAAATTCATTTTCGGGTGATGAGCAGGCACAATTGGAATTTGCAGAAGCTATTCAACGCTCTATTGAGAATCAAGATAGTGACGAGCTTCTAGGCTGGATTGTTGACTTACGAAATAACACCGGAGGAAATATGTGGCCCATGCTGGCGGGCGTTGGTCCTATTTTAGGTGATGGGATTGCTGGATATTTTGTTTATCCAGATAATTCAAGATTTACATGGTCCTATTCAGATGGTGCTGCGATCGTGAACTTACAAACCGCACTAGTTACGGTGAATGATCCTTATGTTTTAAGAAACCCTAATCCTAAGGTGGCCGTTCTATTAAATAAAGCTGTTGCAAGTTCTGGTGAAGCTATAGCTGTTTCTTTCGTTGGACGCGCCAATACTCGGTTTTTTGGAAGCGAGACTTGTGGGATTTCCACTTCCAATGAAGGTTTCAGTCTTAATGAGGGATATAGGCTTTTGCTCACTACTAGTATTATGGCAGATCGTAATCAAAATCAGTTTGGTATTCCAATTCCTGTAGATGTGGGATCTAACAATGTTTCAATTATAGAGGAAGCTAGGGCTTATTTAACTAACTAAGAATACCTTTTAGCAGTTAAGTAATGTTGGTGGTAGCTCAAGCGAGCAAAATTTATTGTGCGCTCGGCAGGATTAGCCTAAGTGATCCTTTGAGCCCTCCCGTGAAAATAGAAAATTCAAGTACGTTGTAATTTCTTTTTGTTTTACTTCAAATTCATGAAGCTGGGCTTCAAACTTTTCGTAAAACAAAAATCCATCACTATTGTGATGGATTTTCTACTTTA
>CAZRPJ010000137.1:0-1980 GCA_964601965.1 uncultured Croceivirga sp.
CCATTAATTCTGTGAGTTCTTTTACCAATGCTAAACCAATTCCTGTACCTTCTCCTGTTCTTGAAACGCTACCGTCTACTTGGTAGAAACGATCAAAAAGGAAGGGGAGTTTGTCTTTCTCAATTCCAGGTCCCGTATCGGTAATGGTAAATTCATAGCTTTCATCCGTGTCCTGCACAGAAAGGCAAACGCTTCCATTTTCTGGCGTAAACTTTAGGGCGTTTGAAATGATGTTGGAAGTAATAGTAAGAATCTTATCAGGATCAAAATCTAAAAGCAGGCTTGGGCTTGTAGTCTTAAATTCTAAGATTATTCCATTATCATTTGCCAAAGAATGAAAGGACTCTACCAGATAACGTAAATACTTGACAATATCACCTTGAATGTATTGCGGACTAAGCTGACCGGCTTCTAATTTTCTAAGATCAAGAATTTGATTGATAAGTTGTAGCAACTGATCTGCGTTACGTTGAATAAGTCTTTTCGCCTTGGAATCACTTTTAAGACGTTCCGTCATTCCCTTAATAACTGTAAGCGGTGTTCTAAACTCATGAGAGATGTTGGTGAAAAAGCGAGATTTGGAAGCGTCCAGTTCTTTTAGAGAATCGTTGGCGGCATTGAGTTGGGCGTAGGCTTGGTCTAACTCAGATTTTTGTTTTTTAGTGGTCGTAAACCGATTCCAAAGCAACAAAAGGAAGAGTAGACTCAAAACAAGAATACCCAAATAAAAGTAAGAGGTTTGTTCTTTTTGTTTCGCTTTTAATTTTTGTTCATTCAAAAGGGCTGCATTTTGTACGCTATCCGCAACGATTTGCTTGTCATATTCAAATTGCATTTGGTTTTGTAAAAGCGCGTATCCCATTTCTTGGGTATTTAGACTGTCCTTTAAAAGTGTGAAACGTTCCATCATGGTTAACGCCAGGTCCGTGTTGCCATAATGCTTATAAATTATAGTCAATAACTCCGTTACGTCTTTTTGGAGATTTTTATTATTTATTTCAAGAGCAATATCATACGCTTCAGTTGCATAGATTTTGGCAGATGCCCATTGCTGGCTATCGGCATGAATCTTGCCCAAATAAAATAGTGCAGGAGCTTTTACGATAGTATAGGGAGATTGACTTTCGTGAATGCGCTTTAAGACGTGAAGAAATAGTTTTTCGGCCTCTTCTAATGCTCCCATGCGATACCTTGTAGTTGCTATGCCCATTAATGTAAAAAGTTCACCATCTAGATTGGCATTCTCTTTTCTGTAGGCTAGGACTTTTTGGTAATTTTTTAGAGCTGATTCATAATGTCCTTGATCAGAAAGTAAACGGGCCTTTTGGTTGATCAATATCATCTCTACATGTTGAAATCCAAGTGAATCTGATATGGCAAGTCCTTCTGTTATAAGTCTTTCGGCGGTCTTGTAATCTTTGAGGGTTCTAAAAATTTGGACTAACCTTTCAATGGCGGCGGTATAAATTCGTTGGTCTTGATATTTTAAAGAATTGTCCCTGGCTAATTGAAGATGATCAATTGCTTCTTTAAGCATCCCTAACCCATCATAATTTAATGCAAGATTATAATATACTGTTGACAGGGTTTGTAAATGCTTTCCAGAATTTGTTATTTCTTGAACCGTTAATTTGTTGGCTTCGATGGCTTTTAAATGATTACCTTCTACCTGTTCGAAAGCAGCCATATCGGCGAGTAATCCAATTTTAAGAGTGGATAAACCATCAGTTGGTGGTTCTTGTTCTATAAGCCGTAAACCTTCCTCTGTATAAGGTCTGGCTTTTTGAGGATAGCCTCTTACTTTATAAATAATACCTAGTAACCGTAAATTCTTAATTAGAGGCTCGGCTTCATTTAATTGTCTACTAAGAGTTAGGCTCTCTTGTAGCAGTTGTGTTACCTCATCGGTATATTCTCCCTTAGCAATTTTAGCTGTGGCTAGGTTAAGTGCTCCTTTTACCAAAAATTCCTGATTGTTGA
>CAZRPJ010000138.1:0-1936 GCA_964601965.1 uncultured Croceivirga sp.
CAGTTTTTATATTTCCATCATGTATTTCAAGATGAAGTAGAAAATTTTGAAAAACTTGTTCGGCATTTAGCGAGAGATCATACCTTTATTTCCCACACCGAGGCTGTTGAGCGACTTGTCAGTGGCGACATCGATAAACCTTACATTTCATGGAGCTCTGATGATGGTTTGGAAAATAATGCCGTTGCTGCAAAGATACTTGAGCGTTATGGAGCACCATGTTGTTTTTTCATTAATCCTCTGAGCATAGGTATGACGGATTTTGAAAAGGTAAAAGACTTTTGTGCCAACAAACTCTTTATGCCACCTGTTCGTTTTTTGGATTGGTCTGGGGTGGAAGAATTGTTGAAAGCCGGTCATGAAATTGGGTCGCATACCATGAAACATGATCGAGTGATCGACCTTAGTGAGGAACAGTTTCGAAAAGACTTACAAGAATCAAAAGAAATACTTGAGAAATACTGTGGTCCTATAAAGCACTTTGCATACACTTACGGGCGTTTTACGGATTTTTCAGCAAAAGCGCATAAACAGGTATTTGAGGCGGGTTTTGAGTCTTGTTCGACCGCGGTGCGTGGGTGTCATGTCGCGCATAACGACCTATTAAGACCAGAAGATTTATTTATTAGAAGAGACTTAGTAATCGGCAAATGGCCTATTGCCCATATGCGTTATTTCATGATGAAGAGTGGTCAGAAAGCCAGACCAGAAACTAATTTGTTGCCTAATACATATTTAAAATGAAAGGTTTAGATACACCTGTATTGCTTGTTGTTTTCAAGCGGAAAGAAGAAGCACTGGCTACGTTAAATGCCGTACGCGAGGCACGACCTAAAAAATTATACCTGGCAGGTGACGGCGCACGTATTTCGGTTCCTAAAGAAACTGAGCAAGTTGAAGAAACACGAAAAGCCATCCTAGAAGCAATTGATTGGGAATGTGAGGTGAAAACACAATTTCAAGATAATAATTTAGGGTGTGGTCCTGGGGTACTTACCGCAATCAATTGGTTTTTTGAGCACGAGGAAGAAGGCATAATTCTAGAAGATGATTGTGTTGCACAACTAGGTTTTTTCAAATTTGCGGAAGAATTGTTGGAACGTTATAGAAATGACCAACGTATTGGACTGATATCCGGATTCAATAATGTCTTGAACGATTTTGGACCTTACTCTTATTGTTTTTCAAAATATACAGTTTGTTGGGGTTGGGCCACTTGGCGACGGGCTTGGAATAATATGGATTATCCAATGAAATGGCGCACTGATGAGTATGCCGATAGTGTTCTGCTGAACTCAGGCTACTTAGGTAAGGATTACAACTATTGGAAGCGAAGAATAACTGCAGTGGATGAAGAGTCCGTAAGCGCATGGGACTTTCAATGGTGTTTTAGTATTGCCCTTCAGAACCAATTGGGAATTTTCCCCCATAAGAACCTGATTAGTAATATTGGAATAGGTGAGGGCGCAACGCATACAACGAAGAGTCCGTTTACCTCTTATGAATCAAGTGATGATATTAATTTTCCCTTGGTGCATCCTGAGGCAATTTTACCATACACTCCTTTTGATGAGGCACTTTATAAATCTAGAAACTCAATTGTAAATACACTGGCATGGTATTTTCCTAAACCAGTTAAAGATGCCGTTAAAAAGCTAATCACTATAGTATACAATAAAAAGTAGTAGATTCCCTAGTACTCAAAAACAATTATTAATAATTGCTAACGGATTAGACTGAAGTGCCCGTTAAAATTAACTCGTTCGTTACTTAGAAGGTCTGTATATTCAGCAATAAACCAATAATCCGTTGAAGGAACGGGCTTGGTATTGTATGTTCCATCCCAACCTTCACCCAGTGGGTCAATTTGGGCCATTAGCTTACCATGACGGTCGAATATTTGAATTCTGACTTGACCAGTTAAATTTGGATTTTC
>CAZRPJ010000139.1:0-1904 GCA_964601965.1 uncultured Croceivirga sp.
TAAGGCACAAAACCTGCGGATTTGTTTGGTATTCATTTGCGCGTTGTAATGAATTTTACCGCTTTCCTTAAAACGATCTGTTTGGCGTGCTCTAGCGCGCATCACACGTTCTCTAATGGCTGCGCTGCTCTCTCCTTTTCTGGTATCTGCTAATTTATCGAAAGGTACTGGTGTCACTTCAATATGAATATCAATCCTATCTAACAAAGGACCTGAGATCTTTCCTAAATAGCGCTGCATTTCTGCTGGGGAAGAACTAACAGGCGCATCGGGATCATTAAAATACCCTCCTGGGCTAGGATTCATACTTGCTACTAGCATAAAACTGCTGGGGTATGTTACCGTAAAACGTGCTCTGGAAATGGTTACTTCGCGATCTTCCAACGGTTGGCGCATTACTTCTAAGACGGTTCGTTTAAACTCCGGTAATTCATCTAAAAAGAGTACTCCATTATGTGCCAACGAAATTTCACCGGGTTGCGGATAGCTCCCTCCTCCTACCAAAGCCACATCTGAAATAGTATGATGGGGCGAACGAAAGGGACGCTGACTCATGAGCCCCATTTCCTGTGTTTTCCCAACGACGCTATGAATCTTGGTAGTTTCTAAGGCCTCATTCATGGTCATGGGAGGCAGAATGGAAGGCAAGCGTTTGGCTAACATGGTCTTACCGGCCCCAGGCGGACCAATAAGAATAATGTTATGCCCCCCTGCTGCTGCGATTTCCATACAGCGCTTAATACTCTCTTGCCCACGTACATCTGAAAAGTCGAATTCTGGAAAATCAAGGCTCTTATAGAATTCTGCTTGGGTATCTACGAAAGTCTGTTCCAAGGGTTTCCCTTCGTTAAAAAAGTCAATAACTTCCATGATATTGCTGACCCCATACACCGCTAAATCGGTGACAATTGCAGCTTCCTTTGCGTTTTGTTTGGGCAAAATAAAACCCTTAAATCCCTCTTGGTTGGCTTTAATAGCGCTGGGTAAGGCCCCTTTTATGGGTTGCACGGATCCATCTAAGGACAGTTCTCCCATAATGATGTAATCCTCCAAGGCTTCCTGCGATATCTGCCCAGAAGCTGCTAGAATACCAATAGCCAAGGTAAGATCGTAGGCAGAGCCCTCCTTACGCAAATCTGCAGGGGCCATATTAATGGTAATCTTCTTCCCTGGAATTTTATAGTTGTTATTCTTTAAAGCGGCAGCAATACGGTAATTGCTCTCTTTAATGGCATTATCAGGCAGGCCTACCAAATGATAGCCTATACCTTTGTCTACATTTACCTCTACGGTAATCGTAGTTGCTTCCACGCCAAAGACGGCGCTTCCAAAAATTTTGGTTAACATGGTTAGTGTTTAAACCTAAAAATAGTTCTTTTTCTAGGAACCGCCTACTCTACTGTGATGGTCTGTTCAAAAGAAATAGGCTTTCCATAGGTGGTAAAACCATCTACAATAATTTTAAAAGTACCACTCAGGTCTGAGGTGTAAAACTGAAAATCGGCCCCACTACCCTCTAGCACAATGTTTGGCTGCCAAAATAAGAGATTGCGATAATCTGGTATGCGATTAAAACTACCATCGTTATAGGTCTGTACGTAGTAATTTTTCTTGGCTACCGGTTTTACAATGGGTAGTTGCGCCCCGTTAACCCCTTGGAATTCTTCCATATAATTGCCATCAAAAGTCTCTACTGCCATGATCCCTTGGTATTCTTTATTGGCCAATTGAAATTTGTCACGGATAAGGCTTATCGATTTTATTTTTCGGGCATCGTAGGTTTTCATGGCCTCATGATTAGCGATATATACCCCATCAAATAAAACAATGGCGGGCAGGCTATTAAAATCTTCATTAAAAGTTTCGAAATCCTGGGCGATTCTTATGTAGTCGTTGTCCTTCCC
>CAZRPJ010000140.1:0-1844 GCA_964601965.1 uncultured Croceivirga sp.
CGGGAGAGATGTCTGTTAGTGTTTTGTATTTCGACTGGTTCCATCGAGCTTCTTTAGTGGCTTTTAAAATACCTTCTTGCGCATGCTCATATTTTTGACGATAGGATAGTGGTACAAAAACATCCTTTAAATTAAAAAGTCGCGCATCCACCTCATTACTACTAAAATATTTTAAATACGTAGCGAAAATGATGGTGTAAAAGACTGCGAAACAGACTTTTGCAATTAATCCTGAAAGAATGATGGTATCCAATTTGTCACTGCCCCAAAATGCACTTAGCGGAAATACAGTAGCATCAAAAGACACTACAATGACCATAGTGATCAATATCTGAAAGAAGACGTTTTTTAAATACCGGGCACAAAATTCGTACACCACTATTATCAACACCGCATCCAGAAACAACACCACAGATCCGGGAATAAGTATCCATGCGTTGTTATTAAAAAGCTCTACGGGAAGGTCATATGGATTGTAGGTTTGTGAGTCTGTAATATTCCATCCAAAGGAAAACATCAATAAGGATATTACCACATTGGCAATTAACAACGCATACACAATCTTGCGTATTTCACTGGCGTCTTCCTTGATGTAAATCAGTAGAATGGCAAAGAGGGTTGCTACGAATAAAACGGAAGATCCAGGGGAAGCTATGAAACCGGGCGCCACTTCAAAATACACCGTGCTTGCTAAATACACTTGCATGGACTGCATGACCCCCAGGAAGACGAAGAGCACTCCAATCCCTATATACTTTCGTACATGGAAAAGCACCAGAATAATTGCTGCCACCAATATTCCTTGGAGCCCAAAAATTGCAATCTGCTCGTAATTTAAAGAAGAGAGTACACCAATCATAGGTCAAGTAAAATTAAAATGATTAGTGTTTAACCGAGGGTAGTTAAAAGTACGGAAATAATGTTAAAATTTAACAAATTGTCTGCTTTTTATACAGCAGGCAGTTTTAAAACTCATTTGAATTTTATTCCAGTTCAAAACAACAAAATTTCTTATTGTACCTTAGAGTACAAATGACATTTCATTACTCAAAAAATAGAAAGATTCCAGGGCACAAACGTTTCTATGCCCCTCTACTTTTAGGAGTTTTTATACTCCTATTTGGGGCCTTGTCGTGTAGTGAGGATTCAGAAGATCCTGTGAATCCGCCTCAAGAAATTGATGATACCAATGCTCGTTTTGTGATAGATGGTTCTCCTTGGCAATTTCATCGTTATGACCTTTTAGAAATACGCAATAGCAATGGTTCTATGCGAAGCGCTCAAGAACTTGAAGTACTTATTGCTGAAGAGTTTTCAGATGTGGTTATTGAATTTCGAGAAAATAAGACGGGTACAGAAGTAGGCTTCGACCCTATTCCAAGCGCGTTCTTTTGGGACCTGAATACAGCAGGTTCCATTATATTTCTGGATGAAGTTGGGAATGAATTTTCTCCCTTAGGTATTTTTGATACCGATATTCCCAACAATGAAATAAGTTTCACCTTTGAGTTTCCCTTTCGAGATCCTGATTTTGGAATTGAAATCACCGTCTACGGCATAACATACTTGCGCAGCGAACCTTAGGGATTCTGTTATATCTACTAAGGAGGCTACAGCCTCGGTTATTTACTAATAATAGGCATTACCATTTTTACATTTAAAGCGCTCGGATGAACGGAATCTTGTCGTAGCCCTACTAATAAATAAAACTCGATATTTTTATTAGTTCAATGTTTGAGATGTTAATTCCAATAGAAATCAGTCTTCATCGGGCATATCGGGTTCTTGTACTGCATCGGGATCATCGTCGTCATAATCTTTATAATCCGATTCGTCATAATTGG
>CAZRPJ010000141.1:0-1798 GCA_964601965.1 uncultured Croceivirga sp.
AGCAAGCTTTGGTTTACGTCCGTGTTTTAATTGAAATTCTAGTTTTGTGTTCTTAATTTTCTCTGCACACCAAAAAGATTTGTAGTTGTTTATTTCTCTGGCCTTCCCAATTAGTTGTGATTCCATTGGGTAATCAGAGACTATAAAATAGGGATCAACAGCGATACAATGCCCTCCCACACCACTACCTGGTTGCAAGATATTTACCCTGGGGTGTTTATTAGCAAGTGCGATAAGTTCCCAAACATTAATATCTGCCTTGTCACAAATAAGTGATAGTTCATTTGCAAAAGCAATTTGTACATCTCTTGAGGAATTTTCAACAAGCTTGCACATTTCTGCAGTTCTTGCATTGGTACTATGAAGGGCCCCTTTTACAAAGTCTTTATAAAATGCCACTGCTTTTTCCGTTGACGCCTCATCAATTCCACCAATAACGCGATCATTATTGACCAACTCATACATTACATTTCCTGGCAATACTCGCTCAGGACAATAGGCTATGAAAAGTTTATTTTGCAGGTCTGGGCGTTCTTTATAAATAAAGTCCCTCATTTTCTCCGTGGTCCCTACTGGAGACGTAGACTCAATAATGTACAAATCTCCTTCCTTCAATAAGGGTAAAACCATTCTAGTGGCAGATTGAACAAAAGAAATATCAGGTTCATTTTTGTCTTTAAAAGGCGTAGGAACAACAATAAGATAGGTGTCTGCGGCAACAGGCTCAACACCTGCTCTTAAATATCCATTAGTAACCGCGTTATGGACAGATTCATCTAAAGATGGCTCTACAATGTGGATCTTACCAGCATTAATAGTATCTACTACACTTTGGTTGATATCCACCCCAAAAACTTTGGTTTTATTTTGCGCAATCAATGCTGCTGTTGGAAGGCCTATATAACCTAAACCCATCATTACAACAGAAGGTTTTTCCATAACTATCCCATTTTCATAATTTGTTCTACAATTCGCTTACAAGCCATGCCATCACCATAGGGGTTGTGAAGCTTGCCCATTAATTCGTATTCTTGTTTATTGGTTAAAAGCTTGGTGGCTTCTTGGTATATTTTTTCTTTGTCAGTTCCTACCAATAATACAGTCCCTGCTTTAACCGCTTCTGGTCGTTCTGTAGTCTCACGCATCACCAATACTGGCTTTCCTAAACTTGGCGCTTCTTCTTGTACCCCTCCACTGTCGGTAATTATTAGAAAAGATTGGTTCATTAACCATACAAAAGCTGGGTACGATAAGGGGTCAATAAGCACCACATTGGGAACGTCTCCTAAAATAGCGTATACTGGCTCTTGCACTTTTGGATTTAAATGCACAGGATAGATAATCTGTACATCTTTATGATTTACTGCGATAGCCTTTAGGGCTTCACAAATAGCTACAAATTTCTCTCCGTGGTTCTCACGTCTGTGCCCTGTTACCAAAAGCAACCTTTTTGTGAGACCTTTTGTACACTAAACTCTAGCGCATCAATTACTGTATTTCCAGTGACATATACAGTGTCCTGATTTTTATTTTCAGACAGTAAGTTTTGTTTAGAAGTTTCTGTGGGTGCAAAATGTAGATCGGCCACCACACCGGTTATACACCTATTAACCTCTTCTGGAAATGGTGCCAATTTGTTAAAAGTTCTAAGCCCAGCTTCTACATGGCAAACTTTTGCCCCTCCATAGAATGATGCCACACTAGAGGCCATTGTAGTGGTGGTGTCTCCGTGAACATAGACATAATCGGGCTGAAATTCTTCAAGAATTGGTTTAAGCGCCACAATAATTTCTGCGGT
>CAZRPJ010000142.1:0-1773 GCA_964601965.1 uncultured Croceivirga sp.
AGCTGCCAAAAGTGTAACTTACTTATTGGTCCAGAATATGGGGTCCACTATACTTTTCTGAAAATAGAAGGCTCAATCTAAGCCGCCTACCCTAAAGGGCATGTAAACTTGTCTTGAGCTTCTTATTTGCCAAAAATCGCCTAATCGCTAATTTTGCAAGCCCCCTTAAAGGTCTAGCGTCCTAAAATATCTCCAAGTAACCGAGCAATTCGAGTATACTTTTCATTGATTATCTTTAAGAAAGGAGCTCTAAAATGGCTAAATGTATAGAAAAGTTACAAACAAAACCATCTCAATTAAGTCATCTAAATCCACAATGCGCTGGTATTGATATTGGAGCTAGTGAACTATTTGTTTGCATAGCTAAAAACCCTAAAGAGCAAGAGGTTCGCTCTTTTTTAACATTTACATCAGATCTAAGGGATATGATCAGGTGGCTTAAGGAAAATAATATAAAAAGCGTTGCTATGGAATCGACGGGTGTATACTGGATTGCCCCCTATGAAATGCTCGACTCGGAGGGCTTTGAAGTGCTACTGGTTAATCCGCACTTTCTCAAAAGCGTTCCTGGAAGGAAAACAGACGTCAAGGATTGTCAGTGGATCCAGCAACTGCACTCATATGGGTTGCTAAGCGGGTCTTTTCGCCCAGAAAATGAGATTGTAGAGCTGCGTTCCTATGTAAGATTACGTACCAGTTTATTCTCGTCGGCAGGGGCACAGGTTCAACTAATGCATAAAGCATTAACACAAATGAATATTCAATTAAATCATGCGATCAGCAAAATAAATAGTTTAACGGGATTAAGAATTGTTCGATCTATATTAAAAGGAGAGAAGAATCCTAAAGTTTTAGCTGAATTGAGCGTGGGTCTCTGCCGCAAGAACAAAGACTTAATCGAAAAAGCCTTAGAAGGTAACTATCGCAAAGAACACCTCTTTGCGCTAAAGCAGGCTTATAAAGGCTATGAATTTTTCCATACACAAATTGAGGCTTGTGAAAAAATTATCGAAAAAACATTAAGCAATATGCAAATAAAGACACCTCCACCGCCGAACAAATCTGGAGGAGGAGAAAAAGCCTCCAAAAAACGCCCGCTTAAAACTGACTCTAATCGCAGCCCTTACGGATTTGATGTTACCTCTAGCATTAAAAAAATCGCCCATATAGACCTAACTACAATTCCCGGCATCGATGGGAGCAATGCAATGGTTATCCTATCTGAAATAGGCATAAACATGTCAAAATGGAGGAATGGAAAAGCATTTGCATCATGGCTAGGGCTGTGTCCTGGGAACAAGATTTCTGGGGGCAAAGTTCTGAGCAGCAAAACAAGGCCAACTGATAATAGAGCAGCTCAGGCTCTACGGATGGCAGCCTTTACCTTGCATCGGTCTAAAACAGCGCTAGGCGCCTTTTTTCGAAGGATGAAGGCTCGTTTAGGCACGCCTAAAGCGATTACAGCGACTGCGCACAAATTATGCCGCATCCTTTACAACATGTTGAAGACAGGGGAAAGCTATAAGGAAGCAGGAGAAAATTACTACGAACAGCAGTACCGAGCAAGGGCGATTTTAAATCTAAAAAATAGAGCAAAAGAGCTAGGGTATATTGTCGCAGAAGCGTAATGAACTGAATACGTGAAAATTTATAAGTAAAATTTGGGTAAATACGTTATGAAAGGCCGGCGTCACATTAGTGCATCATGGGAAGCCTGGTTGCAAGTCTGGTCAATAAATCGCTGACAATATCATTGGTGAGTCTCACTGTAGA
>CAZRPJ010000143.1:0-1748 GCA_964601965.1 uncultured Croceivirga sp.
GGGTACTTGTTTCCAATCGATTCTTATTTTAATTAAACTGTAACAACAGCTAATTGGTAGCATCTTTAGGTTGAATCCTAACCAAATATCGATGCGTTTTATTCTTGTATTCTCTGCACTACTTTTCACCATCCATTTTTTAGAAGCTCAAACTTCTCTAGAAGAAATGAATCTTACTAAAGGGAGCTACACCGTGGGTTTCCGGCATTATACTCAAGTTGATAGCTCAAGAACCTATAGTAGAATTTATGATTACACCACAAGAAAGGTACTAAGACCTATTCCCATAAGTCTCTGGTATCCTTCCAATCAAGAAACTGTTGACGGCGAACAGCTAAGCATTTTAAATTACTTTGAAATCTTAAAGGAAGAAGAAGAATGGGAACATTTACCCAATGAACAGCTACTCAATTGGTTTTACTATGCAAATACTCATGAAAATCAGAAGCATCTATTAGAACATACAAATGCCTTTAAGCGACCACCCTTCTCCAAAGGAAAATTTCCTGTAGTTATTTACACCCCAAGCTATCAAGCCTCTTCTATTGAGAATTTTGCGCTTTGCGAGCTATTGGCCAGTAATGGCTACATTGTAATTTCTAGTCCTAGCCGAGGAACTCAAACAAGGTGGTTTAGTAACAATAACGCTATGGAAATGGAAACACAAGCTAGAGATGTAGAATTTCTTATCAAAGAAGTGACTAAACTGCCTTACGCAAATACCGATGCTATTGCTCTCATGGGTTTTAGTTTTGGCGGTCTTTCTAATACCATCGTTCAAAATCGTAACGATGCTGTTAAGGCATTAGTTAGTCTTGATGGTACAGAACGTTACCAATATGGACTTCTGAAGCAATCTCCTTTCTTCAATCCCCAGCTACTTGATGTGCCCTATATCCATATGGCGCAAAAAAATATCCCAGAGAAGGTTTTAATTGAAGATAAAATTGATGCTAAACTTAATACCACATTTAAATTATACGATAGCATTACCCATAGTGATGCCTATCGCTTAAAATTTCACCATCTCACGCATAGCTACTTTAGCACTTTGGGCGTTCTTTTTGCACAAAGAGATAAAAGACAAGATAAAAGTGACCTTGAAATCATGGATTCTTATCGAATCGCAACAACTCAAACCCTTAAATTTCTTGATGCGACAATAAAAAACGATTTGGATGCTTTAGACTACTTAAAAAATGCCAAAATGGATAGTAACCTTGTTTCCAAAAAAAGCAAGAATGCACAAAAGAAGGCCTTTAGCTTTGAGGATTTTAATGATCTAGCATTAAAACAGAATTATAATGATCTAACCAACCTGTATACCACCATTCAAGAAGAATATCCTCCTTTTCAATTGCAAGAAGGTAAGCTCAATACGCTTGGATTACAACTTGTTTTTAATCCGACAAGATCTTTAGACGGAATTGCAATATTTAAGCTGGCTACACAACTGTACCCAAATTCATCCAACATTTTCGATAGTTTGGCCGAAGGGTATTTATTTATTGGGGATACAGAAAAAGCAATGGAGAATTTTAAAGTCTCTTTACAACTCAATTCAAGTAATCAAAATGCCAGAGAAAGATTAAAGCAACTGGATGAATAATACGAGATCCGATACAATTCATTCAATTCTTACTTCTCAAACAACACCACGGTCTCGATATGAGCCGTATGTGGGAATTGATCCACCAAACTCCATTTTTTAATGGCATATCCTGCTAAGGCCAACTGTTCCATATCCC
>CAZRPJ010000144.1:0-1665 GCA_964601965.1 uncultured Croceivirga sp.
TAGAATTTGTGTTAAATGGTGTGGTGGCACTGCCCATGCCAGAGGCCAGAATTCCATTTGTAGATGCCATGGATATTGCAGACGTTGTCTCTAAGGTTTTGGTAGATGATGCTTATAACGGACAAACGATTACCGTTACGGGACCAGAAATGAGAACTTTTGAAGAGGTGGTAGGAATTATGGCAAAAGCGTCCAATAAACACATCCAATTTGTACCGATTTCCATTGATGAATTTAAAGAAGGAATGCGAAAAGCAGGATTACCGGATTCTTATGTTTGGCTCTTTGGCTACTTATTTAAAGAGGTTTTGGGAAATCCAGACAATCAAGAGATTTCTCAAGATGTTGAGAAAGTGCTGGGTAGAAAAGCCATCGATTTTACCGAGTATGCAGCAAAAGTTGCGGCTACAGGGGCTTGGAATGTAGAAATGCCCCAGACCAACTAAGTAGTCAGAAAAGGCTCCGTTACGCGAATAGAGTTTTCGGAGCCTATTTCATGTCTTGAATTAGTTAAAAAGTTGACTTCCATAAACTAAATAACCTTCTTAAAACTGAAACTATGAAACGAATTTTAAAATATGTGGCAGTTGCAATTGCTTTGATGGTGATTTACACAGTAATAGTATTTTTTGGCACTGATAAGGGATGGTGGCATAGGCCATTTACAAATGAAAAAACACCATTTGCTTTTAGTGCTTCGGTTCAAAACGAGCTTCAAAACGAGTTCGTTGGTAATATGGCTTTGGGAGTTTTCAAAAATGGAAAAGTTGCGGCAGAGTCTTTTTATTCAAATGATGGACTTGTGGATAGAAATACTGTTTTTCAAGTAGCGTCCCTTTCCAAATTTGTGTCTACAATTGGAGTAATGAAACTGGTACAAGAGGGGAAGTTAGATTTAGATACGCCAATAGACCAATACCTTTCGAGATGGCAACTACCTGAAAGTGATTTTGACAATAATGAGGTCACAATAAGAAGATTGTTGAGTCACACCGCAGGATTAACAGATGGACTTGGTTATGCAGGTTTTAAATCTCCAGAAGAAGTACAGACTTTAGAAGCTTCCTTAACGAAAGCTCAGGACGTAGACCCAGGTTGTGACGGTAGAACAGTCGTTGGTATTGAACCCGGTAGTGAATGGAAATACTCCGGAGGGGGATTCACCGTATTACAACTCATTGTTGAGGAGGTAAGCGGTCACTCTTTCGATGCTTATATGAAAACCGAAATTTTTGAGCCCCTGCAAATGAAATCGTCATTTTACCAATGGGATGAACGCTTTCTCGAGAGCTTAGCCGATTTCTACAATTTAGATGGTTCAAAAGCTGCACATCGGTATTATACGGCACAAGCGGCTAGTGCGCTATACACCACTTTGGGAGACTTAGAAAAGCTCTTCTATCTATTTGATGAAGACAATTCTAATCAAAAACCATTATCAACTAAGTTTCAAAAATTGATGTGGCAAGTTGAAGCAGAAACGCTTGGAGCTCCCATCTATGGCTTAGGTACTTTTTTATATGCCCAAATAGATTACAATAATTTTATCATAGGTCACGATGGAAAGAACAATCCACCAATAAACACGACTTTTCGATATAATCCTATATCAAAAGATGGCATTATTCTTTTAACAACAGGAAGCGCTGATTTTGCTACAAGAAT
>CAZRPJ010000145.1:0-1627 GCA_964601965.1 uncultured Croceivirga sp.
GTTTAGGTTGGTTTTGATTTTACTAAAAAGCCCCGGAGTGGTTCCCGGGGCTTTTATTTTTTTATCAAATATCGTTGGTTAAAATAGCTCAGTAAAATGAGATTTTACAGCAAACAACGTAGCTTCTTTCATAGAATCGAAACGAACGTCTGCATGCCCCACCCGTTCTTCTGGTCCAATACCTACACAATAAAAACCTCCTGCCTTGGCAGCATCCACACCACTTTCTGCATCTTCGTAAACAATGCATTCTTCTGGTTCTAGGCCTAGTTGTTTGGCACCAAATAAAAAGATATCTGGAGCTGGTTTGCTTTTAGAAACACTGTTTCCATCACCAATCACATCAAAAAACTTCTTGGCCTCCAATTGTGTCAAAACCTTGGAGGAGTTTTTGCTGGCACTTCCTAAGGCCACAGCAAATCCTTCATGACGTAATAAAGTAAGTAATTCTTGGGCCCCTGGGAGATAGTCTTCTGGAGTCATTTGATCCAGACTAGCTACATAGATGTCATTCTTTAAAGTAGCAAGTTCTACTAATTTATCTTCTGCAACGGTTGCTTGATTGTGCTCCATGATAATGTTAATGGAATCCATTCTGGAAACACCGCGAAGTTTTTCGTTTACTTCACGATCAAAATTCCAACCCATATCATCGGCTAATTTTTTCCACGCCAAGTAATGTAATTCGGCCGTATCGGTAATAACACCGTCTAAATCAAAAATAAAACCTTTAATCATCCCCAAATAGAATTAAAGGGGCAAAGAAAAGACTAAAAGTGTTAAGTTAAAAACTACTTAACGTTATATTCCAATCGCATGGTTATGGAAGCGGTCTTGTTTTTAGAGGCAGTATTGTATGCGCCACCCCAACTGTAGTCTTCTCCAGAATTCTGGCCAGTAATCTGAAAAACACCCATTCGTGCAGAAATTAAATCGCCCAACACACCTCCAGCATTTTCTGCTATTTTTTCTGCTCTAATGCGGGCATCTTCTGTAGCCTTGGAAATCATTTCAATTTTTAAATCAGCTAGTTTGGTGTAATAATACCGAGGTGGAGAAGAATTAAACTGAACGCCTTTATTTAATAACTCCGTAATTTCTCTAGAAACTTGCTCTATTTTGGCCACATCTGTTGCTTCTATTTGAACAGCTTGTGATAACTCGTATCCTCTAAAAATACTACCTACATAATTTCCATTTTCGTATCTATTATCACGCTGTTCGGTGGTTTGAACAGAGTTGAAGATGATATTCTCTTCTGCAATTCCTTTGCTCACCAAATAGTCCTTTACGATTTCTTTTTGGCGATTTAATTGATCGAAAGCAGTGGTTAAAACAGGACTAAATGCAGAAAACCGGCCTTCCCAAACAATAAGATCTGAAGTGAAATTTTCATTGCCTAACCCGGTTACAGCAATCACCTGTGGCGGGTTTGCTCTTTTTACATAAGCACTACCCAAAAAATATGCTGCTATAACGATAGCGAGTCCAAAAATAATGGCCGTAAGATGTTTCATGATTTTGCTTTAGTATACCTACGAATAAATATACCCAAAAAGATGCTTTGGCAAATAGCCCATTTTGCTATTTTTGCCCATGCAAAACCAAGTCCTCATTCTCGATTTTG